>NC_012522.1:0-608726 GCF_000010805.1 Rhodococcus opacus B4 | reverse complement strand
GTAGGGAGGCGGCGTTCCGCCGAACGAGGGGCACAGGGACTTATGATCACACCAGTCGCAGAGCCGGCTCGGCTTGGGTCGGAAATCGCCGGTGACACCCGCGGCCAGGATGGCCTTCCAGATCGCCGACAGCGTGCGCTCGAAGCGCAGCAGTTCGTCCTCGTCGGGCGCGTAGGTGAGGACCGTCCCGGACGCGAGGTACAGCAGCCGCAGCTGCGCCGGGACGATGCCGCGGGTGCGCAGCAGGACCAGCGCGTAGAACTTCATCTGGAACAGCGCCTTGGACTCGGACATCTCGCGGGGTGCGCGACCGGTCTTGTAGTCGACCACCCGCACCTCCCCGGTGGGGGCGACGTCGATGCGGTCGACGAATCCGCGGAGCAGCACCCCGTCGGCGAGTTCGGTCTCGACGCGCTGTTCGCACGATTCGGCCTCGAACCGGGTGGGGTCCTCCAGCTGGTAGTACGCGGTGACGAGCGACCTCGCCTCGTCGAGGAACGACTCGCGCTGGTCGACGGGGACCAGATCGATCAGATCGGGAGCCTCGTCCAGGAGGCGCTCCCACGACGGGCGGACGAGGTCGACGGCGCGCGCAGGAACCCGCTCGGCGGCGGGGAGCCCGAACAGCGTCTCCAGCGCGGCGTGCACCACCGTGCCCTTCACCTGTGCGCGTGACGGCGCCTCGGGAAGCCGGTCGACGGCGCGGAAGCGGTAGAGAAGCGGGCACTGCTTGAAGTCGCCGGCACGCGACGGTGACAGGGCGGGGCGCCTGCGGGTGGCCGAAGTGTCGCCGGGCTGTGATGGGGAACCCTTTGTGACGGGGGCTGGCGACTCTGAGATGCTCACACCTGGCAGGGTAGGCCCCCGGTCCGACAGTCGTGTCGGGGCAGCGGGGCGGGCGCCGGACGGCGCCGGACGAACAGGCTGAGGAGTCGGTGACGATGGTGGGACGCGAAACGCGACCGAGTGGACCGTTTCGGGTGGGCGATCGCGTCCAGTTGACCGACGGCAAGGGCCGGCACTACACGGTCAACCTGGAGGCGGGCAAGGAGTTCCACACGCACCGCGGCGGAATCCTGCACGACGACCTGATCGGCACCGACGAGGGCAGCGTGGTCAAGTCGACCAACGGCACCCCGTACCTCGCGCTGCGACCGCTGCTCACCGACTACGTGCTGTCGATGCCGCGCGGCGCGCAGGTGATCTACCCGAAGGACGCGGCCCAGATCGTCCACGAGGGCGACGTGTTTCCCGGCGCCCGGGTGCTCGAGGCCGGCGCCGGGTCCGGAGCGTTGACGTGCTCCCTGCTCCGTGCGGTCGGGCCCGAAGGCCGGGTCATCTCGTACGAGGTGCGCGACGACCACGCCGAACACGCCGTCCGGAACGTCGAGACGTTCTTCGGAGAGCGCCCCGAGAACTGGGACCTGACGATCGCCGACGTCGCCGAGTTCGACGCCGAGGCGGCGGGCGGCCCGGTCGACCGGGTGGTCCTCGACATGCTGGCCCCCTGGGACGCGCTGCCCGCGGTGTCCAAGGCGCTGGTCCCCGGCGGTGTGCTCGTCGTCTACGTCGCGACGGTGACGCAGCTCTCGAAGGTCGTCGAGGCGATGCGCGAGCAGGAGTGCTGGACCGAGCCGCGGTCCTGGGAGTCGATCGTGCGCGGCTGGCACGTGGTCGGACTCGCCGTGCGGCCGGAACACCGGATGCAGGGCCACACCGCGTTCCTCGTGAGCGCGCGGCGTCTCGCCGAGGGAACCGTCACCCCCAAGCCGCAGCGCCGGTCGGGCAAGGGCTGAGACACCGTTCGGCGGCGCCCGGAGAGGGCGCCGCCGAACGGCGAAGAGTCAGCTGCAGCCCGCGCGTGCCATGCCCAGCAGGGTGCACGTGCTCTCGTCCGACACCTTCCACACGCCGTCGACGTTCTCCCACGTCCACGCCGTCGGGGCGGCCGTGCCGTGCGGGCTCACGATCGCGACGTTCGCCGTCGCGGTATCGCCCTCCACCTGCACGTCCGTGACCGTGAAGGACACCGGGTAGTTGGCCATGGCGGCGGTCATCGCCTCCAGATTCGGGCGGCGTTCGTCGCCGTCGACGACCACGACGGTCTTCTCGTCGACCGGCCGGGCCGGGTCCACGAGCAGCTGGAGCGTACCGAGCAGTTCCTCGGACGTGGGGGCCGCGACCGCCGCTTCCGCCGCGGACGACGTGGCCGCGGACGTCGCCGCAGCGGTGTCGGAAGCGTCGTCCGACGAGCAGGCCGACATCCCGAGCGCGAAGACCACCGCGCCGACGGCGACCGCGGACCTACCGGTGAAGGATCTGCCGTTCAGGGGCTTGCGGATTATCACGACGAACCCTTTCGTTACACAGAACAGAGAGGAAACTGCTCGACAGGTAGGTAAGGCTAACATGAGAGTTTCGGTGGCCCAGGGTGTCACGTATGCCGATTCGCAATCGGCAGAATCCGTGTCACGGCGCAGAATTCGGGCAGTGCCGGTAGCGTTGATAGATCTCATTGGGAGGAGACGCACATGAGCTCGACAGAGAACCCCGATTCGGTTGCGGCCGCACGAGAGCTCGAGGCGTTGCGCGCAGAGGCGTCGGCACTGCGTAGGCAGCTCGCGGAGTCGCCGGAACAGCTTCGTGAGATGGAATCGCGAGTGGACTCGCTGTCCATCCGGAACACCAAGCTGATGGACACCCTCAAGGAGGCCCGTCAGCAGCTCATTGCGCTTCGAGAGGAAGTCGATCGCCTCGGCCAGCCGCCGAGCGGGTACGGCGTGCTGCTCGGAGTGCACGACGATCAGACCGTGGACGTGTTCACCTCCGGACGCAAGATGCGGTTGACCTGCTCCCCGAACGTCGACGCCGAGACTCTCAAGCTCGGTCAGACCGTGCGTCTCAACGAGGCACTCACGATCGTGGAAGCGGGCAACTTCGAGCGCGTCGGTGAGATCAGCACGCTGCGCGAGGTCCTCGACGACGGTCAGCGCGCTCTCGTGGTCGGTCACGCCGACGAGGAACGGATCGTCTGGCTGGCCGAACCCCTCGCCACCGTCTTCGAGGAGAGCGAGAGGGAGTCGGTCGCGTACGACGCCGAATCGCCCACCCGCAAACTGCGGCCGGGCGACTCCCTCCTCGTCGACACGAAGGCCGGGTACGCGTTCGAGCGGATCCCCAAGGCCGAGGTCGAGGATCTCGTCCTCGAAGAGGTTCCCGACGTCCACTACGACGACATCGGCGGTCTCGGCCGGCAGATCGAGCAGATCCGCGACGCCGTCGAGCTGCCCTTCCTTCACAAGGACCTGTTCCACGAATACGAGCTCCGCCCGCCGAAGGGCGTGCTCCTCTACGGTCCGCCCGGGTGCGGCAAGACGCTCATCGCCAAGGCGGTCGCCAACTCGCTCGCGAAGAAGATCGCGGAGGCCCGGGGGCAGGACAGCAAGGAAGCCAAGTCCTACTTCCTCAACATCAAGGGCCCCGAGCTGCTGAACAAGTTCGTCGGCGAGACCGAGCGGCACATCCGGCTGATCTTCCAGCGGGCCCGGGAGAAGGCGTCCGAGGGCACCCCGGTGATCGTGTTCTTCGACGAGATGGATTCCATCTTCCGCACCCGCGGATCGGGTGTCTCCTCCGACGTCGAGACCACCGTGGTGCCTCAGCTGCTCAGTGAGATCGACGGTGTGGAGGGACTCGAGAACGTCATCGTGATCGGCGCCTCCAACCGCGAGGACATGATCGACCCCGCGATCCTGCGCCCCGGCCGCCTCGACGTGAAGATCAAGATCGAGCGCCCCGACGCGGAGTCGGCGCAGGACATCTTCTCGAAGTACCTCGTCGAGACGCTGCCGGTGCACAGCGACGACCTCGCGGAGTTCGGTGGCGACCGCACGGCCTGCATCCGGGTGATGATCGAACGGGTCGTCGACCGCATGTACGCCGAGAGCGAGGAGAACCGCTTCCTCGAGGTCACGTACGCCAACGGCGACAAGGAGGTCCTGTACTTCAAGGACTTCAACTCGGGGGCGATGATTCAGAACATCGTCGACCGCGCCAAGAAGTACGCGATCAAGTCGGTGCTCGACACCGGTGCCCCGGGCCTGCGCGTCCAGCACCTGTTCGACTCCATCGTCGACGAGTTCTCGGAGAACGAGGACCTGCCGAACACCACCAACCCCGACGACTGGGCCCGGATCTCGGGTAAGAAGGGTGAGCGGATCGTCTACATCCGCACGCTGGTCACCGGTAAGAACGCGAGCGCCAGCCGCGCCATCGACACCGAGTCCAACACCGGCCAGTACCTGTAGGCCGATCGGCACGGCCCGCGCGGCGGGAACCTCGACACGGGTTCCCGCCGCGCGGGCCGTGACCTGTGTCAGCGGTCTCGCGCGACGAGGTAGTCCTCGAGGAGTGCCCGCGTGTCCGGCACGAACGGCCACTCCGGGTCGTGCAGGTGCGTCACCAGTTCGTGGGGTGTCCACCACCAGCCCGACGCGATCTCGCTGGCCTGGTGGACGACCGGTCCGTCCCAGTGTGCCTCGTACGCGTACAGGTGGCAGCGCAGCCGCAGGCCCTGCCACCGGCCGTCCCACGCCACCCTCGCGATGGGAGTGAGACCCACCCCGGTGATGCCCAGTTCCTCCGCCAGCTCCCGGCTCGCGGCCTCCTCCGGGGTTTCCCCGGGATCGACCACCCCGCCCGCCAGGCAGTCGTTATGTCCGGCGAACACCGTCTTCGTGTCCGCGCGTCGGTGCACGTAGAGGCGCTTCCCGTCGCCGGATCGGACGAGGACGCCCGCACTCGCATGCCACAACCCCTCGGCGTAGACGCGGGAACGCTCGGCGGACCCCACCGGTCGTCCCGCACTGTCGAACACCGCCACCACTTCGTCCGTGCCGGGTGGGGTGTTCGGTGCGGAATCCATGAGTCGATCCTGCCAGCACCTCCGGCGAACGTCGGTACTGTCGAGGTCGGTTGCTCGTTCCGGTACCGAAGGGGTGAGAGTTCATGGCGTTGCCGCGTTCGATCGCCCGTTTCAACCGGGTCGTCACCAACCGGGTGAGCCGTCATGTCGCGAGCATCCTGCCCGGTTTCGCCATGGTCGAGCACCGGGGCCGGAAGTCGGGGAAGTCGTATCACACACCCGTCAACGTGTTCGTCGTGGACGGCCGCTACCGGTTCGCCCTCACATACGGAGCGCGCAGCGACTGGGTGCGAAACGTGGTGGCGGCGGGCGGATGCACCATCGTGACGCGTCGCCGGACGGTGCACCTGACGGACCCTCGAATCGGCACCGACGGCACCCACTCGTGGGCCCCGCCCGGGGTCCGGACCGTGCTCGAGGCGATCTCGGCGGACCAGTACCTGGAGTGCTCGCCGGGCTAGGCGCCGGACGCCCACGGCTCGCGCGGCAGGAGTGTGCCGCCGGGTGGCGTGGGTGATCGCATAGGCTCGGCAGCATGCAGCGGATCATCGGTGTCGAAGTCGAGTACGGAATCTCCTCACCCAGCGAGCCTTCGGCCAATCCGATCTTGACGTCCACCCAGGCGGTGCTGGCCTACGCGGCCGCAGCGGGAGTGCCGCGCGCCAAGCGCACCCGATGGGATTACGAGGTGGAATCCCCGCTGCGGGACGCCCGCGGATTCGATCTGGGCCGGCTCAGCGGCCCGGCGCCGGTGATCGACGCCGACGAGGTCGGCGCGGCCAACATGATCCTCACCAACGGCGCCCGGCTGTACGTCGACCACGCGCACCCCGAGTACTCGGCCCCGGAAGTGACCGACCCCCTGGACGCCGTCATCTGGGACAAGGCCGGCGAACGCGTGATGGAGGCGGCCGCCCGGCACGCGTCGAGCGTCCCCGGCGCCCCGCGACTGCAGCTGTACAAGAACAACGTGGACGGCAAGGGCGCGTCGTACGGCACCCACGAGAACTACCTGATGTCCCGGGCCACGCCGTTCTCCGCGGTGATCAACGGGCTGACGCCGTTCTTCGCGTCCCGTCAGGTGATCTGCGGGTCCGGCCGGGTGGGCATCGGCCAGTCCGGTGACGAGGCCGGTTTCCAGCTGTCCCAGCGGGCCGACTACATCGAGGTCGAGGTCGGGCTCGAGACCACACTCAAGCGCGGCATCATCAACACCCGCGACGAACCGCACGCCGACGCGGACAAGTACCGGCGCCTGCACGTCATCATCGGCGACGCGAACCTCGCCGAGATGTCGACGTACCTGAAGGTCGGGACGACGGCGCTGGTTCTCGATCTCATCGAAGCCGGTGTCGACCTCACCGACCTGCAGCTGGCCCGTCCGGTCACCGCCGTGCATCACATCAGCCACGACCCGACGCTGCGCGCCACGGTCGCCCTGGCCGACGGCCGGGAACTGACCGGGCTTGCGTTGCAGCGGATCTACCTGGACCGGGTCGACAAGTTCATGTCCGCCGAGGGCAACGACGACCCCCGTGTGGCCGATCTGCTGGAGAAGTGGGCGATGGTGCTCGACCTCCTCGAGCGGGACCCGATGGAATGCGCGCACCTGCTGGACTGGCCGGCCAAGCTGCGGCTGCTCGAGGGTTTCCGGAACCGGGAGGGCCTCAACTGGTCCGCGCCGCGACTGCACCTGGTCGACCTGCAGTACTCGGACGTCCGCCTCGACAAGGGCCTGTACAACCGGCTCGTCGCCCGCGGGTCGATGGAGCGCCTCGTCTCCGAGCAGGCGGTGCTGGACGCCGTCGACACTCCGCCCACCGACACGCGCGCCTACTTCCGCGGCGAGTGCCTGCGCAAGTTCGGTGCCGACATCGCGGCGGCGAGCTGGGATTCGGTGATCTTCGACCTCGGTGGCGACTCCCTGGTCCGCATTCCCACGCTCGAGCCGCTGCGGGGCAGCAAGGCGCACGTGGGGGAGTTGCTGGAGTCGGTGGAGACCGCGAAAGAGCTCGTCGACGAGCTCACGAACTGAGCCGTCGACCGTTCCCGGACGGATCTGCCCGGAACTCGCCGTCGCGTCGGCACACGTGGGGCGGCGACGCTCGGTAGGGTGAAGGTCCGAGCGGATGATGTAGTCAGACTGCTTGGCAGGACAGGACGCTCGGAAGAAGAGCTCCCTTCACACAAGGAGGTCGGCGGCGATGGCGCAGGAGCAGACCAAACGAACTGGCGGCGGCGACGAGGACGACACCCCGGGCGGTGACGGTGCCGCTGGTCAGGAACGTCGCGAAAAGCTGGCCGAGGACACCGACGACCTGCTCGACGAGATCGACGACGTGCTCGAGGAGAACGCCGAGGACTTCGTCCGGGCCTATGTCCAGAAGGGCGGCCAGTGACGGCGGATCGACCGGCATTGCGGACAGGCGACGGTGACACGAGGCTCAGTTTCGGTTCGAATCTGAGCTCGTTCACCGAATATCTGCGTGGTCACGCACCAGAATTGCTGCCGGAGAATCGGATCGGCCATCGTTCGCACTCGACACGGGGTGGTGACGGGATGGAGAGCGGTGATCTCGCACCGCACGGAACGACGATCGTGGCGCTCACCTACAAGGGCGGCGTCCTGCTCGCAGGCGACCGGCGCGCGACCCAGGGCAACCTGATCGCCAGCCGGGACGTCGAGAAGGTGTACGTCACCGACGAGTACTCGGCGGCCGGTATCGCCGGCACCGCGGGCATCGCCATCGAACTGGTGCGCCTGTTCGCCGTCGAACTCGAGCACTACGAGAAGATCGAGGGCGTTCCGCTGACGTTCGACGGTAAGGCCAACCGCCTGGCGTCGATGGTGCGGGGCAACCTCGGGGCGGCGATGCAGGGTCTCGCGGTCGTCCCGCTGCTGGTCGGCTACGACCTCGACGCGGACGAAGAGGCCCGGGCGGGCCGCATCGTCTCGTACGACGTCGTCGGCGGCCGCTACGAGGAACGCGCCGGATACCACGCGGTCGGTTCGGGGTCGCTGTTCGCGAAGTCGGCGCTGAAGAAGATCTACTCGCCGGACAGCGACGAGGAGACTGCCCTGCGGGCGGCCATCGAATCGCTGTACGACGCGGCCGACGACGACTCGGCCACCGGTGGGCCCGACCTGACCCGCGGCATCTACCCGACCGCGGTCACGATCACCCAGGCCGGTGCCGTCCACGTGTCCGAGGAGACGACGTCCGAGTTGGCTCGGCGCATCGTCGCCGAGCGCACCGAAGAAGGGGGGTCTGCGCGATGACCATGCCGTATTACGCCTCCGCCGAGCAGATCATGCGGGACCGCTCGGAACTGGCGCGCAAGGGAATTGCCCGGGGACGCAGCGTCGTGGTTCTCACGTTCCGCGACGGCGTGCTGTTCGTCGCGGAGAATCCGTCCACCGCCCTGCACAAGGTCAGTGAACTGTACGACCGGCTCGGCTTCGCCGCCGTCGGCAAGTACAACGAGTTCGAGAACCTGCGGCGCGCCGGGATCGTCCACGCCGACATGCGCGGCTACTCCTACGACCGCCGTGACGTGACGGGCCGATCGCTGGCCAACGCGTACGCGCAGACCCTGGGCACGATCTTCACCGAACAGCCCAAGCCGTACGAGGTGGAGATCTGCGTCGCGGAGGTCGGACGGGTGGGCAGCCCGAAGGCGCCCCAGCTGTACCGCATCACGTACGACGGATCCATCGTCGACGAACAGCATTTCGTGGTGATGGGTGGCACGACGGAGCCGATCGCGACCGCCATGCGCGAGTCGTACCGTGCCGACCTCGATCTCGAGGCTGCGGTCGGCATCGCGGTCAACGCTCTGCGCCAGGGCGGTGCGGGGGAGGGCGAGAAGCGGAACGTCGACGTGGCCAGCCTCGAGGTGGCCGTGCTCGATCAGTCCCGTCCTCGCCGCGCATTCCGGCGGATCGCCGGAGCCGCGCTCGAACAGCTGGTTCCCGCAGCGCCGGCGGCCGCCTCGGAATCCGCTCCGGAGCCGAAGCCGGACACCGAGACGAAGCCGGCCGACCCTCAGGACTGAGGTCGGTACACGGCGATCGCTCCGGGCACCGTCCGGAACTCGAACCTCCGGGCGTCGGTCACCACTTCACCATCGGTGGCCAGCGCGACAGGTGCGCCGTTCACCCGGACGGTGAGCCGGGGCACGAGGGATCGCACGTACACCCGGCTGCTTCCGAGCGTCCCGGTCACGGCGGCGAACAGCAGCCGCGGCCGGGACGCCCGCCGGTCGGCTCGCACGTACCGGACGTCGAGCAGTCCGCCGGTGATGGCTGGGCGCGACATCGGAACCTGATCGCCGGGGGAGTACCGACCGTTCCCCACGAACAGCATCCAGACGTTCACGGGCCTGCCGTCGAGGGTGACGGCGAGCGGTGTCGCCGCGGCGAGAATTCTGATCATCGCCGCACAGGCCGCGGGCCACTTCCCGTACCGGGGCTGCCACTTCTCCCGTAGTCGCACCGCGTCCGGATAGCCACCGAGACTGGCGGTGTTGAGGAACGGCGCGGGTTCGGCGACGTCGGTGTGGACGACGGCCTGATCCACGAGAACCGCATGTCCGGTCTCGACGGCCGTTGCCGTGTCCGAGATCTCGGGAACGCCGGCGTCCCGCGCGAAGTGATTGAGTGTGCCGCCGGGGAACACCGCCAGTGGCAGGGTGTGACGCGCCGCCGCAGATGCGACGGCGACCACGGTTCCGTCTCCGCCGCACACCCCGAGTGCCCGCGGATTCGTCTCGGCCACCCAGGCGTCGAGTTGCTCGGCGAAATCGCGGTCGGTGTCGAGGGCGCGCACGTGAGCCTTCGGGAGTGCGGTCGCGATCTCCTCGCTGGGATCCACGGTGTCCGGCCCGGACTCCTGGTTCACCAGTACGAGGAGGCCTTCACCGCCCGGCAGCGCCGGCGCGTCGACTGCGGGGCCCAGCTCCGCCGGGTCTTCGGTGCGCACCGCCCACCAGCGGCGGGTTCCGGAAGCGACGGCCCCACCCAGCATCAGCCCGACGAGGACGTCCGACGGCCAGTGCACGCCGTTGTGCACCCGGGAGTACGCGACCGCGGCCGCGAGGGGAGCGAGTGCGGCACCGGCCGCGGGCGATTCCAGGGCGACACCGGTGGTGAACGCCGCCGCCGACGCCGAATGTCCCGACGGGAAGGACGAGGACCGGGGAATCGGCACGCCGCGCAGCACGTTCGTCCACGCGCGGGCGGGAGGGCGCCGCCGTGGGAACACCGGCTTGAGGATGCCGTTGGCCAGACCGCTCGCCATCGCGAGCGACAGCAGGCCCCGCACGGCACCGCGCCGGGCACGTCCGCCGACCAGTCCCAGCAGTGCCGCCACACACCACCACAGGACCCCCTTGTCGGCCGCGTGGCTGAGGAAGCGCATCGCCCGGTCGACCCCGGACGGGCGGAGATCGGCGCTGCGGCCGAACACGATCTCGTCGACCCGGTGGATGCGGTGCAGGTGTCGGTTCACCGTCTCAGCGTAGGCGCGGAGTGTCGCCGGACGGTTTTCCCGCTCCGCCGGGTGATCGGCGTTGTACTGTCGAGGTGTGCAGCGACGAATCATGGGAATTGAGACAGAGTTCGGTGTGACCTGCACCTTCCATGGTCACAGGCGACTGAGCCCGGACGAGGTTGCGCGCTACCTGTTCCGGCGGGTGGTGTCGTGGGGCCGGAGCTCCAACGTGTTCCTCCGGAACGGTGCCCGCCTGTATCTGGACGTCGGCTCGCACCCCGAATACGCGACGGCCGAGTGCGACAACCTCATCCAGTTGGTCAACCACGACCGGGCCGGTGAGCGCGTACTCGAGGAACTGCTGATCGATGCCGAGCAGCGGCTCGCCGAGGAAGGCATCGGCGGCGACATCTACCTGTTCAAGAACAACACGGACTCGGCGGGCAATTCGTACGGCTGTCACGAGAACTTCCTCGTGGCGCGGGCCGGTGAATTCTCCCGGATCTCGGACGTCCTGCTCCCGTTCCTGGTGACGCGGCAGCTGATCTGCGGCGCCGGCAAGGTGCTGCAGACGCCGAAGGCGGCCACGTTCTGCCTGTCACAGCGCGCCGAGCACATCTGGGAGGGTGTGTCCTCGGCGACCACGCGGTCCCGGCCCATCATCAACACCCGGGACGAGCCGCACGCCGACGCGGAGAAGTACCGCCGCCTGCACGTGATCGTCGGCGACTCGAACATGTCCGAGTCCACCACGATGCTGAAGGTGGGCACGGCGGCGCTCGTACTCGAGATGATCGAGGCCGGGGTGTCGTTCCGCGACTTCGCGCTCGACAACCCGATCCGCGCCATCCGCGAGGTCAGCCACGACGTCACCGGCCGCCGCCCGGTGCGGCTGGCCGGCGGCAGGCAGGCCAGTGCCCTCGACATCCAGCGGGAGTATCACGCTCGCGCGGTCGAGCACCTGCAGAACCGCGACCCCGATCCGCAGGTCACGCAGGTGGTCGACCTGTGGGGCCGCATGCTGGACGCCGTCGAGACGCAGGACTTCGCGAAGGTCGACACGGAGATCGACTGGGTGATCAAGCGCAAGCTGTTCCAGCGGTACCAGGACCGGCACGGCTTCGAACTGGCCGACCCGAAGATCGCGCAACTCGATCTCGCGTACCACGACATCAAACGCGGTCGCGGCGTGTTCGACGTGCTGCAGCGCAAGGGGCTGGTCAAGCGGATCACCGAGGACGAGACCATCGAGGCCGCGGTGGACACGCCGCCGCAGACCACCCGGGCGAAGCTGCGCGGCGAGTTCATCACCGCCGCGCAGGAGGCCGGACGCGACTTCACGGTCGACTGGGTGCATCTCAAGCTCAACGACCAGGCCCAGCGGACCGTGCTGTGCAAGGATCCGTTCCGGTCGGTGGACGAGCGGGTGGAGCGGCTGATTGCCTCGATGTAGCGGCGCTCGGGGAGTCCGGATGCGGCTCACCCACTAGGCTTCCGGGCGTGCCGACTTCCAAGATCGAGCGCTTGATGAACCTGGTGATCTGTTTGCTGTCCACCAGACAGTTCCTCACCGCCGAGAAGATTCGCGAGAGCGTTGCCGGGTACGCCGACTCCGCCAGCGACGAGGCGTTCAGCCGCATGTTCGAACGCGACAAGAACGAGTTGCGGGATCTCGGTGTCCCCCTCGAGACCGGGCAGGCGTCGCGTTTCTCGACGGTCGAGGGCTACCGGATCAACCGCAACGCGTACGAGCTACCCGACATCGACCTCGACCAGGAGGAGTCGGCGGCGGTCGCGGTGGCGGTCCAGTTGTGGGAGTCGCCGGAGTTGACGTCTGCGGCGCAGGGGGCGCTGCTGAAGTTGCGTGCGGCGGGTGTGCAGGTGGATCCGGATTCGGCGGCCACCCCGATCACGGCGGTGCCCGCCCGTACCCGCGGCTCCGAACCGGCGCTCGGGAAGTTGCTAGCGGCGGTCGATGCCGGCCGCGCCGTGCACTTCCCGCACCGCGGTGCGCTCAACGAGCCGTACACCGAACGCACCGTGGAACCGTGGGGTGTCGTCACCGCCCACGGCCGGTGGTACCTCGTCGGTCACGACGTCGACCGGGGCGCCGTCCGGACGTTCAGGCTGTCGCGGATCGGTGACGACGTGACGGAGTTCGGGCCGTCAGGGGTCGTCCACAAACCCGCGGATGTCGACCTCCGGGACATCGTCGACCGGGTCACCGGTTCGGGCGAGGTCACCGGTACCGCCACCGTGTGGGTGGCGGAGGGCCGGGCCCAGGAACTGCGCCGACTGGCGACCACCGCGGAGGAGAAGCGGGTGAACGAGCGCAGCGGCACCGTGCTCCGGATTCCCATCCACTCCCGGGACTGGATCGCGCGGCTGGTCGCGGGCCACGGGGCGGACGCCCTGGTCCTCGATCCGCCCGAACTACGACACGATGTGCTGACCAAGCTGAAGGACGCCGCAGGGGAAGGGGTGACGTCGTGAGCAACCGGCTGTCGTCGCGGCTGTCCCGGCTTCTCAATCTGGTGCCGTATTTCATCGCGAACCCCGGGATGAGTGCCGCCGAGGCCGCCGCCGAACTGGGCGTCACCACCACACAGCTGATGTCCGACCTCAACCAGTTGTGGGTGTGCGGGCTGCCCGGCTACGGGCCCGGTGACCTGATCGACCTGTCGTTCTCCGAGGAAAGCATCGAGGTGACGTTCTCGGCGGGCATCGACCGTCCGCTGCGGTTGACGTCCACCGAAGCGACCGCCCTGCTGATTGCCCTGCGTTCGCTGGTGGAGATGCCGGGCATGGTCGACCCGTCCGCGGCGCACAGTGCGATCGCGAAGATCGAGGACGCCGCGGGCACGGCGGCGGCCCGCGCGGCGGTGACCCCGGCGTCCGAGCGGGCCGCGGTGGAGGACGTGGCGGAAGATCCCGTCGCGGCCGCGGTGCGCTCCGCCCTCCATCGCCGGCGGGCACTCCACCTGACGTACTACTCGGCATCCCGGGACCGGGTCACCGAGCGCACCGTGGACCCGGTGCGGATCGTGCTGGTCGACAATCACAGCTATCTGCAGGCGTGGTGCAGGCAGGCCGAGGGGGTCCGGCTGTTCCGTCTCGACCGGATCGACGCCGCCACCGAACTGGACGAGGCGTCGACCCCGCCGGCGCAGGCTCTCGTCCGGGACTCCAACCTGGAGTTGTTCAGCGGCGACGCGTCTCTGCCCCAAGCGCGATTGCACATCGGCGCCGACTGCGTGTGGGTGCTCGACTACTACCCGATGGATGTGGCCACGGTTGCCGCCGACGGGTCGGTCGAGGCGACCATGAGTTACGGGGCGCTGGAGTGGATGGCCCGGCTCGTGCTCGGCTTCGGTTCCGGAATCACCGTGCTCGGACCGCCCGAACTGGTCCATGAGGTGCGCCGCCGGGCCGTGGAGGCGCTGTCCGCGTACGAGGCCGTCGAGGCATGAGCGGCGATGGGCCGGGAGCGTGTCGGGGCGGAGATCCGTGACCACGGGTTGAGACTGACGGACCTGCACGGATCGGACATCGAGGTCGGTGCCTCCGACATCGCCTTCGACACCGGGCCCGGGACGGCGGCGCCCGTGAACGCGCGTCTGGTCGCGCTGATCCGCGAGGCCGAGGCGGGCGGGAACCGGCAGTGGTCCGGGGAGGCCCTGCTCGCCGATCTGCGCTCACAGCGGGGACCCAGGAAACCCGCAGGGAAACGGCAGCGCAGCTAGCCGGTTTCGACCGGGCTGGTGCCGTGTATGTCCGGTAGCATCGGGGTCACCTGATCTTTTGGAGGTTTCATCATGGGAGCCATGAGCCCCTGGCACTGGGCCATCGTCGCGCTGGTCGTCGTCATCCTGTTCGGTTCCAAGAAGCTGCCCGATGCGGCTCGTGGACTCGGCCGTTCGCTCCGCATCTTCAAGAGCGAGGTCAAGGAGATGCAGAACGACAACAGCACGCCGGCGCCCACCGCGCAGCAGAGCGCGCCCGCCGAGCTGCCCGTGGCGGACACCACCACCGCACCGGTCACCCCTCCGGCGCCGGTGCAGCCGCAGCCGCAGCACACCGAGCCCAAGTCGGCGTAGCCCGAGCCGCCTGACAACCGGGGTGACTCTTCACCCCGGTTGACTGCTGACCAAGACTAGGGCGAACAACAGTGCGAATTCCGTTCGATCCGCGCCACAGCAAGCGGAGGACCAACCCCGACGGCACCATGTCGTTGGTCGATCACCTCTACGAGCTGCGCACGCGACTGCTCCTGTCGGTGCTGGCCATCGTGGTCACCACAGCGGTGGGATTCTTCTGGTACTCCCACCAGATCTTCGGCATCGAGAGTCTCGGCGAGCTCCTGCGCGGACCGTACTGTTCGCTGCCGGAGTCGAGCCGCGCCGACCTGAGCAACGACGGGTCGTGCCGACTCCTCGCGACCGGACCGTTCGAGCAGTTCATGCTCCGCTTCAAGGTCGCGCTCACGGCGGGCGTCGTCCTCGCCTGCCCCATCTGGCTGTACCAGCTGTGGGCGTTCATCACACCCGGCCTGTACGCGAAGGAACGCCGCTACGCGATCGGCTTCGTGGTGTCCGGCGCGGCGCTGTTCATCGCCGGTGCCGTCCTGGCCTACGTGGTCGTCGCGAAGGCCCTGCACTTCCTGCTGACGATCGGCGACAACGTCCAGATCACCGCACTCGGCGGCGCGGAATACTTCGGGTTCATCATCAACCTGCTGATCATCTTCGGTGTCAGCTTCGAGATCCCGCTGCTCATCGTCGCCCTGAACTTCGTCGGTATCCTGCCCTACGCGAAACTCAAGGCGTGGCGTCGTGGCCTGATCTTCGCCCTGTTCGTGTTCGCCGCGATCGCCACCCCCGGTCAGGACCCGTTCTCGATGCTCGCGCTCGCGTTCGCGTTGACCCTGCTGTTCGAGATCGCCGTGCAGATCGCCCGCATCAACGACCGCCGCAAGGCTCGTCGCACGGAGCAGGAGTGGGGTGCCCTCGACGACGACGAGGCGTCGACGATCGCGGCGCCGGCCGACCTGAACGAGTCCTTCGACGTGGCCGCCGCAACCGTCCCCGAGTCCGCGGGCCGGTTCCGGCGTTCACGCAAGTCCGGGAAGTCCGGTGCCGCGAACAAGAACGACGCTGCGAGCACGACCGGCAGCAACACACCGGGTCAGGACTTCTCCGACACCCTGTGACAATCTGACGGGGTGGCAGTGACAACAGGTGACACGACCGGCGGCACCGAACTCGATGTGTTCTCGGCGCAGCTCGGCTTCGTGCTCGACCCCTTCCAGATCAACGCCTGCCGCGCGCTCGAGGGCGGCCACGGCGTCCTCGTCTGCGCGCCGACCGGCGCGGGAAAGACGGTGGTCGGTGAATTCGCGGTGCACCTGGCGCTCGCGGCCGGTCGCAAGTGCTTCTACACCACTCCGATCAAGGCGCTGAGCAATCAGAAGTACGCGGAACTGGTGCGCCGGTACGGCAAGGACACCGTCGGGCTGCTGACCGGAGATTCGAGCATCAACTCGGACGCTCCGGTGGTCGTGATGACCACCGAGGTGCTGCGGAACATGCTGTACGCCGATTCCGCGGCGCTGCGCGGGTTGTCGCACGTCGTCATGGACGAGGTGCACTTCCTGGCCGACCGGTTCCGGGGGGCGGTGTGGGAAGAGGTAATTCTGCACCTGTCCGAGGACGTCCGGCTCGTCAGTTTGTCGGCGACCGTCAGTAATGCCGAGGAGTTCGGTGCGTGGATGGAGACGGTGCGCGGCGACACCACCGTGGTGGTCGACGAGAACCGCCCGATTCCGCTGTGGCAGCACATCATGGTGGGAAGGCGGCTGTTCGACCTGTTCGACACGAGGGCGCGCAGCGGGGATGCCCGTAACGATCTGGTGGTCGACCAGGATCTGGTGCGTCACGTCAAGCAGCGTCAGGCGCTCGAGCGGGCCGACTCGTGGGAGCCGAGGGGCAGGGGGCGGCGCGGCGGCGGACGTGGCTATTCCAGCGACTTCCGGCCGCTGCCCCGACCGGAAGTGATCTCCCGCCTCGACGACGAGGGGCTGCTCCCGGCGATCACGTTCATCTTCAGCCGGGCCGGATGCGACGCCGCGCTGGCCCAGTGCCTGCGGTCCCGCCTCGATCTCACCACGCCGGAGCAGGTCGCCGAGATCCGGACCATCGTCGACGCCCACACCGGCGAACTGCCGAAGGCCGACCTCGAGGTCCTCGGGTACTGGGAATGGCGCAAGGCGCTGGAGCGTGGCCTCGCCGCGCACCACGCGGGGATGTTGCCGGCGTTCCGGCAGACGGTCGAGGAGTTGTTCGTCAAGGGTCTGGTTCGGGCCGTGTTCGCCACCGAGACGCTGGCTCTCGGCATCAACATGCCCGCTCGGACGGTTGTCCTCGAACGCCTGGTCAAGTACAACGGCGAGGCCCACGCCGAACTCACCCCGGGGGAGTACACGCAGCTCACGGGCCGGGCGGGACGTCGCGGCATCGACATCGAGGGCCACGCGGTGGTCCTGTGGCAGCCGGGGGTGGAACCGGTGGACGTCGCCGGCCTGGCGTCCACCCGCACATTCCCGCTGCGCAGTTCGTTCCGTCCCGGCTACAACATGACGATCAACCTGGTCGACCGCATGGGTGCGGCGGAATCGCGGGCCCTGCTCGAGCGGTCGTTCGCCCAGTTCCAGGCCGATCGGTCGGTGGTAGGCCTGACGCGGGGCATCGAACGCAACGAGGCCGCGCTGACCACGCTCCGCGAACGGCTCGGTGGCGAGGACGGCGAGTACTTCGAGTACGCCCGGCTGCGGGAGGAACTGAGCAGCCGGGAACGGTCGCTCGAACGCGCAGGCCGGACCGAACGCCGGGACGCCGCCGTCGCCTCGCTCGTCGCCTTGCGGCGGGGCGACGTGATCGCCATCCCCGTGGGGCGGCACTCCGGTCTGGCCGTGGTGCTGGAACCGGACCGGGATCCGACGGACCCGAAACCGTTGATCCTCACCGAGGCGAAGTGGGCGGGCCGGGTGTCGGCGGGCGACTTCCCCGAGCCGGCACGGTCTTTGGGATCGATGAGGTTGCCGCGACGCTTCGATCACCACACGGCCCGGGTGCGACGCGATCTGGCATCGGCGTTGCGCAGCACCGGAATCGTCGCGCCGGGCCGCCGGAAGCGGAAGAAGTCGGGTGCGGCCGCCGACGACGCCGAGATCGCGCGGTTGCGGCGCGCGATCCGGCAGCATCCGTGCCACAGCTGGCCCGACCGCGAGCAGCTGAGCCGGATCGGTGAGCGCTACAACCGGCTGGCCCGGGAGACGGAGACGATGCGCCAGAAGGTCGCCGCCACCACGAACTCGTTGGCGCGCACGTTCGATCGGATCCTGTCGCTGCTCGCCGAGCGCGACTACGTCTCGGCGGGTGAGCACCCCGATGCCACCGAGCACGGCACCCGGTTGAGCCGGATCTATTGCGAGAGCGACCTCTTGGTGGCCGAATGCCTCCGGCAAGGTGTGTGGAAGGGGCTCGGGCCCGCGGAACTCGCCGCCGTGGCGTCCGCCGTGATCTTCGAATCGCGGCGCGAGGGGGACACCGTCGAGAGCGGCGGTCCGGGAGCGTTGCGGCACGCCCTCGACGAGACCGTGCGGGTGTGGCGGGAACTGCGGGCGGACGAGATCCGGCACAAGTTGCCGCCCACCCGTGAACCGGACTTCGGTTTCGCCGCCGCGATCTACCACTGGGCCAGCGACAATTCGCTCGTCGAGGCGCTGATAGCAGCGGGAGACCAGGGGCGCGCGCTGTCCGCCGGCGACTTCGTGCGGTGGTGCAGGCAGGTGATCGACCTCCTCGAACAGGTCCGGTCGACGTCGCCCGATCCGGAGGTCGGCAAGGCCGCGGGTCGTGCGGTCGCGGCGATCCGTCGGGGCGTCGTCGCCGTGGATGCTGCGTGACCCGACGCCGTGTGGTTGGATTCGCACGCCGTCCGAAGGCCCGAATCCGATGGTGGGGCGTTACGGTAGGTACAAAACTTGACACGTGAGCGGGAGGCGACGATGAGCGGCCCTTACGGACCGAACGACCCGAACGGGCAATGGGCCCAGGGACAGCAACCGGGCCAGGGCAATCCTGACCAGAGCGGCGGCCAGTACGGCGCGCCGCAGTACGGTCAGCAGCCGCCCGCCCAGCCGTGGGGTCAGCAACCGGGTCAGCCTCAGCAGCCCGGGCAGCCGCAGTGGGGTCAGCAGCCCCAGCAGCCCGGTCAACCCCAGTGGGGGCAGCAGCCGCAGCCCGGTCAGCTCGGACAGCCGGGCCCGGGGCAGTGGGGGCAGCAGCCTCAGCAGCCCGGGCAGCCGCAGTGGGGTCAGCAACCGGGTCAGCCGCAGCAGTGGGGACCGGCCCCCGGCCAGCAGCAGTGGGGACAGCCGCCGTCCTCGGGGAAGTCGAAGCTGCCGTTGATCATCGGTGGTGTGGTGGCACTGCTCGTGATCGTGGGTATCGCCCTCGTGCTCGCGTTCACGGTGTTCGGCACGGACACCCTCGACCAGAAGGCGGCGGAGGACGGTGTCGAGCGCATCGTCACCGATTCCTACGGCGCCGAGAACGTGTCCGGCGTCACCTGCCCCTCGGGTCAGGAAGTGAAGAAGGGCAACAGTTTCACGTGCAGCCTCACCGTCGACGGTGAGAAGAAGCAGGTCACTCTCACCTTCACCGACGACAAGGGCACGTACGAGGTGAGCCGCCCGAGCTAGGCATGCCCCGGGCGGCCCACCCGGCCGTCACGGAACCCGTGCGGCGGCCACCTTTTTCATCGCCGCGGTGAGGCGTCCCACGGAGTTCTCGATTCCGAGTTCGTCCGCCAGCCTGCCGAGCCGGTCCGCGTCGACCGGTTTGGCGGGCAGCGTGTCTTCGCGGGACAGTTCGACTTCCGCGTCCCGCACCACCCGCACCACCGGCAGTGCCGCGTCGAGATAGTCGGCCGCGGCGGCGAACTTCGCGCGCGCACCCTTTGCCATGTCGGATTCGGGATCGACTGCTGCGGCCCGCAGTGCGGCAAGCGATCCGTATTGCATGATCAGGCTGGACGCGGTCTTCTCACCGATTCCCTTCACACCCGGCAGCCCGTCCGACGAGTCGCCGCGCAGCAGGGCGAGCTCCGCGTAGGCCTCACCGGCCCGGTCGGCGGGCACCCCGTACTTGGCTGCCACCTCTTCGGGCCCGAGCAGCTCGGCCTTGGCGAGGCCGCGCACCACGTACAGCACCCGCACGGGCACCGGATCGTCCGTGACGACCTGCAGGAGGTCGCGGTCACCGGTGACCACGATGACCGCGTCGCGGGTCTCGGTGGCGGCGAGTGTGCCGAGGACGTCGTCGGCTTCGAGGCCTTCCGCGCCTGCGGTCGCGATTCCGGTGGCGGCCAGGACATCCAGGATCATCGGGACCTGTGGCGACAGGGTGTCGGGGACCTCTTCCTCCGCCCCGCCGGTGTCCTCGGCGACCCGGTGCGCCTTGTACGTGGGCACCGCTTCGACGCGGAACGCGGGCCGCCAGTCCAGGTCGAGGCACACCGCGAGCCGGGACGGCTGGTGCTTGGTGATCAGTGCGGCCACCATGTCGGTGAATCCGCGCACCGCGTTGACGGATCGACCGTCGGGTGAGGTGATCGAGTCGGGTAGCGCGTAGTACGCGCGAAACCACAGGCTGGCACCGTCGAGGAGAAGCAGAGGCCCTGTCATGACCCTCATCCTGCCAAACCGGTTTAGCCTGAAGCCATGAGTTCCCTCGGCGCATCGACTTCACGTTTCCCGACCACCATCTATGCCGACCGGATCGCGCGCGCAGGCGCTCTGGCCCGCGACGCCGGACTCGACGGCCTCCTCATCACGCCCGGACCCGACCTGCGGTATCTGCTGGGTTCACGCGCGGAGTCGTTCGAACGCCTCACCTGCCTGGTGATCCCGGCGAACGGCGACACAGCGTCCGTGGTCGTGCCGCGGCTCGAACTGGCCGCGCTGACCGAATCGGCCACGTCCGACCTGGGTCTGACGGTGCGCGACTGGGTGGACGGGGTGGACCCGTACGCGCTGGTGTCGGGGCTGCTGCCGTCTCCTGCGCGGACCGCCGTGACGGATGCGATGCCCGCGCTGCACCTGATTCCGTTGTCGGAGGCGCTCGGGGCGCTGCCGATCCTGGCCACCGAGGTGCTGCGGGAGCTGCGGATGGTCAAGGACGATGCGGAGATCGACGCGCTGCGCCGGGCCGGTCAGGCCATCGACCGGGTTCACGCCCGGATGGGGGAGTTCCTGAAGGTCGGCCGCACCGAGGCCGAGGTGGCGGCCGACATCACCGCCGCGATCCTCGAGGAGGGGCACACCGAGGCGGCGTTCGTGATCGTCGGATCGGGGCCGCACGGCGCCGATCCGCACCACGAGGTGTCCGAGCGGGTCGTCGAGTCGGGTGACGTGGTGGTCATCGACATCGGGGGACCGGTCGAGCCCGGTTACAACTCCGACTCCACCCGCACGTACAGCATGGGTGAGCCCGATCCGGGTGTGGCCGAGAAGTTCGCGGTCCTCGAGGAGGCGCAGGCGGCGGCGGTCGCCCTGGTGCGTCCCGGCGTCACCGCCGAGGCGGTCGACGCGGCCGCCAGGGACCTGCTGGCCGCGCAGGGTCTCGCCGAGGTGTTCGTGCACCGGACCGGGCACGGAATCGGCTTGTCGGTGCACGAGGAGCCGTACATCGTCTCGGGTAATTCGATCGAACTGACCGAGGGGATGGCCTTCAGCGTGGAGCCGGGAATCTACTTCCGCGGGGAGTGGGGTGCCCGCATCGAGGACATCGTCGTCGTGACCGCCGACGGCTGTGAGCCGGTCAACACCCGGCCGCACGGGCTGACCGTTCTCCCGGGCTGAGGATGCCGCGGGAAGCGGGAGCGTGCGGGGCGGTGCGGCGCGGGTAGTAACATCTCCCATTTGTTCACGACCGCACTCGCCGCTGCACGTCCGCGGAGAGTCGGGATCACAGATCAACCGAAGGTGTCATGGAAAGCGTCGCCCCGAAGGTAACCGTCGTCGTCCCGACCTACAACGAACGCGACAACCTGCCCAAGATCGTCGAGCTTCTCGCGGCGTTGGACATCCCGAACCTGCATGTGCTGGTCGTCGACGACAACTCGCCGGACGGCACCGGTGAGGTGGCCGACACGCTCGCGCAGAGCGGTCCGATCCCGGTCGGGGTGCTGCACCGGACCGTGAAGGACGGCCTCGGGCGGGCCTACGTCGCGGGCATGACCCGGGCGTTGTCCGAGGGCGCGGACATCGTGATCCAGATGGACGCCGACCTGTCGCACCCCACCGAGGCCATCCCGCGGATGGTGGAGACGCTGACGACGACGGATGCAGCCGTCGTGCTCGGCTCCCGCTACGTGGCGGGCGGCGCGGTCGCCAGCGACTGGCCGTGGCACCGCAAGGCGCTGTCGGCGTGGGCGAACTTCTACGTCAACGCGATCCTGCGGTTGCGGGTCAAGGACGCGACCGCCGGGTTCAAGGCGTGGCACGCCGACACGCTGCGGGCCATCGACGTCGAGGGCGTGCAGAGCAACGGGTACGCGTTCCAGGTGGAGATGAACTACCGGACGGTGCAGCGCGGCATGACGATCGCCGAGGTCCCGATCCGGTTCGAGGAACGCACCGACGGCGTGTCCAAGATGAGCCTCGCGGTGCAACTCGAATCGGCGCGGGTCCCGTGGAAGCTGCGGTTCAGTCGTGACGCAGCGCAGCCGAGCCGAGTACGCGGCTGACGGCGATCTCCACGACCACCCGTGTCGGGTTCACCCGGGGCTGGCGGTACCTCGCGGCGTAGCGGGCGACGGCGTCGGCGACGGATTCGGGGTCGGTGAGGACCCGGGCGGGACCTTCGAGTGTCATCCAGCGCGGTCCGTCCACCTGACTGACGGCGCCGTACCCTCCCCGTTCGGCGTTGAGGGCCTTCTGGGAGGAGCCGTTGGTGATGACCCGCGCCAGCCCGTGCTCCTGATCCCAGGTGAAGCCGACGGCGACGACGTGCGGGGTGCCGTTCTTGCGCAGCGTGGTGAGCGTCCCGAGGTGGTATTCGCCGAGGAAGGCGAGTGCCGCGTCGGGCAGGCGGATCGGGGTGGAGGGGGTGCGGTCCATCCCCCGACGGTAATCCAGGACACTGGACGGGTGAGCCTGGGATCGAAGAAGAACAGCGGACAGCCCGACGAGGGAGTGGTACTCCTGCTCGGTGGTCGCAGCGAGATCGGCCTCGAGATCGCCTCCCGGCTCGCGCCCGGCCGCACGATCGTCCTCGCCGCCCGCCGCAGCACCGAACTCGCCGCCGAGCGGCAGTCGCTGCTCGACGCGGGCGCGTCCGCGGTGGACTGCGTGGAATTCGACGCCGACGACCTCGACAGCCACGAGAAGCTGCTGCGGTCCGTCGTGGACACGCACGGCCCGCTGTCGGTCGCGGTCCTCGCCTTCGGCATCCTCGGCGACCAGGCGCGCGCCGAGCGGGACGCGCGGCACGCCGTGGCCGTCGTGCACACCGACTACGTCGCGCAGGTCAGTGTCCTCACGCATCTCGCGACCCTGCTCCGTGAGCAGAAATCGGGACGGATCGTGGTCTTCTCGTCCGTCGCCGGTGTGCGCGTGCGCCGCGCCAACTATGTGTACGGGTCGGCGAAAGCCGGTCTCGACGGGTTCGCCTCCGGTCTCGGCGACGCCCTCCACGGCAGCGGTGTGTCCCTGCTGCTGATCCGGTCCGGGTTCGTCATCGGGCGGATGACCGAGGGCATGTCGCCGGCGCCGATGTCGAGCACGCCGGGACAGGTCGCGGACGCGGTCGTGCGGGGTCTGTACCGCGGCGCGAGCCGAGTCTGGGTGCCGGGCCGGTTGCGGCCCGTGTTCTTCGTCATGCGACTGCTGCCGCAGGCGATCTGGCGCCGGATGCCGCGATGACCGACCCGATCGTCGTCGTCGGGATCGGTGCCGACGGGTGGGACGGTCTGTCGCCGTCCGCGCGGCGCGAGATCGAAGTGGCCGACGTCGTGATGGGTTCGGGGCGTCAACTCGCCCTGATCCCCGAGACGCCGGCGCTGCGGGTGGCCTGGCCGTCGCCGCTGGTCCCGGCGCTGCCCGGCCTGTTCGAACAGCACCACGGCCGGCGGGTGTGCGTGCTGGCCAGCGGCGATCCGATGTTCCACGGGATCGGCGTCACCCTCGTGAACCTGCTCGGCGCGGAACGGGTGCGGGTGATCCCGCATCCTTCGTCGGCCACCCTGGCCTGCGCCCGCCTGGGTTGGGCGGCGCACGAGACACCGGTGATCAGTCTCGTGAATCGACCGGTCGACGCGCTCCTGCCGGAACTCGCCGACGCGACGCGACTGCTTGTGCTGAGCCGGGACGAGCACACTCCCGCCGCAGTGGCCGACCTGCTGACGGGACGGGGGTTCGGACCGTCGCGGCTCACCGTGCTCGGCGAACTGGGCGGACCGGACGAGTCGAGGCTCGACGGAACGGCGTCGGTGTGGTCGCACGGGCCGGGACCGCGGCTGAACGTGATCGCGATCGACTGCCGGGCCGAGTCCGGCGCCGTCCGGCTGACCCGGCTGCCGGGACTGCCCGACGCCGCGTTCACGGGTGACGGGCAGATGACCAAACACGAGATCCGCGCGCTGACGCTGTGCGCCCTCGCCCCCGCGGCGGGGGAGTTGCTGTGGGACGTGGGCGGGGGGTCCGGCACCGTCGCGATCGAATGGATGCGCACCCACCCGCGCTGCCGGGCAGTGACTTTCGAGCGCAGCGCGGCACGGGTCGATCAGATCGAGGCGAACGCGTCGGCGCTCGGGGTGCCGTCCCTCACCGTGTTCGGCGACGCACCCGCCGCGTTCGAGGACGTACCACCCGCGTCGTCCGTGCCGGACGCGATCTTCGTCGGTGGTGGCGTCACCCAGGACGGTCTGCTGGGCGAGTGCTGGTCCCGGCTTCGGGTCGGGGGCCGGATGGTGGCCAATGCGGTGACCGCGGAATCGGAAGCGCTTCTGCTGCAGTGGTTCTCGAAATGCGGTGGGCAGCTCCGCAAATTCCAGGTGTACCGAGGGGAGCCACTCGGCGGATTCACCGCGTGGCGGCCGCAACTGCCGGTGGCGCAGTGGTCGGTGACGAAACAGTCGAAAGGTGATGCGGCATGACCGTGTATTTCATCGGAGCGGGTCCCGGCGCGGCCGACCTGATCACGGTCCGTGCGCAGCGGATCATCGCGACCAGCCCCGTCTGCCTGTACGCGGGCAGCCTCGTCCCGCAGGAACTCCTGGCGGAGTGCCCCGAGGGTGCGCGGGTGATCGACACGGCGCGTCTGAGTCTCGACGAGATCGTCGCCCTGCTGATCGAGGCCGACGCTGCGGGTCAGGACGTCGCCCGACTGCACTCGGGTGACCCGTCGATTTTCAGTGCCGTCGCCGAACAGGTCCGCCGGCTCGAGTCCGCCGGGGTCGCGCACACGGTGGTGCCCGGGGTGCCCGCGTTCACCGCGGCGGCGGCGTCGCTGGGGCGGGAACTGACCGTCCCCGGTGTCTCGCAGTCGATTGTCCTGACCCGCGTGTCCACATTGTCCACCGCGATGCCGGAGGGTGAGGACCTGCGGTCCCTCGGCCGCAGCGGCGCCACGATGGTGGTGCACCTGGGGGCGCACCGGATCGATCAGATCGCCGAGGAACTTATCGAGAACTACGGTCGCGACTGTCCCGCGGCCGTCGTCGCGTTCGCGTCGCGTCCCGACGAGATCGTGCTGCGGGGCACCCTTGCCACGATCGCCGATCAGGTGAAGGCGGCGGGCGTCACGAAGACTGCCGTGGTGATCGTCGGTAAAGTGCTTGCTGCCGAAGGGTTTCCGGACAGCTACCTGTATTCCGCCACCCGCGAGCGCACCACCCACTGAGCGTGTCACGGATTCTGATCCTCGGCGGAACCGGGGAGGCGCGAGCGCTCGCCGCGGCGCTCGCCGACGTTCCGGGTGTCGAGGCCGTGTCCTCACTCGCGGGCCGGGTCCGTGATCCGCGCCTGCCCGCCGGTGAGGTGCGGATCGGCGGGTTCGGGGGAGCGGCCGGGCTTGCGGAGTGGTTGTGCGCGCATCCCGTCGACGCGATCGTCGATGCGACGCACCCGTTCGCGGCACAGATCACGCGCAACGCCGCCGACGCCGCGCACCGTCGCGGCATCCCGCTCGTCGTTCTCCGGCGCCCCGAATGGGCGCCGCGTCCCGGCGAACACTGGCACACCGCCCCGGACCTTGCTCGCGCCGCCGATCTGCTACCCGGCCTGGGAACGAGAATCTTCCTCACCATCGGCAGGCAGGGCGTCGATGTGTTCGCCGGCCTGCACGCACTGTGGTTCCTGATCCGCGCGATCGATCCACCCGACGTGGCGATGCCGCCGCAGTCGACCCTGCTCCTCGCCCGCGGGCCGTTCGCGGTGGCCGGCGAGACGGCATTGATGCGTGAGCACCGGATCGACGTTCTCGTGACCAAGAACAGCGGCGGCGGTCAGACCGACGCGAAACTGGACGCCGCGCGCGCCCTGGGCATCCCGGTGCTGATGATTCGCCGTCCACCGTTGCCGTCGGCGACGGCAACGGTCGACGACGTCGCGGGAGCCGTCGCCTGGATCGGCGCGCTCGCGTGATGACGGCCCGGTCGGCCCGTCAGCAGGCCGGTGCCGGCGCATCCTCGGACAGCGGCTTGCCCTCCGGTTGGGTGTAGAACGCGAGCAGGACCAGCGGTTCGGTCCCCAGATTGGAACCCTCGTGGACGTGGTCGCTGCCGTGGTCCTCGGTGATCGCCTGACCGGCGGTCGTCACCGCTTTCGTGCAGTCCTGCAGCGTGCGGGACAGCACCCCCGACTCGACGAACGCATACACCGGGCCGTCGTGGTAGTGCCAGCCCGTCGTGCCGCCGGAGGCGATCTCGATGCGCCGCAGCGTCAGATCCGTGCCCGCCGAACTGCCGGCGACCGCCGGAACCGTGGTCTCGAACAGAATCTGAGCGGTCACGCCCGAAGACGGCGTGGCCTGGGCAGGCGAGGCGGACAGTACCGCGGCGACGGCACAGGGCAAGGCGACCACACTCGATCTGAGGAGCATCGTGACGACCTCTCGGCGCGCTGGCCCTGCACACTGCGCGCAGGCGTCCAGGGGGAGTGCATTTCGGCGTGTCCAGGGTAGGGCCCCGGCGGGAGCGGCCGCGGGGATATCCGTGAAATCCGATCGTCGTGTGGACTACTTCGGTCTCGGCGACACTGTAGTGACGTGCCGGTTGCGGCGATGGCGGCGCGGCGGTGTGATTGCGGAGCGGAGTGACGGGACGAGCATGACGATCGAGCGGTTGCTGACCACGCATTTTCCGGATGATCCCGTGATGGATGCGGCGTTTGCGTCGGCGCTGCTGCGCCGGACGGGGCGAGATCCGAATGCTCCTGGGCTGGTGCGGATCTACAGTCCCGCACGGACGTTGTCGTTCGGGCGGTTGGACGCCATCCGACCGCAGTTTCCGGCGGCCGCCGCGGCGGCGCGGCGACATGGGTTCACCCCCGTCGTCCGAGGGGCCGGTGGTCGGGCCGCGGCCTACCACGAGCAGACCCTCGTCGTGGAGATCTTCTCCCGGGACACCGAGGGCATCATCGGCGCCCGCCCGCGCTTCGAGCGGATCACCCCGAGGATCGCCGCCGTGCTGAGGAGCCTCGGCGTCGACGCTCGCATCGGACCGGTCCCCGGCGAGTACTGCCCCGGTGACTGGACCGTCAACGGCGAGGGCCGT
Organism: Rhodococcus opacus B4; assembly: GCF_000010805.1. Classification (NCBI taxonomy): domain Bacteria; kingdom Bacillati; phylum Actinomycetota; class Actinomycetes; order Mycobacteriales; family Nocardiaceae; genus Rhodococcus; species Rhodococcus opacus. The sequence goes on along the minus strand of NC_012522.1, from coordinate 581,474 downwards.
GTCAAGTTGGCGGGGACCGCGCAGCGAATAGTCGCCGGCGCGTGGCTCTTCGGTTTCGAGCTCGTGGTGTCCGATTCGAATCCCGTGCGAGCGGTGCTCACCGACGTCAACGCCGCCCTCGAGTTGGACTTCGACCCGGGCACGGCGGCGTCGCTCACGGACATGAACCCGGGCGTCACCCTCGAACAGGTCCGGGCCGCGATCCTTGCCGAGACCGGCGGACTCCACGAACGAGCCGCGGACCCCGGCCTCCTCGACGAGGCCGCGAACCTGCGCGATGCGCACGTGGCGTGATTCCGGGCGGAATCATTTCGGGCTACTTCATTGCAGGACAGTGTTTTTCACGGCACATTCTGATTGTGTGAGCGTTCTGTTCCGGAGAACGCAGGGTTCGGAACAAACTGTTGGACCCCTGTTCCGCCCGGTTCTAGCGTTGTCGCATAGTCATCCGGTGTGACGTGCAGCACGTGCAAACCACTGCGGCACGTCGGAGAAATCGTGGAGGAGTCCAGCGTGAGCTTGCAGAACCGTTTCACCGAGAAATTCGGTATCGAGCACCCCATCGTCCTTGCCCCGATGGACTACGTCTCCGATTGGAGATTGGCTTCTGCGGTGGCCGAGGCAGGTGGGCTGGGATTGATCGGCGGCGGATACGGCGACGAGTCCTGGCTGCACGATCAGTTCGACCAGGTGACCACCGCCGCGGTCGGTTGTGGCTTCATCACCTGGTCGATGGCGCAGCAACCGCGGCTCCTCGAGACGACGATCGACTACCGTCCTGCGGCGATCTTCCTCTCCTTCGCCGACCCGGCGCCGCATGCGCCTGCAATTCGTGCCGCGGGAATCCCACTGATCTGCCAGGTGCACGACCTCGACCAGGCGCGTCGAGCCGTCGAGGTGGGTGCGAGCGTCCTCGCTGCTCAAGGCGGAGAGGCGGGCGGCCACGGAACGGGGGCCCGATCGACGTTCACCCTGGTTCCCGAGATCGCCGATTTTCTTCGGCGGCAGGCGCCGGAGGTGATGCTGCTCGCGGCCGGCGGAATCGGCGACGGCCGTGGCCTGGCAGCCGCGCTCGCGCTCGGAGCCGACGGCGCCCTCGTCGGGACCAGGTTCTGGGCGGCCGAGGAGGCGGCGATTCCGCGCGCGGCGCAGCGCCGCGCGCTACGCGCGAGCGGGGACGACACGATCAGGCAGAGCGCCTTCGACATCGTGCGCGAAAAGCCCTGGCCGACTCGGTACACGGGGCGCGTCCTGCACAACGGCTTCATCCGGCGATGGCACGGCGACGAACCGGGCCTGCGGGATGCGCTTCGGGAGAAGCAAGAGCAGTTCCTGGTAGCGGTGAAGGCCGAGAACTATGACGTCGCGAATCTGATCGTCGGAGAGGTCATCGGCCAGATCGATCGTGTCGACTCCGTCGCGTCGATCATGGACGACATGGTCGGCACCGCCGCCGCGATCCTCGGTCGCAGTTCCCGCGACCTCGCAGCGATCGGCTCCTAGCCCCCGATCGGTGCGGCCTCGCACACCCCACTCCGCGTCCCTCCCGAAGGATTCCCCATGGCCAGCCAGTCCGTCTCACCACCCGTCCCCGTCAGCGGTGTGCCGAAAAGTAGTCTTCGCAAAATCATTGCCGCGTCCAGCGTCGGAACCTTGATCGAATGGTACGACTTCTACATCTACGGCAGTCTCGCCGTCGTGTTCTCCGGGATGTTCTTTCCCGAAGGAAACGGAACCGCAGCACTTCTCGTCACGATCGCGGCCTTCGGCACGGGATTCGTCGTACGCCCCATCGGCGCCATCGTGTTCGGCCGGATGGGAGACCGGGTCGGGCGTAAGAAGACGTTCATGACGACGCTGCTCATCATGGGCGGCGCCACCACGTTGCTCGGATTGATGCCCACCTACGACCACATCGGAATTCTGGCGCCGATACTGCTGGTGACGCTGCGGTTGCTGCAGGGACTCGCGATCGGGGGAGAGTACGGGGGCGCGGTCGTCTACATCGCGGAGAACTCTCCCACGGAGAAACGCGGTGCGCTCACGAGTGTTCTCCAAACCACCGCGACCGGCGGTCTGCTTCTGTCGATCGGGGTCATCGTGCTCTGCCGGGTCGGGTTGGGCGAGGCGGCATTCACTTCGTGGGGCTGGCGGATCCCGTTCCTTCTGTCCGCGGTCCTCGTGCTGTTCTCGCTGAAGATCCGCATGAAGATGCACGAGTCGCCGGTGTTCGAGGAGATGCGGAAGAGTGGGAACCTCTCGCGTTCCCCGATCAGGGACGCCGTCGCGCACAAGCCGGCCTTCGCGTTACTGCTCGTCGTGCTCTTCGGGGTCACGGCGGGTCTGGGAGTCGCCTGGTACACGAGCCAGTTCTACACGCTGTACTTCCTGCAGACGATCCTGAAGATCGACTTCCTCACAGCCAATGTCTCCGTCGGAATCGCACTGGTCATCGCGACACCGTTCTTCGTCGTCTTCGGAAAGCTGTCCGACAAGCATGGACGGATGCGGATCATTCTGTGCGGCCTCGTCTTTTCGGCAGCCGGCTACCTTCCGCTGTTCGCGTGGATCCGACACGCGGCCGTCCACGGCGACCAGTTCCAGATGGTCCTGGCTCTGACCGTGCAGGTCATCTTCGTCACCATGATCTACGGGCCCACGGCGGCATTCCTGTCCGAGTTGTTCCCACCGCAGATCCGCTACACCGGACTGTCCCTGGCCTACCACCTCGGGACCGGCGTGTTCGGTGGCTTCACCCCTCTGGTGGCGCTGTCGCTCAACACCGCGACCGGCAACGTGCTCGCCGGATTGATCTATCCCATCGCGGTCACCGCGATCACGGCACTGGTGTTCGTGCTGACACTGCGACGTGGAGTGGACAGTCCGATCGTGCGGCGAGCGTGGAAGCAGATCGACTCCGAGTACACAGCCGAATCGATCTCGGCCACAGCGGAACAGCCACGCGGCTCCGTTCCCGCGCCGGAGGCCGCGACCTCATGACCGGCCCGTCCCGGTACGGCGCGATCGCGTTCACCGCCCCGGTCGCCGAGCGGCAGAAGGCTACGGGAAGCATCCACTGGTACGGGCGGAGGCGAGCGCAGGGCGAAAACGTCGGCAGGCCTGACGAACTGGACACGCGCGTGACCGCACTGATCCGATCCACCGACTCGTTCTTCATCGCGACGGTGACGCCCTCCGGGTGGCCCTACATCCAGCACCGGGGCGGCCCGCCCGGCTTCGTGCACGTACCGAACTCGTCGACGATTACGCTCGCGGACTATCCGGGAAATCAGCAGTTCGTCACGATCGGCAACCTCGACGAGAACGATCGAGTGGCCCTGTTCTTCATCGACTACCCGACCCGCACCAGAGTCAAGGTCTACGGACGAGCCGACATCGTCGAGCGTGCCGACGATCCGGAGCTCATCGAAAGGATCCTCGCCACCCCCGACGGGGTCGGCAGGGCCGGCTGTGACCGCGCGCTCGTCGTCCACGTCGAGGCTCTGGACCGCAACTGCACGAAGAACATTCCCCCGAAGTACGGCGAGGCCCGAATGAGGGAATCGCTCGCGTTGGCCCGCAAGGGATTGCAGGACGAAGTCGACGCCCTGAAATCCCGCAATGCCGCACTGGAGCGGGAGATCGCGCAGCTTCGTGGCGGCAGTGACGGTCAGCGGGGTTGACGGACGGTGGCGCCGTGGGGCGGGGGAGAGTTGCGGATCGCGGCGTCCCGCAACACCCGCAGCAGCGGCGTCACCCGGTTGCGGCGGTACACGAACCTCACGACCGCGGGCGGAGCACCGACCAGCGGGATGAACCGGACATTGCGGTGGGTCACGCGCCTCCGGGCGACTTCCGGAACCGTGCCCACACCGCGATCCGCCGCGATCAGTTCGAGCCACTCGTCGAAGTTCGAGCACGTCACCACCGGGCCGTCGTGGTTCGGCCACAGATCCTCGGATGTGGTTCCGCTGAGGGTGTTGATGACCAGAGGAAGGGTTCCGAACTCGGCCCAGTCGATGGTCTCGCGGCTCGCGAGTGGCGAGGCGGCCGAGACCGCCGCGATCCGCTGCTCCTCGAACAGCGGATGCTGCACGAACTCGTCGCCCGGGACGTCCCGGCGAACGACGGCGGCATCCACGGTGGCGTTGTTCAGTGCAGCGATCGGGTCGTCGCAGCGACGCGGAACCACGGTGGCGCGAGAGTTCTTCTCGACGTCGTCGATCACCTGCTGCGCCCACGGGTCGGGGAGCAGCCAACTGAAGCCGAGGGCAAGGGATCGGGTGGTGTACAGCGCAACCGCGGAATCGAGATCACCGAGAATGACGCGCACCTTCTCGACGAACCCGGCGCCGTCCTCGGTGAGGGCGAGCGCACGCGAGGTCCGGTCGAACAACCGCACGCCGAGTGAGGTTTCGAGTTGCTGCACCGTTCGGGTGAGCGCCGGCTGCGTGATGTGCAGCGCGGTCGCCGCGGCGGTGAACGAGCCCGCCTCGGCGACCGCCACGACCGCCCTGAGGTGCCGCAGTTCGATGGTCATAACTGCCAAGCATAGATCCAGCCGAAACGGCATTTCCGCTCGCCGATGCAGCGGTGCACGATGGTGAACGGAAGCGTGAGAGGGCGTGAACCTCGTTCCTCACGCACCCATCGACAGAAAGGATCCTGGTGTTCGATCTCGAGGAAGACCTCCGAATTGCCATCGTCGGGGCGCCCATGGCGGGAGGGCCGAGCACCCCCGAACTCGCTGCCGCGGTTTCGTCCACCGGCGGCCTCGGGTTCCTCGCGGCCGGATACAAGAGCGTCGACGCGGTTCGCCGTGAGGTCGACGCGATTCGCGCTCTGACGGACGCACCGTTGGGACTCAATCTCTTCGTCCCGGGCCGTCCCCTGGCCGACCGCGCGGCCGTGGAGGCCTACCGGGAGCGGTTGCGGCCGCTCGCCGAACGCCGGAACGTGGTGCTGCCCGAGGTCGTCGACCATGACGATGACGCCTTCGACGCCAAGGTCGGCCTTGCAGTGGAGCTTGCGGTTCCCGTGGTGTCCTTCACGTTCGGCCTTCCGCCGCGAGACGTCGTCGATCGGTTGCATGCTGCCGGTACTGCCGTCGTGGCCACCGTGTCGGATGTCGACGAGGCACGGTCGGCCGCGGAGCGGGGCGTCGATGCGATATGTATGCAAGGAGTCGACGCAGGCGGGCATCGGGCGACGCTCGACCCGGACGCGGAGCCGGACCCACGTTCGACCCGGGACCTGGTCGAGGCGGCCCGCTCTGCCGTCGACACACCCCTCATTGCGGCGGGCGGGATCGCGACCGGAGGCGATGTCGCTGCCGCTCTCGCGGCCGGTGCCGTCGCAGTCCAGATCGGTACCGCTCTCCTGGGCGCCGACGAGGCAGGGACCAAACCCGCGCACCGCGCCGCGTTGCACGACGACCGCTTCACCGACACCGTCGTCACTCGCGCGTTCTCGGGTCGTCCCGCCCGCGGCCTGGTCAATGACTTCATCAGCGACTTCGATACCTACGCGGTGACGGCATATCCGCAGGTACATCTGTTGACGAGCGGACTGCGGTCCGCGGCAGCCGCCGCCGGCGACCCGCACGGCCTCGCCCTGTGGGCAGGCGTCGGGTATCGCACTGCCCGGTCCGCCCCAGCCGGCGAGATCGTCCGGGACCTGTGGAGCGAAGCACGGGGATTCTCGTGGACATCGGCGACCTGAGTTTCTTCCTGGCCGTGGCCCGCGCCGGGGGAATCTCCCGGGCTTCGAAAGAACTGCTGACGGTTCAGTCGAATATCAGCTCACGGATCCGGGCGCTCGAGGACGAACTCGGAGTGGAACTGTTTCGCCGCCATGCGCGTGGAGTGACCCTGACGAACCCCGGCGAACGTCTGGTGCCGTACGCCGAACACATCACCCGGCTCGTACGCGAAGTGACGCAGGTCGTCGGCGACGATCGAGATCCTTCCGGCCGACTCGCGATCGGCTCCATGGAGACCACCGCGGGGTTGCGGCTCCCCGGGGTGCTGGCGGCCTTCAGCGAGGACTGCCCCCGAGTCGACTTCACCCTGACGACCGACACGACCGACGCCCTCACCACCCAAGTGCTCGAGCATCGACTCGACGGGGCTTTCGTCTGCGGACCGGTGCGGCATCCGGACCTGATCTCCGAGCAGGTGTTCATCGAGCAATTGGTGCTGGTGAGCGGCGTCCGCATCGCGGGTCTGGATTCGGTGCCGGCCGACGGACGGCGGCACAAGGTCCTCGTCCTCCGTGCAGGATGCGCCTATCGCGCTCGACTCGAGCGGCTCTTCGAGCAGCACGGTCTGCCGGGCCCGGACATCCTCGAGTTCGGAAGCCTCGAGGGCATCCTCGGGTGCGCGGCCGCGGGAATGGGCGTGACCCTGCTGCCCCTGGGCGTGGTGACGGCGTCGCCGTTGGCGTCGGCCCTGAAAGTGCATCATCTCGCGCCGGCCGACTCGCGTGCGGAGACGCTCTTCGTCCGCCGGAAGGATTCGACGACGACACCGGCCCTGTCACGGTTCCTGTTCCACATCCACGAGTCCAGCCGCCCGGCGTCGCTGACATCCGTCGCTCGTTAGGTTCGGCGGCGCGCTCGCCGTCTGAACGCCCCTGGAAGAGAAGGTATGAACGCAATCAGTAGCGCCGGCGAGCGACTCACGTTCGGGGCACCGAGTTCGCCGTGGCTCAGGGTCGGCCAGGTGGGCGCAGCGCTGGCGGCCGGCATGGGTATCGGGCGGTTCGTCTACACCCCTGTTCTCCCGCTGATGGAGGCGCAGGCCGGATTGACCCCGTCGGCGGGCGCTGCCCTGGCGACGGCCAACTATTCCGGATACCTCGTCGGGGCGCTCGCCGGAATCGCCATACCCGGGGTCATGCGGTCCGCCGCAACCATGCGGATCTCACTGCTCGCCCTGACCGTCACACTGGCACTGATGCCGGTCGCATCGAACGAAACATCCTGGGGTGTATTGCGATTCATTGCGGGTGTCGCCAGTGCCCTGGTGTTCGTCTTAGCTGTCGGCGCCATGCACTCCCACCTGGGTGGGCAGGCCGCGCACCTGTCGGGCTGGGCGTTCGGCGGAATCGGAGCGGGTATCGCCCTGTCGGGGTTCGTCGTCCTCGTCCTGCGGACGATGAGCACGTGGGAGTCGGTGTGGTGGGCGGCCGCGCTCCTGACTGCGATCTGCACCTTCGCGGCGTGGACCCTGACACCGCAACCTAGGGCAACCGCGGCGGCCGGAGAGCGCAGAAAGTCACCTGAGCAGGGGGTCCGCTCGTTCGGTGCACTCTTCGTCAGCTATTTACTCGAGGGCGTCGGATACATCATCGCCGGCACCTTCCTCGTCGCGGCGATCGACCGGACCGCGGGCAGCATCGCCGGCAGTGGTGCCTGGGTGCTGGTCGGGTTGGCGGCGCTGCCCTCCGGTCCACTGTGGGCGTCGCTCGGCCGACGATGGTCCCGTCCGATCCTGCTGGTGATCGCCCTCACCGTTCAGGCCGTCGGCATCGCGCTGCCCGCGGCGGCAGACGGCGTCTGGCCCGCGCTGGTCTCCGCCTTCCTGTTCGGGGGAACCTTCCTCGGCATCAGTCAGATGTCGCTCGCGATCGGCGCCGACCTCCAAATCCCGCGCGCGGTAGCGATTCTGACGAGCGGGTACAGTCTCGGACAGATCGTCGGCCCGCTCGTCGTGACACCACTGCTGTCCGACGGCTACCACCTCGCACTGCTCGTCGCCGCGGGTATCGTTCTCGCCGCGGCACTTGCGGCCGCCGCACTGCCCGTCCTCACGTGGGGCCTGCCGAAACGAGCCGGAGCCACCGCCACAGGAGCGTGGTCGGATTGTCGAAGTCGATACCGAACTCCTCCGCGAGGCGGGTGATCCGGTACCGAATGGTGTTGCCGTCGACATCCATTCGGCCTGCCGCTGTGGACACGTTCGCGTTCGAATCGAAGTACGCACGCAGACTGATCCGGGGACAGTCGACACGCGACGGCTAAGGGAACAGCACCTTTCTCCGTTCCGGGACGCTGCCACCGCTAGAGGCTTCGATATCCACTTGCCGTTCACTGTTGCAAGGCGGCCGACACGGAGGAGTGTCCCGGCAACCGGGTGGACGGCTGGCGACCGTTCGCCGCGAGTGTGAGGTGCCGTCGATATGCTGCACGCATCCTTACTGCACACAGCGAAGAGACGGTGACCGAGTTGTCTGATCCGCAACGTGACGAACCCGGACAAGCTGCACGCCGTGGCGGTCGGCCCGATCCTCGACGTCGACGCACAACCGTGGACGCGCACATCGTGTTGCCGACCATCGACGGGCAGTCGTTCGCGTCGTTGCGCCGCCGGGCCACGCCGAGGGCGGAGCGGTACGCACTGGGCAAACGCCTGCGTCAGGAGACACCGCGGTCCGCGCTCGGCGAGTGGCGCGCACCGGACGATCGCCCCGATGTGGTGGATCAGATCGGGGTGTCGCACCAGGGTCGGGTGGAATCGCTGATACCGGTCAGGGTCGGGCGGATGGCGGCCTCGCCGTACGGTTTTCTGCGCGGCACCGCGATCGTGATGGCCCAGGACCTCGCCGGGCTGCCGGCAACCGGCATCCAGCCGGTGATCTGCGGGGATTCGCATCTGGGCAACTTCGGTTTCTACGCCTCGCCGGAGCGCGACCTGGTGCTGGATCTGAACGATTTCGACGAGGCGCATCCCGGCGGCTGGGAATGGGACCTGCGCCGCTTGACTGCGAGCATCTGGGTGGCCGGCCGGCAGAACTCAGCGACCGAGAGCCAGTGCGAGAGTGCAGTGCAGTCCTGCGTCGCCACCTATCGCGAGCATGTGCGCTGGCTCGCGGAGCAACCATTGCTCGCGCGCTCGTTCGAGCGACTCGACCTCGACCGGCTGCACACGACGGCGTCGGACGAGTCTCTGCGCCACGAGATCACCCGCGCCGCGGAGCGGGCTCGGCGCCGCGTCAGCGACCGGGCGCTGCCCCGATTCACCGAGCAGGACGAAACCGGGCGGCGCATCGTGGAGGAGCCGCCGCTGATCACCCGGGTGTCCAAGGCGGAGGCCGAGCGGATCGCCGCCGGGCTCGACGAATACCTCACCACGCTGCCCAGCCACTGGGCACGACTGCTCAGTGGCTACACCGTCGTCGACGTCGCGCACAAAGTGGTCGGCGTGGGCAGCGTCGGACTGCGTGCCTACGTCGTGCTGTGCGAAGGGAGCAGTGCCGACGACGTGGTGTTCCTGCAGCTCAAGCAGGCGCGTCGATCCGTCGTGGCGCGCTTCGTGCACGGCGAGTCCGCCTGGCACGACCACCAGGGCCGGCGCGTGGTCGAGTACCAGCAGGCTCTGCAGACCGTCAGCGATCCGTTGCTCGGCTGGACCACGGTGGAGGGCCGGCAGTACTACGTGCGGCAGTTCCGGAACATGAAGGGCGCGGTCCCGATCGACAACCTCAGCGCGGCAGCGCTGACCGACTACGCCGGCATCTGCGGGCGCCTGCTCGCGAAGGGCCACGCGCGGACCAGTGGTGCGTCGATGATCAGCGGCTACGTCGGAAAGTCGGACACGCTCGACGTCGCACTGAGCCGGTTCGCCCACGCCTACGCGGATCAGACCGAACGCGACCACGCGACTTTGGTCGACGCGGTGAAGCGAGGGAAATTGCCGTGTGAGCCGCTGACGTGAATCGATGCGTCTTCGACGTCCGGCTTCGCGGCGGCCACACTCTGGTCGCCCGCCCGCCCGTCGCGGCAGTGTCGTGGCGGTCGTGCCAGTCGTGCTACTGCGGCTCGACCCGGGCGATGCCGCCAGTCTCGACCTCGAAACGTATCTTGTCACCGCCCGCAACTCGTCACCGTTCACGTGTCTACGCCCGACAGAATGAGCGACCGAAACCGGCGCTTCTGGTCCTCGCTTCCGTGAGCCAACCTGTCATCAGGCACACCTGGTCTCCCAGCAAACATTGGTGTGCTCACCGCTTCCTTTCACAATCGCTGACGACAGGCTCGTGCGCTCGGGCCGGGTCGGGGACGGCGGCGCCGTCAACCGTTCTGGTTCGGCCTACGTGTTCGGGTGGTGTGCGGCGATCGTGGTTGCATCACGTTCGGGATTGACCAGGACGGCGGCGGTGAGTGCGCCAACCAGCATGATGACTCCCACGATGACGAAGCCTCGGCCGTATCCGGCGGCGGTGTCGGCGGCCCCGGAGACGAGGGAGCCGATGAGAAGTGGTGCCGCGACACCGCCGAGGCTGTAGATCGCGACGGTGATCGACATGACGGATCCGCGTTGCTTGGCAGGTACGACATCGGAGAGCAGGGAGAACGCCAGTCCCCAGGCTGCGGTGTTGAGGGAGAACGCGAGCGCGATCAGCACCATTTGGATGGCTCCGACGGGCAACGCGGTGAATCCGATCATGCACACACCGCCGGCGGCGAGTAGGCCGGCCGCGAACAGGGCTCGGGCGGTGCGGGACGATCGTCCGGCCAGCGAGAGGCGGGTGGAGATCAGGCCGGCGAGAAAGGTCAGGATCACGGCCGCGGCGAAGGGCAATGTGATCAGCAGTCCGGTGGCGTTGGCGCTGTAGTGCAGGCCTTCGCGCAATTATAGCGGCAACCAACTCACCTTCAACGCGGTCGCCCAGTAGGAGCAGAACGAGAAGATCGCGACACCGATCACTGTGGGGCGAGTCCACAGGAGCCGGACGGGCACGGTGTCGGGAAGCGTCACCGCCTGATTCCCGGTGCCCGCTCCCGCATTGCCGGCGGGTCCTTCACCGCCGATGAACAGCCAGGCCACCAGCCACATCACTCCGGCGACCATGAGCACGAGAAACGCTGCGTGCCAGCTGTAGCTCTGGATGATCCAGGTCAGCACCGGGGCGGCGATCAGCGGGCCGAGGGACGCTCCCATGATGACTACCGAGGCCGGTAGTGAACGACGCTTCGGGGAGAACCAGGTGTGGGCGATCTGTTGGGACAACGCCCCAGCGGGGCCTTCGGCGAATCCGAGCACCATTCGGCAGGCGAGGAAGACCCCGAATCCGACCGTCGTGGTCATCGGGGCCAAGCTGAGCACCCATAGACCGACCAGGCCGGCGAGGAGCCATCGCGCGGAGATACGTCCGCCGAGGGATCCGAGGGCGACCGCGCCGACGGCGAAGAGCCAGAAGAACGCGCTTTGCGCGGTGCCGAACTGCTGATTGCTCAACCCGAGATCGGTCTTGATCTCGACGCCGGCGAGGCTGACAACGACCTTGTCGGCGAAGTTGATCAGCATGAAGGCCATCAGCATCAGGGTGATGATCCAGCCGCGCCGGCGAACGCGAGGGCTATCGAGTTCAGGGTCGGCGACGAGGTCGCCCCCCTCGGCTCGGGTTTGCGGATTCTGCAGGGACACAAGGGCTCCTGGTGGTCGTAATCGGTGAGGGGTAGGTGGCCGGTGGCGGTTCAGGTCACGTCAGGGAGTACTCGCCCAGTCGGTAGTGGGCGACGATCTCGTTGCTGTGTTCTCCGAGTTCGGGGACCCTCCCGGCGTCCGCGGTGCGGGGGGTGCTGCGGGAACGGTAGGGGAGGCCTGGGATGGAGTATGTGTGTCCGTCGCCGGTGCTGCCGGTGGCGAAGATGCCGCTGGCAATCACATCGGGGGCGCTGGGGACCAGGTCGTAGGTGCGTACGGCGCCGGCGACGATGCCGACGGATGTCAGCGCCGCAAGGGCGGCTTCGGTGTCGAGGCCGGCGAAGAACGGTGCGAGCGCGGCAAGGAGTTCGCCGCGATGGGCGACCCGTGACGGGTTGTCGACGAAGCGGGGGTCACTCGGTAGATCAGGTTGGCCGGCGAGGCCGCAAAGCTGGGCGAATCGCTGCTCGGTGTAGGCGGAGATGACGATCGAGCCGTCAGCGGTCGGGAAGACGTCGGCGGCTGGTGCCGCGGTAGGTTGTCCGTTGCCGCGCCGGTGGGGCGCGACGCCGGTGATCGAGTATTCGCCCCAGTTCACGCATTGCAGGTCGATCGCCACGTCGAGCAGCGAGACGTCGATGTCGTCCCCGAGACCGGTACGTTCTCGTCGGAACAGGGCCGACAGCACCGCCTGGGTGACCACGTAGGAGGTGGCATGGTCGACGAGCGGGAAACCGACGCGTTGCGGGTCTCCATCGGCCTCTCCGGTCACTGACATCATGCCTGTTTCCGCCTGGGCGGCGATGTCGAGGCCCGGCCGGCGGCGGGAGGGCCCATCCGTGCCGAAGCCGGACACGGCGGCGAGGATGACGGTGGGATTCAGTTCGTGTATTTCGTCGGCCGACAGGCCGAGCTTTTCCATCACCCCTGGTCGCAGGTTATGGATCACGACATCGGCTCGGGCGATGAGGACACGGGCGTGGCGGAGATCGACCTCGGTCTTGAGGTCGAGGACGATCGACCTCTTGCGCCGGTTGTAGGCGCGCATGATGGCCTCGCCGTAGACGCCGATCCCGCGTGCCTGGTCGCCGCCGGGGCCTTCGATCTTGAGGACGTCGGCGCCGAGGTCGGCCAGGGCCTGCGCGGCACCGGGCGCAGCGATGTACTGACCGAAGTCGACGACCATGATTCCGGCCAGGGGCAGGTCATCGGGGGCGTTCGCAGAGTCTGGCATGGTTCCTCATTCTGTGCCGGGGTGGACCTCGGGGCTGGTGGAGCCGTTCTGGGTCCTCAGCGTGGCCGAATGGGTTGCTGTCGTACCATCGGCGCCTGTCACACTCTTCACGTCAGCAGTGTGTGACCCGTCACACCTAGGAGGCGTTCGATGCGCACCGCGCCCGAGGGAACCAGAGACGATCTGCAGGGCACGATCGCCCGGATTCGCCGGTCGGTGCAGCGGATGGCACGGACAACGATCGACCGCTACATCGCCGCCTCGCCGCTCTACACGCAGACCGCGGTGCCCGAACATTTGCACCGGGAAAGCGCGCACACCGTTCGATCGATGTTCGAGGTGTGCCTGCAGTCGATCACCGACGAGTCCATCGACGTCGCCGACGCGATGCGCGAGAACATCGAACGCGGCACCGAACGAGTCGCGGAAGGGTTGCCGCTACGGGAGTACATGCGCTGCTGGCAGATCGGTTTCGACGTACTCTCCGAAGAACTGGAACGCGAACTCGGCACCGACCACGGACTGTTCTGGTTCGCATTCCGCCGAGCCCATGTCACCTTTGACGGCATGCTACGAGAGGTCATCTCCGCGTACGAGATCCACGCCCACGACCTCATTGCGGCGCAGGACCGAAACCATGCCCCCACCATCGATGCTCTCCTGCGCGGCGACGGGTGGGTGTTCGACGCCCCGGACTCCGTCCCCGCCGAACCGAGCATCATGTTGCTGCACATCGGTGACACCCTCGCCGAGGGATCCGGCGACCGGAACACCCGATCACTGGCGGCCACGCGGAAGGTCCGCGCGATCCGCGCTCACCTCGCCAGGGCGGTCCCCGGCCTATGGCTCATCGATGTCCGGCCTCGGCACGCTCGGATTCTGATGCATCCACCGATCGGGGCTCTCGACCCGCTGGCCGTGGACCTCGCGCGGGTCAGCGGCGCACCAGTGACGATCGCGATCGAGGACGCCACCTCGATCGAGGATCTTCCGCGTGCGGGCACCACAGCCGCCGAGGTACTCGACATCGCGGTCCGGTCCGGCCGCACCGGCACGGTCAGCCGAATGAGCGATGTCGCACTCGAGCACCATTTCGCCCACACCAGTGCGTCGCTGCCGGTGCTGCTGGAGCGCTGCGCCCCGCTGCGATCGCGACCCGACCTGGTGCACACCCTCCGGGTCTATTTCACCAGCAACCTGGATCGTCGGGCCACTGCGGACACCCTGGTGGTCCATCCCAACACCGTCGACAACCGGCTCATCCGCGTCCGCGAGCTGACCGGCCTCGACGTACACGTCACCACGGAGCTACTCACTCTCGCGGTCGCGGTCAGCGCCGCCACCGTTCACCCCGACGCGGGGGCTGACCACCCGCAGTGAATCTGTGATCGGTCACAAATTGGGGCCTGCAGGGTGTGCGCGCAGACGATTGTCCGGCTGATGCCCGGTGCACAGAATGAGGCGCATGGATCGCAGCGTCGCGGTCCGACACCCACGCCGAGGAGAGCGCCACATGACGGACATCATCGACTACGCCGACAAGGTCTGGAAGGGCGAAGCCAACCAGAACGCCTACCACCACGGAGACCTCCGCACGGAGGGGATGCACTGCATCGCGGAAGGCACATACATGTGGCCGGCGTTCGGCAACGTCTACGTATTTCCCACCAAGGCTGGCCTTTTCGTGTACGACACCGGCGACCGCCGCACCGCCGAAGACCTGTTCGCAGCCACCCGGCGAATCTCCGAGCAACCGGTGCACACGGCGGTCTACTCGCACGGACACGTCGACCACGTCTTCGGCATGGAACCCTTCGACACCGAAGCGCGCGAGCGCGGTTGGACCCGCCCCACGGTCCTCGCACACGAAAACGTCACCCGCCGGTTCGACCGTTACAAGGAAACACGCGGCTACAACGGCATCATCAACCAACGCCAATTCCAGGCACCGAACCTGGTGTGGCCGGACGAATACCGATACCCCGACGTCACCTTCGCCGACCAGACCACCCTCGCCGTCGACGACCTGCAGGTGCAACTCCATCACGCCCGCGGCGAGACCGATGACGCCGCGATCGCCTGGATCCCCGACCGCAAGATCCTGTGCTGTGGTGACTTCTTCATCTGGGCCAGCCCCAACGCCGGAAACCCGCAGAAGGTGCAACGATTCGCACACGAGTGGGCCCGAACCCTGCGGTGGATGGCCGACCTGGGCGCCGAAATCCTCCTCCCCGGACACGGGCTCCCCGTCCTCGGCGCCGACCGAATCCGCACCACACTGACCGACGCCGCCGAACTTCTGGAAATCCTGCATGGCCGCACCCTCGAGATGATGAACGCCGGAGCGACCCTCGACGAGGTCGTGCACAGCGTCGCTGCCCCCGGGGAACTCCTCCGCAAGCCCTACCTCGCCCCCTCCTACGACGAACCGGAATTCGTCATTCGCAACGTCTGGCGCCTCTACGGCGGCTGGTACGACGGCAACCCCGCACACCTCAAGTCCGCCCCCCGCGCCGACCTCGCCCGCGAGATCGCGGACCTCGGCGGCGGCGCCGCCCAGTTGGCCGAGCGGGCACGCGCCCTACTGGCACGAGGCGAACACCGGCTGGCGGGACACTTCGCCCAGATGGCTACCGACGCCGATCCGCAGAATCGCGACTCGCATCAGGTCCGCGTCGACGTCTTCGGCCAGCTGGAACAAGGCGCCACTTCCACTATGGCGAAAGGCGTCTACGGATGGGCGGTGGCGGAATCGCGGGCCTTCCTCGACGGCAGCGACCACGCGACCGAACTGAAGGCCAAAACGGCCGGCCGCGCGCGATGGGCATTCTGACCTCATGCCATCCTCGTCCACCAGCGGACTCAGGTTCGGTGGATGAGGAACCGGACTGGCCGGTGTTCGCTGCAGCGGGGGAGCCTCGGAACGACCAGACACGATGCGGTGCTCGTAGCTCTATTCCTCACGGCCCCAACGGTCGCCGCTGCCGCGACCGCCGCCTTCGCCCGACAACCGCACTCGCGAACTACAACTCGCATTACACCTCAGTCCGGCTCGCCTCATTCGCGCGTTGTCAACCGCGAGGTGTCAACCGCGAGGTGTGTCGCTTGGCTACCTCGAGGTCGGCGTCAGCGATTCCGAGCGTGTCCTGAGCGGCGCGGAGGGCGTCGACGGCGCTTTCCAGCGTCTCCGGTGCCGTGGTCGGGTCGCCGGGCGCGTCCACGTCGAGTTTGTTCGCGTCGAGGTCTGCGTAGGTGCGCTCGAGGTCGAGGAGGGTTCGACGGAGGGCGTGCAGCGCATCCCGGACCTTGGTTACCTGCTCGTCGAGGTCAGCGGGCGTGCTCACACGATCACGTCCCGGAGCACGGCGTCGGCGTGGGCGAGGTATGTCATGCGATCACTCCATCCGTTGTGAAATCAGCAGGGTCGTGCAGGCCCACCCGCTTCACGTCCGAGGGCCTCAGCTGGTCGGGACCGGCGGCGCGAGCGGCTCCGAGGACGGCTCCTGGGGCGGCGGCTGCTCAACGGGTGGTTGCGTGGCCGGGTTGTCCGACGGCTCGGGCGGCGGTGGTTGGGTGATCGGGTTGTCCGACGGCTCGGACGGCGGTGGTTGGGTGATCGGGTTGTCCGACGGCTCGGGCGGCGGTGGTTGGGTGATCGGGTTGTCCGACGGCTCAGGCAGTGGCGCTTGCGGTGGCGGGACCATCGTGATGGTGGGCTCAGGGCTGATGTACGGCAACGTCTCGGGCGGGAGCGTCGTCGTGGGTAGCGGAGGCATTGAATTGGGCGGGAGTCCGGGAAGCTGCAGATCCGGGGGCAGCTGGGTTCCCGGCAGGGGCTCGGTTCCCGGCACGGTGGCCGGCGATGACGTGGTCTGCGTCGGTGTGTCGGTGGTGGTGGTGCCGGGAGTGGTCGTGGCCGGTGGCGTGGTGGGGGCGATCTTCTCGAGTTCCGCGGCCAGCTTCGCCCGCCACACGTCGAGTTCGTTGCGCTTGTCGGCGTCGCGTACCCCGCCGGCACGGTCGGCGGCGCCGTCGAGCAGGTTCTTCGCCGACTCCGCGTCGCCCGCGGCGATCAGCCGCTCGGCCTCCTGCAGCTGCGTCGTGGTGTCGATCTGCGCGACCGTCGAATCGGCCTGCTGACTGAACACGACCGACTTGACGCTCCACAGCGGATCACCGGGTTCGGCGTTGTACGAGAAGATGGTGGCACCGCCCATGACGACCGCGATCGCGGCGGCAGCGCCTGCGATGGGCCGCAACAGGCGGAGCTTGCCGCGGGCGGCGCTGCGTGCGGAACGGGCGTTGTCCGAGGCGTCGATCGCCGCGATCACGTCGTCGAGCAGCGGTCCGGTCGGCATCGGCGTCGACACGATGTCGGCACGCCAATTGGTCAGCAGAAGCGCGAGCTCGTACTGCTCCGGCGAGTCCGTTGCGACGGGACCGTCACCGGCGATCGCGTCGATCAGCGCATCGTCGCGGCGCACAGCCGCGAGGTCCGCCGGTGCGTCGTCTCCTGGGAGATCGGCATCGGGATTGCCCTTGCGCTTGCTGCCCCTAGCCACACCTCTCACCTGCCGTCATTGTTGACTACATCTAGTACGTCGGTGACGGGCTCCGACTTGTTACCCCACGTCAGAGAAGAGCGACAAGAAATCGGAGCCCTCCACGTCGGCTGTGAGCTACCGGGGAGTTGTCCGCACGTCAGTTTTCGCACGACCACACCCGTCCTCTTCGGGCCGACCCCGGCGCTCTCGGGCGGTCCTGAGGCCCTGGGCCGGGGGTCGACGTTCCAGCAAGGGCATCGTCTACGGGGTGGACGATCCTCCTAGGTGGATTATTCCACCGGTGGCCGGTACTCGGCGAGGCTCAGCGGTGTCGCACTGCGGGCGGAGAAATGGTCGACCGTGACCGCGACGTCGATGCCGGCGACGTCGAGGATCGTGCACAACCCGCTGAGCCGATAGGTCCCGCCCGATCGAGAGGGTGTGGCATTCTCACGAGGTGCGACGGTGTCGAGGGGAGAGTGGGGTGGCCGGTTCGCCGGCTGCGACCACGTCAGGGGTAACCCCTGGCTCGGCAGTATTCGTCGGAGACACCGTCCGACGCGCGACCGCATGCTCCGCGTGCTCCGGCGCGCCGCAGACGACAGATATCGGTCACCTCGCACCGTCGCACACATGACGGCCCGCCCGGCTCTGTCGCCCGAGATCGCTCGTCGTCTCGCAGCGGTGGCGACTGACGGAGCCTGGACGAGGGCCGGGCTCGTGCTCCGCTTCGAGGAAACCGGAGTGCCGGACGCCGGCCGGATCGCGATACGGCTCCACGACCTCATGCCCACGCCACCGATCGGCGGCATCGACAGCGTCCATCGGCTGCTGTCGGAACTTCCGCTGATCGCACCACCGGAGCCGATCGTCGACGAGGTGTCCGGCAACGACTGGAAGTTCGACGTCCCGCAGTGGTCGCGCACAGCCGCGGTCGCCGAGGCGGTCGGCCTCACCCCCACCGAACTCGACTGGTTCGCGGATTCCGGCGGGTGGCTGCGCACGAAGGCGCCGCCGCTGCAGCACTACCGCTACCGGATCCGGTCGGACAACCGCCTGCTCGAAGCGCCCAAAGAACGCCTCCGGGAAGTGCAGCGCCGGGTCCTGCGGACCGTTCTCGACCGCGTTCCGCCCCACGTCGCGGCGCACGGATTCGTCCGAGGTCGCAGTGTCCACACCTTCGCCGCTCCGCATGCGGGGCACGAGGTCGTGCTGCGCGTCGACCTTCGCGCCTTCTTCCCCTCGGTCTCACGGACGCGGGTGCAGGCGGTCTTCGACGCACTCGGCTATCCGGCCAGGGTGTCACGGGTGCTCGCTGGGCTCTGCACCACGTCGACCCCGCCCGGTGTCCTCGCGCAGCTTCCGTTCGACACGGCGAGCCGGCTCCGGGGTGCACACCTGCCGCAGGGGGCGCCGACGTCGCCGGCTCTCGCCAATCTCGTTGCCCACCGGCTCGATCGCAGATTGACCGGACTCGCGCGAACCCACCGCGTCGCGTACACCAGGTATGCCGACGATCTCGCGTTCTCCGGGTCGGATCTGGCGGTGGACCGACTGATCCACGCAGTCGGTCTGATCGTGGCGGACGAAGGCTTTTCCGTCCACCCGGGAAAGACCCGGGTGATGCGAGCACATCGACGCCAGCACCTGGCCGGGCTGGTGGTCAACACTCGTCCGCAGGCCGCCCGCGCCGAGTACGACGCTGTGAAGGCGCTGCTGTTCAATTGTGTTCGGCACGGACCGGATTCGCAGAATCGGGACGGCAGACCGCACTTTCGCGAGTACGTTTACGGACGCATCGCCTGGGTCGGGGAATCGAACGAGGGCAGGAAACGTTCGCTGCACGCCTTGGCCGCCCGGGTCGACTGGACGGAGCAGCGTCTCTGACTTCACCCGCGGCCGACGAACGGCATGCGGGCGGCCATGATCGTCATCGTCGGCACGGTGACGTCCAGGGGGAGTTCGACCAACCGGGTGACCGCGTCCGCGACGTACCGCGGATCGAACGTGGGTTCGGCTCGCATGGATCCGTCTGCTTGGCGCGCGGATTGGCCGATCCCGGCGGTCATGGCGGTTTCGGCGTTCCCGATGTCGATCTGGGAACAGCAGATGTCGTGGTCGCGCCCGTCGAGTGCGATCGACTTGGTCAACCCCGAGACCGCGTGTTTGGTTGCGGTGTAGGCGACGCTGGCAGGTCGGGGTGTGTGTGCAGACAGGGAGCCGTTGTTGATGATCCGCCCGCCGCGGGGTGTCTGCGACTTCATCATTCGGACGGCTTCCCGCGAGCAGAGGAAGACTCCGGTCAGGTTCGTGGCGACGGTCTGATCCCAGTCCTGCGGTTCGATCTCGTCCACCGCGCCGGAGGGGCCGAAGGTGCCGGCGTTGTTGACGAGTACGTCGAGGCGGCCGAATCGTTCCGCCACCACAGCGAAGAGGTTGTGCACGGACTGAGGTGAGGTGACGTCGGCGGGGACGACGAGCGCGTGGTCGTTCCCGTGCGCTGTCTGATCGAGGGCCTCGCGCGTCCGTCCCGTCAGCACCACGCGATGCCCGGCATCGAGTAGTCCGGTCGCGATGGACCGCCCGATTCCCGAGCCGGCACCCGTCACGACGATGACCCGTTCCGTCACGTTCACTCCTCAGCTCGATCGACAACACGTGGTTCGCGAACAACCGATGGTAACCACCGAACCGCCGCCGATCGCGGGTGTTCGGCAGCCGCTGGTCGGCCGGCAGGTTCGTGGCGCCCGCAGGAATCACGGTGCGCCGAACCCTGGAGTGGGGGAGCGGAGTCGGGTTTCCTGTCCCGGTGACCATCGCAGACTTCGCACTTCGTACCGCACTGCAGCAGCGATACTGGGACCCCGCCCTCACCGAACCCGCGCAGTGGAACCCGGTTCTGGAAGCTCTGCACTCGCACCGGTCGGTTCGCCGCTACCTGCCCGATCCGCTGACCGACGAGACTCTCGACGTCCTCGTCTCGGCGGCACAGTCGGCCGCCACGTCGTCGAACCTCCAGGCATGGAGTGTCGTCGCGGTCCGCGACCCCGACCGGAAGGCTCGCCTGGCCGCGCTCGCCGGCGACCAGGCTCACATAGTCGAAGCCCCGGTCCTGCTGGTCTGGCTCGCCGACTTCGCCCGGGTCCGCCAACTCGCCGGCGACCGCGGCGCGCCGATCGAGGGCGCCGACTTCCTCGAGAGCAGCTACCTCGGGTTCATCGACGCCGCCCTGGCGGCGCAGAACGCCGTGACCGCGGCGGAGTCTCTCGGCCTGGGAACGGTGTTCATCGGCGCGATCCGCAACAAGCCCGAGGAGGTCGCCGCGGAACTCGGCCTACCGCCCCACGTGTTCGCGGTGTTCGGGCTCGTCGTCGGACAACCCCATCCAGACGCAGATGCCCAGATCAAACCGCGTCTGCCCCGACAGGCGGTGTTGCACCACGAGACGTACGACCTGCCTGCCCAGCGCGACCACATCGATGCCTACGAGGGGCGCATCGCCGCGTTCTACGGCGCCCAAGAGCTCGAACATTCGTGGACTGCACGTGTTCTGGACCGACTCGCATCCGCAGCGCGGCTGAACGGGCGGGATCGGCTGAAGGAATCACTCATCCGTCTCGGCTTCCCACTTCGCTAGAGGCGTGTCCTTGACTTTGTGAGCCAGTCCACTACAACTAGCTCTATGGAGCGGATCCGGTAGAGGACGCCGTGGGTACTTCGAGGCTCGGCGACGTCGAACTGACTTATCAGCTGCGCGAGCGCGGTGAGCGTGTCGTGCTCGTCCATGCCAGCGCCTTCGCCTCGTGGTATGACCCGCTGATCGAGCAGCTGACGGCGTATTCGACCCTGCGGTATCGTCGGCGGCTCCGAAAATCGGACAGTGGGGTATACCGGGCGCTCACGGTCGCCGAAGATGCCGGAACCTGCGTCAGCGTGATGGATCATGTCGGCTGGGACGCAGCCCACATCGTGGGGCACTCCTATGGTGCGCTTGTCGCGCTCCAATTGGCGACGGAGAATCCTGGGCGCGTCGGCTCGGTGGCACTGCTCGAACCCGCAATCCGGGGGGTCGCCAGCTCGGAGCAGATCATCGTTGCGCTCCAACCGGTCATCGCTGCCTACCGATCGGGCGACAAGGCGGCCGCGGTGGACGGGTTCCTGCGCCATGTGTGCGGCGACGGCTATCGAGGCGTGCTCGACCGGATGGTTCCACACGCCTTCGACGACGCACTCGAAGAGGCTGACTTGTTCTTTCAATCGGAGTTGCCGGCCGTGCAGCAGTGGAGTTTCGGAGCAGCGGAGTCCGAGCGCATCACGCAGCCGGTGCTCAATGTGCTCGGCGCCGAGTCCGCGCCGCGGTTCGTCGAAGGAAGCGAGCTCCTGCAGTCCTGGTTCCCGCGGGCCGAGAGACTTTCCGTGCCGAAGGCCGGGCACCTTCTGATGGTCCAGAACCCCACGGCAGTGGCGCGGGGCCTGAAGGATTTCTTCTCACGTCATCCGATCGACCAGGTCGGGAGTGCGCTTCGTCGCCGCAGTCTCTGATGGGTTCGGAAAGGCCCGGATCGCGTCGCTCGGTACCGCTGACGCGCCGGCGAAGCGCGGTGCGTCACGCCGGGTCGGTGGCTCTGCGGGGCTGGCGGCGATGGTGGAACCGGGCGCGCTGCAGATCCAGGAGCGTCGCGCCCTCGGTATCTGCTCGCTGCTGCCGGCGGGCGATGTCGTCCCGAACGGCAGTCGTACGTCGGTGAAGTTCCGCCGCTCGGCCGTCGGCGTTCTCGTCGTCGAGAAAATGGGCGGCCGCGCGATCGCACCGAATCAGCAACTGTTCATAGGCGAGACGCGCCGGCGCTCGTTCGTCGAGTTGCGTGATCGCGACGTCCTCCACGAATTGCAAAGGGATACGCAGTAATTGGTAATTCATTCGCAAAAGTGTCATCGGCACGCCGCGCAATGTTGTCACGATCGGGGATGCTAGCTCCCGCGGACGGCGAGTGCGCCGCGTTTCGCTATTGCCGGGCGGGCGGCCGATCGTGATGTCGACTGTCCGTCCGCCGCCCACGCCGGTGGCGATGACTGCCTGACCGGACGGTCAGTTCGCCACCGTCTTCGGAAACACCGAATTTACGAGATTCGGGATTGCGTGATCTGTGATCACAAACTAGTCTGAGATGGTCCGGGTATGACGGGCATCACCATCACACCCGATATGTGCGACTCGACCCGGCCTGGCTTTCAACGGCGCTACCACAAGCCAGGACGGGCGTCCCGAAACAAGGATTCGCCACACACTCGCCGATGCCTCCGGTGAGCGACGCGGCGCAAGTCAAGGAGATATGAAGTGCGAGATGTAGTTGTAGTCGGCGCGGGCCTGGCCGGACTCTCGGCCGGCTGGCGGTTGCGTCATTGGGACACCCTCGTTCTGGAGTCCGACGAGCGCGTCGGTGGCCGTATTCGCTCCGAACGTCGCGGGTCGTACTGGCTGAACTGGGGTGGCCACGTGTTCGCCGGCCCCGGATCCTCGACCGAAGCCCTGCTCAACGAGGCCGGCGTCATGTCGGTCGACATCCCCGGGTCGCTTCAGGCGCTCTCCATGAACGGGAAGTTCCTGCGCAAGGGACACATCGCCACCTATCCGTTCCGGATCCCGATGTCGCTGTCGGCGCGGGTGGCGACCATGCGCGCCGGCATGAAGGTGGTGGCGGGCGTCGGCAAGTACACCGGAGTGGTCCGCAAGCGCGCCGGTGAGTCGGGCGCCATGCGTCAGCAGCGAATCTACGACTTCGCGAACGACGAGTCTTTCCTCGACTTCGTCGGAGACCTGCCCGAGGACGCGGCCGCCCTGTTCAAGACCACCGTTACCCGGTCGGCGGGAAACATGGACCAGATCTCTGCAGGCGCCGGCATCGGCTACTTCAGCCTGGTGCTCGGCTTCGGGCAGGGCCTCAGCCGCGGCATCGTCGGTGGGCCGTCTACCCTCACCGAGGCCCTCGCCGCATCGCTGGGTGACCGCGTTCAGCTTGGTGCCGCGGTCCACGAGGTCGTGCACAAGAAGGACTCGGTGATCGTTCGCTATCGCCAGGACGGCCGTGACCACGAGGTGGAGGCGCGAACGGTCGTGCTGGCCACGACCGCGGACGTGTCCCACCGCGTCGGCGTCGACCTGCCGGACGACCTGCGCGACGCGCTCTCGCAGGTCAAGTACGGCCCCCACGTCAGCTCGGCGTTCCTCACCGACGAGAAGACGAAGCAGCCGTGGGACGACATCTACGCCATCGCTGCCCCGAAGCGTTCCTTCGCGATTGCCCTGAACCAGGCAAGCATCGTGCGCGGCAGCGAATCCGTCCGGCAGCCGGGCGGCAGCTTCATGACGTTCTCGCCGGCAGCCCTGGGTCAGGCGCTGCTCGACAAGAGCGACGAAGAAGTCGTACAGACTCACCTCGCCGATCTCGAGCAGATCCTCGGGCCGGGATTCTCCGACACGGTCGTCGAGGCCAAGGCCGCGCGATGGAAGAATGCGTCGCCCTACAGCTTCCCGGGCCGCGCGAAGCTGCAACCCACGCTGACTCGTGGAGCCGGTCGCGTCTTCCTGGCCGGCGACTACCTCGGAACGCTCTACACGGAAACGTCGATCACCTCCGGGTTCTCCGCCGCACAAGAGGTGACCAGTGTGCTTGCCACACACCGTCAGACCCGTCACAGCAGCCCCGTGGTCGCACAGGCCGCCAGCGCCTGACATTCCGCACACCCAACACCCGCCAACGATTCAGGAGTCACTTTTATGTCCAAGCAACTCAGCGGTGTCCTCACTGCACTGACCACCCCGTTCGACGCCGACGAGCAGATCGACGTGAAGAAGCTCCAGGTCGTGGTGGACCGCTCGATCAAGGCGGGCGTAGACGGAGTCGTCGCGGCCGGATCGACCGGTGAGGTCGGGGCGCTGTCTTCGGACGAGCGCCTGCGGCTCGTCGACACGGTCATCGAACATGCCGATGGCCGGGTGCCCGTCATCGCTCAGACCGGTGCCACGACAACGGCAGAAGCCATCCGGCTTTCCCGCGCCGCCGAGAAGTCCGGCGCAGACGTGCTCATGCTGATCACGCCGTTCTACGAGCCGCTTTCGACCGAGGAGACGGTGACGTACATCAAGGATGTCGCTTCGTCGGTGGAACTGCCGATCATGCTGTACAACATCCCCGCGGTCACTGGCGTGAACCTGAATCCCGGCACCGTTCGCTCGCTGGCCGAAGAGGTCGACAACATCCGATACATCAAGGATTCGAGCGCGAACTGGGAACAGGCGCTGCAGCTGATCCACCACCACAGTGACGTGATCGGTACGTTCATCGGCTGGGACTCCTACATCTACAGTGCGCTGGTCGAAGGCGCTGCCGGGGTCATGGCAGGTGCCGCGAACGTGGTTCCCGACGAGATCGTCGCCGTCAACCGGCTCATCGCCGACGGCGACCTCCACGGCGCGCTCGGCAAGTGGCGTGACCTGTACCCGGTGATCGATTCGATGATCTCCGTTCCGTTCATCTCCGCCGTCAAGGCGGGACTTGCTCTGCAGGGTGAGCCGGTCGGAGCTCCCCGTCGGCCCACGGCAGAACTTCCCGCCGAGCAGGTCGAGCGCATCGGACGGGCTCTGAAGAAGCTCGCTGACCGGAGCGGGTAAATCGTGCCGGAAATCGACTGGGCCGAGTTACTCACGACTCTGGCAGACGGTATCTGGGGACCGATGGCCTATGTCGTCCTGGGCCTCGGGTTGGCGTACACCATCGCCATGAAAGGCATTCAGTTCCGGCGCATTCCCGACATGATCCGCCAGCTGAGAGAGCACAGCGAGGGCGAGGGCGGCCTGTCCTCCTTCCAAGCGCTCGTGCTCGCTCTCGGGAGCCGCGTCGGTGTCGGAAGCATCGCGGGCGTCGCAACGGCGGTCGGCGGTGGTGGACCGGGCGCTCTGCTGTGGATGGCCGTGACGGGACTCGTCGGCTGTACCGTCGGATACGCCGAGGCCACCCTCGCGCAGGTGTTCAAACGCCAGGTGGAGGACGAGGACCGGCAGAAGGCCGGCGAGGACATCGGCGGCATGCCGTACTACATCAAGTACGGACTGAAGCTTCCGAAGGTCGCGGCACTCATCGCGTTTCTCGGGCTGGTCGGCTACGGCTTCATGTTCCCCGGGTTCCAGGTCAGCACGATTGCGTCCAGTGCTCAGCTGGCGTTCGGATTGCCGAGCTGGGTGCCTGCCGTCTTCGTCACCGCTCTGATCGCTCTGGTGATCTTCGGCGGCACGACGCGGATCGTCAAAGTCACTCAGACTCTCGTCCCGACGCTTGCAATCGGGTACCTCGTGCTGGCACTGGCCGTGATCATCGCGAACCTCGAAAGCGTCCCTGACGCAATCAAGCTCATCGTGAACTCGGCATTCGGTATCGATCCCGTGCTGGGCGGTATCGCGGGCGCCGCAGTCGCGTGGGGTGTACGCCGGGCGGTCTTCGCGTCCGCGAACGGCATCGGTGAGGCCACCTTTGCGGCCGCGGCGGCGCGCACCTCGCATCCCGGCAAGCAGGGCCTCGTCCAAACGTTCAGCATCTACATCGATGTCCTGCTGATCTGCATGGCAACGGGTTTGATGATGGTGGTGTCCGGCCAGTACAACGTCTCGGACGGCTCCGGCGGGCATCTCGTCGAGAATCTTCCCGGCGTCGAGGCAGGGCCGAACTGGGTCCAGAAGTCCATCGACACACTGGCGCCGGGATGGGGTGCGGGATTCATCGCCGTGGCCGTGTTCCTGTTCGGCTTCACCTGCCTGCTGCTGTACTACTACGTGGCGAACTCGAATCTCCTGTTCCTGCTGAACGGGAGGAAGGGGCCGGTGCCCAGGCTGATTCTCAAACTCGGCACACTCGCGATCGTCTTCGTGGGCTCCGTGGTGAACGCCGGAATCGTGTGGGCCATCGGCGATATCGGACTCGGAATGATTGCCTGGATCAACCTCGCCTGCCTGGTACTGCTGTTCCCTCTGGTCTACAAGGTCTACCGCGACTTCGAGCAACAGAAGAAGCGCGGACTCGACCCGACGTTCGTCCCGAAGTCGCTCGGCATCGAAGGAGCCGACTTCTGGGAGGAGAGCAGCGCCGCGACCGTTACGGCAGATCGCAAAGATTGAGCTCTTTCGTCCGGGGGCCGTGCACTGCGTCGATACGGTGCGGTGCACAGCCCCCGGACGGCACCCGCGTAGAACACCTTGGAGGTTCGTCCGATGTCCACCCCCACCCGTACCGGCCACACTCTGGTCCGCCGACCCGCCGACCCGCCGACGGTTCATTGATCGTCTCCGACGATCTTCCGCCGTCGCAGCACTACATCGGCGGAGAATTCGTCGCAGGCGAGGCGGGCTCGTTCACGGACATCGTCGACCCCGCCACCGAGACCGTCATCGCCCGAATCCCCGAAGGCACCACCGCAGACGTCGACCGAGCCGTCGCCGCCGCGGTCGCCGCCAAGCCGGACTGGGCGCGGCTGGTCCCCAGACAACGCTCGGAAATACTGCACCGCATCGCCGACCGACTCGAACAGAACTCCGAGATCCTCGCCCGAATCGAATCCGCCAACACCGGCAAACCCTTCGAGGTGTCGAACGACGACGTCGCCGGCACCGTCGACACCTTCCGATTCATGGCGGGCGCATTTACGTGCCACCACCTCCCTCTCCGCGGGCGACTACGCCGAGAACCACCTCTCGCTCATCCTCCGTGAACCCCTCGGCGTCGTCGGTGTCGTCACTCCGTGGAACTACCCCCTACTGATGGCCGCCTGGAAACTCGCACCGATCCTCACCGCCGGGAACACCGTCGTCATCAAACCCTCCGAGCAGACCCCGCTGACGACGCTCGAGTTCGCCGAACTCGTCGGCGACCTGCTGCCTGCAGGTGTCCTGAACGTCGTCACCGGCCTCGGCGCCACAGTCGGAGCAGGGCTCACCGAACACCCCGACCTCGACATGATCGCCCTCACCGGATCGGTCGGGAGCGGCAAAGCCGTCGCACGCGGCGCTGCGGAATCCCTCGAGCGCGTTCACCTCGAGTTGGGCGGCAAGGCACCCGTCGTGATCTTCGCCGACGCAGACCTCGACGACGCCGCAGTTTCCCTGCGCGCCGCAAGCTATTGGAACTCCGGACAGGAATGTGGCGCCGCCTGCCGCATCCTCGTCCACGAGTCGGTCGCCGACGCCTTCGTCGACAAGCTGGTCGCGCAGGTTGCCACTCTCGTCGTCGGCGACGTCGAGATCGGACCCCTCGTCTCGAAGGCGCACTACGACCGCGTCGCCGGGTACCTCGAACGCGCTGCGCAGCAGGGAATCACCGCAGCCATCGGCGGATCCGGATTGGACGGCCCCGGCTACTTCGTCGCACCGACCGTGCTCGTCGGTGTGCCCGACGGCGCCGAATGTGCGCGCGAGGAAATCTTCGGCCCCGTCGTCACCGTCGAAACGTTCACCGACGAGGACGACGCAATCCGCCGCGCCAACGACGTCCCCTTCGGACTGTCCGCATCGGTCTGGACGGAGAACGCCCCGTCGCAGCCACGATGTCGCCGCCCGCATCGACGCCGGAACCGTGTGGGTGAACTCCCATCTCGTCCTCGCGAACGAGGTCCCCTGGGGCGGCTTCAAAGGATCCGGCTACGGGCGTGACCTGTCGATCTACGCACTCGACGACTACTCCCGCACCAAACACATCATGCACAACCACGGGCGCTGACCTGTCACCGATCC
Organism: Rhodococcus opacus B4; assembly: GCF_000010805.1. Taxonomy (NCBI): domain Bacteria; kingdom Bacillati; phylum Actinomycetota; class Actinomycetes; order Mycobacteriales; family Nocardiaceae; genus Rhodococcus; species Rhodococcus opacus. The sequence goes on along the minus strand of NC_012522.1, from coordinate 553,490 downwards.
GCGCTCTGGGACGCTCGGTCAGCGGGTGGTCGCGGGAGTGGGGGTCAATGCGACGAGCCACGTCGTGTAATGCTCGACCACGGTGCCTCCGAGTTCCCGGACGGCGGCGGCAGCGCGGTCGGCCTCCTCCGAGGTCCAGTCACTGAACGTCGAGAACAGCCGGAAAACTTGCCGGTCGTTCAGTTCGATGTTCCATCGAAACGTGCGGACCACGTCGACGGAGAACAGGCTCGAACGAGTCAACTCTTCGGAGAGCGCCGCAACATCGTCCGGATCGGGTCCGACGCGTGGTGACGCGCCGCGGTCCTGCACGATCCGTGCGACACGCTCCCGGAACGGGGTCCTGGTTTCGGGGTCTCCGAAGACGTTCCGCCACACCAGGAACTTTCCATCGGGGGTCAGCGCGCGGTGGATTTTCGGAAGAACTATGTCGAGGTCGATCCAATGTATCGAGGTGGCCGCGATTGCGATATCGAAGCCACTGTCGGGAAGCTCGACGTCCTCGGCGCGTTCGTTGATGACGACCGCGTCCGGATGTGCACGTCGAAGGCGTGCGGCGAGGCGAGGCCCGGGTTCCACGGCGGTGACGTCCAGGCCCGCGGCGAGCAGGGGACCGGTCGCCTGCCCGGTTCCCGCTCCGATGTCCAGGGCACGGCGGCCACGCTCGAGAACACCGAGACCGTGAAGGTAGTCCCACAGGGCCGGTGGATACGGCGGCCGCGCCTCACCGTAGATTTCGGCGTGCGCCTCGAAGTGCATCGGATCGGCCACGCTCGCGATTCTAGATTTCTTCAGCGGCGCCGACCGCTGTCCACTGTGCGCTGGGCGCCGCTCAGCCGGGCGGTGACGCGCCGTCAGCCGAGTTCCTCGGCCAATGCGACGATGATTCCCGCGGGGCCGCGGAGGTAGCAGAGCCGGTAGCTGTCCTGGTACTGCGCCACCTCTCCCACGAGTTCCGCGCCGCGGGCACGCAGACCGGCGACCGTGGCGTCGATGTCGTCGACGGCGAACATGACGCTCCGTAGACCCAGCGTGTTCCCCATTGCGTTCTCCGGCTCGGCGCTGATGGCCGTCGGGTTGTGGAATTTCGTCAGTTCGAGCCGGCCGTGGCCGTCCGGGGTCCGCATCATCGGGATGTCGACTCGGACGTCGTCGAGCCCGTTGACGCGGTCCACCCAAGGTCCCTCGATCTGCGCCCCGCCCTCCTGCTCCATGCCGAGTTCTACAAAGAACGCAATAGCAGACTCGAGATCGTCGACGATGACGCTCACGTGGTCCATCCGCTTGAACGTCATCGGGTTCTCCTTCTTCGCGTGCGGCCGGTCGCGGCCGCTGGTGTGATAGATCGGAACGCCGGATCTGGCATCGGTCGACTGTCTCACCGATCGGAGAGTCCCGCAGGCGGTTACTGATTGGTGGGCTGCCGTCAGGGCCGGTACAGCCAGTTCAGTTTTCCGTCGGTCACGGCCGGTGTCCATCCACCGTCGAATGCCGCTCCGGTCTCCAGGCTCTCAACTGTTGACGTAATTTCTAGTACTTCCTGATCCGAAAATGAGGTGACGTGCCAGCAGTGTCGACACGTGCCTTCTTCCGGTGGAGCGCAGCGAAACCGGAAGCGGTGGAGCGCAGCGAAACCGGAAGTTCGTTGTGGTGTTGTGTGTGTTCTTGTTGTGATGTTGATGCGGTTCACGCTGCCGGGGCCAGGGTGACGGTGTAGCCGAGGGCTTCGAGTTGACGGATGTGGTTGCGTTTCTTCGTGTCCGGGTTGATATGGCGGGTGAAGTGCTCGGGGCCGAGATCGCGGAAACGGGCATCCGAGTTCTGGAGCAGGTGCCACACGATCACCAGGATGGACCGACCGACGGCGACGATGGCCCGTTTCTTGCCGCGGCGGCGGGCGATCCGCCGGTACCGGGCGGCGAGGAAGGTGTCGGTCCTGCCGACCACGACGGCGGCCTCGCCGAGCGCACGGGCGAGGTAGCGGTTGCCGTGCCCGGTGGAGCCGTTGCCCTTGGACTTGCCGGCGGAGGAGTTGATGCCGGGTGAGAACTTCGCCCAGGAGCACAGGTGCCCGGCGGTGGGGAACCTCGACATGTCCAGCCCGACCTCGGCGATGATGTCCGCGGCGGCGACCGGGCCGATCCCGGGGATCTCATCGAGGCGTTCCGCCGCGGCCGTAAAAGGGGCCAGATGCGCCTCGATCTGGTCGTCGACCGCGGCGATATCAACGTCGATGGCATCGATCCGGCCCAGCATCCGCGCCAGCAGGAACCGGTGGTGCTCGTCGAAGTGCCCGTTGAAGGCCTCCTCGAGGAGTCCGATCTTCGCCCGCATCCGGGCCCGCGCCATCTGCGCGAGCACCTTCGGGTCCCGCTCGCCGGCGATCAACGCGTCCGTCATCGCCCGCCCGGAGACCCCGAAGATGTCCGAGGCCACGACGGAGAGTTTGATGCAAGAGTCGGCCCGTCACCGCGAACGTGCCTTCCTCGATCGTCTCCCATCCGGTCGGCGTGGTCGTCGGCGGTGTGGTCCGCACGCTGATGCCGACCTCCGCCGGGCCGTATGTCGCACCTGTGTAGACCGCGACGAAGTCGGTTCCCAAGAAGATGAGACGACCACACGAATCAGAGCTCAGGTCGCCGTTCTGAATCCCCGCGCCACCTTGCAACGTCTGGACGAAGAGGAGAGGAACCCTGAGATCGATCGTTCGGCGCGTTTCCATCCACGGATGATGTCATCCGGTGTGCGCAGCCGTGGAAGACAGACCGGAATTCCACTCGCGCATCGGGAATCGGTAGGTCAATGAAGGGTGGGTCGGTAGATGAGCTCCTGGATGTCACCGTCGAGCGTCCGGTTCTCGAGCAGCTCCAGGTCGAAGTCGGCCGCACCCTGGAAGATCGGGTCATCACCGGTCTTGCCGGTGATCACAGGGAAGAGCGTCACCTGCAGGCGGTCGACGAGGCCGGCGGCCATCAGCGCCCGGTTCATCGACAGACTGCCGTGTGAGCGCAGCGGCACGTCGGACTCCTGCTTGAGCCGGGCGACGATATCGACGGCGTCACCGCTCACGATGGTAGCGTCCGGCCAGTCGAGAGGTCCTTCCAGCGTCGTCGACACCACCGTTGCCGGCAAGCTCCTCATCCGCGTGACCCACGGGTCACGCACCTCCGACTCCTCGGTGCTCGATGCCAGCATTTGCGCGAATGCCCGATAGGTATTGGCCCCGAAGATCATCCGCTGCTCCGAGTCGTACAAGGCGAGACGGTGGTCGAGTAACTCCGGGCCCTGCTTGCCCCAGTAGCCGCCCCAGTCGCCACCGCTGACGCCGCCGTAGCCGTCGAGGCTGGAAAAGACGTCGAAGGTGTAGGTCGCGGTCATGTCGTTCTCCTCGAGTCAGGTTTCGATCGATATGGGTACAGACTGGGATCAACTGCGAAACTCATCGTCGTCGACTGGCCGCAGCGTTGTCGGGATTTGCGACGTCGCGCTGAGGTCGGCAGTCGTGGGCGCGCTGATGAAGAACTGGCCACAAGTCGTTCTCGATAGCGTCTACATAGATCTCCTACTCCTACCACTGACGTGGCCGGCGTAGGAGGTGTATGTACTTCACGGCTACCCGCATCACCGTGAGGTGGTGCGGGTTGGACCGTGTCCCACACCGACGCTCGAGGTGCAGGAACATATCTGTTTCGGAGTCACCCCCGCCCGCGGTGTCACGGTGGGCAGGCTGCGGCGGACCCGGCGGTGCCGCGGCCGACGCGGTGTCGGACCGGTTTTGTCCCGGGACCGGCGGACCGGCGCGTGCTCGGCGACCCGGACCGCGGGCATCTGCCCCCGCCGACGGGTCACCTTGCCTTTGCCGAGCAGTGCGCGTTTGGCCAGGTTCACTCCGGCGATGTGGTCGCGGTTGCCGCCGACCCGGCAACCTGAACACCACGCGGTGTGGTAGCCGTCGGGGCGTGCGAGGGGTGCGTCGCAGCCCGGACACTGCGCGGAGGATCCGCGGGCCGGCACCGAGACCACCGTGATGCCGACACTCGCGGCGGTGTGCGCGAGGGCAGTGATCGCTTTGCGGCGGGCGGACTGCGCGGCCCGGTTGTTGTTGACTCGGCCGTGTCCGCGGGTCTCGAGGGTGGTGAGATCCTCCACCGCGATCACCGTCGCCCCCGCCGCGGTGGCGTAGTCGGCGGTCTGGCGGGCGAAGTGGAATCCCAGCTCTCGGTTGATCTTGACGCGCTTGGCGCCCGCCGCAGTGCGATGCTCGTTGAGGACGGCGATCTTCGCCTCGAGTTGGGTGCGGGCCTCGGGTTCGGCGTTGGTGGCGAGTTGCGTCAGCCGGGCGGCCTTGCGGTGCAGCAACTCGCCTTCGGTCTGCAGGCGGGCGAGTTTGGTCCCGAGGCCGCGGTCGTCGTACGTGAAACCCCGAAAGTCCGAGACCAGCCCCTCCGGGCTGTCGGTGGTGATGGCGGCGGCACCGAGCGTGGACGGGGACCAATCCACCCCACCGCGACGGTCGCCGATCCCAGGTCACCGGAAGGGACGAGTTCGGTGGCCGCGCACCGCAACAACAGGCCTTTCTTGTCGAGGACGAGGGTCGGCAGATGCCAGTCGGTGATCGCCCGGCCGTGCAGGTGCGCGGGGATGGCGGCGGTCAGCCGAACACTGCGCCACTGCGCGCGTCCGGTCGGGGCGGGAGTGGTGGGCAGTTTCACCGTCAACACCAACTCACGCTCTGCCACTGTGAGTTGTGCGAGCTGCCGATCGGCGGCCGAGAGCCGGGCCATCGCGCTCGTCTGCGGTGGTGCCTGCATGTCGGTGATCCGCAACCGGCCGGACGGCACCGCGTCGCCGTCGCGGCGGGCGCGGGCAATCAGCTGGCGCCGCACGCCCCGAGCGAAACCGGGCGGCATCCAGTCCGCGGCAGCGGTGGGTGGGGCTATCCGCCCGGTGGCCGGGTCGAACCGCTCAGACAGCGACGCGATCGCGGTGTCCCGGAAGGCCAGGGTCCGCAGGGACGCCATCACCTGCGCCGTCACCACCCGCGTCACCCGCGACGGCACGTACACCCCGTCCGGGTAGTGCGGGGTCCAGCCCAGACGCGCAGCAGCGACATGGCCCTGCGTCGCGAGCTTGCGGCCCTGGCGGTCCACGCCGGCGGCGAGGACATCGAAGGTGGCCGGTTGCCACAGCCGCGACAGCATCTGCGCTTCGGCGCCCGAGATCAGGTCGAGCAGCCACCGCACCCGGGTGTCGACGTCGTCGAGCCCGATCGGCTCACCCTCACCGACGGTCTCGACCCTAACGCCGACCACCGACACCTCACGCTCGATCCACGCCACCCCGAAACCCGCGCCAACCGATCTCGCCACCACTGGCACCACCGCGAACCGGCCGGTGGCTGCGTCGTCGAGCATCCGATGTCACGCCCGGTCGAGTCCCCCGCAGACCGGAACCACGATCCTGGTGGGCCCGGTACCCGGTGCCGGTGGCACTCTCACGCGACGTCTTTTCCTGATCGGCGAGTGAGGGTTCCGGGCCGGTCGAGCCGGGCACCCGGCAGTACCACTGCTTCCGCCCTGTCGGCCCGAACACTCTCCGGTGCAGGTCGACCCAGATTGACGTCGCGATCCTGCCGATCGAATACTCTCGCTGACCGGAACGTGTACGCCGAGAAGGTAACCGGCCCCGCGACGGGGCCTTCCGACCCCCACCACGGACATGTTCAGGTTGCCGCCGCCTCGCCGATGCGCATGATCCAATCGAAACAGGAAGGGCCAGGAAAGGGATTACGGTAACAGTTGAGAGCCTGGTGGCGATCTCTGTCAGAGGGGTGAACTACTCTTACCAACGCGACGAGCAACAGGTCGCCACTCACCTGCTCAGACCGGTGATCTGATCACGGTCCTGATCCGCGGAGTACCGCGGATTGGCAGGCGTGCGGCGGCCTGTTTCTCTGTGTGTGCATGGCCTCTGCGGCGGCGTTGTCGAACAACCGCTTGGTGTCGGAGACGAAGGTCCGCCGTGTCACGCCCAACACGCGCAGGGCCGGTCCGTGATTCCATGCGACGACCATTGCAACCGCAAACGCCAGTGCGCGCCAAATCCGCCCGATCGCGGCTCGCGCCGGCGCCGGTGTGTGGGCGAAGCCGGTGCTCAGGCGACGGCTCTGGAACGGGACGTGGTGTCGCTCGTCGTCGAGGATTCGGTTGGATACTTCGGCCGGCAGCGCGTCACCGCCGCCGTCGGCGAGCGCACGGTAGTAGCGCAGCGCAACAACTTCCGCGACGGTGACGACCATGAGCTCGAGCCGCAAAGCCTCTCGACAGACGCAAATGCACAAATATGGTGTCGGACCAGTGCCGACCCACGGTCGGGACACCGGCGGCGCGTAGCAGCGCCGCAAGCATCCGAGCCGTGCCACCGCAGGATGCCGACGGCACCCGCGCGACCAGTCCGGGTCGGGTTCCGCTGCTCGCCTCGCGGCCCGGTTTGCGAAGTCGGCCGTCCAGGTCTCCGACGTGCTCATACAGAAAGCGTAGAGCGAAACACGGTGAGCGATGACCGGTGACGGATTCGTCGGCGAAAGGTGAATGCCGAGGCCGCACCGCCTGCGGCGCCAGGGGTCGAGACAGGTCGAGGGTAGTGCGCGCCACGCCGGGCATGCGCGCTCGGATCACCAAAGCGGCCAGTGCGCCGCGCTGCGCAACCATTTCACCGGACCCGAGACAGTCGGGCGGCGAGCCAGCGCGGTGTCGCCGAAGCCGGTTTGTATACGCAATACATCGCCGGCACCTGTGATTCAATCTCGTCATGCGCAAGTCACTGCTGATAGTCGCGTTGATCGCGTCCTGGTCGGTTGCCGGGGCTGTGCCTGCGGGGGCGGCACCGATGCAGCCGTCCTGGTCGGGCGAGTACTCGTTGAAGCGCTTCGCCGCGACGAAGACCGGTACGAGTTTGGCTGCGCGGCAGTGGGAGCCCGACTTCGCTGATACGTACCGATTCGAGACGAGTTGCACGGACGATTCCTGCGTTGCCACCGTGACCGATGGGCCGACGCCGGCCAACCCGACACTGCCGCTACCGCCGCGATACATCTGGGACGGGACCAGCTGGGTCCACACGTACGACTGGGAGTGGGACTGCTACCAAGGTGAGGGTGTGCCGAAGGTGTGGGCGCCGGCGCATTCGGTTGCGTACTACACACCGCAACCAGACGGGACGCTGACCGGTTCCTGGCGTACCGACATCGACGGCGGGCCGTGCGAAGGCTCGGTGATCATGGACGTCGCGGCGTATCCCGTCGAGCCGCCACCCGGACCATTCGGCAGCAGTTGGTAGCGCGGACGCGGCAATGGTCAGTAGACCGACGCCGAGGTGACTCCGTGGAAGGCCGGCGAGAAACATCGTCGGTCTCAATACGTGTTCGCGTCTGGCGCAATGGTCCGGTTCTCGGTAGTCCACGACCTGACAGGCCGGTAGTCCCATAGCAGCGCGGGTGCCAATCCCGCCTTACTCCGCCTGTGCGCGGAGACCTCGCTGGTCTCCTCTTGCGCGGACTACTGGCGCGACCGGTCCTGCGGTGCTGGCCTCATTCGTTCTTGACGGCCAGGACGGGTACGGGGGAGTGCAGGATCAGTCTCTGGCTGATACTGCCGAGAAGGGCCTTGCCGACCCTGCTTCGGCGTTTGACACCGATCACCAGGCGTTCGATGTCGGGGCGCTCCTGGATGAGGTCGAGGACGGTCACTGCCGGATCGCGGGCTTGACGTCCGCTGCGATCGAGGATGTCGGCCTCATCAGCTATGGCAAGTTCGGTCGGTGGGAACTCGCTGAGGGACAGGTTGAGCACGAGGAGTGTGGTTCCGAGGCGTTCGGCTTCCTCTTTGCCTGCGATGAGGGCTTGGGCACCCTCGGGGGTGTCGGTTACCGCGACGAGCACCGTCATGATCGGTTCCTTCTGAAAGACGCGTGGTTAGGAGTACTTCTCGCGGAAATCGTCTTCGAGCTCTTCGAGGGAACGTCCGCGAGTTTCGGGCACCTGTGTGGTGAAGATCAAGGCGAGCAGGCCGAGGCCGGCGAAGATGAAGAAGGTCATAGCGATGCCGATCGCCGCGACCACTGGTGGGAAGAACAGCGCGACAAGGGCATTGGCGATCCACAACACGAAGATGCAGACGCCGATGGCGAAGCTGCGGATCTTGAGCGGGAAGATTTCGGCGAGCATCAACCATGCGAGAGGTCCGATGGTGCCCTGCATGGAGAAGACGAACAGGACGACGAATACGAGGATGCAATACGCCTTGACGGTGCCATCCGGTAGGAGCACGGCGGACAGGCCGATGAGCAGGTGGAAGATGGTGATGAGGGCGAAACCGACGAACAGCATGGTGCGTCGGTTGACTTTGTTCATCACCTTCAGTGCGATGGTGATGCCGAGCACGCTGACCAGACCGTTGAGGGTGTTCGCGACGATGGCGGCGCTCGAGGAGAATCCGGCATCTGCTAGTAGCTGGGTTCCGTAATACATCACCGAGTTGATGCCGGTGAACTGCTGGAATACCCCGAGTCCGATCCCGATCAGCATCAGGCGTCGGATCCACTTCACGGATAGATCGATTGGGCCGCCGACCTGGGTGAGTTTCTCTTCCTCGGCGAGGGCTTCGACCTCCGCCATTTCTGCCTGTGCGGCTTCGGGGGTGCGGACCTGTTGGAGGACCATGAGTGCGTCGTCGTGACGGCCCTGTGAGATCAGCCACCGCGGACTTTCGGGCATCCGAAGCATCCCGAGCAGAAGCACGATCGCCGGGGCGACGGCGACCAGCAGCATGTACCGCCAGACTGAATCGTGCTCCCCCCAGATGTTGAAGATGACGGCATTGATGACGAATGCGGCGAATTGACCGGAGACGATCATGAACTCGTTGCGCGAGACGATGCTGCCGCGCCGTTCGGCGGGGGACATCTCGGCCAAATACACGGGGACGGTCGCTGATGCACCGCCGACCGCGAGACCGAGGACGAAACGGAAGGCTGCTAGGACCTCCCATGTCGGGGCGAGGACGCAGCCGAGGGTTCCGGTCATGAAAACGACTGAGAGCAGCAAGATGTTGTGGCGTCGGCCGTATCGGTCGGAGAGTCGGCCGCCGATCAGTGCTCCGAATGCCGCTCCGAAGATGAGGATGCTGACGACGAAGCCCTCGGTGAGCGCGGTGAGCCCGAGGTCTTCTTTGAGTGGTTCGAGGGCACCGTTGATGACACCGGTGTCGTATCCGAAGAGCAGCCCGCCGAATGTTGCGATGAAGGCGATGAGGCCGAGACGCTTGGATGGGCGATTGCTACGAGTGGAACTGGATGTGGCGGCGGTTGCGCGGCCAGAGTCGGTCAACATGAAACACATCTCCTCGTCGCACTCCATAAGGGGAAGTGCGAATTCTGCTGTAGCAGAATCTCTTGTATCGAACCTGAAGAATCATCTGTGCGACGCGCTGCTGACCTTGGTGAGGTCGGAGCGGGCAGACCGCAGGGCGGACGTCCCGGGCCGGGCGTCAGCCCGGCCCGGGCGTCGTCGGTCAGTTGTTCTGGGGGAAGCCGAGGTTGAGGCCGCCGTGGCTGGGGTCGAGCCAGCGGGTGGTCACGACCTTGCCTCGGGTGAAGAAGTGCACACCCTCGGCGCCGTGGGCGTGGGTGTCGCCGAACAGCGAGTTCTTCCAGCCCCCGAAGCTGTAGTAGGCCATGGGGACGGGGATGGGGACGTTGATGCCGACCATGCCGACCTCGACCTCGTTCTGGAACCGGCGGGCGGCGCCGCCGTCGTTGGTGAAGATGGCGGTGCCGTTGCCGAACTGGCTGGAGTTCACCAACTCCAGGGCCTCGTCGTAGGAGTCGACCCGGATCACGGACAGGACGGGTCCGAAGATTTCGTCGGTGTACACGGACATGTCGGTGGTGACGTGGTCGATCAGGGTGGGTCCGAGCCAGAACCCGTCCTTGCCGCCGTTGGCCTGCACGGTGCGGCCGTCGACGACGATGCTGGCGCCGTCGTGTTCGCCGGCGTCGATGTAGGAGGCGACCTTGTCGCGGTGCACCTTCGTCACCAACGGTCCCATGTCCGAGTCTTTGGTGCCGTCCCCGATCTTCAACGTGTCGGTGCGCTCCTTGATCTTCGCGACCAACTCGTCGGCGATGTCGCCGACCGCCACCAGCGCACTGATGGCCATGCAGCGTTCACCGGCGGAGCCGAAGCCGGCGTTGACCATGGCGTCGGCGGCCAGGTCGAGGTCGGCGTCGGGCAGGACGATGGCGTGGTTCTTCGCGCCGCCGAGGGCTTGGACGCGTTTGCCGTGGGCGGTGCCGGTGGCGTACACGTACTGGGCGATGGGGGTGGATCCGACGAAGCTGATGGCCTTGATGGCGGGGTTGGTGAGCAGTTCGTCGACGGCGGTCTTGTCCCCTTGGAGGACGTTGAACACCCCGGCCGGCAGTCCGGCCTCGGCCCAGAGTTCGGCCATCCAGATGGCGGCGGTGGGGTCCTTCTCCGAGGGCTTGAGGACGACGGTGTTGCCGGCGGCGATGGCGACGGGGAAGAACCACATCGGGACCATGGCGGGGAAGTTGAACGGGGAGATGATCCCGACCGGGCCGACGGGCTGGCGGATCGAATGCACGTCGACGTTGGTGGAGGCGTTTTCGGTCATGCCGCCCTTGAGCAGGTGGGCGATGCCGCAGGCGAATTCGACGACCTCCTGGCCGCGGGACACCTCTCCCAACGCGTCGGAGACGACCTTGCCGTGTTCGGCGGTGATGATCTCCGCGAGCTCGCCCTTGCGCTCGTTGAGCAGTTCCCGGAACTTGAAGATGATCTGGGTGCGCTTGGCGAGGGAGGTGTCCCGCCACGCCGGGAACGCCGCGGCTGCGGCGTCGATCACCGCGCGGGAATCCTCGACGCTGGCGAGGGCGACCTGACCGGTGACCTCACCGGTGGCAGGGTTGGTGACGGGGGCGGTGTTCCCACTGGTACCGGTGAAACTCTTGCCGTCGAGCCAATGGGTGATGACGTTGGACATCGGTGAACCTTTCACGCTTCGAACTATTTACTAGGGGAGGTGCTGGTGGTGGGTGTGGGAGGGTCGGATGTGGACGCCTCGAACCCGCCTGAGCGGGGCTCTTGCCGGTAGCACATGTCCAGCAATGAGCGGTGCGCGGCTTCACCGCCCTGGACAGCTGGTCGCATCCGAAGCGCGCGCGCTAGCCGGTTGTAGTAGGTGCCGGACGTCATGCCGAATTCGACGAGGAGGTCGTCGTCGCAGGGTCCGCCGAACGGTGCCCACCGCAAGCCGAAGTCGATGAGCTCGGCACCGATCCTCTCTGACATAACGGCTCCAATCAGGTGAAACGGGGTGGTGGTTACGAAACGCGGATCGCCGAAGCGGCCTCGTGCGCGACGGGGTCGTGGGATGGGCTGCCAAGTTCGTCTGGCATGAGTGCCGGGGAGGGGCGCTCACTCTGTCCTTGCCGGCTGGTCACGGCGGAGCGGGCGCGGATCTGCTGCTCCGACGTGGTCAATTGGCCTCGCCCGCTGCCGAGGAACGACGAGGTCCAGGACAACAGGGTGGCGATCCGGCTGCGAAAGCCCACGATGTAGACCAGGTGCACGGCAAGCCAGAGCAACCAGGCGATGAATCCGCTGAACTCGAACCGCCCCACCTGTGCGACGGCACTGAACCGGCAGACCGTCGCCATGCTGCCCTTGTCCCGGTAGCGGAACGGTGCCCGGTCCTGCGGAAGTGAGGTGCCATCGGCTTCCCGCGCGATGTGCCGGGCGGCGTATCGGCCGCCCTGGATGGCGGTTTGGGCGACACCGGGAAGCTGGTCGCGGCTCATCATGTCACCGATGACGAAGACGTTCGGCTGCCCTGGCAGGGTCAGATCGGCTCCCACACTGATGCGGCCGGCACGGTCGAGTGGGGCGCCCGTCTGCTCGGCGAGCTGCTTCGCGAGGGGGCTGGCCGACACCCCGGCGGACCACACTTTGCACGCCGCCTCGATGCGTCGCGTATGCCCGTCGGCGTCTTTGACGGTCAAACCATGCTCGTCGACGTCGGTGACGATGGCTCCGAGTTCGACTTCGACGCCCTTGCTCTGCAGGGTGCGGGTCGCCGCAGTGCCGAGCTTGGCGCCGAACGGGGGCAGCACCTGCGGTGCGGCGTCCAGCAGGACGACCCGTGCCGCCGTGGGGGAGATCGACCGGAACGTCCCGTCGAGGGTGCGGTGAGCCAGCTCGGCGATCTGTCCGGCCAGCTCCACTCCGGTGGGGCCGGCGCCGACGACGACGAAGGTGAGTTGACGGGCCCGCTCGACCGGGTCGTCGATCAGTTCGGCCTTTTCGAAGGCGTGCAGGATCCGGCCCCGCGCCTCGAGGGCATCGTCGATGGTCTTGAGTCCGGGCGCGTGCTCGGCGAAGTGATCGTTGCCGAAGTACGACTGCTGCGCACCGGCCGAGACGATCAGGCTGTCGTACCGGGTGACGGTGGTCGTGTCGTCGCACTGCGAGGTGACCGTTTGGGCGGCGAGGTCGATGTCGGTCACCGATCCCAGCAGCACCCGCGCATTGGCCTGGTCCTTCAGTACCGTCCGCGTCGAGGGCGCGATCTCGCCCTCGGACAGGATTCCGGTCGCCACCTGGTAGAGCAGGGGCTGGAAGAGGTGTGTCGTGGTGCGGTCGATGATGGTCACGTCGACGTCGGCGCGGTGCAGACCTTGCGTGGCGAACAGTCCTCCGAATCCCGAGCCGATCACCACGACCTTGTGGCGTTCGGGATTCTGCTGCGCTGGCGTGGTCATGTGAAGCCTTTCCGCGGCGCCTCGAGGGACGCCGAAGTGTGCGTGAGGTGTGTCAGGGCGAGGTCAGCTGCGAGACGCACGGGTGATGCCGTGCCGCGGTGTCGGCCATCGAGCGGCGGCGTGGTCGCCGCCGCCCGGCGATGTCGTCGACCGCGACCATCCAGAACGCAGCGAACTCGAGAAATGCTGGGGGAGTGCCTTGTTCATACGGAGGGCGATCCCGCTCGTGGGGGTGGTCACTGCTGTCCTTTCGGCCTTCGGCCGACCCGGGCCGGATGCCGGAGTCGATGGTGACGGATCCACGGGCGACGGTTATCCGAAGGAGCATTGGAAGGAGCGTGTTCCGTGTACTCCTGCTAGTCTTGCTGTGATACAGGCCTCAATCAACAGGCATTGTCCATCATTTTCACCTCAAGGGGGAAATTGTGGCGCACAGTCGTTACAAAGTTCGTGAGATCGCCCAACAAGCCGGGCTCAGTGAGGCGACCGTCGACCGAGTGCTCCACAACCGCGCCGGGGTGCGAGAAGGAACCCGGGCCGAGGTGGCGCAGGCGATCATCGACCTGGACAAGCAGCGCTCCCAGCTGCGGTTGGCTGGACGGAAGTACCTCTTCGACGTCGTGATGCAGGCCCCGACCCGGTTCTCCGGGGCGTTCCAGGAGGCGGTCGAAGCGGAACTGCCGGCGCTCGCTCCGGCAGTGGTGCGGACACGGTTTCACTTCCGCGAGACCGGTTCGGTCCCAGCGATGGTCGAGGTGCTCGACAAGCTCGCCAAACGACCCTCGCACGGCGTCATCGTCAAGGCTCCCGACACCACCGAGGTCGCCGACGCCATCGATCGGCTCACCGAGGAGGGAATCCCGGTCGTCACCTACGCTACCGACGTCCCGAGCAGCAACCGGGTCGGTTACGTCGGTATCGAGAACCGGGCGGCCGGTGAAACGGCCGCTTATCTCCTCGAGCAATGGTTGCGCGACAACCCCGCCAGTGTGCTGGTCACACTGAGTAGCAATGCGTTTCGCGGCGAGGAAGAGCGTGAAATGGGCTTCCGCGGCGCACTCCGGCGCTCGGGCAGCGTCGGAGGGATGGGCTCTCAGCGCACACTGATCGACATTTCGGAAAGCGAAGGCCTCGATTCGACGGTCGAGCAACTCGTGCTCGATGCCCTCGAACGTAACCCCGGTATCGAGGCTGTCTATTCGATCGGCGGTGGCAACATGGCGACCGTGCGTGCCTTCGAGAAACTCGGCCGTAGTTACCGCGTCTTCATCGCCCACGACCTCGACAGTGACAATCGGCAATTGCTGCGTGAGAAGAAGATTTCCGCCGTCCTCGAGCACGACCTCCGGTTCGATGCGAACTTGGCCTGCCGCATGCTGATTCAGAGTCGCGGCGGATTATCGGGCGTGACCACGGTGATGTCGCCGATCCGGATCATCACTCCCTACAACATGCCCTGACGTCGGCGAAGTCCAGGCGCACGACTGCACCGCCCCGGGGAGCCCGGGGCGGTGCAGTCGTGACAGGAGTGCCGAGAGGAATTCAGCGGCGCAATTCGTGGGTGAGTGCTTCGAGTTCGTCGCCGCCGGCCATCTGCTGGGTGAGTTCTTCGAGGCTGATCTCGTCGTAGGTGCAGTCCAGTTTCTGCCGTCCGCGGTTGAGGAGGACGAAGTGGTCACCGACCATGTACGCGTGGTGCGGGTTGTGGGTGATGAAGACGACCCCGAACCCCTGTTCCTTGGCGGCGGAGATGTAGCGCAGCACCATTCCGGACTGCTTGACACCCAGAGCGGCGGTGGGCTCGTCGAGGATCAGGACGCGGGCGCCGAAGAAGATCGCCCGGGCGATCGCCACACACTGGCGCTGACCACCGGACAGCGACCCGATGGGGGCGTCGACATCGGGCAGGTCGATGCCCATTTTGTGGAGCTCTTCCTGCGTCGTGGCCCGCATGCCGTTCGAGTCCAGTGACCGCATCGGTCCGGAGCGCAGTTCCTGGCCGAGGAAGAAGTTCCGCCACACCGGCATCAGCGACACCACGGCGAGGTCCTGGTAGACGGTGGCGATGCCCTTGGACAGGGCCTCCTTCGGGGAGTCGAACGTGAGCGCCTCGCCGTCGACGAGCAGTTCCCCCGAACTCTGCTGGTGCAGCCCGGCGATGATCTTGATCAGGGTGGACTTGCCGGCACCGTTGTCGCCGAGCACACCGGTGACCTCACCGGCCCGCACCCGCAGGTTGATGTCCTCGAGGGCGATGATGTTGCCGTACTGCTTGCCGACGTGCTTGAGCTCGATGAGCGGGATCTTGCCGCCCCCACCGGGTTCGGTATCGACGGGCATCTGTTCGATGGTACTCATACCGGTCACCTCTTGGCGGCGTAGTTGCGGAAGGCGTTGTTGGCGATGACCGCGAACAGCAGCATCGCGCCGAGGAAGAACTTGAACCAGTCCGGGTTCCAGCCCGCGTAGACGATGCCCTGGTTCGTCATGCCGAAGATGAACGCGCCGATCGCGGCGCCGATCGCGGTACCGTAGCCGCCGGTGAGCAGGCAGCCACCGATGACCGCGGCGATGATGTAGAGGAACTCGTTGCCGATGCCCTGCCCGGACTGGACGGTGTTGAACGAGAACAGCAGGTGCATGCCGACGAACCAGGCCGCGAACCCGACGGTCATGAACAGGCCGATCTTGACCTTGGTGACCGGGACGCCGATGGCGCGGGCGGAGTCCTGGTTGCCGCCGACGGCGAAGATCCAGTTCCCGATCCGGGTCTTGAACAGCACCCAGGTGGCGACCGCGGTGAACAGCAGCCACCAGAGCACGGTGATGCGGACGGACACCCCGGCGATGGTGAACGAGGACGCGAACACCTTCTTGGCCGAGTCGAAGCCCTGCATGTCGGAGACGCTGGGGGTGGCGACCTGGCCGGTGATCAGTTTGGTGACCGCCAGGTTGATGCCGGTGAGCATGAGGAACGAGCTGAGGGTGATCAGGAAGCTGGGGATCTTCGTCTTCATCACCAGGTAGCCGTTGAAGAACCCGACCGCCAGCGACACCACGAGGGCGAGGGCGGCGCCGGCCCACAGGTTCAGGTGCAGGTTGTAGGCGATCATCGACGCGGCGAGTGAGCTGGTGGTCACCGCGACACCGGCGGAGAGGTCGAATTCGCCGCCGATCATCAGCAGTGCGACCGCGCAGGCCATGATCCCGATCGTGGAGCTGGCGTAGAGGACGGTGGCGAGGGCTTCGGGGCTGCGGAACGGGGGTGCGACGATCATGAAGAAGACGAAGATCGCGATCGCACCGAACAGGGACCCGATCTCCGGGCGAAGCAGCAGACGTTGCAGGCGTTTTTGTTCCTTCACCCGCTCGTCGTGAACGACCTTGTGGCTGGACAGGTCGAGATCTTGTTGTGTGGACATGACTTTCCTTCCGTGACGCCGACGGTGCCCGGCACGGTGTGCCGGGCACCGTGCTCAGCGGGTTCCGGCCTGGGCGTACTCGGCGATCGAGTCGATGTTGGATTGGTCGATGAAGGCGGGACCGGTCAGCGTCGGCATACCGCCGCCGATTGTGTTGCGGTTGTTCAGGTACAGCCACAGCGAGTCGACGGCGAGGTAGCCCTGCAGGAAGGGCTGCTGGTCGATCGCCCACTGCACGTCCCCGGCCTTGATGGCGTCGACGAGCGCGGCGTTGGTGTCGAAGGTGACGATCGTCGCGGAACTGTTTGCGTTGGCCTTGGATTGGACGGCGGTCAAGGCGATCGGTGCGCCGAGGGCGACGACGTGGTCGATGGAGGGGTCCTGCTGCAGCTTCGCGGTGATCGTGGCTTCGACGGAGGGCATGTCCTTGCTGTTGACGTTGAGGATCTCGGTCTGCCCCTTGAAGCCCTCGATCACGCCCGCGCAGCGGGTCTCGAGTGCGACCTGCCCTTGTTCCTGGATGATGCACAGCGCCTTCTTGGCGCCGTCGGCGGTCAGGCGCTGCCCGGCCGAGATCCCGGCGAGTTTCTCGTCCTGTCCGAAGTACTGGGGCACTCCCAGGGACTTGTATTGGTCCATGCCCCCGTTGAAGGCGACGACGGGGGTGCCGGCGTCGACAGCGGCGCGCACGGCCGGTGCCATCGCGTCCGGCTTCGCGAGGGTCACGGCGATGCCGTCGACGCGGCTGTCGATGGCGCTCTGCACGAGGTTGGCCTGGTTCGGCGCCTCGGGGTCCGCCGAGTAGCGAAGTTCGATGTTGTCCTTGGCCGCGGCGGTTTCGGCGCCCTTGCGGATCAGGTCCCAGAAGGTGTCGCCCGGCACCTCGTGGGTGATCATCGCGATGGTGGCACGGGGTGTGTCCGCGGTGCCCGAGGCCATACCGCCACCGGTCGATTCCGGTTTCCCGCCGGTGCTCGAACATCCCGCGAGCAGCACGGCCGCGGCGACGCTCAGCGCCAGGGCGGTCGCCCGGCTGGGGAGCTTCCGCGGGACGGAGGCATTCGGGCCGTTGTGTGTGTCCATGTGGTTGGCCTTTCGGAAGCTGCAACCATGCAGGCATGGAGAAGCGCGGGGAGGGTGGAACGGGGAGGAGTGAAACGCACAGAGTGTGGTGGAGGCCCCGCCGGGCCGGACGTTGGAAGTCGGTTCCTCACGGCCCGGCGGGGAGAATGTGACCTACCGCAGGGGTAGGCCGGCGGCGCGGTACACGGAGTCGACGAGCTCCATGGTGGTGACCGCGTCATCGACGTCGATCGGGAACGCGGTCCCGTCGGCGAGATGCTGAGCGAAAGCGTCGAGCTGGTAGGTGTAGGTCGAGCGGGTTCCGAGATGTTCGACGACGGTGCCGGTGTCGGTGGTGATCGTGATGCGGTCGTCGCCGGACTGCAGCGGATAATCGTAGGCGAAGGCTTCACCACGGTCCCCGACCAGACGCAGGGTCATCTCGAACCGGTCCGAGGTCATCGAGTTGATGCTCGAACCCGTTGCACCACTGGGGAACACGAGGTCGATGTCGCACGCCTCGTCGACTCCGGGGGAGCGTTCGACGGCGCGGGCCGTGACCACGGCCGGTTCGCCACCGGCGAAGCGGCCCAGCTGCCGGTGCACGTGCAGGCCGTAGCACCCGATGTCCATCACGGCCCCACCGGCGAGGTCGAGACTCCACCGCGGGTCGTCCGGTTTGGGTTCGGGCATCCGCATGACCACCTCGACCCGCTGCAGATCGCCGAGGGTGCCATCGGCGAGGAGCTCGAAAATCCGCCGGATGATCGGGTGGAACAGGTAGTGGAAGCCCTCCATGATCGGAACGTCCCGCTCCCGTGCCAGGCGCCGCACCAGTTCTGCTTCGGCGGCGTTGCGCGCGAACGGCTTTTCGGTCAGTACCGCTTTGCCGGCCTCGATGGCCTTGCGATTCCACGGGGCGTGGAAGGCGTTGGCGAGCGGGTTGTAGACGACGTCGACCTCCGGGTCGGCGATCAACGCCTCGTAGGAGTCCAGCACCCGTTCGACCCCGTAGGTCTGCGCGAACGTCTCGGCCCGGCCGCGGTCGCGGGCGGCGACCGCGACCAGCCGGTGCCCGAGGATCTGGGCCGGCTTGACGATCGCCAGCTCCGCGATCCGGGAGGCGCCGAGGACGCCGATCCGCAGCGGTGTCACAGCTGCAGGCTCCGCAGGAACGCGGCGCTGGTCTTGACGTCCGCGACCGGGCCCTCGCCCTCGGGTTCCCCGGTGAGGATGGTGTCCTGCTCGAGGGTGAACCAGCCGTCGAAGCCGGACGCCACCAGGTGCCGGACCACACCGGCGACGTCGACGTCACCGGTGCCGAGCGGGGTGTACATGCCCTGGGCGACGGCGTCGGTGTAGGTCAGTTCGCCGGCCTGCACGCGCGCGGCGAACTCGGCGTCGACGTCCTTGAGGTGGGTGTGGGTGATCCGGTCGGCGGCGGCGCGGGCCAACTCGAGCGGGTCGGTGCCGCCGATGAGCAAGTGCCCGGTGTCCAGGCACAGCGGAATGGAGGATCCGTCGAGGACTCGTTCGACCTCGATGTTCTTCTCGATCATGGTGCCCACGTGCGGGTGCAGGACCGCGCGGATGCCCTGGTCGGCGGCGACGTCGTGCAGCCGGTCCAGGTTCGACAGCAGGGTCTTCCAGCCGGCGTCGTCGAGGTCGGGGCGGCTGTCGTAACCGTCGGTGCCGGTGATCGCGGCCAGCACCAGCACCTCGGCGCCGGCGGCGGTGAAGGCGGCCAGGGCGCCGGTGATGTCCGGGACCGGGTCGTGGTCGGGGTCGTGCAGCAGTACCGGGGTGAAGCCGCCGACGGCCTCGAGGTCGTAGGAGGCCAGGGTGGCCGCCAGCTCCTGCGGGTCGGCGGGGAGGAATCCCTCGGGGCCGATCTCGGCGGCCTCGAGGCCGGCGTCGCGCATCTCGGTGAGCACACGCTCGGAACCGAGCTGGTGACCCCAGCCGGGCACCTCGCACACACCCCACGAAATAGGTGCTCCTGCAATACGAATCATCGTCGAACCTCACTCATCTGGACGGGGCGGTGCTGGGAAAGGGACAGTGCGGCCGCCTCGGCGATCCAGGCGACCTCGAGGGCGTCCTGGGCGGTGCACCGTGAGGGTGCGGTGCCGGCGATCACGTCGAGGAACGCGCCGAGTTCGGCGCGGTAGGCGGCGGTGAAGCGGTCCATGAAGAACCGGTGCGGCGGGCCGTCGGGGAACGTGATGCCGGCTTCGAGGTTGCGGACCGGGGCGCTGGCGTCCCAACCCGCGACGACGCTGTCCTGGGATCCGTGGACCTCGAGGCGGCAGTCGTAGCCGCGGGGGTTGTAACGGGTGTTGGAGACGACACCGAGGGTGCCGTTCTCGAACGTCAGGGTGGTGGTGGCGGTGTCGACGTCGCCGCAGTCGGCGAAGATCGAGTCGCCCTGGTTGGATCCGGCGGCGTAGACCTCGGTCACCTCGTGTCCGACGACCCAGCGGACGATGTCGAAGTCGTGGACGCTGCAGTCGCGGAAGATCCCGCCGGAGGCAGCCACGTAGTCCGCCGGCGGCGGCGCAGGGTCGAGGGTGGTCGAGCGGACGGTGTGTAGCCAGCCGAGTTCGCCACTGGCGACGGCGGCCCGGGCGGCGGCGAAGGCGGGGTCGAAGCGGCGGTTGTAGCCGATCTGTACCGGCACCGTCGAGGTCTTCAGTCGCTCGACGACCTGGTAGCTTTCGTCGGCGGTGAAGGCGACCGGCTTCTCGCAGAACACCGGGATCCCGGCGTCGACGGCGGCCAGAATCAGCGGTGCGTGCGCCGGGGTGGCGGCGGCGATCACCACGCCGTCGACGCCGGCGGCGAAGACCGCGGCGGCGTTCTCGACTGCGCGGGCGCCGAACTTGGCGGCCACCGACGCGGTGACATCCGGCCGTTCGTCGGTGACGACCAGGCCGTCGACCCCGGGAAGCTGGGCGAGGGTGTCGGCGTGGAATGCGCCGATGCGGCCGAGGCCGATCACTCCGATTGTCGATCCCATCAGTCATGCCCTCCGATAATGGTCTGGTCCCAATTGATAACCGAGCCGGTGACGACGCCGCTGCGGTCCGACAGCAAAAACACCACCATGTCGGCGATTTCGTCGACCTGTCCGAGTTTGCCCATCGGCACCTTGGCCGCGGCCTCGGCGGCCCAGTTGTCGTCGGCGCCGTGGAAACGCTGCTGGGTCGCGGTTTCGCCTTCGGTTTCGGTCCAGCCGATGTCGAGGCCGTTGATGCGGATCCGGTCGAAGCGGTGCGCGTAGGCGGCGTTGCGGGTCAGCCCGGCGAGGCCCGCCTTCGCCGCTACGTACGGCGCCAGATACGACTGCCCGCCGTGCTCGGCGATGGAGATGATGTTGACGATCGTCCCGGGTGCCTTCCGTTCGACCATGTCCGCGACGGCGCCCTGCATGGTGAAGAACGGGGCCCGCAGGTTGACGGCGATGTGCTGGTCGAACAGTTCGGGGGTGGTGTCGAGCAGGGTGCCGCGGGTGGTCAGGCCCGCCGCGTTGCACAATGCGTCGATGCGGCCGAACTCCTCGATGGTGCGGGTCACCGAATCGCGGGCCTCCCCGGGGTCGGCGAGGTCGGCCTGAAAGAACCGCACCTGCGCGCCGGTCGCCTCGAGCTCGGCGGCGAGGGCCTTGCCGGCCTCGGCGCGGCGACCGGTGAACGCCACTCGGGCGCCCTCACGGACCGCGGCGCGGACGACGCCGGCGCCGACCCCCTGCGTTCCTCCGCTGACCAGAACGACTTTCTCGTTCAACAGGGTGGCCACTGTATTCCTTTCGATCTTGCGCCCCTCCGGCATCGGTGCCGGATGGGTCGGTGCGGCAGACGGACCGGGACCCGAAAAGTGGTGACCACACCCGCTGAATCGGGAAGTGGTCGCGTTCGGAGTGCTAGTCCGTGTGCCCTGTTCAGTCTTGCTGTGACACAGGCCTCAATCAAGGTGGTTTATCCATCATTTTCCCCTCAAGCTAGGTGTGGAGTGGTGGTGCGAGTACGGGTTACCCCGCGCCAGCGGGGCTGACCGAGGCGACCGTGCGGTCCGCGTCCTGAGGTTCTCGGGTGTCTTCCGGGCCTGAGGATGTTGCACCGTGCCGGGGATCACCGCGGCGGCGCGGGTGCAGAGACGGCGGAACCCGCCGGCCGGCCGCGGCCGCGAGGGCCGGGTCCGTCCAGCGGGTTCCGGTGCGTCGAGCGACGTCAGGACCGTTTTCCGGCCGCCTGTTCGTCGGCGCGCGCGAAGCACTGCAGCGCGCCGGTCCGTGCCCGCGCGAGGGCGTCGGCGACGGGCAGTTGCCGGAACTCCTCCGACATGTGCTCGATTCCCCACGGTCCGTCGAACCCGATCCGACGGACCGCGTTGATGAACTTCGGAACGTCGAATTCGCCTTCCCCGCAGGGAACTCGGTTGTCGAAGGTGTCCTCGAGGTCGGTTCCCCGCACGGTGGACCAGCCGTCGTCGAGTTCGACACCGAACACGAACCGTGCAGGAACGAGCTGCGGCAGGGTGTCGTAGTCGGTGCCGCCGCGGAACGCGTGCCAGATGTCGAGAATCAGCCCACCGTTGGGGTTGTCGACGTCCTTGACGAACTGCGCGGCCTGCTCGGTGGTCTTGATGTGGTGCGAGAACGGGGTGTTCTCGAACGCGATCTTCACGCCCACGCCGGCACCGTCGGAGGCCAGGGCGTCGAATTGTTCGACGAGCAGGTCCCGGGACACCGGGACTCCGTCGTCGTCGGCACCGACCTTGATGTTGTCGACGCCGAGGACGGGGGCGGCCTCGAACAGGTCCCGGCGGACCTCGTCGGAGGCCGCGCGGGCGTCACCGGTGGTCCACCAGTTGGTTATCCACTCCAGCTGCACCTGGGTGATGCCGTTGTCGGCCAGCATCTTCGCGACCTCGCCGAGCCCGACCGTCTCGCGGGCGGCGACCAGGTCGGGTCGGGTCAAGCCGAAGCCGGTGTAGCCGGTCCGTGCGACCGCCTCGATGCGCTCGCGGATCGGGACCGGACTCAGATCGGAGCCTCGCGCCGGCATCACATCGCCCGCGGAGGTCCAGCATGCGGCCAGCAGTGCCGGTGTCTGGGTGGTTGTCATCTCTGTCCCCTCGACTTCATGTGTATGTGGTCAGTGTGCGCGTACACGTCACTCCGCCGCGTCTGTTGTCGCCACGACGGCGAGGAGGTCGCCGCCTTCGACCTGCTGGACCGATCCGATGGCCAGCCGGGTCACGGTGCCGCCGCGGGGTGCGGTGATGGCGGCTTCCATCTTCATGGCCTCGATGGTGGCGATGGTGTCGCCGGCGGCGACGTGCTGGCCCTCGGTGACGGCGAGGGTCACCACCCCGGCGAACGGCGCCGGCACGTGGCCGGGGTTGTTCTTGTCGGCCTTCTCCGCGGCGGGGATCTCGCTGGAGATCGACCGGTCCCGCACCGACACCGGACGCAACTGCCCGTTGAGGATGGCCATGACGGTGCGGTAGCCCCGCTCGTCGGGTTCGGAGATCGCCTCGAGCCCGATGAGCAGCTCGACGCCCTGCGCGAGACGGACCCGGTGCTCGTCGCCGCGGCGCAGCCCGTAGAAGAACTGGTTCGCCGACAACTGCGAGGTGTCGCCGTACTTGTCCCGGTGCTCGAGGAATTCCTTCGTCGGGCCGGGGAACAGCAACCGGTTCAGGGTCGCGCGGCGCTCCGCGGACGTGCCCGCGAGGGCCTTCTCGTCCTCCGCGGACAGCGGCACCTCGGGCTTGGCCTCGCCCCGGCCTTCCAGGGCCCGGGTGCGGAACGGTTCCGGCCAGCCACCGGGCGGGGTGCCCAGTTCACCGCGCAGGAACCCGACCACCGAGTCGGGCAGGTCGAACTTCGCCGGGTTGTCCTTGAATTCCTCGGTGGAGGCCCCGGAGCCGACCAGGTGCAGGGCGAGATCGCCGACCACCTTCGACGACGGGGTGACCTTCACCAGGCGGCCGAGCATCCGGTCGGCGGCCGCGTACTTGGCCTCGACCTCCTCGAACTTGTCGCCGAGCCCGAGGGCCACGGCCTGGGTGCGCAGGTTCGAGAGCTGACCGCCCGGGATCTCGTGGGTGTAGACCCGGCCGGTGGGGGCGGGCAGCCCGGACTCGAACGGTGCGTAGACCTTGCGCAGCGCCTCCCAGTACGGCTCGAGGTCGCACACCGCCTGCAGGTCCAGGCCGGTGTCGTGCTCGGAGTGCGCGGCCGCGGCCACGATCGCCGACAACGCCGGCTGGCTGGTGGTGCCCGCCATCGCCGCCGAGGCACCGTCGACGGCGTCCGCGCCGGCCTGCCACGCCGCCAGGTAGGTGGCGAGCTGTCCGCCCGGGGTGTCGTGGGTGTGCACGTGCACGGGCAGGTCGAAATTCTTCCGCAGCGCCGTCACCAGGGTGGTGGCGGCGGGGGCGCGGAGCAGTCCGGCCATGTCCTTGATCGCGATGATGTGCGCACCGGCCTCGACGATCTCCTCCGCCAGGCGCAGGTAGTAGTCGAGGGTGTACAGCTTCTCGTGCGGGTTGGACAGGTCGCCGGTGTAGGACAGGGCGACCTCGGCGACCGAGGTGCCGGTCTCGCGGACCGCGTCGATCGCCGGCCGCATCTGGTCGACGTTGTTGAGGGCGTCGAAGATCCGGAAGATGTCGATGCCGCTGTTGGTGGCCTCCTCGACGAACGCCCGCGTCACCTTCTCCGGGTACGGGGTGTAGCCGACGGTGTTGCGGCCGCGCAGCAGCATCTGCAGGCAGATGTTCGGCACCGCCTCCCGCAGCGCGGACAGCCGGTACCACGGGTCCTCGTGCAGGAACCGCAGCGCCACGTCGTAGGTGGCACCACCCCACGCCTCGATCGACAACAACTCGGGGGTCAGCCGGGCGACGTGTCCGGCGACGTCGAGCAGACCGCTGGTGCGCACACGGGTCGCGAGCAGCGACTGGTGAGCGTCACGGAACGTGGTCTCGGTGACCGCGAGGGCCTTCTGCTCCCGCAGCGCCTTGGCGAATCCCTCCGGCCCGAGGGCGAGGAGCTTCTGGCGGCTGCCGTCCGGCGGCGGGGTGGACAGATCGATCTGGGGCAGCTTGTCGCGCGGGTACACCGCGGACGGCCGCTCGCCGTGCGGCTTGTTGACCGTCACGTCGGCGAGGTACGACAGGATCTTGGTGCCACGGTCCGCGGAGCTGCGCAGCGTGAGCAGCTCGGGGCGCTCCTCGATGAACGAGGTGGTGGCCCGTCCCGCCTTGAAATCGGGGTCGTCGAGCACCGCCTGCAGGAACGGGATGTTCGTCGACACCCCGCGGATGCGGAACTCGGTGACCGCACGCCGGGCCCGGGCGACCGCGGTCTCGAAGTCCCGGCCCCGGCAGGTGAGCTTGACGAGCATCGAGTCGAAGTACGCGCCCACCTCGGCGCCGAGGGTGGCACCGCCGTCCAGGCGGATACCGGCACCGCCCGGGGTGCGGTACGCGGTGATCCGGCCGGTGTCCGGACGGAACCCGTTGGCCGGGTCCTCGGTGGTGATACGGCACTGCAACGCCGCACCCCGCAGCGTGATCTTGTCCTGACTCAACCCCAGATCGGCCAGGGTCTCCCCGGACGCGATCCGCAACTGCGACTGCACCAGGTCGACGTCGGTGACCTCCTCGGTCACGGTGTGCTCGACCTGGATACGCGGGTTCATCTCGATGAACACGTGGTTGCCGCGGGTGTCGAGGAGGAATTCGACGGTGCCCGCACAGGCGTAGTTGATCTCCTTCGCGAACGCGACCGCGTCCGCGCAGATCTTCGCCCGCAGCTCCTCCGGCAGGTTCGGGGCCGGCGCGAGTTCGATGACCTTCTGGTGCCGGCGCTGCAGCGAGCAGTCCCGCTCGAACAGGTGGATGACGTTGCCCTGGCCGTCGGCCAGGATCTGGACCTCGATGTGCCGCGGGTCGACGACGGCCTGCTCGAGGAACACCGTCGGATCCCCGAACGCCGACTCCGCCTCGCGGGCGGCGGCCTCGATGGACTCCTTGAGCTGCGCCCGCTCCGCGACCCGGCGCATGCCGCGGCCACCGCCACCCGCGACGGCCTTGACGAACAGCGGGAACTGCATGGTCTCGGCGGCGGCCAGCAACTCGTCCACATCCGCGGACGGCTCCGACGACGCCAGCACCGGCAACCCGGCCGCCTTCGCCGCGGCGATCGCCCGCGCCTTGTTGCCGGTCAGCTCGAGCACCTCCGCGGAGGGGCCGACGAACGTGATGCCCGCCTCGGCGCACGCGGCGGCGAGATCCGGGTTCTCGGAAAGGAAGCCGTAGCCGGGGTAGATGGCGTCGGCGCCTGCCTGCTTGGCCGCGGAGACGATCTCGTCGACGGAGAGATACGCCCGAACCGGGTGTCCCTCCTCGCCGATCTGATAACTCTCATCAGCCTTCAGACGGTGGATCGAGTTCCGATCCTCGTACGGGAACACCGCAACCGTTCCAGCACCTAGTTCGTAGGCGGCACGGAAAGCGCGGATCGCAATTTCGCCACGGTTGGCGACCAAGACCTTCGAAAATGTCACTGCGCTAGCTCAATCTCTTCTCGGGGGATGCATCACAACAGGGGATCACGGCAACGATCAGTGGTAGTCGACCTTGGTGGTGGCGCCGTCGTTGTTCATCGAATCGATCAAGGCCGCGGCCACCTGCGTGGCCCGCAACCCGTCGCGGGCCGTCGCCAGCGGGGATGCGACCTCGGCGATGAGCGCGTCGATCCAGGCCTGCAACTGCCGCCGGTAGGCGTCGGCGAACAACGGCCGCCAATCCTTCGGGTACATCGATGCCGATCGCAGCGACGAATCGATCGACAGGGTGTGGGGCGCGGCCAGGCTGACCGCGCCGGTTTCGCCGACCACCTCGCAGCGCACGTCGTACCCGTAGCGGGCATTGACGAACACATCGACGACCGTCAGCGCACCGTCGGCGGTCCGCAGCATCAATACCTGCGGGTCCTGCCGCGAGGAGTCGTAGGACGTCGAGCGCGGGGCATGCCAGCCGACCTCCACGATCGGTGAGCCCAAAAGCCAACTTGTGATGTCGATTTCGTGGATAGCGGAGTTGGTGATGGTGCTGGCCGAATCGCCACCGGGATACGCGGAGACGTTGCGGTGGGAGTTGCGCACCAGCAACGGGGTACCGATCGACCCGGATCGCACCTCGTCGGCCAACGCCACATAGGGGTGATGGAACCGCCGCATGAATCCCACCGACACCAGCGGATCGGCCAGACCGAGCGCGTCTTCCTTCGTGACCAGGTCTCGGCACTCGTCGACACTCGGGGCCAGCGGCTTCTCGCACAGCACCGGCTTCCGCTGGTCCAGGCAGGCCGCCACCTGCTCGGCGTGCGCGGAATCGTGGGAGGCGATCACCACCGCGTCGACGTCCGGGGCCGCGATCAATTCCGTCGCGGTGGCGACGGTGCGCGCGGACAACTCGTGCGCGAGGGTGTCCGCGCGGGCGGCGTCGAAGTCGGTCACCACTGTCACCTGTGCACCCGAGACCGACCGATGCAGGGTCCGGGCGTGATCGGCGCCCATCACGCCGACGCCGATCACCCCCACCCGCACGGTCACGGGGCCGCCACCGCGGCCGGTGCGCGGCCGTCGAGGACCGCGACCGCACCCTCGACCGCGGCGCGGATGGTCAGCGCCATCGCCCGATCGGTGAACCCCATCAGGTGCGGACTGAGGACCGTGTTCGCGTGGTCGAACACCGGATGATACTGCGGCGGTTCCGGATCGAAGACGTCCAGGCCCAGACCGGCCAACTGTCCGGCCCGCAGCGCCGCGTGCGCGGCGTCCAGGTCGATCAGCGCGCCGCGACTGCAGTTGACCAGGATTGCGCCGGGCCGCATCGCGGCCAGCCGCACCTCGTTGATCAGATGATGATTCTCGGCGGTCAGCGGTGCATGCAGGGTGACGAAGTCGCTGGAGGTGAGCACCTCGTCCACACTCGCACACCGGTACCTGTCCGGGATCTCGGCGTACGGGTCGTAGGCGCGGACGTTCAGGTCGAACGCTTCGGCGATCTGCGCGACCTTACGGCCGATCCGCCCGAACCCCACGATCCCCAACGTCGCACCCTCGAGGTCGCCGACGGTCACCCCACCCCGTTCGCCCCAGCGGCCGCTCCGCACCAGCGTGGTCAGTGTCGGCAGCCGCTTCACCAGCGACAGCAGGTGCGCGAACACACCCTCGGCCACCGAGACCGTGTTACTGCCCGGGGTGATCACCACCGGAATACCCCGTCGGTGCGCTTCGGCGACGTCGACCAGATCCGTGCCGACACCGGTGCGGGCGAGGACCTTCAACGCCGGCATCCGGTCGAGCAGCGCGGCGTCGACGGTGAACGCCGCCCGCACGATCGCGGCCTCGGCGACCGCCAGCTGCTCCTCGGTGGGATCCAGGGCGAGCTGTTGGTGCCCAGCCAGATACGGGTCGACGAGCTCCCGATTCAGCGGGCCCAGGCCGACGAACAATTGAGTCGAGATCGATGTTGACATCAGCGTCCTTGCAGGTGTCGAAAGGTACGGGGCGGGAACGGGGTCAGACGGTGCGGGAGGCGGTGGTGCCGGCGATGTCGTCGAGCTTCTGCCACTGACCGGTGGCCGCGGAGGTCTCCGCGGCGGTGACGATCGCGGCCGCCGACGCGGCGTCGTGCACGTTCGAGTTCTTCTGCGGCCCACCGGTGACGGCAAGCAGGAACTTCTTCGCCTCGATGGTCTTGAGGTCGTCGAAGCCGAGCGCGTTGCCCGGTCCGGGCTGGAAGCGGGAGTAGTCGCCGTGCTTCGGGCTGGCATTGACGGTGAGGTAACCCTGCTCGGGGTTGGTGCGGCCCAGGCACACCTTCAGCTCGTTCATCCGCTCGAAGTCCCACTTCACCGAGCCCTCGGTGCCGTAGACCTCGATCTGGTAGCCGCACTCGGGTCCGACGATCACGCGGGAGGCCTCGATGGTGCCCACCGCACCGGAACCCGGGCCCTGCGCACCGAACCGCACCAGGGCCGCGGCGTAGTCCTCGTTCTCCACCGGGCCCATCTCACCGTTCTCGATGACCGCGAAGTGGGTGCCCGACCCCATTTCCAGCTTCGGGCGTTCGGTGTAGACGGTGCTGGTGAGCGCGTTTATCTCGGCGATCGGCCCGACCACGTACTGGCACAGGTCCGTGGCGTGGCTGAACAGGTCCGCGAGCACCCCGGAGCCGGCGAGTTCACGGTCGAACCGCCACGAGAGGGCGCCGTTGGGTTCGTTGGCGTACCCGGAGAAGAACGTGGCGCGCACGTTGGTGATCCGGCCGAGGCTGCCCTCGGCGATGAGCGTGCGGGCGTGCTCGACGGCGGGGGCGTGCCGGTAGTTGTAGCCGATCGAGGTGATCACGCCGGCCTCGGTGGCCGCGGTCTCGATCGCCGACGTTTCGGCGTAGCTGCGGCCCACCGGCTTTTCGATCCAGAAGTGCTTGCCCGCCTTCGCGGCGGCGATGCCGATCTCGGCGTGCAGGAAGTTGGGTGCGCAGATGGAGACGACGTCGACGTCCGGGTGCGCGAGGACCTCCCGGTAGTCGGTGGTGCCCTCGGCGAATCCGAGGACGTTCTTGGCGAATTCGACTCGGCTGTCGGCGGTGTCGGCGGCGATCACCAGTTTCGGGGTGACCCCGAGCTCGGGGTAGACGATCGGGACGTCGCGGTAGGCGCGGGCATGGAGCTGCCCCATCCAGCCGACGCTGATCAGACCGACTCCCACGGTGCGCGGTGTGCTCACGGGTGTTACCTCTTTCAGTCGTGCCCTACTGGGCTCGGTGGTTCCGGCCCGGTAGGGCGCGGGGTGTTCGTGCCCGGTGGGCTAGGTGGTCTGCTCGGGACGGGCGGTGGCGAACGCGTCGGTCAGTGCCGCGGCGAGCAGGGTGGAGTCGGAGCCGACGGCCACGAACCGGAAGCCCAGTTCGACGTAGCCGGCGGCCAGGGCGGCGTTGGCGGCGAGGATGCCGGCGGTCTTGCCGTGCTGGTGCGCCGCCTCGAGCACGCGCCCGAGCGCTGCCGTGAACACCGGGCTGTCGAACTGCAGCGGCACCCCGAGTGCGAACGACAGGTCCAGCGGTCCGACGAACAGCACGTCGACACCGGCCTGGGCGGCGATCTCGTCGACCGCGTCGAGGGCGGCGAGGGTTTCGATCTGGATCACCCCGAGCGCGGCCTGCTCCTCGGCGAGGAGCACGGAGCGGTCCATGCCCCACCGGCACGAGCGGTTGTAGGTCGCCACGCCGCGGTCCCCGTGCGGCGGATACGCCAGGTGGGTGATCGCGTCGGCGACCTGATCGGGCTTGTCCAGGCGCGGCACCATGACCCCGGCGGCGCCCTGGTCGAGGACCCGGCCGATCCGGATGCGTTCACCGGATTCGACCCGGACGACGGTGGGGACGCCGTAGGCACCCGCGGCGAGAATGCCGTCGCGCAGCGCGTCTTCGGACCCGGATCCGTGTTCGAGGTCGAGCAGGATCCAGTCGGCGCCGGCGGCGGCGCAGACCTCGGCCGCCGTCGAGGACGCCATCCCGACGAAGGTGCCGACGGTGGTCTCCCCGTCGGCCAACCGCCGGCGGAGTGTTCCCCCGTCGAGGGGAGTGGTGTTGTTCACAGGGCTTCCTGAGTTGACGGGACCGGTGCTCATCCGAACCACCGCTGACGTCCCACGGCGTTGTCGTAGTCGGCGCGCAGGGTTTGCACCCATTCCTGATTCGAGACTTCGGCGGGGGCGACGTCCCACCACACGTCCCCACCGGGCAGGTCCACGTGCGGGACCGTCGGCACCACGATGACCACCGGACCGGACACCTCCCGGGTCTCGATCAGCGCGGCGCGGACGTCGGCGGCGGTGGTGGCGCGGATCGCGGTGGCACCGAGGCCTTCGGCGATCTGCCGCAGGTCCACCTTCAGGTACTCGCCCTCGAGGCGGGCCTTGTCCCCGCCGTCGGCGATGATGTCGCCGTCGGTGCGGTAGCGGAACTCGTTGCCGAATTCGCGTCCGTTGCGGTTCATCTGGAGACGGTGGATGACCTGGTAGCCGTGGTTCTCGGAGACGACGATGGTGACGTCGAGGCCCTCCTGTGCGGCGGTGACCAACTCGGTCGGCGCCATCAGGTAGGTGCCGTCACCGATGAAGGTGACGATCCGCTGCCCGCGGTTGCCCTCGGCCAGGCGCACACCCATCGCGGCCGGGATCTCGTACCCCATGCAGGAGAACCCGAATTCCAGGTGGACGTTGCGGTTCCCGGTGGCGTCCCACACCTTCTGCAGGTCCCCGGGCGGGCCGCCGGCCGCGGCGATGATCGTGTCGCCGCTGCGGGCGTGTTCCTGCATCAGGCCGATGAGCTGCGGCTGGGTCAGCACGGCTCCGGTGACCGGGGCGTGCGGATGCTGCGCGGGCTCGAAGGCGGTGTCGGGATCGAGCGCGGCGGCCCGGATCGGTGCCCAGTCGGCCTTCGCCGACCGCACCGTCTGCTGCCACGTGTCGCTGGTGGTGTGCCCGGCGAGCGCGGTGGTCAGTGCCTCGAGTCCGAGGCGGGCGTCGGCGAGGATGCCGGTGGCGCCCTGCTTGCGGGTGTCGGCGTCGACGACGTTGAGTGCGGCGAATCGCACGTTCTCGTTCTCGAAGATCGACTGCGACCCGGTGACGAAGTCGGTGAGTCGGGTGCCGACGCTGAGCACCAGGTCGGCCTGCTTGACCAGCTTGTTGGAGGCGAAGTTGCCCTCCAGGCCGATGCCGCCGACCTGCCACCACTCGTCGCGGCTGACCGCGCCCTTGCCGCCGAACGATTCGACGACCGGGATACCGGCCTGCTCGGCGAGTGCCTCGAGTGCCGCGGTGGCGTCCGAGTAGTGCACGCCGCCGCCGGCGATGATCACCGGACGCGACGCCTCCCGGATCTGGGCGGCGACCGCCTCGACCTCCGCGGGGTCGGGCAGCGGGCGGCGGATCCTCCAGTCGCGGGGTTCGAAGAACTCGATCGGGAAGTCGAAGGCGTGGGACTGGACGTCCTGCGGCAGCGACAGTACGACGGCGCCGGTGTCGGTGGGGCTGGTCAGTACCCGCATGGCCTGGGGGAGCGCGGTCAGCAACTGTTCCGGGCGGGTGATTCGGTCGAAGAACTTCGCGACCGGGCGGAAGGTGTCGTTGACCGTGAGGTCGGCCTCGCTGGCGTGCTCGAGTTGCTGGAGCACCGGCCCCTGGTGACGGGTGGCGTAGGTGTCGCCGGGCAGCAGCAGCAACGGAAGCCGGTTGATCGTGGCCAGGCCGGCGGCGGTGACCAGGTTCAGCGCGCCCGGACCGATGGATGCGGTCACCGCTAGGGTGGCGCGGCGACGGCTGGCCTTGGCGTAGGCGGTGGCGATGTGGGCCAGGTACTGCTCGTGCCGGCCCTGGATGAACGGCAGGTCGTCGGACAGTTCGTCGAGGGCCTGGCCGAGGCCGGCGACGTTGCCGTGACCGAAGATGCCGAGCGCGGCGGGGATCAGGCGACGGCGTTCACCGTCGGCGACCGAGTACTGCGCGGCGAGGTACTTCACGACCGCCTGCGCGGTGGTCAGCCGGATGGTCTTGTGGGTGCTCAAGGGTGTCATGTCGTCGTTTTCTGTGAGTGCCACGAAAGGGTGTGAGCGGGAGACGGTTACCAGGGTCGGCCGTGGAGGATGACGGTCTTTTCCTCGGTCATTTCCTCGACAGCGGAGCGGACGCCTTCCTTGCCGATGCCGCTGCCCTTGAGACCGCCGTAGGGCATCAGGTCGGCGCGCCAGAGCGGGGTCCAGTTGATGTGGATGTTGCCGGCGTCGATCTGCCGCATCGCCCGGGTCGTGGCCGAGATGTCGGAGGTGAAGATGCCGGCGCCGAGGCCGTAGTCGTTGTCGTTGGCCAGGGCGATCGCGGACTCGATGTCCGGTGCGGAGGAGACCGCCACGGCGGGGCCGAACAACTCGTCGCGGCTGAACGGGGAGGTCGGGTCGACGCCGGCCACCACGGTGGGGGAGACGACGGCGCCCTCCCGGTCACCGCCGGTGAGGACCTTCGCACCGGCCAGGGCGGCCTCGGCGATGGCCGAATGCACCCGTATCGCTTCGGTTTCCGAGATCAGGGAGCCGAGCTTGGTGTCGGCGTTCGCCGGATCTCCCATGACGATGTCTTCGACCTTCGGGACCAGGGCGTCGAGGAAGTCCGCCTCCACGCGCGAGTCGACGATCACGCGTTGCACGCTGATGCAGACCTGACCGGCATTGATGTAGCCGCCGGCAGCGACCGCCGAGGCGGCGAGTTCGATGTCGGCGTCCGGGAGCACGATCACCGGGCAGGACGCGCCCAACTCCAAGGACAGCTTCTTGATTCCGGCGATGGAGGCCAGCCGGGTGCCGGTGGCGGTGGAGCCGGTGAAGGACACCTTCCGCACCCGGGGATCGGTGACCAGGATGTCGCCGAGCGCGGCGCCCGGTCCGGTCAGCACCGACAGCGACTCGGGGGCCAGGCCGGCATCGACGAAGCACTCGGCCAGCTTCAATGCCGTCAGCGGAGTGGTGCGAGCGGGCTTGAGCACCACCGCGTTACCGGCGGCCAGTGCGGGAGCGATCTTGTGCAGCACCAGCAGCGCCGGGTAGTTGAACGGGGTGATCGCCACGACGATCCCGCAGGGCTGGCGGAGGGTGAAGCCGACCTTTTCGAGACCGGTTCCGGGGTTCGCGTCCAGCGGGAGTGTCGAGCCGTAGAGTTGGCTGCCTTCGAATGCGGCGAGCCGGATGATGCTGCCGGAGCGGCCGGCCTCACCTCGGGCTTCGCTGATCGGCTTGCCGGTCTCCGCGCTGATGGTCTGCGCGATGTCCTCGGCGCGCTGATCGGCCAGATCCGCAGCGCGCATCAGAACGGCGACTCGTTCGTGCGCGGGCATCGACCGGAGCACTCGTGCACCGATCTCGGCGCGGTCGAGGGCCGCGGCGGCGTCGGCGGCTGTGGCGACCGGAACCGTATCCACCGCGTGACCGTCAAACGGTGACTGGACGGTCTCCGTTCGGCCGTCTGCGGCGCCGCGCCATTCACCGGCGAGCAACATATCCATGTCAGGACTCCATACGTCGAGTTCGTCGTCACCCCCGCATGTGCGAAGGGTGGCATGTGATTGCAAGCGAAACGTCTGTTGCCGAACCGAACAGCGCACCAGCAAGGAGGGTGGTGGGTGATTCGGCTGGTATTCGGAAAGGTTTGTGCTGTAGGCAGTTCCGGACCTGCCGTGACAGTTATGAGATGGGTCTCGGGTACACCCGGTTAACCGGTCAACGCGCGTGCCGCGACCGATCGAGGTGGCTCAGGCAGCGCAGTTCCTTCGAGAGGGACGACGCGGGGTGCGCCGGGGGACCCGACTCGGTCACCCCGTACCTGTGAAGCAGTGCTCGTACTCATGCAGTCAGTCTTGCTGTGATGCATGCCTCAATCAAGTCAAAAAAACCATCAAATTTCCATCATTCTCGATTTTCGAGGTGTGCTCTGGGCGAAGTGCGGACGTACACGCGACGGTCACGGCGGCCGAGTGCATGTCGAGGCGGACTGTGAGGTCGTTCGGCGCCGTACTCGCCGGCGAGCGTTCAGCTCCTCTGCGGGGCCGGATTCCACCGGCCGATCCGCCGCGAAGTCGGTGGGTGACGGGCCTTCGCCGGATGTCGGGGTCGGCGCGGTGTAGTACCGACGTGCTGGGTTGCGCTGAGAGGAGGCGTGTGTCGCGGCTGGCGCTCGGGTGATCTGCGGTTTTGCCCCGACCGTCCCGGCGGTCGAGGGGTCGCGCTTTTTCGTGGCGGTCGCCGATGTCCGTCGGTGGCGAGGGTGCGGGTCGGGAGACGGCGGTGGGTGTGGCCGGGGCTAAACGCGCTGCTTGTGGGCCTGACGCGCTCAATCATCATACAAAGATCGCATCTTCTGCGGGCATCGGAAATGAACGGAAATATCTATATCTGCTGTTCAGGCGGGTAAATGGGGTTTGCATGCGTGAGGGATCGCTGAGGTGAGCTTGACCACACGCAATCTTTGTCATACCTTTCTGTCATGTCGGAAACCACCCGCTCGAGGCAGCGCCTCTCTGATGCCGTCGCTCAGACCCTTCAAGACGAGATCTTGAGCCTGACTGCCGGCGACCGACTTCCGACCGAGGCCGAACTCGCCGAACGGTTCGAAGTCAGCCGGACCGTGGTCCGGGAAGCGACGCGACTGCTCGTCCAGCGCGGGTTGGTGACAGTGAGCCCAGGACGGGGAATGACCGTGGCGACAGTGGACGGCAGTGTGATCGCCGAACAGTACGGTCTGCTGCTTCGTCTCAGTGAGGGCACGTTCGAACAGCTCATGGAGCTTCGGCTCGTCCTGGAAGTCGAGATGGCAGCTTTGGCTGCAGCACGGCACAACGACGGTCACTTGGCCGAACTGACGCGGCTCAACGAGCGTTTACGCTCGGCGGACCCGTCGAGCCCGGAGTTCCTGGACGCCGACCTCGCGTTCCACGAACAGATCGCACAGGCAAGCGGTAACCCGTTCTTTCCCCTGGTCATGCGGCCGGTCAACGATTACCTCAGCGACTCGTACAGCGCGGGAGCGGGCTATCCGTCGGAGGCTGGTCACACAGTCCAGGAACATCTCGAGATCGCCGAGGCGATCGCGGTAGGTGATCCGGCGCGGGCACGCTTCGCCGCGGAGAACCATCTCCGGCGCATCGTGCGCAATCGGGCTTCGCTGACCTCCCGAAAGAGGAAATGACCGCACACGGGCAGTGACGGGAGGCGCACCTCCCGCTCCCGACCACACGAACATTGATCTCCCGTGGCAGTGATCGTGGCGATGAACCATGCCCCGAGGTCACCCTCTGGGAGAGCTGTGGGTACCACGTGTGCCTGCAGCACAACTCAACTCGTCCATTCGCGGTGTCGCCGACGGGTGGTTAACGCAAAAGGGAACGCTATGGCAATCGCACGGAACGCTTCGCGAAGGCGCGGAGTCGTAGTCGCCATCATCGGCGCAATTCTTTTGATGACGGGCTGTTCGGCCGCCCCGTCGGACCGATCCGCCGTCGACCCCGCCGCCAGAAATGCTGCTGTGGACAAGGCGCAACGCGGCGCAGCTGAACTGCTCGACGCGGGATTGCACGACAACCACTGGACGGGCCCGGAAACCAGCCCGCCGCCGCGGCAAGGACTCGAGATCACCATCATCCCGGAACAGATGGCCTCGACCGGGTCGAGCCGACCCGCCAAGGCCATCGAATCGGAAGTCAAGAAACTCGGCTGGGTGCCGAAGATCTCCGACGGCCAGGGAAAGCCGGAAGTCCAGCTCAACGCGTTGAACACCGCCGTGGACGAGAAGGTCGACGCCGTCATCCTCATCTTCGTCGACACCACCCGCGTCCAGTCCGCGCTTCAGCGCGCGCTCGCGGCGGGCGTCAAGGTGGTCACCCTCGGATCGCTCAAGAACACCCCGGACACGGTCCCGGACGTGTCCTTCGACTGGGTGCGAGCCGGGGAGTCGATCGCCCAGTACGCGGTGTGGAAGAGTGGCGGCGATCTGGGCATGCTGCAGATGCGCAATGCCGACCTGTACATCGTGGTCAACGGACAGTACAAGGGCTCGCAAAGCTACCTCGACGCACCGGGCAATTGCCCGGGATGCGATGTCGTCACACAAGACTGGAGTCTTGCGACCTTCGAAGATCCGACGATCGGCCCCGCTGCACAAGCCGTGGCCACCCGGCTGGCGAATCCCCAGCTCAACTGGGTCTCCTGCTTCGACTCCTGCCTCTTCCGGGTCAGCAACGGGCTCAACCGCGCGGGCTTCTCCGGCAAAGTTTCCGGCGCCGGCTTCGATTGCAACCCGGAAAACCTCGACATCATTCGCGCCGGCGGCGTGCAGAAGGTGTGCTTCGCCGATCCTCGAGAGTGGTTGGCCTACGCGGCAATTGACAACATCAACCGCATGACCAACGGCCTTCCTGCGTTCAACTTCACCGAATCGATCCCGGTGGCCCTGTTCGACAAGGACTCACTGTCCCAGCTCGCACCGGACAGGTCGGCCGAACTCGAAACCAAGGGGTGGCAGGGCAACTACGACTTCCGCGCCAAGTTCGAGCAGCTGTGGGGGATCGGATAACACATGGTCCCCGACCAGGAAACGAGAACCGCAATGACATCGAATGACTCGTCACCGACGCCGAGCATCGAAATAATCGCACTGTCAAAGGAATTCGGAGTCAACCGGGTTCTGGACAATGTTAATCTGGAGTTCCGGCCGGGTTCGATTAATGCCCTGCTCGGCGCGAACGGATCCGGAAAGTCGACCCTGATCAAGCTGCTCGCCGGCTACCACACCCCCACCAGCGGAACCATCCGCGTGCACGGTGACGAACTGGCCTTGCCCGCCGACCCCACGGTGCTGCACGACGCCGGGGTGCGGTTCGTCCATCAGGACCTCGGACTCATCGAGTCGATGTCGATCGCCGACAACCTGGCGTTGGCCCTCGGCTATGAGAAGCGCGCCGCCACGATCAACTGGCGCCGTCAGCGGGCAACCGCGGTCGCGGACCTCGCCGCAGTCGGGCTCGACGATCTCGACCCCCGCGCCCTGGTCGGTGCGCTCGGGCCGGTACAGCAAACCCTCGTCGCGATGGCCCGAGCGCTGCGCGGATTGCAGCCGGGCCGGGGTGTGCTGGTGCTCGACGAGCCCACCGCGCGGCTGCCCAACGCTCAGGTCGACGAACTGCTGACCCGGTGCCGGTTGCTCCGCGATCAGGGAATTGCCCTGATCTACGTCTCGCACCGCCTCGACGAGGTGTTCGCGATGGCGGACCGGGTGTCGGTGCTGCGCGACGGCCGACTGGTCTTCGATGACGTCATCGCCGCCACGGACGATCAGCACCTGACGCAGATCATCACCGGCGGGGCCACCACGGACGAAACCGCCGACCACCCGGCGCCGGCCCGACGAGTCGTCGATCCGGGAACACCGCCGAAGCTGGCGTTGCGTGGAGTGTGCGGAACGTTCGTGCAGGATGTCGATCTCGACCTGAGACCAGGGGAGGTGCTGGCGGTCACGGGCCTGGTCGGGTCCGGTCGCAGCGAGCTCGGCCGACTGATCTTCGGTTCGCAGGCCATCACCGCCGGCGAAGTCCGGCTCCGCGGTCAGCAGCTCCGCCGGATTTCGCCGAAGCTCAGCATCGAACGCGGCATCGGATACGTCCCCCAGGACCGCAAGCAGAGCGCGATCCCGTCCTTCACGCTGGCAGACAACCTCTGTCTGGCGAGCCTCGACAAGCATATGAGCGCCGGCCTGCTATCGGCCGAAAGCGAGCGGACGGTGACCGCGAGTGCGATCGAGCGCCTGGACGTGCGCCCGGCCGATCCCGAACGCCTCCTCGGTGAGCTGTCCGGCGGAAACCAGCAGAAGATCGTCCTCGGTAAGTGGCTCGAACTCGACCTCGACGTCCTCATCTTGGACGAACCGACCTACGGCGTCGATGTCGGCGCCCGCAAGACGATCCTCGAGGCCGTCCTCGAACAAGTCGGCCGGCGTCAATTGTCTGTGCTGCTACTGGACTCGGACATCGACCTGGTCGCCCGCTACGCCGACCGAGTGCTCGTGATGCGTCGTGGGCGTATCGCGACCGAACTCGTCGGCGCAGAGATCACCACCGAACGAATCGCGGCGGCGAGCTACGCCGTTCAGGACCTTTCCACGGCCTAACGGCCACACCCGAATCTTGGAGTACACCATGACCGTTCAACGAGCGCCTGGTCGCCCGGCGGGAGCATTCAAGAGGATTTTCACCGACTACGGAATCGTGATCGCCCTGATCGCGATCATCGGATTCTTCTCGGTGATGCGTCCCGATACCTTCCCGACCGTCGCGAACTTCGGCTCGATCCTGCAGGCCAATGCGTCGATCATGTTCATCGCATTCGGGCTGATGCTTCCGCTCATCGTCGGGCACTTCGACCTGTCGGTCGCCGCCATGGCCGGGTTCGGGGGCGTGCTGGCCACCGGGCTGATGTCCAACGGCACCGTCTCGCAGTGGCCACTGGCGGTGCTGATCGTCGTCGTCGTGGCCGTCGTCGTCGGGCTGATCAACGGGTTCCTCGTCGCCTACCTGAACCTGAACGCACTCGTCGTCACCCTCGGTACCCAGTCCGTCCTCTTCGGTGCCATCCTGTGGTACTCGAAGGGCGCGGTCATCTACAGCGGTATCCCACAGTCGTTCAAGGACCTCGGACAGGATCGCCCGCTGGGGATCCCGCTGCCGTTCATCTTCGCCGTCGCGGTGGGCATCGTGCTCTGGTACGTCCTGTACTACCGTCCGGTGGGCCGTCGGCTCTACGCCATCGGCGGCAGCCGGGACGCGGCCCGGTTGACCGGCATCAAGGTCGATCAGCTCACCGTCGGCGCGTTCGTGGGCGGAGCGGTTCTCGCTGCCGTCGGTGGCGTCCTGCAGGTCGCCCAGGTCGGCTCGGCAGCACCGACGAGCGGCTCGGAGTTTCTCCTGCCCGCCATCGCCGCCTGCTTCCTCGGCGAGACGTCGATCCGCCGCGGCTACTACAACGTCTGGGGCACCATGACCGCTGTCGTGCTCGTCGCAGCCGGCACCACCGGGCTGTTCATGCTGGGCGCACAGACCTGGGTGCAGCCGGTGTTCAACGGTGTCGTCCTGGTCGGCGCGATCCTCGCCGCGAAGGTCGGGGTCCTCAAGACCCGGGCCCGCAAAGCGCGACCCCCAGCCACCACCGCCCCGCCCACACCCACCGTGGTCGCGGCCGCGCACTGAGAACCCGAGGAAGGAACACACGATGCGCGGACTGAACGGAATGGTCGTGGCAGTGACGGGATCGGCGGGCGGTATCGGCGAGGCCGTGTGCGCCCGGCTGATCGACGAAGGCGCGACGGTGTACGCGCTGGACCGGTCGACGTCACCGCTCGGCGAATCGACGATCGTGGACATCACCGACCCGGAGGCAATGGGGCAGGTCGTCGCCGACATCGTCGACCGCGAGGGGGGTGTCGACGGACTGGTCGCGGCCGCCGGCGTCGTCGAAGACGACATCGCCGCCGAAGAGATGACCCTGGACCAGTGGGATCGCACCCTCGGGGTGAACCTGCGGGGACTGTTCATCACGAACCAGGCCTTCGGCCGTCGCATGCTCGGGCAGGGCGCCGGCACCATCGTCAACATCTCCTCGATGAGCGGCAATCACGTGGTCAACGTCCCCCAGAAACAGTGCGCCTACAACGCCTCGAAAGCGGCGGTCACCGCACTGACCAAGTCGTTGGCCTCCGAATGGGCCGATCGCGGGGTCCGTGTCAACGCCGTCTCCCCGGGCTACGTCGCCACACCGCTGCTCGCCCGGAAGGCGCACCAGTTCCAGCAGTGGCTCGATGCCACACCCCAGCACCGGATGGCCGAACCGTCGGAGATCGCGGCCGCGGTCGCGTTCCTCCTCAGTAACGAGTCGGGCTACTTCTGCGGCAGCGAACTGGTCGCCGACGGCGGCTACAGCCTCCGCTGACCACTGCGGCACCCACACTTCCACCACAATAGAAACGAAACGGATCTCGACACCATGAACCTCATCGATCAGCACGCAGCGGTCCTGCCCACCGACGCGGCCAACGCCACGCTCGTCGGCCGCGTCCACGACGACGCCATCGGCGGCCCGTGCATCGTCACCCTGCGCTCGGGTGCGGTGGTCGACATCACCGACGCCTTCCCGACCATGACCGATCTCCTCGAATCACCGGACCCGGTCAAGGCCGTCCGCAGCGCGGTCGGCACCCGGTCCTGGCCCATCGCCGACGTCCTCGCCAGCTCCCTCACCGCCCGCACCACCGCCCCGTACCTGCTCGCACCGGTCGACCTGTCGGTGCTCAAGGCCGCCGGGGTGACGTTCGCGACGTCGCTGCTCGAACGGCTCATCGAGGAGCGCGCCGGCGGCGACCCCGAACAGGCCGACGCCATCCGCGGCGACTTCGAGCGCCTCATCGGATCGACCCTGTCCTCCATCGAACCCGGCAGCGAGGACGCGGCGCGGCTCAAGGAAGACCTCAAATCTCGGGGCCAGTGGTCCCAGTACCTCGAGGTGGGATTGGGCCCGGATCCGGAGGTCTTCACCAAGGCTCCGGTCCTCTCGGCGGTCGGGTGCGGCTCCGAGATCGGTGTCGCCCAAGTCTCGTCGTGGAACAACCCGGAACCAGAGGTCGCCCTCGCGGTCACCTCCACCGGCCGCATCGTGGGTGCGATGCTGGGCAACGACGTCAACCTCCGCGATGTCGAGGGCCGCTCGGCGCTGCTGCTGCCGAAAGCGAAGGACAACAACGCCTCCGCCTCGCTCGGACCGTTCATCCGGTTGCTCGACGAATCGTTCACCCTCGACGACGTCCGCGCCGCCGAGGTACGTCTGCAGGTGCTGGGGGAGGACGACGGCTTCGTTCTCGACGACGTGAGTTACATGCGCGAGATCTCCCGCGACATCAGCACCCTTGCCGAGTACACCGTGGGCGACGCCCATCAGTACCCGGACGGGATCGTTCTCTACACCGGCACCCTGTTCTCGCCGACGCACGACCGCGGCGGCGAGGGCATGGGATTCACCCACCACATCGGTGACGTAGTGCGAATCTCGAGCCCGAAACTCGGCACCCTCGTCAACCGCGTCAACCACTCCGAGAAGGCGCAGCGCTGGGAGTTCGGGCTGCGGTCGTTCATCGCCAACCTGCACGGGCGCGGACTGGTCGGGAAGGTCGGTGCCTGACATGCGGATGGTGATCACCGACCACAACTTCTCCGGCGAGGACTTCGAACGCGCCGCCGCGAAGGACCTCGACGCCGATTTCGCCCTCTTTCACGCCACCACCGAGGCCGAGGCGATCGACGCGGTATCCGGCGCCGACGTGGCACTGGTCAACTTCGCTCCCATGACCGCCGAGGTGCTGGCGGCGATGAACCCCAACGGGGTCGTCGTCCGCTACGGCATCGGTTTCGACAACGTCGACCTCGACGCCGCCACCCGGCTCGGAGTGCGGGTGTGCAATGTGCCGGACTACGGCGCCGACACCGTCGCCGATCATGCCGTCACCCTTACGCTCATGCTCCTGCGCAAAGTTGCCCAGTTCGACCGCGCACTGGCAGCCGGCGGCTGGCCCTCCGCGACCGAACTCGCCCCGATCCGCTCGACCGGTGAGACGACGGTAGGGCTGCTCGGCACCGGACGGATCGCGCTTGCCGTCGCAAAAAGACTGCAGCCCTTCGGGTTCGACCTGATCGCCCACGACCCGTACGCGAACCCCGACGTCGCCGCCGACCACGGCATCACCCTCGTCGACCTCGACGAGCTGTTCCGACGGTCCCACGCGCTCTCGCTGCACGCTCCCGCCACAGCGGACACCCGCGGAATCGTCAACGCCGACAATCTCGCCAAGATGCCTTTCGGGTCGTTCCTGGTCAACACTTCACGCGGCGCCTTGGTCGAGCAGGACGCAGTGCTCGACGCACTCGACTCCGGCGCGCTCGCGGGAGTCGGACTCGACGTCTTCCATCCGGAACCTCTGGCCCCCGACCACCGCCTGCGCACGCACCCGAACGCCGTCCTCACCCCGCACGCCGCCTTCTACTCCGAACAGTCGCTGCGCGATCTCCAGCGCCTCGCCGCCGAGGAGGCGGCCCGGGCGATCCGGGGTGAGCCGCTGCGATGCCCGCTGAACTGACCACCCCCGAGCGAAAGGCGCATGCCATGACGATCACCACACTGAACAACTACATCGACGGCGGGTGGGTCCCGAGCGAGACGACCTTCAAGGCGCTCAACCCGGCCGACGAGAAGGTCATCGCCGAGGTCCCCGCCTCGACCGCCACTGACGTCGACGCCGCCGTCACCGCGGCCCGCCGCGCCTTCGCCGACTGGCGACACGTCAACCCGACCGTGCGAGCCCGCTACCTCCACACCATCGGCGACATCGTCAAGTCCCGCGAACGCGAACTCGCCGAAGCGATCACAACCGAGATGGGCAAGACCATCGGTGAGGCGACCGGCGAGGTCGACAAACTCGCCAAGGCGTTCCACTTTTACGCCGAGGAGGCCACACGGATCCACGGTGAGGTGATCCCCAACGACGTCGACGGTTTCACCAGCACGGTCGTCCACGAACCGATCGGCGTCATCGGGGCGATCACCCCGTGGAACTACCCGCTCGAGCTGGTCGGATGGAAACTCTGCGCCGCCCTCGCCGCCGGCTGCACCATCGTGATCAAGCCCTCGCAATACGCCTCCCTGTCCCCGGCACTGCTGTTCGGCTGCATCGACGCAGCGGGGTTGCCGCCGGGCGTGGCGAACCTGGTCCTCGGCGGCGGCGAGACGGGTCCCGCCGTGGCCGGTCATCCCGGGTTCGACAAGCTGGCGTTCACCGGATCGACGGCGACGGGCGCGAAGATCGCCCGCGGGGTGCCGGCCGCGAAACCGCTGACGATGGAATTGGGCGGCTCGTGCCCGATGATCGTCACCGACCGGGCGGACATCGACGCCGCCGTCGCCGGCGCCGCGCGCCGCGGGTTCCGCAACGCCGGACAGATCTGCATCGCCATCAACCGCATCTACGTGCACGAAACGGTGTACTCCGAGTTCGTCGACCGACTCACCGCGACGGTGTCCGAGCTGACCGTCGGTAACGGCATGGATCCCACGGTCGACGTCGGACCGATGGCGACCCGGCCCGGCCTCGACGTCGTCGACCAGCACGTGCGCGACGCGGTCGCGAGGGGCGCCACTGTCACCACCGGCGGCACGCGGATCGAGACGCTCGCGCCCGGGAACTTCTATCAGCCGACGGTCATCGCCGGCTGCAACCCGGACATGCTCGTGATGCACGAGGAGACATTCGGTCCCGTCGTCGGCGTCATGCCCTTCAGCGACCTGAAGAACGCGGTAGACCTCGCCAACGGCACCGAGGCCGGTCTCGCGGCCTACGTGTACACCGGTGATCTCGCGCAGGCCCACGACCTCGGCAGGCTCCTCGATTTCGGCAATGTCGCCGTCAACAACGTCGACGCCGGAATCATGAACGCCCCCTACGGCGGCCGGAAGGGCAGCGGCTTCGGCGTCGAGCACGGCAAGGCCGGGTTGGAGGGGTACCTGCAGTACAAGCACCTCCGCATCCGGTACGGGACAGGGCAATGACCACCGCCGCGCGAGTGCACCTCGGCGTCGACATCGGGACCTCCTCCTGCAAGGTCGTGGCCGTGGACCACACCGGGGCGGTGATGACCACCGCCGTGCGTGAGTACCCGCTGTTCTCCGACCGTCACGGGTGGTCCGAACAGGACCCGCACGACTGGTGGGCGGCCACCGATGCCTGCATCCGCGAGGTCACCGCACAGCTGCCCCGCCGCGGTGACGAGATCGTCGCCATCGGATTGAGCGGGCAGATGCACGGCCTGGTGGCCCTCGACGACACCGGCACGGTCATCCGGCGTGCCATCCTCTGGAACGACCAGCGGTGCGAAGCCGAATGCGTCGCGATCACCGACACCGTGGGTGGCCCCCACTCGGTCCTCGACGCCACCGCCAACCGGCTCATCACCGGATTCACCGCAGGCAAGGTGGCCTGGCTGCGCGATCACGAACCCGAGGTCTTCGCGCGAATCCACCGGATCGTGAATCCGAAGGACTACCTGCGGCTACGGATGAATGGACGGTTCGTCACGGACGTGTCCGAGGCATCCGGAACCGGCCTGTTCGATGTCGCCAACCGTAAGTGGTCCCCGGCGATGCTCGATGCGGTCGGGGTGAGCGAGTCGATGCTTCCCGAGGTGGTCGAGTCCCCCGAACGCACCGGAGTTCTGCTCCCGGAGATCGCCGACGCCTGGAACCTGCGCCCGGACGTGGAGGTGTACGGCGGTGGCGGGGACGCGGTCGTCCAAACCGCGTCGATGGGGATCACCCAGCGCGGGGACATCGGTGTCACCCTCGGGACGGCCGGCATCGTCGCCGCGGTCTCCCGTACCTGCCCGGACAACGTCACCGGGTCGGTGCAGGTGTCCTGCTACAAC
Source organism: Rhodococcus opacus B4 (assembly GCF_000010805.1). NCBI lineage: Bacteria > Bacillati > Actinomycetota > Actinomycetes > Mycobacteriales > Nocardiaceae > Rhodococcus > Rhodococcus opacus. The sequence continues at coordinate 509,025 of NC_012522.1, read as the reverse complement.
CAGCCCGGCTTCTGGCACGTGATGGGAGTGTCCCTGTCCGCCGCCGGGGGACTGCAATGGCTCGCCGACGTCGTCCATCAGCTCCCCGGTGCGCAGGACGTCAGCTTCACCGAACTCATCGACCTCGCCAAGGAGGTGCCGGTCGGCGCCGACGGTCTGCTGTTCCTGCCGTACCTGGCGGGGGAGCGTTCCCCGCACTACGCCCCGTCGGCGAGCGGTGCCATGGTCGGGCTGACCCGGATGCACGGGCTCGGGCACCTGGTCCGCGCGGTCATCGAGGGTGCGCTGCTCAACATGCGTCAGATCCTCGAATCCTTCGCCGACCTGGGAATACCGTGCGACCGGATCATCGCGTCCGGCGGCGCGACCCGCGATGCCTTCTGGTTGCAGGCGATGGCCGACGTGTTCGGTACCGAGGTCGTCACCATGACCGGAAGTAGCGAAGGCGGCGCGTACGGTGCGGCGATCGTCTCCGGCGTCGGGGCAGGCACGTGGGAATCCTTCGACGACGCGTACGGACACCTGCAGGTGTCCTCTCGGCATGTGCCCCGGACCGCCGAAGCTGCCCGCTACACCCGCATTTTCGAGGGCTATCGAAACCTGTTCGGGCACTTCACTGACGTGTTCGGCGACATCGACATCGCAAGGAAGACATGAGCACCACGCAGACGAAATTCACCGCGGTCGTGTTCGACCTCGACGGAACCCTGGTCGACAGCAGCGAGGACATCGCCGCCGCGATGAACGAGGCACTCTCCGGCCACGGCGATCGCCGGGTCACGGTGCGCCAAGTCGCCGACGCACTCGGCGGCGGCCCCCGCGCACTCGTCGAACAGTGCCTGCGGGCCGCCGGCCTCCCCGTCACCGCGCCGACGGTCGACGACGTCCTCCGGACATACTCCGAGCGCTACCGCGCGAACCCGGCGCAAAAGACCCGCCTCGTCGACACCGCCGCCGTCGTCCTGGCCGAGCTGGACGCGCGGGGCATCCAGCTCGGAGTGTGCACCAACAAACGGACGCCGATCGCTCACGCCGTCCTCGATGCGCTCGGTCTCGGCGCGATCATCGGGGCGGTCATCGGTTCGGACGCCACCGACGGCCCCAAGCCCGACCCTCGGCACCTCACCGACACCATCGCCGCCCTCGGCGCCTCCGGATCGACCGTGCTCTACGTCGGTGACACCGACATCGACCGCGACACCGCGACGGCCGCAGGCATCCGCTACGCCCACGTGAGCTGGGGACACCCCGATGTCGACGCCGACTTCCGGCTCGACTCGTTCGACGACCTGCTCACCCTCATCTGAACCACTCGAAAGGAACTCTTCACATGTACACGACCGAAACTCCGCAGGACGCAGCGAAATACGCTGTCGGCCGGGCCGCGGTGGAGCGCTACGCGCACGACGGCGCCCAACTCGGGCTCGGGTCCGGAACGACGTCCGCGTGGTTCGTGCGTGCCCTCGGCGAGAAGGTCGCCGAGGGTCTCGACATCGTCGGTGTTCCGACCTCTACCGCAACCCGCGACCTGGCCCTGTCGGTCGGCATCACCCTCATCGATCTCAACGACCTCGACCGCCCGCTCGACGTGACACTGGACGGACCCGACGAGGTAGACCACGACGGTGACATGATCAAGGGCGGCGGCGCCTGCCTGCTGTGGGAACGGATGGTCGCCGAGGCCTCGTTGAAGATGGTGTGCATCGCAGACGACACCAAACTGGTCGAGCGGCTCGGCTCCTTCCCACTCCCGATCGAGGTCATCCCGTTCGGCTGGAAAGCAACTCGGCGGTCGATCTCCGCACTGTTCCGGGACCTCGGCTACACCGATATCGACATCGTCCAGCGGCAGCGGGACGGCCAGCCCGTGGTCACCGACAGCGGCAACTTCATCCTCGACGCCCACATGGTCGCGATCACCGACAAGGCGCTGCTCGATACGAACCTCAACTGGATCGCCGGCGTCGTCGAGAACGGACTGTTCACCGGCATCGCCCACGAGATCCTCATCGCCTCCCCGGACGGGGCGGCGAAACTCATCGAACTGCCGCACCGCAGGGCGGCCAGGATCCCGCAGTGGCGCAAATGAGCGGAGTAGGTACGACTATGGACCTGGACAATGTGCTGGAACAGGCGGCAGTCGCGAAGGGCGAGTTCGCCCGCCAAACCCCGCAGCAGCGGTACGCGCAGCTGACAGGAATCGCGGACCGTCTCGACGCTACCGCCGACGAGCTGGTACCCGTCGCGATGACCGAAACGCACCTCCCCGAACCCCGCCTGCGGGGCGAGCTCCGACGCACCACGATGCAACTGCGGATGTTCGCCGAAGAAGCACGGACAGGCGAGTTCCTCGACGCCCGCATCGACGACCCCGATCCGGACTTCGGTTCGGGGCCCCGACCGAACATCCGCCGGATGAAAATGCCGATCGGGGTCGTCCTCAACTTCGCGGCCAGCAACTTTCCGTTCGCCTTCTCGGTTGCGGGCGGCGACACGGCATCGGCCCTGGCCACCGGGTGCCCGGTGATCGTGAAGGCCCATGAAGGGCATCCGAAACTCAGCGAGCTCACCGGCCGACTCGTCACCTCGGCGCTCGACGATGCCGGAGCCCCGGCCGGAGCCTTCCACCTCATCGAGGGCCGCGACGCCGGCGTCGACGCGCTCCGCGACGATCGCGTCGACGCGGCCACCTTCACCGGATCGGTGCGCGGCGGATTGTTCCTGGCGGGCATCGCGTCCGAACGACCGCGACCCATCCCGTTCTACGGAGAACTGGGAAGCATCAACCCGGTGTTCGTCAGCCAGGCCGCAATCGATGCTCGTGGACAAGCGATCGCCGAGGGTTTCGTCGAGTCCTTCACCCTCGGCAGCGGCCAATTCTGCACCAAGCCGGGCATCGTGTTCCTGCCCGCCGGCCACGGCCTCGAGGACATTCTCACCACCCGGGTCGGTGAGAAGCGAACCGGTGAACTACTCACCGACGCGATCACCTCCGGCTTCGCCGACCGACTACGGGAAATCGGCGATCAGATCGGCGGACGGATGCTCGTCGAACCGACGGCAATCGACGGATGCCATCAGCCCGCACTCCTGTCCATCGACTACCCCACCTTCGTCGAGCACGCGGACAACGTGCTCACCGAGGCCTTCGGCCCGTTCTCGATCATCGTCGAGTACACCGACGTCAAGCAGCTCACCGACGCTGCCACTCGCCTCCACGGCTCGCTGACGATCTCATTGCACGTGCAAGAAGCCGACGCGGACATTCTCGACGACCTCCGCCGCGTGGTCGAGAGACGAACCGGGCGAATCCTCCTCAACGAGTGGCCGACTGGAGTATCGGTCACACCCGCACAGCACCACGGCGGACCCTTCCCGTCGACGACCTCGCCACTGCACACCGCGGTCGGAACCGCAGCGGTCGAGAGATTTCTGCGCCCAGTCTCGTTCCAGAACTACTTCGACTCCTGGCTCCCCGAACCACTGCAGGACTCCAATCCCTGGAACATCCCACAGAAACGCTCGGCGGCCGGACAATCCCAGATTTGGGGGCGGGGCTGAACCGCCGCGAGAACGATGGTGTAGCGCTACAACGGTGTAGCGCTACATCATCGGGCGCACAGGGTATCTCAGTCAGGTAATAGCTACCCGACGGGGACTGTCGGAACTTCGGTGGATCTAGCTCTGGCATGTGAATTTGGTTTTCAGTTGCGGTGATTCGGTCTTCGAATGTGATAGCACACGCATTGAGGGCGGGTTTCCACCTCGTCACCCATCATCCTCTTCCCTTGCCGGTGGGGTCCGAGCACGGGTGGCGAGGTAGAGACATTTGAGTGCGGCCTGGTCGCTGGTTCTGTGGAATCAGGATTGTCAAGTTCGTGCTGGTCGGCCTTGGTTGACAGCGACGATCGGCAACAGGTTGGCGGTCAGTTGGCGTGGTGCCGTCTTCGGCCACGAACGGAATCGGTGAACCCTTCCGGCTGCGCCTGCCCTCTTACGATGGGTTGCCGAAGGCAAGTAAGGACCCATCGCCACGGTCCAGCACTGCGTGGAATGCGACGGTCATTTCCTCTTGAACGAACTTCTGGGCGAGTCGAGGATCGGCCTCATCGACGCCCTGAATCAGGTTCACTCGGTCGGACAAGGGGACGTCGTAGTCGAGGGCAGTGTTATACAGAGCAGTCAGCTCGTTCGCCGTCGGGAGCGTTCCCGGTGTGTCGGGTGTGGCTGGCGCGGTTGACGTTTCCACTCCCACCAAGGGAGCTGATCGCTCAGCGCCGCCCGAACTGCACGCAGCCGTCAGCACTGACGTTGCGACGATGATGCCTCTGACCAGGTTGGAGCTGAACCGAGACGTCATCGACGGATCGTTCGCGGCTCCTCGGCGAGCCGGGCATTGGCTTGGACGCTGTCGAGTGCTTCTCGTGGGCACCGTCCACCCGAAGCCGCCCTCGCGGTCGGCGATGAAGCCGTCCTCCTCAACGCTCATCGAATAGATCAGCATGGCGAATTCGCCGTTGAGCTGGGCATCCGGCTCTCAATTCTTCTGCGATCTGCTCCGCCACAGACTGTGACCGAGCAGAGGACGAAGACGCGTCGTCGCGCGCAGTCCAAGCGATCCTACGGCGATCGTCGACGCCAGGTGCGGACTCACCCCGAGGGGGTTCGGCATATCCAGCGCCCGATCGACGATCATTGACGGCATGGCGAACGCGAGAACCCAACCAGGCGAGACCGTCCGAGAGTCGTACTCGGCCAGATCCCAGGAATACGCGGATCTCTTCGGCTCCATGACTTCGACACACCCGTCCGATCGGGCCCTGGTGCGCAGCTGGGCCGCCGCCTTGACGGGACCCGTGCTCGACGCCGGATGTGGCCCGGGTCAGTGGACCGACTTCCTGGCCGCGTGCGGAGTCGCTGCGAGCGGGATCGATCTGGTGCCTGAGTTCGTGGAACGGGCTCGCGTACGGTATCCACGTCTCTCCTTCGACGTCGGCGACTTCGAGGCAGTGGACGCCGCGGCAGAATCGCTGGGCGGTGTGCTGTCCTGGTACTCGCTCGTCCATCACAGCCCGCAAGACATCCAGATTCCGCTCGCCGAATTCGCGCGCGTGATTCGACCGGGCGGAGGGCTCCTGGTGGGCTTCTTCGAAGGAGCAACCGTGGACACTTTCGACCATGCCGTCACCACGGCCCATCGTTGGCCGGTTGCAGAACTCAGCGAACAGTTGGTCACCGCCGGGTTCGAGGTGACCGAGACGCATACCCGAACGGGGAGCGGTTACCGGCCTCACGGTGCGATCACCGCTCGCCGGCAGATCACCCGGTGACGGCTACAGCCGTGGGTCCACCGGCTCGGACTCGAGCGCCAGAACCGCGAACACCGTTTCGTGCACTCGCCACAGCGGGTCGCCTTCGGTGAGCCGGGTCAGCGCCTCGAGGCCGAGCGCATGTTCGCGCAGGGCCATCGATCGTTTGCGACCGAGGGAGCGGTCGCGGAGGACGTCGAGGTTCTCGGTGTAGTCGGGGCCGTAGATGATGCGCAGATATTCCCGCCCCCGCACCTTGATGCCCGGCTGGATCCGTCGATGTGCCAGTTCTGCGGGTGTGGGGCCGAGTGGCTTGACCACCATGCCCTCACCGCCGGCGTCGGTCAGTTGCGACCACCAGGTGGTCGCCGCGTGCCGGGACTCGTCGGACGTGAGATCGACGAACTGATGCCTGGTCCCGGCGACGAGCGGATCGTCGAGTGTCGCCAGCTTCGCCAGGTGCCAGGAGTGCGGTTCGGTGACGGCGGTCGCGCGGCCTTCACAGGCGAGGATCTGGAACGGCGCGAGCCGCACCCCGTCCAGACCGGTCACCGGCCAGCAGTACCGCGCGTACGCCTCCCTGAAAAGACGAGCGTTGGCCTCGCGGGTTCGGTTGTGAGTCAACAGGTCTGCGACATCCAATCCCCTCGCTGCGGCCCGTTCCAGTGCGGTGATCGCGTCCGGCAGCGCCGCACCCGCCGCGGCGCCGACCGATGCGTACTGGGTGCGGATCAGCTCTCCTGCCTTCGCCGACCACGGCAGCAGTTCGCAATCGAGCGCCAGCCACGACGACCCGAGGTCGTCCATCAGCGGAGTGCACGCGGTGCGGAGCCGGGCCACCAGTTCGCTCATCGTGGCCGGGTCGTCGAAGAACGGTCGGCCGGTGCGGGTGTAGACGATTCCCGAGCTTCCGTCGGTGACGCCGAACCGCTCCGCCGCGGTTGCGGCATCACGGGCCACCACGGCGATGGCCCGGGAACCCATGTGCTTCTCCTCGCACACGACCTCGCCGACCCCAGCCGCCGCGAACTCGGCGAAGGCCTGCACAGGGTGTTCCAGGTATCCGTCGAGGTTCGAGGTGGCCGGTGGGGCCATGGTCGGCGGCAGGTACACCAGCCAGCGTGGGTCGACGGCGAATCGGCTCATGATCTCGAGCGCAGCGGCGGCGTTCTCCTCGCGCACCTTGATGCGTCCCTTGTTGTACCGGACGTCGATGTGCCGTGTTCCGCGCACGTCGTCGATGGACAACAGGGTCGGATCGCGCTGCGTCCGATGGCCCGGCCTGGCCGATGCCGTGTCGAGTGGTCGCGCCGGTTCGAACCACACCTGCTCGGCCGGAACGGACACGATGTCCTTACCGGGGTAGCGCAGGGCGGTCAGCCTGCCACCGAAGACGACACCGGTGTCGAGGCAGATGGTGTTGTTGATCCACTCGGTCTCCGGCACGGGGGTGTGGCCGTACACGACGAACGCCCGTCCACGGTAGTCGTGGGCCCACGGGTAGCGCACCGGCAGTCCGTACTCGTCGGTCTCACCGGTGGTGTCGCCGTAGAGGGCGAACGAGCGCACCCGCGCCGATGCGCGGCCGTGGTAGGCCTCCTTCAGCCCGGCGTGCGCGACCACCAGATTGCCGCCGTCGAGTTCGTAGTGGCTGATCAGGCCGTCGATGAATGCATGCGCGGACTTGCGGAAGTCGTCGGATTCCGCTGCGAGCTGATCCAGCGACGCCTGCAGCCCGTGCGAGGTGGTGACGTTCCGGCCGTGCAGCGCGCGGGAGAGCTTCTGTTCGTGATTGCCCGAGACACACAGGGCAGTCCCGGCCGCAACCATGCCCATCACCAGGCGCAGCACTCCCGGGGTGTCCGGTCCGCGGTCGACCAGGTCGCCGACGAACACCGCGGTCCGCCCCTCGGGGTGGTGGGCGCCTGCGCCGTCGGGCTGGAGTTGCCAGCCGAGTTCGCGCAGCAGCGTTTCCAGTTCGCTTCGGCAGCCGTGGACGTCGCCGATGATGTCGAAAGGTCCGGTCAGATCTCGCTTGTCGGTCCAGGCCTTCTCGATCGACACGGTCGCCGAGTCGATGGCCTCGACTCCGGTGAGCACATGCACTCGCCGGAATCCTTCGCGGCCGAGCTTCGGCAGCGACCGCCGAAGGTCCTTGTGCTGCCGTCGGATCACGTGTGGACCGAAGTCGCGGTCCGGTCGGGTCGCGTTGCGCGCGATCGCGACGTCGTCGGGAACGTCGATCACGATCGCGTCCACCAGAACGTCGTGGGATTTGGCCAGATCGACCAATGCCTTGCGCGCTTCGCGCTGCACATTGGTGGCATCGACGACCGTGAGCAGGCCACGTCGCAGTCGGGTTCCGGCGATGTAGAGCAGCACGTCGAAAGCGTCCGAGGTTGCGGACTGGTCGTTTTCGTCGTCGGCGACCAGTCCCCGGCAGAAGTCGGAGGACAGCACCTGGGTCGGTGCGAAATGCTGTGCGGCGAAGCTGGATTTGCCACTGCCGGACACACCCACGAGAACCACCAGCGACAGTGCCGGCACCGAGATGTCAGTCATGGGCGCCACCCGCCCGCGTGAAGACCGCCATCTGGGTCGGCGGACCGACCTCGGGGTCGTCGTCGCCGACCGGCCGGAAGTCGGCGGTGTATCCGTGGACCTGGCAGACGTTGCCTGCCCACGAACGGAATTCGGCCCGCGACCACTCGAAGCGGTGGTCGCGGTGACGCATGCCCACGAGGTCTGGATACCGCACGTTGTACTCGGAGTTGGGTGTCGTGACGATCACGTGCCCGGGTCGCGCGGTAACGAATATCACCTGTTCGAGAGCGGTGAGTCGCGGCGGGTCGATGTGCTCGATGACCTCCATCAACACGGCCGCGTCGTAGCCGGCGAACCTGCTGTCGGTGTAGGTGAGAGCCGCCTGGAACAGTTGCAGACGCTCACGGCGGCGCTCCGGCATCCGGTCGAGCTGCAGCCGGCGTGCCGCGATCGACAGCGCCCGGGTCGACACGTCCGCGGCGGCGATCTCGGTGAAGCGTGCATCGTCCAGCAGTGCGGAGACGAGTTGACCGGAACCGCATCCGAGGTCGATGACGGTGCGGGCGTCCAGTTCGCCGAGCGCGCCGAGGACCGCCTCGCGCCGAATCACGTTCAGCGGCGGAGCGGCCGCCACCGTGTCGTTGCCAGGCTCCTCGTCGACCGGTGGTTCCAACTGCTCGGCCACGTCGTCGCCGAGTTCGGCGAGCCGCTCGAAGGCCGAACGTGTCAGAGCGGTCTGATGTCGTAGGTATCGGCGTGTGATGAGGGTTCTCTCCGGGTGCTCCGCGAGCCAGGACCCACCGGCCCGGATCAGCTTGTCGACCTCGTCGGAGGCGACCCAATAGTGTTTGGCGTCGTCGAGCACCGGAAGCAGTACATAGAGGTGGTTGAGGGCGTCGGCGAGCCGGATGTCGCCGCGCAGGGTGAGCCGCACATAGCGGGAGTCGCCCCATTCCGGAAACGCATCGTCGAGTCGCACGGGGCGCGCCTCGACAGTCCACCCCATTGGGGTGAAGAGCTGCTCGGCCAGCTCCGGTCCACCGCTACACGGCAGTGCGGGCAGCGAAATCTCCAAAGGGATCGGCGTCGCGGCCAGCTCCGGCTGGAGCGTGCAGCGTCCGGCGCGGGCAGTGCGGAAGACGTCCGCCAAGGCTACCGACAGCAGCGACGACACAGCGTACGGCCGGTCGTTGACGTACTGGCCGAGCGCGTAGTCGGCGGACCTGCCCGACGAACGCGCGAGCCGAGTCGCATCGACATCGAGCAACAGCGCCACCGTGCAACGATTCTCGTTCGCCTCGGGATAGAACACGCGTGCGACACCGCAGGATTGGGTGAACTCCTGAACCCGATCGGGGTGCTTGTGCAGCAGGTACCCGAGATCGGTTGCCGGGCGCGCCGTCGTCGAAATCGTCAGGATCACCAGGCACAGTCTGCCGTAGGCGGGGCCTGCGCCGCACTCGGATTTTCGGCCGGGTCGGTGAAGGTCATCTGTCACATGCTGTCGAAGATGCGCTGTTCCGGAACGCCGACGTTCTGCGCCGAGGTGACGGCGTCGAGGAGGTCGTCGGTGAGTTGCTCGAAGGTTGCGGTCCGGACCCGTTCCGGGGGGCGGTCACTCGAGTGGGTGGTGAGGAAGCAGTGCAGCATCGCGCACGTGTCGCGCACGTGTTCGAGCGCCCGGCGTTGGTCGTCGTTCATTGCAGGTCCGATTGGCGGCCGACGCTCGGCGTCGGTGCGTCGTGCGGTTCCCTGGGCGGGCAGGCGTGGTCGACCGCCCGCAGCAGGTCGTGGGTGAGTCGTCGGTAGGTGGAGAGCCATCGGTGGTCGACGGGTTCGTCGCGCAGATATGCAGTCAGGGTGGCGGTGTTCTCGCCGGTATCCAACCACCGGCGTAGGTCGGTGGTGCGATCCTGGACGTGCTGCAACAAAGTGTGTGGCGAAACGGGCATCGAGTCTCCTCTGGTGCGGAATTCCCTTCGGCGATAATGAATTTGACGTGGCGCTGAGCTTCCCGAGCCATTGTGGCCTATACCCGTGTCCGATGCTGGCGTTTCCCCACCGGGCCCGCGTCGGAAAACTTGCTCGACTCCGGTTCCGTCGCGGTGGTGCCGGGCGGACAATCGATGGGTACGACGTCAAGCCCATGACCGAGAAGGAGTGGAGCCGTGAACCGGACCGACCTCCCACAGACACTGCGGAGATCATCGAAGGAGGTGCAGGCCGCTTTCGCCACGGCACACGAGACAGCCGTTCGGCGGTACGGCGAGGGCGAGGAAGCTCAACGAGCGGCATACGGGGAGCTCAAACAATCGTACGAACTCGTCACGGACCACTGGGTGCCCAAGCAGGACTGATGCCGCGGCCGTGAGTACTTGTCAACCGCCCGACGTTGATAAGTACTCACGGGTCGGGGCGTCAGACGACGGCTGACCAGATCTCGTCGACGGACTTATCGGACGCCTCGGTGCGGAGAGCCTGCGCGACGAGCAGGCGTCCGGTGTTTTCCAGGTGTCTTCGCATCGCCGCCTCGGCCTTGTCGGGATTACCGGCGATGATCGCGTCGATGACGGGTGTGTGCTCGTCGTCGATGTCGGTGAGGGTTCGGGTCTTGTCGGCGGTGTTCGCTCCGAGTAGCCGAGTGGTCTCGCGCAGCGTCTTGACGATCGCGCGGGCCCGGCTGTTGTCGGCGGCGTCGAGGATCAAATCGTGCAGCCCGAGGTCGTGGTGGGCGAACTGGTGTTCGTTGCCGACCGCGGCTGCGTCCCGCATCAGGCGTTGCTGTTGCAGTAGTGCGTCCGGCAATGCGGGGTCGTCCGCGGTGGCGGCCCTGCGAACGGCGGGAAGTTCCAGCGCAAGCCGGACGGCGAAGATCTCGGCGATCTCCCTGGGCTCGGGGAGCAGGATGCGGAAGCCCTGCCGAGCCTCGAACTTGATGAGTCCCACTTCCTCGAGCCGGAGCAGCGCGTCCCGCACGGGGGTGCGGGAGATGCCCAGGCCCTCGGCGAGTTGGTAGACCGAGTACTTCACACCCGGCTTCATGCGGCCGTCGTCGATGGCGGCTCGCACGGCCGCGATCGCCTGCTCCATTCGCCGTCCCGGGAACGGGGCGAGAGGTTCGAGTTCGAGCGCTTCGTCTGCCACTCGATCACTGTAACAACCAGGGGCTGGTCGTAGCATGCTAGGAACATGTAGCATGCTACGAATGATCTCCGCTGAATCATTGGCCGCTGAGCTGCGCCGTTCGGGAGTGGGCGATGTTCTCTCCGACGGCACCACCCGCGCCGCCTATTCGTCCGACGCGTCCCTGTACCGGGTGCGGCCGTTGGTCGTGGCACGCCCGCGTCGTGCCGAGGAGGTCGCGGCCGCGCTCGCGGTGTGCCGCCGGGAGGGGGTGCCGCTGACCAGTCGCGGCGGCGGCACGTCCGTCGCGGGCAATGCCGTCGGAACGGGACTGATCCTGGACTTCAGTCGGCACATGAACCGGGTGCTCTCGATCGACCCGGACGCGCAGACCGCCACCGTCGAACCGGGCACGATCCAGACGGTGCTGCAGCAAGCCGTGGCACCGCACGGCCTGCGCTTCGGGCCCGATCCGTCGACGTTCACCCGCTGCACCATCGGCGGCATGATCGGCAACAATGCCTGCGGGTCCCGCACCCTCGGCTACGGCCGCACGTCGGACAACGTCACGGGCCTGCACGTGCTCACCGGAACCGGCGAATCGCTGCAATTGGGTTCGGCCGGCGAGGTGACGGCATCTCCGGCGCTGAGGGCATTGCAGCAGGTCACCCGCGGTGGTCTGGCGACCATCCGCACCGAGCTCGGCCAGTTCGGCCGTCAGGTGTCCGGTTACGCGCTCGAGCACCTCCTTCCGGAAAACAGGTTCGACGTCACCCGCATGCTCGTCGGCACCGAGGGCACCCTGGCCGTCGCCACCCAGGCCACCGTGCGGTTGGTCACCGAACCCGCGCACCGGGTGCTCGTCGTGCTCGGCTACCCGAACATCGCGGCGGCCGGCGACGCGACCACGTTGGTGCTGAAATTCGATCCGACGGCCTGCGAGGGCATCGATTCCCGAATCGTCGACGTGGTGCGGGAGCGCCGCGGCCCGGATGCGGTGCCGCCGCTGCCCGCGGGCGCGGCCTGGTTGTTCGTCGAGGTCGTCGGCGACGACCTCGACGACACGATCGCCGCGGCCCGGCAGGTCGGACGCGACTGCGGCGCCGTGGACAGTCTCGTGGTCACCGAAGCGGGTCGCGCCGCGCAGTTGTGGCGGATCCGGGCCGATGGCGCCGGCCTCGCCGGGCGCAGCCCCGCCGGACTGCCGGCACACGCCGGGTGGGAGGACGCGGCGGTGCCACCGGCGATGCTGGGAAACTACCTCCGCGACTTCGACGCGCTGATGGACGAGTACGGCGTCACCGGCCTGCCGTACGGGCATTTCGGTGACGGATGCCTGCACGTGCGCATCGACTGGCCGCTGGACAGGCCCGGCGGCAGCGGCATCTTCCGCGAGTTCTTGGTGGCGGCAAGCAGGTTGGTCGCCGGGTACGGCGGATCGCTGTCGGGGGAGCACGGCGACGGGCGCGCCCGCAGCGAACTCCTCCCACTCATGTACTCGCCGGAGGCCATGAAACTCTTCGCTGCCGTCAAGCACGTCTTCGACCCGGACAACGTCCTCAACCCCGGTGTCGTGGTCGATCCACGCCCGGTCGACGCGGACCTGCGGATACCCGCCGCCCCGCTCCTGCGCCGCAACCTGGCCCTGGCCTACCACCACGACGACGGTGACTTCACTCAGGCGGTGCACCGTTGCACCGGCGTCGGCAAGTGCCGGGCCGACAACACCGCCACCGGGGGCGTGATGTGCCCGTCGTATCAGGCGACCCGGGAGGAGAAGGACTCCACCCGCGGCCGGGCCAGGGTGCTGCAGGAGATGATCAACGGCACCGCCGTCGAGGGTGGGTGGCGCTCTCCGGAGGTCCACGACGCCCTCGACCTCTGCCTGTCCTGCAAGGGGTGCTCCTCGGACTGCCCGACCGGCGTCGACATGGCCGCGTTCAAATCCGAGGTGCTGCACCAGAGCTACAAGGGCCGCCTCCGCCCGGCCTCGCACTACTCGTTGGGCTGGCTCCCGCGGTGGGCGAAGATCGCCGGGCACGCGCCGGGTGTCGTCAATGCGGCGATGCGGATTCCCGGCATCGGTCCGCTCGCGTTGTCCGCGGCGGGTGTCGACCGGCGTCGCAGCATTCCGCCGTTCGCGAAGCAGACGTTCCGGTCCTGGTTTCAGGCCACCGAGCACGACCGTGCCACCACCGGCGATCCGGTGTTGCTGTTCGTGGACTCGTTCACCAATTACTTCACTCCCGAGGTCGGGCACGCGACCGTGCGGGTGCTCGAGGCAGCCGGGTACCGCCCGCAACTGACCGATAGGCAGCAGTGCTGCGGACTCACCTGGATCTCCACCGGGCAACTCACCGCGGCGAAGAAGATCCTCGGGCGCACCGTCGACGCGCTGTCCGAATCCGCTGCCGCCGGGATGCCGATCGTCGGGATGGAGCCCTCGTGCACCGGGGTGCTGCGGTCCGACGCAGCGGAACTGCTCGGCCGGGCGGCCGCCGAACCCGTCGCCGACGCCACCCGCACCCTCGCGGAACTGCTCACCGACCGCGGGTGGGAACCGCCGTCCCTCGACGGCACGTCCGTTGTCGCACAACCCCACTGCCACCACCATTCGGTGATGGGATGGAGCCCGGACGCGCAGTTGCTGGAGAAGGCCGGTGCCCAGGTGCAGCGGCTGGGTGGATGCTGCGGCCTCGCCGGCAACTTCGGCGTGGAGAAGGGCCACTACGAGGTGTCGGTAGCCGTCGCGGAACAGCAATTGCTGCCCGCGGTGGCGGCGGCGGATGCAGACACGACGATCCTCGCCGACGGATACTCCTGCCGCACGCAACTGTCGGACCTGACCGACCGCCGAGGCGACCACCTCGCGCAGCTTCTCGCCGCGCGGCTGGACGCGGACCGTACACGACGGGACTGAACCGGGGCGCGGGCACGAAGAGGGGCGGCGGCAGGAGGCGGTGTGTCTCGCATGCCGCCGCCCAGGGTGCTAGTTCGTGATCGGTGCGGAACAGCCACATCTGGAAGGCGAAGACGGTGTCGGGAACACCGTGCTTCCCCAGCTTTGCGATGCACTGTGGCGCATCGGCGGGCGCGCAGCGGCTCGAGCTGCACGTCGGTCGCACTCTGGGGCGCTTCATTTTCGAGCATCACGGTGCGCGGCAGGCCTCCGCCGCTGAGGGGGCCTGGCTACTTCCTCGAGGCGGCCTCACCGCGTCTCGGCCGTGTTCACCACGGCGCGCACGATCTCGGTGACGGCCCGCACGGTGGGCCGGGTCTCCGAGCGCGCGAGGCGGAGGAGCACGATCCGCCTGCCGATCTCCTGCTCGAGGTCGACCCGGACGATGGGTACCGAGCTGTTGAGCCTGATCATCATGTCCGTGACCGGAGCCGCGCCCAACCCCTTCGCGGCCAGCGCCAGGGAGACGGCGGTGTCGACGATCTCGTGCCGTGCGATCGGCTCGAAACCCTCCTGTCGGCAGGCGATTCGGATGGCGCGACCGAACTGTGTCTCCGCGGGCGGCAGGATCCAGTTCCACTCCGCGGCCTCGCACAGATCGATGGTGCACTCGGTGCGAATGCCGTATGACCCGGGCGAGACGGCGAGTCCGAATCGCTCGCTGCGGAGGGTGATCATCTCGATATCCGGAGTGCGGGGCATCGGCGAATTGGGATAGTCCAGCCCGAAGGCGACGTCGACCTGTCCGCGCTGGACGGCGGTGGCGGCCTCGTCGACGTCGAGTTCGCGGCTGCTGAGGGCGAGGTGCGGGTACTCGCGTTGCGCGGCGGCCACCACCGGCGGTAGCAACGCAGCGGCGGTACTGCCGAAGGTGCCGAGCAGCAGGGGTGCGGCCACGTCGTCGTGGACCGCGCGGAGCGCGTCGAGGGCGGTCTGTTCTGCGCTCAGGATCTTCACGGCGTGTTCGGCCAGGACGACGCCGGAATCGGTGAGTACGACGTTGCGACCCACCTTGGTGACGAGTTGCGAGCCGACGGCCTTCTCCAACGCTGCGATCTGCTGCGATACGGCGCCGGCGGTGTAGCCGAGTTCTTCGGCGACCGCGACCATCGTTCCTCGCCGCGCCAGTTCCCGGAGCGTGACGAGGTGACCCAAACTCATATTCATATAGAGATCCTAAACGGTTGCGGACAGTTTTCTTCGCTGGTGCTATTCAATCCGACAGGCCACGATGAACGGGCGGGAACGAAACGTCGAACGGACGCACCCGTCGAAACCCTCCGGAACACTACGACTTTCGCTCGCAACCGATCCCATCGACCCTGGAGCTGCACGCATGCCGATCACCCAGCAGTGGGAACTGCGCGCCGAGTTCGCTCGCCGACTCTCGCATCTGTACGGGAAGGAAGTTCCCGCCTACACCGCGTTGCTCGAGGTGTCGCGGGCCGTCAACGACACCGTGCTGTCGAATCTCGGTGCGGGCGCACAACGGCTGGGTTCGACCGCCCGGATCACCGCCGAACGTCACGGAGCCATCCGAGTGGGCACCCCCCAGGAGATGGCCCAGGTCGCCCGCGTGTTCGCGGCCATGGGCATGTACCCGGTCGGGTTCTACGACCTGCGCGAGGCCGCTGCCAGTTCGGTTCCGGTCGTCTCGACCGCCTTCCGGCCGACGGACCCGGACGAACTGGCCCGCAACCCCTTCCGGGTGTTCACCTCCATGCTGGTGCCCTCGGATCGCCGCTTCTTCAGCGCCGAGCTGCAGCAACGCCTCGAAAGCTTCCTCGCCCAGCGCAGGCTGTTCACCGCCGAACTGCTGGTCCTCGCCGACCGGGCCACCGAGTACCGGGGGCTCAATTCCGGTGACGCCGAGATGTTCCTGACGTTGGCCACTGCGGCATTCAAACTGTCCACCGAGGCTGTCGACCGCGCCTGGTACCGCGAACTCGAGCAGGTGTCCTCGGTGGCCGCCGATATCGGTGGAGTCACCAGCACACACATCAACCACCTCACCCCGCGCGTACTCGACATCGACGACCTCTACGCCCGCATGGAGCGTCGCCGGATCGACATGATCGACACGATCCAGGGTCCGCCGCGATGGGCCGGTCCGGATCTGTTGCTGCGGCAGACCTCGTTCCGGGCTCTCGCCGAACCACGGGTGTTCCGCGAGGCCGACGGCAGTGTCGAAAAGGGTTCACTGCGAGTGCGTTTCGGTGAGGTCGAGGCCCGCGGCATCGCCGCCACCGTCCGCGGCCGCGAGGTCTACGACCGCTTGACCGGCGAGATCGAGCAGGCCGTCAGGGAGGCGGCAGCGACCGCGCCGGTGTCGGCCGAGGTACGCAACGAGATCGCTGCGGCGCTGTGGAACCAACAGGTGCCCGCCACCGAACAGGGGCTCGCCCTGCACGATCTCGCCTACTTCACCTATCGGGTCGACACCGACAAGCAACGCAACGGCACGGTGCCCGGACGATCACTCCAGGATCTGATCGATCAGGGCTGGGTCCGCCCGGAGCCGATCGTCTACGAGGACTTCCTGCCGAAATCCGCGGCCGGGATCTTCCAGTCCAACCTGACCTCGGACGGCCACAAGGACACCACCCAGTCGATGACCGACATCGACGCCGCCTGGATGGAAGGAGTTCTCGGCCGCACACTGCACGACCCGTACGCGCTCTACGACGGGATCCGCCGCGTATCCCTCGATCACGTTGCCAGCCAATTGGGAATCCGCGGACCCATCGACGTACCTGCACCCATCGCTACCCGAGGAGTCAAGTAAATGAGCACCGCCGTCGCCGACACCATCGCCCTGCCCACCACCGACGAATTGCGTACTCTCGCACGCACCAGCCTGCAGCGATGTGGGGTCGACCCGGCCGTCCTCGACACCACCGGAGCGACGAACACCGTCACCGCCCGCACCCCGGTCACCGGCGAGGCCCTGTTCGACTACCCCGCCGCCGGAGCCGCCGACGTCGAAGCCGCGATCGACGCCGCGCACGACGCGTTCCTGCGGTGGCGCACCGTTCCCGGCCCGGTCCGCGGATTCCTGATCAAATGCCTCGGCGAACTGCTCACCGAACACAAGGACGACGTCGCCAACCTGATCAGCATCGAGGTCGGCAAGATCCGCTCGGAGGCCCTCGGCGAGGTTCAGGAAATGATCGACATCTGCGACTTCGCGGTCGGTCTGTCCCGGCAGCTGGACGGGCGCACCATGCCCTCGGAGCGTCCCGGCCACCGCCTGATGGAGACCTGGCACCCGCTCGGCGTCGTCGGTGTCGTCTCCGCATTCAACTTCCCGGCCGCGGTGTGGTCCTGGAACCTGGCCCTGGCCATCGTCTGCGGGGATGCGGTGATCTGGAAGCCGGCGCAGCTGACCACCCTCACCGCCGCCGCCTGCTCGGCACTGTTCGACCGTGCCGCAAGAGAATCGGGTGCCCCGGCCAACCTGAACGTCCTCGTCTCCGCGTCCGCCGCGGACACCCAGGCCCTGATCGACAGCCCGAAGGTGCCGTTGATCTCCGCCACCGGGTCCGAGCGGATGGGGGAGCAGATCGCACCGCGCGTCGCCGCCCGCTTCGGCCGTGCCATCCTCGAGCTCGGCGGCAACAACGCTGCGATCGTCACCCCGTCCGCGGACCTCGACCTCGCTACCCGCGGCATCGTCTTCGCCGCCGCCGGCACCGCCGGTCAGCGCTGCACCTCGATGCGCCGCATCATCGTGCACCGGGACATCGCCGACGAACTCGTCGGCCGCATCTGCGAGGTGTACCGACGCCTGCCGATCGGTGACCCGTTCGCCGACGGCACCCTCGTGGGCCCGCTGATCGACGGCAAGTCCCACGCCAACATGACCGAAGCCCTCGACAAGGCCGTCGCGCAAGGCGGGCAGATCCTCGCCGGCGGCGCCCGCCGGCCGAGCAGCGACAACTCGTACTACGTCGAACCGGCGATCGTGCGGATGCCCGCCCAGTCCGACATCGTCCGGGACGAAACCTTCGCCCCGATCCTCTACGTGCTGACCTACGACACGTTCGAGGAGGCGATCGCCCTGCACAACGACGTCCCGCAGGGCCTGTCGTCGTCGATCTTCACCACCGACCAGCGTGAGGCCGAGCGGTTCATCGCCGCTGACGGCTCGGACTGCGGCATCGTCAACGTCAACATCGGCACCTCCGGCGCCGAGATCGGCGGCGCATTCGGCGGCGAGAAGACCACCGGCGGCGGCCGCGAATCCGGCTCCGACGCCTGGCGCGCCTACATGCGCCGGGCCACCAACACCATCAACTACTCGCGCGAGCTGCCCCTGGCTCAGGGCGTCAACTTCGGCTGACACCCCCATCGAATCGCACGAGGAGCAACGACGATGTTCGAACTGATCGACGAATGGGGCCCGGAGAAGGTCGTGTGCGTCTCCGACTCCCGCACCGGCATGCGCGGCGTTCTCGTCATCGACAACACCGCCCGCGGAATGGGCAAGGGCGGCACCCGCATGTCCACCACCGTCAGCGTCGGCGAGGTCGCCCGGCTGGCCCGCAACATGACCTGGAAATGGGCCGGGGTCGACCTCTTCTACGGCGGCGCCAAGGCCGGGATCTGGGCCGACCCGACCGCCTCTTCCAAGGAAGCGGTGCTGCGTGCGTTCGTCCGGGCACTGCGCAACGAGGTCCCCGAGGAGTACGTCTTCGGGCTCGACGTCGGACTGACCGAGAAGGACGCCGCGATCATGCTCGACGAGGTCGGTGGGCGCGGCGGCGCCGTGGGCACCCCACACGCGCTCGGCGGCCTCCCATACGACCAGCTCGGGGTCACCGGCCACGGAGTCGCCGAATCCGCAGACGCCGCCGCGCAAACCCTCGGCCTGTCCACCGGGTCGCTCAGCGTATCGATCCAAGGCTTCGGAGCGGTCGGAGCGGCGAGCGCGAAACGTCTCGCCGAACTGGGCGCCACCGCCGTCGCCGTCTCCACATCGCGGGGTGGCATTCACAATCCGGACGGACTCGATGTCGCCGAGCTACTCACGCTCCGTGAGCAGTTCGGGGATGCCCTGGTCGACCACTACTCCGACGCCAAGCCACTCGCCGCCGGGGAAGAACTCTCGGTGACCGCGGACATCCTGATCCCCGCCGCGTTGCAGGATGTCATCGACACCGATCTCGCCCGGACCCTGCCCGCCAGGATCGTCGTCGAAGGCGCGAACCTGCCGAGCACCCCCGAAGCGCAGGCGGTGCTGTTCGACCGCGGCGTGACCGTGGTTCCGGACTTCATCGCCAACGCCGGTGGTGTGGTCGCCGCAGCCGTGGCGATGGATGCCCGCTTCTCCGGAATCCGTCCCGAACCGGCAGCTGTGTTCGACAACATTTCGAACACGCTGCGCGCCAGCACCATCGACACCCTCGAAGCGTCGAAGGCGCAAGGCCGGACCACCCACGAGGTGGCCCGCACTACCGCCCAGGAGCGCGTGCGCGAAGCCATGGTCTTGCGCGGACGCGCTCCCCGGAACGCCGCGTTCTGACCGGTCCGGGCACAACTTCACTACTCTCGAAGGAAAGAAGAGGGCGACATGAGCAAGGAACTTCCCGGGCAAGCGTCCGTCGTCGTGATCGGCGGCGGCGTCATCGGCGCCAGTATCGCGTTCCACCTCGCCGAATCCGGGGTCTCCGATGTCGTCCTGCTGGAAAAGGACGAGTTGGCCTGCGGTTCGACGTGCAAGGCCGCCGGCGGTGTTCGCGCCTCCTTCAGCAACGAGGCCAACATCGCGATCGGTCTGCGCGGCCTCGAGGTGTATTCGCGGTTCGCGCAGGAGTACCACCAAGAGATCGACTTCAGTCGCGACGGCTACCTCTATCTCCTCTCGGACCAGGAGAACGTCGACATCTTCACCGAAAGCGTTGCACTGCAGAACCGGCACGGCGTTCCGAGCCGCATGATTACCCCCGAGGAAGCGCAGAAGATCTCACCGCTCATCAATACCGACGGACTCCTCGCCGCCTCCTGGTCACCGCAAGACGGCAAGGCCACCCCGGAATCGGTGGTGATGGGGTACGCCGCGGCCGCCCGCCGCCACGGTGCCCGCATCGTCCGGCACTGCGCGGTCACCGACATCGAGAGCACGGGCGGCACCATTGCCGCCGTCGTCACCGAACGCGGACGTATCGCGACGGGCACCGTGGTCTGCGCCGCCGGAGCGTGGTCGGCGGAGATCGGCGCCATGGTCGGGGTGAACATCCCGGTCGTTCCCGTCCGCCGGCAGATCGCGTTCACCGAGCCGCTCTCCGAGCTACCCGAATCCTCACCGTCGCTGACCATCGACTTCCCGTCGAACTTCTACTTCCACCCGGAAGGCAAAGGCCTGCTCCTGGGCTGGTCCGACCCGAATGAGCCCGCGGGATTCAATCTCGAGTTCGAACTCGAGGACTGGCTGATGGGACTCGGCGCGATCGCCGAGACCCGGGTGCCGGCTGTTCTGGACTACGGCATCAGTACCGGGTGGGCCGGACTCTACGAGGTCACCCCCGACCGCAATCAGATCATCGACCGTTCCACCGAGGTCGACGGCCTGCTCATCGCGACCGGCTACTCCGGCCACGGCTTCCTGATGGGACCGGCGACCGGCGAGATCGTGCGCGATCTCTACCACGGCAGGGAGCCCGGCTACGACATCAGCTCGTTCGCCCTGGGCCGCTTTGCTCAGAGCAGTATCGGCGCGGGCGAGACGAACATCGTCTGACCGGATCCACCACCGGGACACGTGGTCGTACCCCTCGAGGAAGACTGGACCCGACCTGCCCGAGCACCCACCGACACCTGGAGCAATCGTGCCCACCCCCGATCCCGGACCGCCGGCCGAACCATCACCCGCCCGGGAATTCGCGGGCATCGAAGTGTTCGATGCCAGCGAGCACAACCTCGCCCATGTCGACGTGTTCATTCCCCGGGACTGCATCGTCGCCTTCACCGGTGTGTCGGGATCGGGCAAGTCGTCGTTGGCCTTCGGCACCATCTACGCCGAAGCGCAACGACGCTTCCTCGAGTCCGTCACCCCGTACGCACGGCGCCTGATGGATCAGGTCGGAGCGCCCCGGGTGGGGGACATCACCGGACTTCCACCGGCGGTCGCGTTGCAGCAGGCCCGCGGCCACACCTCCGCCAGATCGTCGGTCGGCACACTGACCCACATCTCCAACGTGCTGCGAATGCTGTTCTCCCGGGCCGGCACCTACCCGCCGGACGCCGCCGAACTCGACTCGAACGCCTTCTCTCCCAACACACCGGAAGGAGGATGCCCGACCTGCCACGGCCTCGGCCGCACCCACGACGTCGACGTCGACGCCCTGGTCCCGGACCCGAGCCGCAGTATCCGCGACGGTGCCGTCGCCGCGTGGCCCGGTGCCTGGCTGGGAAAGAACTACCGCGACATCCTCGACACCCTCGGGATCGATGTGGACCGCCCCTGGTCGGAACTCCCTGCACACCAACGTGAGTGGATCCTCACCACCGACGAGCAGCCCACGGTCACGGTGTCACCGATCCGCGACCCGGGCAAGATGGTGCGCGACTACCAGGGAACGTTCTCGAGCGCCCGCACCTACGTCCTGCACACCTTCGCGACGACGAAGAGCGCAACCCAGAGGGCGAAGGTCTCGAGGTATCTGCTCTCCCGCCCCTGCAGCGCCTGCGACGGCAAGCGGCTGCGACCGGAGGCGCTGGCCGTGCGGTTCGCCGGCCTCGACATCGCCGACGCGACCGCACTGCCGATGTCCGAGCTGGCCACGGCCCTCGACGCCGCCGTCGGATCCCGTGACGCCGCCGCAGACGACGCCACCGATCGAGCATCGGAGGCGTTGGTGGACAACCTACTCGGACGACTCCGGGGGTTGTCCGAGCTCGGGCTGGGATACCTGAGCCTCGGCCGATCGACCACCACCCTGTCCCCGGGAGAGCTCCAGCGCCTGCGCTTGGCCACCCAGCTGCAGTCGGGCCTGTTCGGCGTGCTGTACGTCCTCGACGAACCGTCCGCGGGCCTGCACCCCGCCGACACCGAGGCGCTGGTCGCCGCTGTGCGGCGGCTTCGCGCGGCAGGCAACTCCGTCTTCGTCATCGAACACAACCTCGACATCGTCCGGGCGGCGGACTGGATCGTCGACGTCGGTCCCGATGCGGGGGAGCACGGTGGGAGGGTGCTCTACAGCGGCACGGTGGACGGTCTCGCGGAGACTCCCGAATCCGTCACCCGCCGATACCTTTTCGAACCACGGGAGCATCGCCCGGAGCCTGCACAGCCGAGCAGGTGGATCGAACTCTCCGGCATCACGATGCACAATCTGCGGGATCTGACCGTGCGGATCCCGCTCGGTGTGCTCACCGCGGTCACCGGGGTGTCCGGATCGGGCAAATCCACGCTCGTCAGCCGTGTGCTCACCGATGTCGTCGCCCAGCACCTCGGCGTCGACGACGAGCCCGGCCCCGACACAGTGGGAGACGACGCCGACTCCACGGCCGTCCTCGCCGACGGCCGCGACACCACCGCGTCGACGGTGGTGTCGTCGCACGGGCTCGGTCACATCGACCGGCTGGTGCGGGTGGACCAGACTCCGATCGGGCGGACTCCACGCTCGAATCTTGCAACCTACACCGGACTCTTCGACGTGATCCGGAAACTCTTCGCTGCCCACCCGACCGCCCGCGAACGCGGGTACAGCCCCGGCCGATTCTCGTTCAACGTCACCGGTGGCCGATGCGACGAGTGCGAGGGCGCCGGTGCGATCACCATCGGCATGCTGTTTCTCCCCGAGGCCTCCGCACCGTGCCCGGTCTGCGCCGGCGCACGCTACAACACCGAGACTCTCGAGATCCTCGTCGACGGCCGGTCGATCGCCGACGTTCTCGCGATGACCGCCGACGAGGCCGGGGACTTCCTGAACCACGTCCCGGCCGCGAAGAAGAGCCTCGACATGCTGGTAGAGGTAGGTCTCGGATATCTGCGGCTCGGCCAATCCGCCACCACGCTGTCGGGTGGGGAAGCGCAACGCGTCAAGCTGGCCAGCGAATTGCAGCGCATCCGATCCGGGCACACGCTCTACGTGCTCGACGAACCCACCACCGGATTACACCCCGCCGACGTGGACCGACTCATGGTGGTGCTGCGCCGTCTCGTCGCGGCGAAGAATACCGTCGTCCTGGTCGAACACGACATGTCGGTGATCGCCGCGGCGGACTGGATGATCGATCTCGGGCCCGGCGGCGGAGACAACGGCGGCCGCGTCATCGCCTCGGGTCAGCCGGTGACCGTCGCCGCGACGGCCGATTCCGCCACCGCCGCACACCTCGGCCGGCATCTCGCCCCGGCCAACGGGTAGGCGCGGAGAGGGATTTGGCGGGCCGCATCCGATCGCGCTCGTTAGCGCCGTCCCCCCGTCGAACCGCCCTGTCGTGATCGTTTGCCGAAATGGTGTCCGAGCCGGTGCAATCTCGCCGCGAGATAACGCTACCGTGTGGTTCAGGTCACAAGTTGGCATCGTGATGTTAGTGGCGAATCGCGTCGTGTGCGGCGCCACCAGGGTAAATGCACTTAGAGCTGGACATGCGTCTAGATGACAGGTGCGGCTCGGTCCGCTACAACTGATCGTGCATCGACAGTGACGTGACTCACATTTTGCGTCCGGACGGGATCGTCGGCACACCGGCGGCAGATGCACGAGAACGAAGGAGTTACGCGGAATGATCGAGGACAGCACCGAACCATCCCTCACTCCAGTACCCAGCCCGACGCGCCTGATCCCGAGGAGGCGCCCCGATGGCCGAGAACTGCTCGGCACGGCCAAGGGCATTCTGATTGCAGGCCGCGGCTGCACCGACGCCCAGGCATTCGACGAACTTCTCGACGTCGCGCGCCGCCATCACCTGACCGTCCTCGGCGCTGCCCGGAGCCTGGTCGAGCTGGCGGCCGGTCCCTCACCCCGGCCGCGTCGGGCCGACACCGCCCGATTCGACGAGTGGGAGCAGTTGGTCGCCCAACTCCCTCCCCGCCGGCACGCTCAGGCAAGTTGACGCAACAGGGCGCCGTCGGCGGCATCCAGGCCGATCCCGACGACATCGCCGGAACGGAACCGGTCGGGCTACGCGAAACCGCGTCGTCGCTCACCGCAGACGCGATCGTGTGGCCGGACCCGAGCCCGCTGGATTCCTGGTGGAAGCGCGTGGTCATCGACCATGCGACCGCACTCGCCGAGGGTGAACCCTCCGCACGGCCCGAGTAGGCGTCCGGGTTTCGCCGATCTCCGTCGGTCATTGTCTCGCCCGCGTAGGGGGAGGAGTGTGGGAGATGGGGATTGGCCGTCGGCGCCACGCGGCGCCGCCCGAGGAGAAGGATGCCCATCGTGTATGCACGCTCTTCCACCTTTGATGCGCACCCGTCGTTCATCGACGAGGGGATCAAGCATGTCCGCGACACCGTGATGCCCGCGCTCGCCGACATAGCAGGATCCGCCGGTATGTCCCTGCTGGTCGATCGCGGCTCCGGCCGGTGCATCGCCACCAGCTCCTGGACGGACGACGAGGCGCTCCGCGCGAGCGAAGCACCGGTTCGGCAGCTGCGTGACCGCATGGCCGAGGTCTTCCACGCCACCGCCACCGTCGCACGGTGGGACATCGCGGCTCTGCACCGTGACCACCGGTCACATCACGGTGCCTGGGTGCGGGTCGCGTGGCTCGATGTCGAGCCGGGTCACCTGGACCGTGTGATCGACGTGTACAAGATGTCCTCGCTGCCCGCCATGCACGAGCTCGCAGGATTCTGCAGCGCGAGTCTGCTCGTCGACCCGGCCGCCGGTCGTGTGGTGTCGTCGATGACCTTCGACAGCGCCCCGGCGGAGGCCGGTGCCCGTGACGCGGTCGAGAGCATCGGCACGTCGGAAATCCGTGAGTCCGGCGCCCGGCTCCTCGAGGTCGGGGAGTTCGAATTGGCGATCGCACATCTGCACGTACCCGAGATGGCGTGATGTGAAGGCGCAGCCCGAAGGCGTCACTGATTCCCTTTATCCGTCGGGGTGCTGCCAGTTCGGAGCTTCGTGGTATCAAGCACCCTGCGCTCGTCCGCTCGGGCATGCAACGCACGATCGATTTCTACTCGGGCGTCCTGGGTCAAGCCCCTGATCAGGACCATCGAGCGGCCCGGGGATCTGGGCGGCCGGCTGCCGGTCGCCGCTCATGCCGGCGCTGGTTGCTGTGTTTGCGCACCGATTGGTCAGACGCGCACGCAAATTGTGTGTGCGTCCGACTAAAACCTGTGAGGATGCATAAGCATATGCAGCCTGCGGGATCACTTCGCTGTCGCTGTGTGGTCGTCAGAAGACGAACTGCTGGCCGCCGTCGATGTCGTACGTCGCGCCGGTGAGGGCCGTGTTGCACATGATGTGAACGGCGAGTGCTGCGACGTCGGCAGCGCCGACGACCCGGCCGATCGGTAGCTTCGTCCGCAACTCGTTCCGCCGTTCGTCGAGCCGATCGCCGAGCAACGATGCGGATAGCGGGGTATCGACGAAGCCTGCGGCGATGAGGTTGACGCGAACCGGTGCGAGTTCGAGAGCGAGGGCGGCCGTGAACGGGGGTAGTGCGGCCGTGGCGGCGGAGGCGATTCCCAGACCGTGACCGATGCGTCTGCCGCCGGTGCCGCCCATGAACAGCAGCGTGCCCCCGGGCCGCGTCTTGTTCGCTGCACTGCGCGCGACCTCGAGCCCCAGCACCATGTGGTCGCTGAGTTCTCGGCGCACCTGATCCGCGTCCATCTCGAGCAGGGGAGCGTAACGCGGGCCGCCCGCCGTCACCAGCACATGGTCGATCGGCGTCGGCAAGCCCTCGAAGAACGTCCGCAACGCGGCCGGGTCGTTGGCGTCGAACGCCGCGGTGTGCCGCGCGCCTACATCGGCCGCTGCGCTCTCCAGCTTGTCGGGGTTGCGCCCGGTGAGGATTACTTCGGCACCCTCCGTCCGGGCGCGCCGCGCTGTTTCGAGCCCGATGCCTGCGCTGCCGCCGATGAGGACGACGGTCTGTCCGGCCAGTTCCGGTTCGCGCTGGATGGAGACTGGTGTGGTTCCTCTGGTCACGATCTCTCCGATCGGTAGCGTCGGCCGCCGATCACCGGGATTCGTGCGCGTGTAGCACTCACGCCGACCGACGATGTCGACGTGGTCGGGGAGAACACGTCGCAGTCACGGTCGAATCTGTGTCGCGAGGTGAGGGTGGTGGCGTCCCTGCAAACTGTCCATTCGCTGCGACGGACGACGGTGGTGCCCGGAAGGCTGCCCCCGGAGTCCTTCCCACTCGGGAAACGTGACCGGCCTGCGACTCGTGAGGTGACCGGTGTTGCTGGTGAGATCGATCAGGCATCGGGCAGCGCCCTGTACGGAGAGGTGGTGTCGGCGCGCCACGTCGAGTAGTTCGTCGAAGGCCTGGGCATCGCTGTACCCGCGTCTGGTGATCAGGACCGCCTTCGCGGTGGTCACGAGTTCACGGTCCGACGGCCCTCGTCGCCGGTCGAGGAAGCTCCGGGTGGACCGCACGGGGTTCGAGATCTCTGAATTCAACATCTGGCATCACCTCGATATGACATTCCCCGGGCCGCGGATTCGTAAACGGATGGATGACGAGTGCCACCGAGGTAAGTGGTGGCGGATTTGCCGTAGCGCGCCATCCGGAAACGCCGGCCGATCCCGTCAGGCCGATGCTGCTACGGGACCGGGAAGGTGCCGAGCCCCGGGTTGACCAGGATCTTGTAACCGTCGACAGGGGGTGTTCGCCGACGTCGGCGACCGCGGCGACCGTCCCGCTGCCGGTGACGACCGCCGCGGGGGCGTATCGGCACCTATCCTCCGGTGCCGTGGGCTGACTGTGGTCGGGCTTTACGAATCCGAGCGCGGTCCTGCCGGCGACGCCGGTGGTCAGGTTCCACCAGTTCACCGACACGGCGACGCAGTAGCTCGAGTTCGTCGCTGAACGCTCCGCCGCGAAGGTCACCACGCCGGATGCACCCGTCGTTGCCGACGGAGTCACAGTCGACAGCGGCGGCGGGTACTCACAGGCCAACGTGGTCAACAACAGGCATCCTGCGAAGAACCGGACCGGGACCTGGAACGCTGTGGTCGTCCCTCCCGGGTCGGGCGGCAGGTTCGCTGTCGCGGTGGCGGACGAGCAGAGCGGGATCGCGATGGCCGCCACGGATGCCGCCGCCCAGGCCACGATCGAATGACGAATTGTTGCACGACGCATGGCATTAGCCTCTCGCGTTGAATGTCTCCCGATCCGGTGCAGGGCCACGCTACTCGCCTGTTGGCAGTGCGGACCAGGCAATCGCGAGCGGGACTGACGCCCGGTACTGCTATGCGGCGCCCGGCAATCGCTTGCATGGACCACTCTCAAGCTGTCGCGGGACGACGTTTCCGGGGAGGTCGCCAGATGGGTTTTGCCGACGCCACTGCCGCAGGAACCGACTGGTCTGCCTCCGGCGGACCGCAGTGCAGGCCTCGGTGACAATCGATATGCGACGGTGTACTATAACGACAATCGTTTTCAATAGGAGGTGTCTTGAAAGTTCGTGCATCGCTCAAGTCTTTGAAGAATCAACCCGGCTCTCAGGTCGTACGCCGACGCGGACGGGTGTACGTGATCAATAAGCAGAACCCGCGCTTCAAAGCTCGCCAGGGCTGACACGACGGCCCCGCAGCCCGATCGGCGTCGCGGCGAGCCTTCGCCCTCGAAAAGTACGGAATAGCAGGCACACTCCTCGCCTGGCCGTGGTCGCCGCCCCTGATTTCTACTCTTGGAAAGGATTTCGTCATGGCAGTACCGAAACGCCGTATGTCCCGCGCCAACACTCGCTCCCGACGCGCCCAGTGGAAAGCGCCCGTCCCGGCCCTTGTCACGGTGACCGTTGGCGGCATCACCCACCGAGTTCCGCGGCGACTGGTGAAGGCGGTGCAGTCGGGTCTGATCGACTCTCGCGACCTCTGAACGAGAACAAGGACCCGGCCTCGCTGCGGTGAGCCCTCCGGAATGACACTGCGCGCTATCGTCGTCGGGCTCACGCTTGGGCGGAATGTTCCAGGTGCGATCGAAGGACGGAGGCCCCGTCAACTCGTCTCGAGGAGACGTCGTCGACGGGGCCATCCACCACGTCCGGTGTTCTACCCCTCTTCTCGAACACCGCATGTCACCGCAGTCTCTCCCAAGACCGCGGCACAGTGAACGTACTTGTTGTCCGGGCGCGGCGCACCAAATCAATTCTTTGCGAATATAACTCGGCTTTCGCGCTCCCGAAGCTCAGCGGTCCAGACGTGCCAGTCGTTCACCCGGCGTCGTTGCTCCCCAGACTCCGTGCTGTTGGCCGGTGTCGAGGGCATACGCGAGGCATTCCTCCACCACCGCGCAGCCGCGGCAGAACTCCTTGGCGAGATCTTCCCGCTCGAAGCGCGCGTTCCTGCGTTCGGCGTCGGCCGGGAAGAAGATCTCCACGTCTTCTTCATGGCACCGCGCAGACAATCGCCACTGCCACAGCTCTGTGTCGTGACGCTGCAACGTCGTCACCGGTGTCGACATCGTTCGACTACCCCCTTCGGTCTCGGATCGTCTCGTAGTACAGCCGATCGGCTGACGCCGGAGAAGAATTCGAATCGCGAAGATGCGAAGATCCGATCGGCGTGACTCGAATCCTGTTGTTTCGGGACTGCCCGTGCCATCGGCAACGCAATCGTCGGCCTGCGCTCGGTCCCCGATTCGGTCATCGAATCCGCACGCGGGACCGGGATCTCCCGTCGACGCATTCTGTTCTCGGTGCCGCTGCCCATGGCCTGGCCGCTCACCGGCATACGGCGCCCGACGTGCCTGGCCGCGGCGGGCGCGAACGTCACCGACCTCACAGCTCGCCGGGATCCGCGTCCTCACGGCAGGCGCAACTCAACGGGGACGCGACTTCTTGCTCGAATCGTTGCCGCCCGCCAACTTCAACGGCATTTACGCCTCCGCGGCATCGGCACTGACCGCCGAGCTGGTTGAAGAGCGAGTCGCTCGTGGAGTGTCAGGGTGCCCACACAACACACCTAGGGTGTGTTTTCGCGCACGGCGTTCCAAGGGACTGTAGTGGCACCGGCTTGTCCGGCGCCCCTGTACAGAGGACCGAGCGTCCCGCCGTGAGCCCAGCGGCGCAAACACCCTGATTGGTGATTTGATGGAACACGCCGCACGAGCGACCTACCGTGAGCATCGATCGGATCCGTTTCCGCTGTCTGCGGCACAACACGGGCTGTGGTTCGCACAGCAACTCGCCCCGGACGTGCCGATCTGCATCGCGCAGTACGTCGACATTCGTGGGCCGCTGGACGTCGAATTGTTCCGGGAGGTCGCGCTCGTGGCCGGCCACGAATACGAGTCGGTGTTCCTGCGGCTGATCGACGTCGACGGGGAACCACACCAGGTGATCGATCCGCCCGCCGACGCGGCCATGGGCGTCGTCGACTTTCGCGGCGCATCCGACCCGATGGCGGCAGCAGAGACGTGGATGCACGACAACTACACGGCGCGAGTAGATTTCGAACACGACCACCTGTGCGAGTCGTCCCTGCTGTGCGTCGGTGACGAGCGGCACCTGTGGTACAGCCGGATCCACCACGTCGCCCTCGACGGATACGCGGCGATGACACTGGTCAACCGCGTCGCCGCCCTGTACACCGCCGCGGTCGAAGACCGTGCTCTCGAACCGAACCGTGCCGCGGACCTGCACACCCTGCACCGACTCGAAGAGGACTACCGGGCATCCC
Source organism: Rhodococcus opacus B4 (assembly GCF_000010805.1). Taxonomy (NCBI): domain Bacteria; kingdom Bacillati; phylum Actinomycetota; class Actinomycetes; order Mycobacteriales; family Nocardiaceae; genus Rhodococcus; species Rhodococcus opacus. The sequence goes on along the minus strand of NC_012522.1, from coordinate 479,272 downwards.
ACCGGTTCACGTCCGACCGCGACTACTGGGCCGAACGACTCCACAGGCGCACGAACGGGGCCTCCCTGACCGATGTGGAGGCGCCCCCCGCCGCCCACAGCCTCACCGTGCGCGCGGCGTTGTCTCCCGATACCGTCGCTCGGCTCGAGGACACCGGCGGCCGGCCGGGCGCGACGGCGGCCGCCGCTCTGATCGCCGCCTTCGCCTGCCATCTCTCACGGCGGACGGGACAGGAAGAAGTCCTCGTGGACATTCCCCTATCTGCCCGCACCACCGCAGTACTGCGACGGTCCAGCGGCATGCTCGCCAACGTCGCCCCCCTGCTGGTGCAGGTCCGATCGGGCGACACGGTCGGCGACCTCGTGGCCCGGGTGCAGCACGAACTGATGGGAGCGATGCGGCACCAGCGCGGCAATGTGGAGGACATCCTGCGTGACCTGGGTGTGTCCGCCGAATCCCGCAGGATCTCGGGACCGATGGTCAACGTGATGCTGTTCGATCAGGACCTCACGTTCGGGTCGCTGACCGGAGACTTCCGGATCCTCACCACCGGCCCCGTCCCGGACCTGTCCGTCAACGTGTACCGCAGCGGCACCCCGGCATCGACGATCGTCGAGTTCGAGGCCAACCCGTACCGCTACCGCGAGGACGAACTGCGGTCGCATCACGCCGCAGTCGTCGGGTTGATCGACGACGTGCTCGCCGCAGACCCCGACACTCCACTCGCCGCGATCGGTGTGGCGGATGTGGGTCGGTTGACGCCGGTGGTGGGTGGGTTGTCGGTGTCGGAGGTGTCGTTGCCGGAGTTGTTGGCGGCGGCGGTGGCGGTGGATCCGGATGCGGTGGCGGTGGTGTGTGAGGGTCGGGGGTTGTCGTATCGGGAGTTGGATGAGGCGTCGAATCGGTTGGCGCGGGTGTTGCTCGGGTCGGGGGTGGGTTGTGAGTCGGTGGTGGCTGTGGCGGTGGGGCGGTCGGTGGAGTCGGTATTGTCGGTGTGGGCGGTGGCGAAGACGGGGGCGGCGTTCGTGCCGGTGGATCCGGGGTATCCGGTGGGTCGGATCGAGCACATGGTGGCTGATTCGGGTGTGGTTGTGGGGGTGACGTTGTCGGGTTCGGTGGCGGTGTTGCCGGGTGGGGTGCGGTGGGTGGTGCTCGATGATGTCGAGACTGTGGAGTGGTTGTCGTCGGTGTCGGCGGGGCCGGTGACGGATGGGGATCGGGGTGCGCCGGTGCGGGTGGGTCAGGCGGCGTATGTGATTTATACGTCGGGGTCGACGGGTCTGCCGAAGGGGGTGGTGGTGTCTCATCGGGGGTTGGCGAATGTGGTGGCGTCGCAGCGTGCGGGGTTCGGGGGTGGTGTGGGTGCGCGGGTGTTGCAGTGTGCGTCGCCGAGTTTCGATGCGTCGGTGTTCGAGTTGGTGTGGGCGGTGGGGTTGGGTGGCCGGTTGGTGGTGGTTCCGCCGACGGTGTATGGCGGGGAGGAGTTGGCGCGGATCCTGGTTTCTGAGGGTGTGACTCATGCGGTGTTGACGCCGACGGCGTTGTCGTCGTTGGATCCGTCGGGGTTGGAGGCGTTGGGGGCCTTGGTTGTTGCGGGTGAGGTGTGTCCGCCGGAGTTGGTTGCGCGGTGGGCGCCGGGTCGGAGCATGTTCAATGCGTATGGGCCGACGGAGTCGACGATCATGTCGAATGCCAGTGATGGGTTGGTGGTGGGGGAGTCGGTGACGATTGGTGGTCCGGTTCGCGGGTTCGGCGAGTTGGTGTTGGATGCGCGGTTGCGGCCGGTGCCGGTGGGGGCGGTGGGGGAGTTGTATTTGTCGGGTCCGGGGTTGGCGCGGGGGTATCGGAATCGGGTCGGGTTGACGTCGGCGCGGTTTGTTGCGGATCCGTTCGGTGTGCCGGGGCAGCGGATGTATCGGACGGGGGATGTGGTGCGGTGGCGGGAGGGTGCGGGTGGTGGGTTGGTGCTCGAGTATGTGGGGCGTGCGGATTTTCAGGTCAAGATCCGTGGTTTCCGCGTCGAACTCGGCGAAATCGAATCAGCCCTCCTCGGATACCCCGGCATCGACCACGCAGTCGTCCACACCAGCGGCGACCGGTTGGCCGGATACGTCGTTCCCGTCGCGGGCTCGGACCTCGACACGTCCGCGGTTCTGGCACACGCCCGCACGCGCCTCGCCCCGCACATGGTGCCCGCGACCGTGACGGTGCTCGACGCCGTGCCGGTGACTGCGAACGGGAAACTCGACCGCGCGGCCCTGCCGGAACCGGACTTCACCGCGGGGCGCGCGGAGTACCGGGCGCCGCGCAACGCGACCGAGGAGATGGTGGCCGCCGCGTTCGCCGGAGGGCTCGGACTGGATCGGGTCGGACTCGACGACAACTACTTCGCCCTCGGTGGCACGTCACTCACCGCGACGAGCGTGATCGCCCGTATCGCCGAGGACGCCGCGCGGGCCGTGCCGGTGCAGTGGATCTTCACCCATCCGACACCGGAAGCCCTGGCACACATGATCGCGACGGCGCCAGAAGATGCCAGGGCGGGGGACACCGCGGACCGGTCACTGGACGTGCTGCTGCCGCTGCGCACCACCGGAACGGGCAGCCCGGTGTTCTGCATCCATCCCGCGATCGGGTTGGCCTGGTGCTTCACCGGACTGGTGCAGTATCTCGGCGACCGTCCGGTCTACGGGCTGCAGTCCCCGGCGCTGACCGACCCGGACCTGCGGATCGACTCCCTGCAGGAACTCGCGGGCCGGTATGTCGACCGGATCCGTTCGGTGCAGCCCCACGGCCCGTACCACCTGGTGGGCTATTCGGTCGGCGGTCAGATCGCCCATGAGATGGCGGTGCAGCTCACGGGCGCCGGCGACGAGGTGGCCACCCTCACGATGCTCGACACCCATCTGGCGGGAGGTCTCGATCGCACAGCCGAGAAGCCCACCATGGCAGCACTTCTCGCGGAGTTCGGCGCGGTCGTCCCGCGTGACGGCGACGATGCGACGACCACCGAGCGTGCCGTGGAGGTGCTGCGCCGCACCGGCGGGCCGTTCGCGGCCGTGACCGCGGACGACCTCGACGCTGTGCACCGGGTGTTCACGCAGACGGTCGACCTCGCGCTCGCACACCGACCGTCGACACCGAGCGGCGTCGATCTGCTGTACTTCGGAGCGGCAGATTCCGTCGACGCTCCCACCGGTGTCTCCGCGTGGCGGCAGCACATCACCGGCGAGATCCTCGTGCACCACGTTCCCGCTGCACACCAGCAGATGACGAGTCCGGAAGCCCTTGCCGGCATCGGCCCCGTCCTCGCACACCACGTCCTGCTCGCCGACAAGCCGATGCGCGTCGTGTCGTCGTAGCCGGGCGCCGCTACAGCTACGAGGAAACTGCGGAACCTGCGCGACGGGCGGGCGTGCGGTCATCGGCGAACATGGCCTCGATCCTCGACTTGATCTCCGCGGTGCTCATGGAGCCGCCGTGGCGGGGCGTCCGCGACACGGTGGGAGTTGCCGGGGTGATCGAGACTGTCGCCATGCGTCCTGCTTTCGTCGGTTGCCGATATGTGTGCCTCGCGGTCACGGCTGTGATCTGGTTCACATCGTGGCCGACTATGTTGTACACCACATACCCCGTCGCGTGCCACTCGGCCCGGGGCCGTGCAATCGGGCTGTTGCGGCCGTGCCGTCCGACGCATGGACGGCAAGTCCGGCCCCGGTACAGTCGCCCGAATGGATGAGGAGACGGCCCCGAACCGTCGACAGCTCCGGTTGGTGCAATCCCCGATGCGTCCAGCGGGCGAAGAGGACGAAGAACTCCTCGCCCGGTCGGTGATCGATGCGCTCGTCGGCGGCCTGTCCTGGGAGCAGATCGGCACGCGGCTCGGCGTGACCCCTCCGACCGCGCACGGCGGTCCGGCCACCGACCGGGACTGGCAGGATGCGATCGTCGATCATGACAATGCGCGGCAGCTATCGGACAGCGTCTGGCGTCCTTTCTCCGGAGACCGCGCCGTGTCCGTTCACGGAATTCCGCGGCACCGTGAAGGTGGCGGCGACGCACAGAACTGCGATCGCGAAGCAGACGATCGTGTACCAGATGTTTCCGATGGGATCGCCGTTGCTCGTGACACCGTCGACGGCAGCGAAGTAGTCTGGTAACGCGGTCAGCCACAGCATGCCCATCACGCCGAGGTACACCACGCTGTAGGCACGGACGAAGTCGTTCGAGTAGGACGGAACGTCCGACGTCCCCCCGCGCAGCCGCGACCACTGCCGCACCAGGACCGGGATCGCGACGAGCGCGACGACGGCCAGTTCCGCCGCGTAGAAGACTCCCCGGACCGTGGTGCTCTCCATCCCGAGGACCGTGGCGGGGAGGGGGAGGATGAACGTGCCTGCCGACGCCAGGAGGCCGATTACGATTGTCCGCCAGGCCAGTTCGAGCCCGGTGAACTTCCGGCCCCGGTCGGCGTGGCGGCCCACAAAGAATTGGACGCACATCGCCAGCGACATCGGCCACAGTGCCGCGAACACCACGACGCTCGGTAGCGGGACCGCATCGAACATGGGCTGGTTGACGGGGTTGGTGGTCGACCATTCCCACCACCTCAGCTGCGGCCCGAGTTGGTCGAAGATCTCGTAGAACGCGTGGTGCACGAAGCCCACGCAGACCGCGCCGACGAGCACGCCGTACTTTCGGAATACGCCGAGCATCCGGACGAGTTCGAAGGCCAGCGTGGCCATCAGTGGGTAGATCGCGATGATGTACAGGGGCAGCCGGCCCCACAGAAAGTCGACTGTGAACACGTTGTGCGCGAACATGGTGTCCACGTGTTCCTCGATCCCGAACGCCGCCGGAAAGTACAGCGGCGGTTCGATGACGAACAGATACGCGGTGGCGCCGAACCAGAGCGCCAGGGTGGTCGGATCGCCGTTGCGGCGCCAGCGCAGGACCGCGAACACGAGGGCGAGCACCGACCCGAGCACGATCGTGAGCTCCAGAACCGGAAGGGTCCAGTTTTCCAGGGCAAGCGGACTGCGAACCTCGACGAGTCCACCGGCCTCGGCGCACGAGAAGCCGAGCGCCGTCGACAGCTGATCGAAGGTGGGTGAGCAGAGATCGGCCATCAGTTGACCACCGCCGGGGCGGGCTCGGTCCGTTGCTCACTCGACTCGGCGGTGTACCAGCGGGTGCAGTCGAAGCCTGCGTCGTATCGCGTGAACCACTCGTCGGCGAGCGCGGGCAGCTTCTCGTGCGTCGGGTTGTGCTTCGGCATCTGACTACGGACGACGCCGGCGAGGGCGGTGAGTTGTTCGCCGCGGGGGAGGTGGTCGAACGCGCGGGGCATGATCCCTTTGCTCAGGTATGGCGCGAATGCGGTGAGCAGCTTCTGCTTGGTGCGGTGCGTCGCGAACATCGACATCGCATCGACCTTCCGCTCCCTGAGTGGGACGTGCTGGTTGAACCCGGCGCACGCGATCCGGACCACCTTCATCACGTGCGTGAAGATCGACGGCGCCATCCTCATCCGGTACAGCTCCTCTCCGACAAGGGAATCGAAGATCACCAGCGCTGAACTTCGATGTTCGACCTCCTCGACGAAGTGCCAGATGAACAGGGATGCAACCCGGTCGTCGCCCGGCCGGAAGAGGGTCGCGTCGTTGTCGAGCATCAGCTTGAACACCGGCGTGAACGTCGCCTCCAGGTCGGCGGTGTAGGCGAGTCGGTAGTTCAGACTTGTCGCCTCCGTGAGGAGGTCGTACTCGCCGATCACCGCGTCGAGGGTATTCTGAAGTCCCGGATAACGCCTGATCAGGGCCTTGACGTGCTGGCGGTGCGCGGTCGAGTGGTGGCCCTCCTGACGCATGAACGCCACGGCCTCCTCCGCGACCTCGGGATCGGTCATCAGTGGTTTGGCCTGCATGATCGCCTTGACGATCATCTTCTCGAAACCGATGGCCAGGAACGAGATCGCGTTGGACATGCTCGACCAGGCGGGGTTGTCGGGGTTCCAGAGGAACGGGACGTCCTGCTCGTCGAACGCGAAATCCATCTTTCTGGGATGCAGGTCGGACATGCGCGCTTCCTTGTCTCGTGTGGCATGAGTGGGCCGAGTCAATGGGCAGGTGGAGACCCAAGGTTTCAACAACATACACAAGAGGCCACGTTTGTATGATTACTTTCGATGGATTCGGGGAGGACGACCGTGGCCCGGAAGCGGGACGCGGTAGCGGTAACCTCTGAGTCCGGGTCGGGCAGTGCGCCGCCCTCCCGTGCAGTACGTTCGGGCCGACGACGCATTGCGAGAGGCAGGCAACGGGAAATGGCAGGCAGGCGTGGGTGGGGTGGCAGCCCACCCGGAACTGACGAGGAAGCGTCCCGGCGAATCGTCATCGCCGCCGTCGACCTCATCAGCCGGAAAGGCACGGCGATCAGCATCGCCGACGTTGCGGAATCCCTCGGCGTCATTCGTCAGACGGTGTACCGGTACTTTCCCAGCACCGACTCTCTCTTACGAGCCGCAGCCATCGCCGCCGTCGACGGATTTCTCGACCGGCTGACACAGCACGTCGCCGGCATCGAGGATCCCGCAGAGGCTGTGGTCGAGGCCGTGATCTACACGCTCAACGAAGCGCCCCGCGTTCCGCAGCTCGGCATCATGCTGTCCGGCTCCCATTCACATACCGAGGGCATCACGTCCGAGGAAGCCCTCGCCTTCGGAATGACGATGATCAGGCGCTTCGACGTCGACTGGGAGCGGCACGGCTACGGGGAGCACACCTTGCGCGAGCTCGTCGAGTATCAGCTGCGGACGATGCAGTCATTCTTCATCTCGCCGGGAAACCCCCCGCGCGGCCAGGACGAACTGCGTGCGTATCTGCGCCGATGGGTGGGATCCGCGGTCGCCGTCACGGGGAGTCCGGCGTCCGCTGGGTGACGCTCGCTGCGTCGTCCCGGGCGAGTGTGCAGGCGAGCGACAATCGGGTCCGCGTTCCTGGTTCGACGAGGCGCAGACCCGAATAGACTTGCCGAGGTGACCCGCAAGGATCGTGATCGGCTTTCCGCCGACGATGCGCATATCCTGGGGCTCGAATCGGCGGTGATATCCGGCCACACGCTGAAGCTGGTGGTTCTCGCGCCGGCACCCGGCCCGCTCGACATCGAGGCCCTGCGAACCGCGGTGGCGGAGCGCCTTTCGAGCCAGCCCCGCGCGACGGAGCGAATCGACACCTCGGGTGCACAGCCGCGCTGGACCGCGGCGACCGCCTTCGACATCTGCGACCACGTCCGGCGCCGGGAAGAAGCCGGCTGCACGTCGCGGGCCGATCTGTGGCGAGCCGTCAGCACGCTGATGTCCGAGCATCTCGACCACGAGCGTCCACTGTGGACGTTCGACCTGATCGGCCCACTCGGCGACGGACGCGAGGCGATCGCGGTCCGCATCCATCACGCGATGGCCGACGGAATCGGCGCGGTGCGGTTCCTGGACGACGTGCTCTGGGATCGGCACGCCGACCCGGCACCGCGCGAGTCGCGTCCCGGTGTTCGCGCCGAATCGACAAAGCATTCGAGGATCGACGAGGTGCTGCGGATGCCGGCGGCCATGCGTCGTGAGCTCGGACACCGCGGCTCACGCTCGCCCTTCGACCGTCCGATCAGTGCCGCCCGCGAGCTCGCGTTCACCGTCGCCCCGCTCTCGGAACTGAAGGCAATAGGCGCCTCGCGCCCCACCCGCGCAACCGTCAACGACGTACTGCTGGGGATCGTCGCCGGTGGCCTGCGCAGCTGGCTCTCGACCGGCGACGCCGCGCTGCCGCGTCTTCGCGCTCAGGTTCCGGTCAGCCTTCACCACCGGAATGAGGAAGCGAGAGTCGGAAATCGCGATTCCTTCCTGAACATCGATCTGCCGCTCGCCGAGGCCGATCCGCTCATCCGACTCGACCGGATCAGCGCCGAGACCAGCAAGCGCAAGCACCTCGACGACGCAGACGAGCTCTTCGATCTCTTCCACGCCCTCGGACGCGTGAAGGGCGTCGGGGCGGCTGCACAACGGCTCGCCGGGAGCGCGCGCGAGTTCAGCCTTGCGATCTCGAACGTCCCCGGCCCGCCCCTGCCGGTGAGCGTGTCCGGACGTCGGGTGGAGCGGCTTTTCTCCTCCTCGGAGCCTGCCGTTCACCACGCGCTGCGGATCTCGGCGATTTCGTGCGCCGGGATCGTCGGTATCGGGCTCTGCACCGACCCCGAGGCACTGCCTGATGTTGCCCGGCTGGCGATGGCGATGGAAGATTCGTACACCGAATTGCGGGACGCCACATCGACGCCTTGAAGGGAGCCGGGATGGGTACACGGACACCATGGCATCCAGTTCCGCATCACCCCGGTGTCCTCCCGTCCGCGCCCCTGTGTGCCAGGCGATGCGGAGCAGGATCCGATTCGGCGTATGCGAAATATCCGCAATCCATCGACGCCGTCGCCGCCGAGTACCGGCTCACCGGCACCCGCGGCGCGGACTTCTGGGGCAACTCGGTGACCAGCACGGCCGACACGGTCACCTTCCTCGAAGCGAAGACCACCGACCCGAGCAGCCCCATTCTCGGATGGATGGCCACCGCCGCCCCCGTCGCCGTCGACGGCACCCGCCAGAACGGGGGCACCGGCGCACTGCCCTCCGTCACCGGAACCAAATGGGGATGGTCCGACGACGGCTCCAGCGTCGTTGCCTCCGCATCTTTCGGACCCGATTTTTCGGTCGCCGCCAACACCTACGGCACCGCCGAACAACACACCAGCGACGTCCTCGGCGCGTTCGGCCTCGAACCTACCCCGCCCGCCTGATTGGCGCCCCCGTCCTGACTACCGCGACGACGCAGCTCACCCGGCAGATTCGCCGCGCGTCGGCGGAACACCGGTCGTGGTTTCCGCGTCCGTGGGAGTCGGGGCCGCCGGAGGCGGGGTCGGAGCATCACCCAGCGACGCTCCGTTGGTGGGGGCCGTCGTCGAGTGCGTGTCGGTATGGCGGTGGGTTGCCTTCTTCGCCAGTTCACCGACCTTGTGCTGCACCTGTGGCGCCTTGTCCTTCACGGTGTCCGTCGCCTCGCTCACCTTCTCCTGCACGGTGGGGTTGTGCCATAGTTCGAGGGACTGATGCCTCATCTTCTCGTAGGTCTGCCTGCCGGATCGGGTGCCAAGGACGAAGCCCACGGCGGCGCCCGCTGCGAAGGTCAACACTTTCTGCATGACATCTCCTGACGGTTGTGTGGCACGCGGACACGCTGCATCAACCACTTGCCGGCAGTGATTGACGGCGCGCCGCCTCAGTGATTGCGGAGCTCGTCGATGAGTTCTTTCTTGTTCAGTTTCGAGTAACCCTTCAATCCCAGTTCTTTGGCTCGCTTCTCGAGCTCGTCGACCGTCCAGTCGTCGTAGGACTGCGACTTTCCGCCCGACTTTCCGACATTCTTGCGGCCACGCGCGGCGGCCGCGTTGGAGATGCGCGCCGCCTTCTCCTTGGAATCGCCCATTTCGCGTAGTTCCTCGTACATCTCCTGGTCTTTGAGTTGGGGCTGTGAATCCTTGGTTGCCATCGGGCGTTCCTCCCATCGATCGACCGGTGCTGCGGTGTCCGGCCGCGGCCTCGGCGAGCAAGTGCCTTCACCCACGGCGAAGCGGTTCGTTCCCTCCGCCTACCCGACGGCCGGCCGAATCAAACGAGGGCGCCGAGTGGCGGGGTGGTCGTCATGGTTTGGCGATCTGCCGTTCGGGTCTCACGACGACCTCACTTCGAACTGGGACACGCCTTCGGCAGCGATTCCGGCCAGCGCCATCCATCCGAACTCTGGTGGTTTCCTCGCGACGGACGGATCGCCGGATCGGTGGACGGTCAACCGCTGCAAGTACGACGCCCGAAGCGAGCGACCGAATCCGACGCCGGGATTGGGTACCCCGAGGATGACGGACGCCTTCGGTGAATCGCCGCCTGCCTGAACAAGAACCACCCAACGGGTCGTATCTGCGGCGAATACGACGGCGAAATCGGAATCGCGCTCGATGAGCCGGACCGGACCGAATCGTCCTCCGGCCGTGCTGCGGTGCATCGAGGGGACTGCTTCGCTCGCAAGCGTCACCGCTGGGGGGTCGTAGGTCTTCGTCGATTCTGTCGCGAACCGGCAACAACGTGTTACCCGGTTCGTCCTCCGGTGTGTTCGACGATATTCGGATGCTCATGAACCCTCCAGACCGCGCCCTGAGACCCGAGCGTCCACGGCTCGGGAGAAAATGTGTGGCGAAACGCGCATGTTCCTAGTTACCTTTTGGGAATGCCACCCCGCTACCACGTCACCTCGGTGTTGAACCGCGCATCCATTTTCCGATACGGGTTGGACTTCAGTCGGATGGGTGCTGCTCGCGGGATCGCAGGGAGCAGTGGCCCCGAGCAGAAGGGCTGCTTCCTCGCTGCCGACGAGTGGGAACGCGATTGGTTCGTGAGGATGAACAATACGGGCGGAGCGGTGGACGTATGGGAGGTCCACGGCATCAACGATGACGATCTCATCGAGTCACCCGAGGGCCACTACTTCTTCCCTGGCGTAATCGCAGCGGCCAAATTGCGGTTGGTGCAACGCGATCTACCGCCGTCCCGGAATTACTGATCGCGGCTTGGGGAATCGGTTGGATAAGGGCCGCCGGTTCGACGCCTTCGCCAAGGAGGCATTCCTCGTCCGAGCCGATTGCTGGTCGCGCCGATTTCGTAACCGTCTGGTTGCGCCTCGACGGCAGCGGCCACCCCGCGGCAGGCGCGGCCCTACACCCGCTGTCAGCCGCACAGCCACATCCTGGTTATCACGGGCAGCGGTGTGGCGACGGCCCCGCTGCTTACCGGATTGCCAGGTGACGACTCGCCCCCCGCCGGTGACACGCAATGTCGCCCATTTCGGGCCACCGTCCGCCGGCTCTTATGGGTTAACCGTCGCATATTCTGCTGAGCGAATCAGGGTGATCGCGGGGGCATGAACCGGACCGTCGCGGGTACTCCGTGTGAACGCTGCGCGCGCAGCATGCGATGGCGGCGCGCCAGCCAGGTCTTCCGGCCTGAATTCCCCCTTGTTCAGGTCGGAGGGCCGCCTCGAAAAATCCTGAGCACCAGTAATGTTCAGACTGTTGTCCGGTAATGGGGGTGCGGCCACTCAGATGGTAGGTGACCTCCAGTTACCGAATTGATGTCGGGAAGATGCCGATCCGGCTGCTTGTGTTGCGTGTTCGTGGGAGTTTGGGACCATGCGTCCCTCCGACCGCATTCCGGCTTCAGTGTTCGACGACGTGCGCGAATACGCACGGACGCCGGCCGTCGCTTGGCTCCGACGAGCGGCTGTCGCGCTGCTCGCCCTGATCGTTGCGTTCGGCGCGGTCGGTCTCCTCGGTGTCCGGAGCGGCACCGCCTACGCTGAGGGAGGCGGATATGCGCTGACTCTCACGTACCCGAGGGTGGCGCGCGCGGGACTGGACGTGCCGTGGGACCTGACGGTCCGGAAACCGGGCGGCTTCTCGGAGCCGGTGGTGATCGTCGTCGATTCCGACTACTTCGACATGTTCGAGACCCAGGGCTGGACACCGGAGCCGTCCGCAGAGACCAGCGATGCCTTGCGTACCTACATGACCGTCGATCCACCGCCCGGGGACACCCTCACCCTGGGTTTCGACGCCTACATTCAGCCGTCGAGTCAGCTCGGCCATTCGGGATCGGTGTCGGTGTCCGAGAAGGGAGTCGATGTGGCCACCCTGGAGTTCACCACCTGGCTGGTGCCCTGATGGAGATCGTGGTCCGGGCGGCGGTCCTGTTCCTGTTCCTGTGGGTGATCACTCGCGTCGTCGGACGGTCGACCGTCGGTGAACTGAGTACGTTTCAACTGGTTCTGTATGTCGTCATGGGTGACCTCGTGCAGCAGGGTGTGACTCAGCAGGACTACTCGGTCACCTCCGCGGTCCTCGCGGTCGGAGTTTTCGCCCTGCTCACCCTGGCACTCGCCTGGGCCAATGCCCGGTTTCCGCGCGTGCGCGGAGTGACGCACGGTGTGCCGGTCATCATCGTGCGTGACGGCATCCCCGACCTGGACCGTCTCCGCACCGAACGAATGTCGCTCGACGACTTGATGGCCGACGCACGGCAGAAGGGTATCCGTCGATTCGACGAGATCGAGCTTGCTGTGCTCGAAACCAACGGTCGCGTGTCGTTCTTCACCCGCACCGGCCACACGGACGCTGGGGCGCCGGAACAGCCGGGCATCGCGTGAGATGACGCGGGCAGTGCTCGCTCGGTTCGGTGCAGCCCACGCCGATGATGACGGAACTTGTGTCTGGGGTCAGAGGACCGAGTAACCGGCGGGCAGGGGAGAGCGGCCGGTCAACGCCAGCAGCGCTGCGGGTGCTGTTCCCTGCACTGCGGCCAAGCCACCGATGACGGCGAACGTCTCGGCTACTGCCTCGCGGGGGACATCGGCGTCGACGCCGAGGGCGGCTGCCAAGTCGCAAGTGTGTACGGTCAGCTCGAGGGTTCGGGTCGGGAGGTAGCCCTGCAAGGTCATCGTCCCGAAGGGTGTGCGCACCAGGGCAGTGGACGGACTGGCCCGGACCCGCTCGGGCACCCGGGCAACCAGTGCGCTCAGGGCACCCATCGGGTCCTCGCCGAGCGCGGCGCCGGCTTCGCGTCCCCGCTGCGCCACCGCTGCGGTGTCGGACAGGGCGTCGGCGATGGCCAGGTAGTACGCGACGGCGTCGGTCAGCTCTACAGCGCCGGGGTCCTCGCCGGCGGCGTCGAGGTATGTCTCGACCGTCGACAGCGACCGGCTGGTGTGCCCGACCAGGTCGCGCACGGACCACTCACCGAGGCCGGGTGCGTCATAGTGGCCTGTCGCGGCGGCACTCACTTCGAGGAACCGTCTGGCGGCGCTGTCGAAGGCGCGAGCAACTGGACCGTCCATCGGCTCAGTATCGCAGCCGCCCGTGTTCAGCTCCCGCGCTACGCGCCATCCCAGTCATCGATCGAGGATCCCTTGTGGAACCTGTGCATCCCGTCGGCGACTGTCGGGATGTCGCGCTGATTGTTCGGTGAACGCGATTACGCTCGGGTACTTCACGTCGTGGGCCCGGAGAGGCGGCAGATGGCCAATCAAACAAGGTGGTCGTGGCCGGCGGTGGGGGTCGCGCTGATCGCAGTTGCCGCGGTTACGTGGCTGGCGGCCGTCGTCATCGCTGACGTTCGGCGCGCGCCTGATGCGGAATGCCTCGCGGTCGACTCCACCGTGACGGATCTGATCGCAAGTAGGCCGGTTGCCGACCCGATCGAGCCGGTTGACGCGGTCGCCGTCCGCGATCCCTGGACCCGGAGTAGTGGATCCGTGCCATTCGACAACTATTACGCGATCGCCATGGAGTTCAGAAGCAGCGACGGCTCGATCTCCCACGGAGTGTGGGGACTCGGCACTGATGCGGCTCCGGCGGAGGGCCGAGCGCTGACCGCGCACGCAGACAATGCTCTCGGGGCACCGTTCGTCAGTGTGGATCAACTGGCGCGGCAGAGCACCCTCTGGCCGGACACGGCGATGTTCTTTCCGGAGGACGCCAACGCGGTTCGAGAAGCCCGTCGATGTCTGACATTTCAATGATGACGATGCCCCGCCGCGGCAGGTTTCGGTGCGTCGGTGGTGCGATCCATGATCGTCGGTCCTCGTTCACTGTGAGCGGATGACGGCAGCGGTGGTGTGCCGCAGGGCCTGTATGACTTCGCGCGCGGCTCGCTCGCCGGATTCGATGGCCCCTTCGATGTAGCCGGCGTGCTCGCTCGCGGTCTCGGTGCCGGCCCAGTGGATGTCGCCGATCGGATCGGACGGAAACGGAAACGCCCCTTCCGGGTTGCCTGCGGTCGGTAGTGCCGAATATCCCCCGATCGCGTGTTCGTCGAGATGCCAGGACTTCTCGTGCCAGCTCGCCGGGCGGAGGATCTCCGGTGATCCGATGGCGGCGGCGACGGGCCCCAGGATCGCCCGCCGACGGCCGGCTTCGTCGAGTCCGTCGAGTTCGCGCGCTTCTCGCCCGCCGACCAGCACACACAGATGCCCGGGCCCGCCGGGCGGGGAGGTGTCGAAGACCGCGAAACCGGGGTGGTCGAGGAACATGAATTCGGCATCCGTCGTGGAGCGCCAGAACGGCTGCCGATAGACCGCGACCGCCTTGTACACCGAACCCATGTAGGTGTTCTGCTCGAGACGGTGCCGACCGGCCGGATGTGGGGGATCGAAGGCGATCGCGGCCGCCGCCGGGGGTGGCACCGACACGATCGCCTTGGACGCCCGGACGAGAGCCGTTGGGGAGCGAAGGACGACACCGTGGCCGTCTCGGCTGATGGAGGTGACTCGACTGCCGGTCAGCACCCGCGGTCCGAGTTCGGCGGCAATCCTGTCGGTCAGCGTTCCCGCCCCCTCGACGATCAGACTCTCCTGAGCGCCGCCGTTCGTCGACAACATCGTGGACAGCCCGCCCTGGTAGCCGATCATCTTGGCGAATGCGTCCATCGAGAAGCGCTCGAGATCTGCCGTGGTCGAGACCTCGACGAGTACCTCCAGCAGGCGGCGAGCTCCGGCTGACGGCAGGCTGTTCAGCCATTCCTGCACCGTCGTCGAGTTCCATCGCTTCGGCGCTCCTCGCTTCGCCCGGATCTGCCAGACCACCAGAGCGGCACTGGCCAGCAGCGTCGACGGACTCACGGCCGAGAGAGTGCGACCGTGGCGGACGACGGTCGGTCGCTTCGGGGTGTGCATGGGAAACACGGTGGTCCCGAGCTCAGCGGCCAGGGCAGAGAATCGATGGTGTCCGTGACCGATCCACTGCCCACCCAGATCGAACCGCGAGCCCAGGGCGGAGGTGTCGGCCATCATCCGGCCACCCGTGCGGTCCGCGGATTCGAGCACCAGCACGTCGAGTCCCTGACGCTGCAGCGCTCTCGCCGCGATCAGCCCCGACATGCCGGCGCCGACCACCGCGACGGTGGTCTTGCGAGAGGGTGCCTGCTCGTCGTTCGAGCTTCCGGTGGGGTGTTGCGTCATTGATCTCACTCCGATGGTTGATCGACGGTGAACGAGGCGACTGCCCGCGTCAGCTATAAGTCGGACATCCGTACGAGTAACCGTAGAAGGGGATCCCTCCGAACGCAATAGGGTTTGCGCGACGGTCGGCTCGGACACCGGCGTTCGAGACTCGGCGTCAGGCCGTCTCCGCCTTCGGCGCTTTCGTGCGCGTGACCGGCTGCGGGTCGGCGTAGAGCACCAGCATGTTGAGGGCGTGATCGAGATCGCGTCGAGCGCGGTCCGGATCGGGTTTGGCGATGTACTGCAGGATCAGCCCGTCGACCTGGGCCAGCGCGATCCGGCCGAGGCTGTCGAAGCCGACCGCGCAGCGCTCGCCCGCCGCCTGCGCGGCCTGCTCGCAAAAGTCCGTCACCAGCGCGCTGTAGCGCTCGTACTGCAACTGCGCGAGGTCGCCGTCGGAATCGCTGCGCAGCGAATAGGTCATCAACTCGTACTGCATGATCTGCAGTCCGACCCGGCTCGTGACCAGTTTCTTCCAGAAGTTGCCCACGCCGTGTCGCAGCGCGTGTTCGACGCCCTTGTCGGCCTCGAGTTCGGCGCGCAGCGTCTCGGCGATCTCGTTGATGACCGTCGCGATGACGGCTCGCAGGAGTCGCTCCTTGCTGGGGAAAACGTAGTGCAGCGTGCCCAGCGGAATGCCGGCTCGCCCGGCGACGGCGCGAAGGGTGGTACCCGGCACCCCCGTCTCACTGAACTCCCTGATCGCCGCCGCGACGATCTGCTCCTCGCGCTCGGATGCCTTGACGTAGGCCACCGCTCTTCCTCCTCCGATGGTCCCTGTGGATTCGACCTCACTCTTGCATACCCGGATCCTGTGATCTACCTTACGGTCGGACAACCGACCGACTTTGATGGAGGAACCGAGATGATGGATTGCGATGTGGTCGTGATCGGCGCCGGGCTCGCCGGGCTCACGGCAGCCAGGGCGCTGACCGCGGCGGGTCGCCGCGTGCGGGTGCTGGAGGCCCGCGACCGGGTGGCCGGGCGCAACCTCGGCGGACGCCTTGCCAACGGTGTTGCGGTGGAGATGGGTGGGCAGTGGATCGGCCGAACGCAGACCGAGGTGCTGGCGTTGGCCGGCGAGCTCGGTCTCGAGACCTTCCCGACCTATGACGAGGGTGCCGCGGTGACCCTCTACAAGGGAAAAGTCACTCGATACTCCGACGAGACGTTCGGCCTGTCGGAGGAGGCCGCTGTCGAAGTCGGCCGACTCCAGCACGAACTCGAGGAACTGGCCGAAACCGTGTCGTTGTCGGCGCCGTGGACATCGCCCGATGCCATCGAGCTGGACCGCAAGACTCTCGACGAATGGCTGCGTGCCAACACCGACGATCCCGAGGTGCGGGCATTCTGGGACGCGGTCGTGCCCGCACTGTTCTCCGCCGCACCGGCCGAGATGTCGCTGCTGCACTTCCTCTTCTACATCAAGTCCGGAGGCATGATCGATGCCCTCGTCGCCACCACCGGCGGTGCCCAAGAGTTACGCGTCGTCGGAGGCACGCACCAGATTTCGGAACGACTCGCCGCCGAACTCGGCGACGTCGTCCGGCTGAACAGCCCGGTGCACACGATCACCCACGACGACAGCGAGGTCCGAGTCGATTTCGACGGCGGAACCGTCACCGCTGCACACGCCATCGTGGCGATCCCCCCGACCTTGGCCGGTCGCCTCCGCTACCGGCCCGCGCTTCCGGGTTCCCGCGACGGCCTCACCCAGCAGATCCCGATGGGATCGGTGATCAAGATTCAGATCGCTTACCCGAGGCCGTTCTGGCGAGAATCGGGATTCAACGGATTCGCGTTCAATCTGGACGACGAACTGAGCGTCACCCTGGACAACTCGCCCACCGACGGCTCGTGTGGTGTCCTCGTCGGCTTCTTCGAAGGCCCCCACGCCCGTAGCGCGGCACGCCGGACCCCGGCCGAGCGCCGAGCCGCTGTCGTGGCGACGCTGGTCAAACTCTTCGGGCCCGACGCCGGCGAACCGATCGACTACCTCGAACAGGACTGGATGGCCGAGGAGTACACCCGTGGTTGCTACGGCGGCCGACTCGGGGCCGGCGTGTGGACGCAGTACGGTGCCGCACTCGCCGAACCGATCGGACGACTGCATTGGGCCGGCGCGGAAACCTCCGACATCTGGAACGGCTACATGGACGGAGCCGTCCGGTCCGGCCGCCGAGCCGCTGCCGAGGTTCTCGCACAACTGAACTCGTAGCGGAACCACACACGCTGCGGGCGCGCAGCGTCGGACTTCAGATCCTGGGAGCGCGTGGAGCGTCGGGGTTCTTGCGATGGTTGGCATTGAAGCGCGCCTTCTTCTGACGATTCCCGCAGGTGTTCATGTCGCACCATTTGCGAGTGCGACTTTGGCTGGTGTCGAAGAAGGCGGCTCGGCACGTGGGCGAAGCGCACAGGGCGAATTTTCCGTCGCGTTCGCCTGCGATGATGCTGATGGCGTCGGCTGCGATTACGCCCAGGGCGTCTTCCACACAGGAAGGCGAGCTGAGTCGCCATCGCCGATTGCCCTCCGGCGTCAGGATGGCGGCGGCCCGACCCCGAATGCTGCAGTCATTGATGACTCGGACGGCAGACGCAGGGAGATCGTCTTGGCTCGCGACCGCTGTCGAGGCCGCATGAATTGATTCCCTCAGTTCCCGCGCGAGTTCGAGTTGGGTGGTGGTGCAGAAGTCCACAACGAGTCCGTTCGCTGCCAGCCAGTCGACGAGTCGGTGCGGCGTGGGAATGCGCTCCACAGCGTTGCCATGACGCTCCGACAGGGTTCCGGTGAAGCTGGTCGCGAGCACGTTACCGAGGCGAAAGTCGGGGAAACCGGCGCGCATGGAACCACCTTAGCTGGTTGCACGCCGGCGTGACGGCATGTTAGAACCGTCTTAGCCGGTTCCAATCGAGTCGTAGCCGGTGCCACGACGACCGGGAGGTCTCATGCCCCGTCCAGCCAGCGACGTGCAAGCATTTGAAGCCCACGCAACTGACGCCGAACTCGATGATCTGCGCGCGCGGTTAGCCGCGGTGCGGCTACCGGAAACCGAAACGGTGTTTCGCGACGCGCCCGACCCTCGACGATGGGAACAGGGCGTTCCGCTTGCCGACCTCGTCGAAGTCGTGAACTACTGGCGCACCGGATACAACTGGCGGTCGTTCGAAGCGCGCCTCGACCGGATCGGCCAGTTCCGCACGACAATTGATGGACTGGGCATTCACTTCCTGCACCGTCGATCCGCGCGCGCCGATGCCACTCCGCTGATCGTGACGCACGGCTGGCCGGGCAGCATCGCTGAGTTCGTCGATGTAGTAGACGAGCTGGCGGATCCGACAGATGCAGACGCGCCGGCGTTCCACGTCGTGGTCCCGTCATTGCCGGGCTTCGGTTACAGCGACAAGCCGGCCACCACCGGGTGGGGAATCGAAAAGATCGCGACCGCATGGGTCGAACTGATGGGAAGGCTCGGCTACAGCAGGTTCGCAGCGCACGGCGGCGACTGGGGAGGTGTGATCACCACGGTCCTCGGCGGCAGGTTCCCGGCGCACGTTCTCGGTATCCACACGACGACCGCGCAGGCGCCGCCCGGGTTGACAACTGACGGGCTGACGGCGGCCGAGCGCAAATGGACCGAGGATACCCGCGATTTCTGGCGCCACCACGCGGCGTACGCGAAGCAGCAGGCGACCCGGCCGCAGACCATCGGCTACTCGCTCGTCGACTCACCAGTCGGGCTTCTCGCCTGGATCCTCGACAAGTTCGCCGAATGGACAGATACCGAAGACAGCCCGTTCGAGACAATTTCCAGAGACAGAATTCTCGACGACGTCACCCTCTACTGGCTGACGCGAACCGGCGCGTCGTCAGCCCGCATCTACTACGAAAGCCACAACTCGCTCGACCCCGAACTTCGGGTCGACGTCCCGTCGGCAATCAGTGTGTATCCCCGCGACATCGAGAAGTGTCCGCGCGTCTGGGCGCAGGAGCGATACCGACAGATCGTCCGATGGAGGTCACCCGAAACCGGGGGACATTTCCCGTCGCTCGAGGTTCCCGAGTATTTCGTCAGGGATCTGCAAGAGGGACTCGCGGCAGTGCTCGCCGCTGATCGGTAAGCGCGGCCGAGTGCTGAGACTCGGGCTGATGAACGATCGAAAGCCGAGTCCGTACTCGTCACTCTCACCACGACGCATGGACGGCACGCATACCGACATTTTTCCCTTCAACAGCAGCGGGGGAGCGGGCGGCGGGAGTACGGGCTGAGGTCCGGTATCGCTATTGTTCGGTGGCGTTGCGGGCGAACGGTTCTCGGTCAGCAGGGCATAACCGGTCGCGGTCGCCGACCGGGGTCAGGCGGAGCGGCGTGTCAGAACGAGGGGATCACCGTCGGTGATCGCGATCGTGTGTTCGCTGTGAGCGGTCCGCGAGCCGTCGGCCGATCGGATGGTCCACCCGTCGGGGTCGTAGACGATTTTGTCGGTGCCACGGGCGAACCAGGGCTCTAGTGCGAGGGTCAGGCCCGGTCGCAGCACCAGGCCCCGTCCGGCTCGCCCCTGGTTGGAGACGTGCGGGTCCTCGTGCATGGTTCGACCGAGACCGTGCCCGCCGAATTCGGTATTGACGGGGAAACCGTAGTCGGTGGCGACCGCGCCGATCGCGGCGGAGATGTCGCCGAGGCGCCGGCCCGGGCGTGCGGCATCGATACCGGCGTCGAGCGCGCGTTCGGTGGCCTCGATCAACCGCTGGTCGCCGGCGTGGGGTGTGCCGACGATCAGGCTGCGCGCCGAGTCGGCCACCCACCCGTCGATCGATACCGCGATGTCCATGCTCAGCAGGTCCCCGTCGCGCAGGGTGTAGTCGTGTGGGAGGCCGTGAAGCACAGCATCGTTGACGGACAGGCAGATGACGTTGTGGAACGGACCGCGGCCGAACGACGGCGCGTAGTCCCAATAGCAGGACACCGCCCCGCGGTCCTTGATCAGGTGTCGGGCGCGGTGTTCGAGGTCGAGCAGATTCACTCCTACTGCAGCACGCGATTGCAGGTCGTCGAGTAGTTCCGCGATGAACGCGCCGGTGGTGCGCATTGCCTCGATCTCCCGTGGCGTCTTCAGTTCCAACACTCGTTCATCCTCCACATATTCGCCGACGACCGGTATAGAAATACCAGAGTAGTGGAAAGCTCGGTATTTTCATACCGAGCTTGGAGTATCCTGACGGGATGGTGCGATCCCCTCTGACCCCGCAGCAGCGCGCTGCCGGCAAGCGTCTCGGCGCCTACCTCCGGCAAGCACGCGGCGACCGCAAGCCCGCCGAAGTGGCGCATGCCGCGTCGATCTCACCCGAGACCCTGCGCAAGATCGAGACGGGACGCCTGGCAACCCCGGCCTTCACGACAGTCGCTGCACTCGCGGCTGTGCTGGCGGTCCCGCTGGAGGACCTCGCCCAGATCTGCCTTCCCGAACTGAACCTCCAGCAGACCGGGTAGTAGGCCGAGACGCCGCAGTTCGCCGGTGGTCGCAGTCGTCATGGTTGTCCCGCGCGTGCCGACCCTGCGGCAGCCGTCACCGCGCCGGCGACGAGGGTGAGCGCGGCGAGGGCACCGAATCCGACGGTGAGTGTCGCGACCGCGGCTATGCCTCCGACGAGTAGAGGTCCGCCCGCGTCACCGAGTTCGCGTCCGAGTTCGGCGGCGCCCATGGTCTGTCCCATCCGCTCGTCGGGCGTCGAGCCGGCCAGCGACGCGAAGGCCAGCGGGGTGATCAGCCCCGTGCCGGTGCCGATCGCCAGTGCGGCGAGCAGGACACCGAGCAGACCGGGCAGCATCGCGCATCCGAGTCCGGTGGCGGTGATCAGCAGGCCCAGCGCGGTTCCCGGGCCGGCCGAGATGCGGCCTGCGTCCAGTGCACGCCCGGCTCGAGGCTGCACGAGGGCGGCGCAGGCGGCGAGGACGGACACCGCGGCGCCGGTCGCCACCGAGCCGAGCCCCGCGGCGGCACCCGCCACGGGCAGAAATCCCACTCCCACCGACAGTGCCGAGGTTGCGAACGCGAGTGCGAGGGTTGGCCGGAGAAACGTCCGATCCGACAGTCGGCGCGCCAGGTCCAGAACCGTCTGCCGGTTGCGCGGGAGGGGCGGCAGGGCGGGCACCACGCGCGCCGCCCATGCCGCGACGGTGACGGCGAGGGCGGTCATCACCGCGAACAGCAATGTGAGGTCGCCGAGCCACACCAGCGCGCCTCCGAGCAGCGGACCGATCGTGTAGCCGAGGCCCTTGTAGAAGCCGTATGTTCCGAACGCGCTGCCGTGTGCGGCTTTCGGGGTCATCCGTGCGACCAGCGCACTCGCTGCGGGGGAGAAGGCAGACGCCGCGACGCCCTGCCCGAGCCGCGCCAACCACAGCCAGCTCGAGTCGCCGACCACGACGAAGAAGACGGAGGCTGCTGCGAATCCGATCAGCCCACCGAGAAGGACCGGTCGGGCACCGATACGGTCGGCGAGTGTCCCGAACACTGGTTTGAGTAACACCTCGGCGCCGTCGTACAGCGCCAGCAGCAGACCGAGATACAGGAGGGAACCGGCCGGATCCTCGAGGTCGAAGGCGAGGTTCGCCGCGACGGCGTGTGCCCCGAAGGCGGTGGTGAAACCGGCCGCATACAGCGGCCGCATCCGCCGGTGCGCGGCTGCTGCTCTTCCTGACCGGCCTTCCGTCATGACCGTTCATTATCGGCGGCGGGCTCCGAGCGGTGCAACGGGGCGATGGTGCAATCGTCGGTGCACTCTTCGCGTGTTCACCCCGAAACGACGCGATTGTGTCGGCGTTGATGCCTTCACCACCGGTTACGGGCGATTGAGCCCAGGCGGTCCCGGGTAGTCGGCTGAGTAGGCCGCACGGTCAAATCCATCCGTGGGAGTCGACGATGATGACCAGACTGCAAGTCGCGATCGCGGTGATCGTGGGATATTGGCTTGGCCGAACCCACCACACGAAGCCGGGCATGATGCTTGCCGCAGCGGGTGCCGGGCGCCTCGCCGGGAGCCCACAGGAGATGGTCGACCACGCTGCGAAGCTGCTGCAAGCGTCGCCCGAGTTCGCGGCCCTCGACGAATCGGTGCGCGGTCAACTTCTCGATGCGGTGAGGGTGGCGGCCGTGACCGCCGGTACCGCCCGCGCCGACGTCGACACCGACATCGACCGTCTGCTCCCGAGTGGCAGTGACGACGCCCTCCGGACCGCCGAAGACCTGGCCGAGGACACCGCGGCCCTGGTCGACGATATCCCCGCCGCGGCCCCGGTCGAAGATGTCCCCGACGACATCGACGCGGATATCGATATCGACACCGACAACGACGCACAGGCAGACGACGCTCCCACCGCGGATGACGGCAACGCCGCCGCGCCTGCGCCGTCCACCGCCGAGGTCAGAACCTGGGCCCGGGAACATGGCTTTCCCGTCTCCGACCGCGGACGACTGCGCGCCGAAGTCTGGGAGGCTTTTGCCGCGGCCCACCCCGAGCGCTGAGGGTCGACTCTCGGCGACGCTCTGGAATCTCGACTCGGTTATCAGGTTTAGGCGAGGTTTAGGCGAAACCCCCGCTGCCAGAAGGTTCCGCGCGATCGTCATTCGACATCTGGATCAGCGACTTGCCTTCGTTCACACAAACGGCGTCGCGTAGCCGTCGAATTGTGCTGCAGAGCAAGGCTGTACTGACCTCTGACGGGAATCCGTGGGCGTTGCGCAGTCTTGTGGTGGAGCCAGGCGCAGCCCCCGCCAACGATGAGAATCAGCTGGCAGGGGCGCTACACGGATCGCCTGCACGTCATGACGAGCGGCGTAGCAGTCATTTTCGTGACACAGGGTGTCGAAGTCCACGGAGTGTGACCTATGCCATTGCGTAATTTTCCGATCACCTGAATTACCGACCGGTAAGTGCGATTTCGAGACGGGGGCGGCGAAACGCTCGGGGCGAGACGCGCACACAGATGTGACATGAAACACATGGAAATGTGCGGAGATGTTCGGCGCTCGGTTGTGAGTTGTGGTTCTGAGCATGCCTGAAGGCTGATGGGGGTATGGGTGTAGGTATATCGGCCGTTGTGCCGCTGGCGAACTCGGGCGAATGTATGGGGTGCACCGTCATCGACGTGGCAGTCAAGAACCCCTGCACGTGAAGGAAAGAGTTGTCATGGCACGGATCAGCAAGAAATCGGGGGCCGATCTACTGGATGCGTTACGTGTCAGTGTCATTGGCACCGTCGTGTGCGCAGGGCTGGTCATGGGCGTGATCGTCGTGACGATGTGGAACTTCCCGGTACCGGGCGTGTAGTCGGGCGGCGACTCCAGTACTTCGCGACTACCGGCGGTCCGGGAGTGCAACGCCGGGCGGCCGTGTGGCGATATAGCTGACGGGGATTGGTTGTGCCCGTGGGTGCGGGTGGCGGTGACAGACGCGCGGCACCATGCGACGGGCGTCGTCCGGTGTGGAAGGAAATGGAATGTTCGGGACGGGTTTGGGTGCGATGGTGGGCCTGCTGGTGGTTGCGCTGCTGGTGGTCCCCGTGTCGTTCGGTGTGGCGGCGCGCGCGGACGCGAAGGCCCGCCGGCTTTCGGAGTCACCCGCGTCCGATGCGAATGAGGGGCTATCTGTCGCGGTCGCGGAAATGACCGGGCGGTGCGATCAGTGGCGTCAACTCGCGACTCAGGCGTGGCTGATCTGCGGCGGCGCCTCGCTGGTCGCGGTGGTGGTCGTGGGTGTGCTGATCTGCGTGGGGTGATGACGGCGGGCGCTGGTCCGTCTGCGGATGTGGTGTTTTGCGGGGCAAGCCGAAGCGGCCCGGTCGGAGTGGATTTCCGCTCTGACCGGGCCTCGCCGTGACGTCTATTGGGGACACCGCCTCGGACCCCTCCGCGCTGCTGCGAGGGGTGTCGGCGCACCGCACTGCGCTGTACCAATATCCTTCGGCTGGTATGGATTTGGCTGAAGAAGGGTGCGCCCGCGCCGGTGCACTGGGTGTGTACCGTCGCGAGGAAATGGTAGATCCACCGGTGGGTCGCATCGCGAAGGTGTGATCTATGCCACACGTGTATTTCCGTGTCGTGGACGTTCGTCGACTGAGGGAGGGGGAACGCCGGCCTTGCACATACAACCATTTGGTTGTATGTTTTGGGTGTGTCAGAGACAGACGAGGACCGGGCCGATGCCCTGTTTCATGCGCTTTCCGACCGGACGCGGCGCGACATCATGCGTCGCGTGCTGGCCGGGGAACATTCCGTCTCGGCACTGGCAGCGAAGTACGACATGAGTTTCGCCGCCGTCCAGAAACACGTCGCCGTCCTCCACAAGGCCGGCCTGCTCGTCAAGCGACGCAGCGGCCGTGAACAACTCGCCACGGGCGACGTGGAAGCAGTGCGAGCGGTGTCGTCCATGCTCGCCGAGTTGGAGCAGGTCTGGCGTGGACGCATCTCTCGTATCGACGAACTGATCGCAACGGAACCGCTACGGAAGGAATGAACGATGCCTGTCACGAACGTCAGCCAAGACACCGATGCATTGACTCTGACCATCACTGCCGAGTTCGCCGCACCCCGGGCGCGGATCTGGCAGATCTATGCCGATCCCCGCCAGCTCGAGAAGGTGTGGGGCCCGCCGACGTACCCGGCGACCGTCGTCGACCACGAGTTCGCCGCGGGCGGTCGCGTCACTTACTTCATGACCGGCCCCGAAGGCGAGAAGTATGCGGGCTACTGGAACATCATCTCCGTCGACGAGCCGACCGGGTTCACCTTCACCGACGGATTCGCCGATGCGGACTTCACTCCGATCGAATCGATGCCGGTGTCCACCAACGAGTTCTCCTTCGCGGAGAAGGACGGCAGTACCGTCGCCACCTACGTCAGCACCTACGCGACAGCCGAAGGTCTCCAGAAGGTGCTCGACATGGGCGTGGTCGAGGGTTCCTCGCAGGCGATCGGCCAGATCGACGACCTTATCAAGGGCTGAGTCTGCGGGTTGACCGAACTGCCGATCTCGCCGCCTCGCCGTCCATGTGCGAGGCGGCGAGCGGGCGGGGACGCACATCTCCGGACGGTGCCGGCTCCAATCCACAGCGCGAAGCGGTCACCCAGTGATGAGATCGACATGGGACAGCACCGACAGGAGGGCGTCCGATGGCCGAGATCCGTGTCAGCGCGAGCGAGGTGCGTCTCGCTCTGTCCAGGTTCGAGAGGTTCGCCGGACTGCACGGGAACGTCGCGGTGCCCATGCCGCTGATTCGGGGCGCCGAGGTGATCGCCGACCCGTTCGCGAACATCCGGGGTGTGCGGGCACCGGGTCTGGGAATTCCGCGGCGTCTGTGCATCGGGACCTGGCGGGGCAGGGGAGTGCGCTCCTTCGTCGCAGCGCGGGCGGGTGTCCCGGCGATCCGCGTGCGCACGCTCGGCCGGGGTGCGGGAGCGGAGTTCGACGAACTGATTGTGACCGTGTCCGATCCCGGTCACGTCGTGGCGCAGATCCGTGACGTGCTCGATCCCGGGCGAGTGCGAGCAGTCGAACGCGAGGTGAGGTTCCGGTCCGGCGACGGCACCCTACTGGCCGGCACCGCGACGGTTCCGGCGGGTGCCGAGGGTGGTCCGGCGGCGGTGATCCTCACCGGGTCCGGCCGGCTCGACCGCGACGGCGACCACGCGAAGCTCCCGATCGGCGTGAGCCGTGCCCTCGCGGACGCGTTGGCCCGGGCCGGTGTCGCGTCGCTGCGATACGACAAGCGCGGAGTCGCACGCTCGGGCGGCGATTACCTGTCGACGGGTCTGTCGGACAACATCGCCGACGCCGCTGCCGCCGTCGACTGGTTGCGCACGACAGGAGGATTCGGACGAAGTTCGATCGCGGTCATCGGGCACAGCGAGGGTGCCTGCCTGGCAGTGGCGCTGGGAGCGGATCGCGGGGTCGACCCGGCGGCAGTGGTGCTCCTCGCGTGTCCGGCGGTGACGGGGCGGCAGGTTCTGCAATGGCAGTCCGGCGAGGCCGTCGACGGTCTGCCCTCTGCGGTACGGGTAGTCCTGCGGGCGCTGCGAATCGACGTGAAGGAAAGGCAGCGCGTCGCGCTCGAGAAGCTGTCCCGGACCACCACTGATGCAGCGCGGATGGGTGGTCGCCGGGTGAATGCGCGCTGGTTCCGGGAGTTCCTCGACTTCGACCCGAAACCGCTGTTGCGGGAGAACCTCGCGCCGGTCCTCGTGATCACCGGGGCAAAGGATGTCCAGGTGGATCCGGAGGATCTCGCGGTGATTGCGGAACTGGTGCCCGGCGGGGCCGACACCGTCCAGGTTCCGGACCTGACGCACCTGATCCGACGTGATGCGGATCCGCCGTCGTTGCGCGCCTATCGCCGACTCGTGCGCGACGCCGTGGATCCGGAGGTGCTGTCGCTGGTGGCCGACTGGACGGCCGGCCACCTGCGCCGTGTCTGACACAGCGGACAGGGGTCCGCCGCGTCTTATCGGGCCGACATGTTGTCGATGATTTGTGCGACGTGCTGAGCGCTCATCGGGCTCGCGTCGAGCGTGTCCGCGCCGGGACTCAGTCCCGCGATCATGATTGCCATGGTCCGGCGCCACCCGGTGTCGGTGACGCCGCGGGTTGTCGCGACGACGCCGCGCACGGACCAGAAGATGAGGTCCAGGTCGGCGTCGGTGGCATCCTCGCGGATGCGGCCGTGCTGCTTGGCTCGCGCCAGGAGTTCGAACAGGATCCGTCGGTACTCGTCCCTGAGGATCCTGGTCTCATCGTCGTTCCACATGCGAGACAAACATCCTCGGTTGGACGCCAGGATGGCACCCGTGCCGTACAGAACTTGCTCGAGCCCTTCGCCGTTCGGCGCGGACAGGGCTTCGTTGGCCACGGCCAGGAAGTCGTCGAATACCTGTCGAACGAGCTCACTGACCAACGCATCCTTGGTGGGGAACCGGCGGTAGAGCGTGCCGATCCCGACGCCCGCGACCCGGGCGATCTCGTCGACCCCCACATCCAGGCCACGCTCGCTGAACACGGTCGCTGCCGCGTCGAGCAGTCGCTGCCGGTTCTCCGCGGCGTCGCGGCGCAGCGCTTTTTCGTTTCCCTGCACCTTCACGTCGGACTTCATTCGGGTTCGTCTCCCACCAGAGTGCCTCCCGCGACCATGGCGAGTTCCGGGTGCCGCAGTGCGGTCGACTCTTCGAGACGCGTGATGTCGCCCCGTTTCATCGCCGGGATGAACATCGCCGCAACTGCGCCGAGGCCCACTGCTGTGCCGAGCACGACGAATCCATGGGTGTAACCGGATTCCGGCGGAACGCCCTCGGCGGACGCGCCGGCCGTGACGATGCTGGCCATGAGTGCAGCGCCCAGTGACCCGCCGATCGTGCGGATGTTCGCGTTCATACCGCTGGCGACACCGGTCTGTTCGGACGGCACCGCCGCGACCACGACGTTCGACATCGCCGAGAAGGCAAGTCCGAAACCGATTCCGATCAATGACGTGGCGAGGTAGATCTCGGTCTCGGTCTGATGTGCAAACGCCACCACGAAGTAGCCGATCGCACTCACGACAGACCCCGCGATCAGTAGGCATTTCGAACCCAGGCGAGCCGCCAGGCGGCCGGAGGCGAGTCCGAGTAGGAACATTCCCACGCTCAGGGGCAGCAGCATCAGACCCGACTCGGTGACCGAAGCGCCGAAGCCGTATCCGGCGGCCGTGGGCGTCTGCAGAAACTGTGGTAGGAAGCCGAATGCGGCGTACATGCCGACGCCCATCAGTAGAGCCAACAGGTTGGCCGCCCAGACGCTGCGGACCCGCATCATCTGCATGTCGATCAGCGGGTTGGAAGACCGTGCCTCGGCGGCAACCCACGTCACGACGATGACCGCGGCCGCCACCAGAAGGCCGACGACGATCGGAGAGCCCCAACCCCACGCGGGTGCCTGACTCACACCGAGCAGGAGCGTGACCAGCCACCCGGAGAGCAGTAGTGCGGTGAGCCAGTTGATCTTTCCCGCGGTGCGGACCGGAGACTCGGGGATCAGCATCTGCGCGGCCGCCCCCGCGAGGACGACCATGATCAGCGGAATCCAGAACAGCCAGTGGTAACTCAGCACGGTCACGATGGGGCCGGCGAGAACGATGCCGAGACCTGCGCCGACAGCGGTGAGTGCGGCGATGACACCGACTGCGCCCGCCACCTTCTCCTCGGGGAACTCGTCACGGATGATGCCGAACGCCAGGGGCAGCACTCCGCCGCCGATGCCCTGGATCGCCCGGGCCGCGATCATCACCGGCAGAGATGTGGCGAGTGCGGCGAGGAGAGACCCCACCGCCAGTGCAGCGAGCGCAAGGACGAAGACACGCTTCTTGCCGTGCATGTCGCCGAGGCGTCCCATGACCGGGGTGAAGATCGACGCCGACAACAGGTAAGCAGTCAATACCCACGTGACGTCGGCCTGGGTTGTGCCCAGTGCGGACTCGAGAGTGGGCAGCACCGGCATCAACAGCGACTGCAGAAGAGCGAAGGCGCCGACACCGATGGTGAGAACGGTAAATGTCAATTGATAGTGCGTCCGCGGCGAAGCGGTTTTCATGAATACTCCCAACGAAGCGGAGCGTTCACTCCGCATATTGGGGAATCTATCATTCGACGCGGTGCGGGTGCGTGATCCCGGTCAGTTCGGGCCTTTGCGTCCGACGAGGTGGAAGATCCGGCTGAGTTGGCGGTAGGGGTCTCGTCGGCCGGCTTCGAGTTCAATGGCGGCGGCCGCGGCGAACTGCCGGGAATCGCTAGGGTCCAGCCGGGCACCGCTGAGATCGAGCCGGTGCACGAACAGCCAAGAACCCGTTTTGGCGTCGATTATGAGGAGGTGACGGTAGCCGTTTGTGGAGATCGCCTACGACATGATGACTACCGGGTGGCCTCGGTCCGAGCCGGTACCGGTGATCGACCCAGGTGCTCATCCTGCGTGCGGATCGGAGCCCGGAGTGCCACGATAAGACATGGCCCTTCACATTCTGCTCGTCAAGGCCGCCTCTACCGTGGTAACCGGCGCCGTCGGTGTCGCCGCCTACAACGCGGCCCGCAAGGTCGTCGCGAAGGCGCCGCTGCACGAGGCGGCGGTCACCGCGACCGCGTGGGGACTGCGCGGTGCCCGTAAGGCGGAGGAGGGCGCCGAGTCGGCACGGCTGAAGGTCTCCGACGTGGTCGCCGAGGCCAGAGGCCGGATCGGTGAAGAGGTGCCGCCACCGCCGGATCCTGAAATCGGTCACGGCCACAATCACTGACATGTCCGCCGACCCGGTCGCTTCGGATACACCGACGGGTCTCGCCGTCATCTCGGATGCGGCGGGACGGATGCGTGTGCACCTGCCCTGGCTCCGGGCGAGCGCCGGGCGAGCGGTAGCGATCGAGGACGCCGTCGCCAAGATCTCTGGTGTGCGGGCGGTACATGCGTACCCGCGGACCGGGTGCGTGGTGGTCTGGTACTCGCCCAGGCGGCTCGACCGCGACGAACTGCTGGATACGATCGCCGCCGGCGAGCAGACCCCCTGGTCGCTGGTCCCGGACCGGTCGCCGCGCTCGGCCGAGGTCGGCAACGCCGACATCGTGCGGATGGCGATCGGCGGCGCCGCCCTGATCCTGCTCGGGATCCGCCGGTACGGTCTGCGCCGGGCACCGCTGCTCGGCCCGTCCAGTCGCCTGTTCGCCACCGGCGCCACCATCTTCACCGGCTACCCCTTCCTCGAGGGGGCGCTGCGCACCCTGGCCGGAAACCGGTCGGCGGGCACCGACGCCCTCGTCTCCGCCGCCACCATCGCCAGCCTGGTACTCCGCGAGAACGTGGTTGCCTTGACCGTGCTCTGGTTGCTCAACATCGGCGAGTACCTCCAAGAACTCACGCTGCGCCGTACCCGGCGCGCCATCTCCGACCTCCTCAAAGGAACTCAGGACACGGCCTGGATCCGGCTGGCCGATGCCAGCGAGATCTCGGTGGACATCGACTCCCTGCAGGTCGGCGACGAGATCGTGGTCCACGACCACATCGCGATCCCGGTCGATGGGGTGGTGGTCGACGGGGACGCAATCGTGGACCAGTCCGCGATCACCGGCGAAACACTGCCCATCGCCACCTCCGTCGACCACCTCGTGCACGCCGGCTCGGTGGTGCTGCGCGGACGCCTGGTCGTCCGGGCCACCGCGGTGGGCAACGAAACTACCATCGGCCGGATCATCTCCCAGGTCGAGCAGGCCCAGGACCACCGCGCCCCGATCCAGACCGTCGGGGAGAACTTCTCCCGGCGGTTCGTGCCGGCGTCGTTCGGGCTGTCCGCACTCACCCTCGTCCTCACCCGTGACGTGCGCCGCGCCATGACCATGCTGCTGATCGCCTGCCCATGCGCGGTTGGATTGTCGACGCCCACCGCGATCAGCGCCGCCATCGGAAACGGTGCCCGCCGCGGCATCCTGATCAAGGGCGGGTCCCACCTCGAACAGGCCGGGCGGGTCGATGCGATGGTGTTCGACAAGACCGGCACCCTCACGATTGGCCGGCCGATCGTCACCAACGTGGTGGCGTTCGAGCCGGAGTGGACTCCGGAGCGGGTCCTTGCCTACGCGGCGAGCTCGGAGATCCACTCCAGGCACCCGCTCGCCGAGGCGGTTATCCGGTCCACCGAGGAACGGCACATCCTGATCCCACCGCACGAGCAGTGCGAGGTCCTCGTCGGGCTCGGCATGCGGACCTGGGCGGACGGGCGGACACTGCTGCTGGGCAGCGAATCGCTGCTGCGGGAGGAGAACGTCCAAGTGTCGGCCGAGGCGGCCGAGTGGGTGCGCAGCCTGCAGCAGCTCGCCGAGACACCGCTGCTGCTGGCTGTCGACAACATCCTGGTCGGGTTGATCAGCCTGCGCGACGAGGTGCGACCCGAATCCCTCGATGTTCTGTCGCGGCTGCGGGCCGACGGCATCCGGCGAATCGTGATGCTCACCGGCGATCACCCCATGACCGCCGCGACGGTGGCCGCAGAGCTGGGGATCGACGAGTGGCGGGCCGAGGTGATGCCGGACGACAAACTTCTGGTGGTTCGCACGCTGCAGGCAGAGGGACACATCGTTGCGATGGTCGGGGACGGCACGAATGATGCCCCTGCGCTCGCTGCCGCCGATATCGGCATCGCGATGGGATTGGCCGGCACCGACGTCGCCGTCGAGACCGCGGACGTCGCCCTCGCGAGTGATGATCTGCGTCGGTTGCTCGATGTGCGTGATCTCGGGGCACACGCGGTCGCGCTGATTCAGCAGAATTACGCCATGGCGATCGCGGTGAATGCGATCGGGCTCCTCGTCGGAGCCGGCGGGGTCCTGTCCCCGGTCCTCGCGGCGATCCTGCACAACGCCTCGTCCGTCGCCGTGGTCGCGAACAGCTCCCGCCTGATCACCTATCAGGTGCAACAGCCGATGCCGTCTCGGCGCCGCGCCGGCCCCGCATCCAACTGATGCCGGTGAGCGGCAGTATTGCTCACCGGCAACGGTCAGTGCGCTCCCGCCATGTCGACGACCTGGTCGGCGACGGCGTGCACCACCGCCGCGTCGTGGCTGATCATCAACAGCGAAACATTCCGTGCGCGAGTGAGTTCGGACAGGATGTCGAGGACTCGACGCTGCGATACGGTGTCGAGTCCCGTGGTCACCTCGTCGCACATCAGGACCGACGGCGCCACCGCCAGTGCCCGCGCGATCGCTGCGCGCTGCGCCTCGCCGCCGGAGAGGGCATACGGGCGCTGACGTGCGATCCGCTTGTCCAGCCCTACCTGATCGAGCGCCGTCCCCGCCGCCGCCGTTGCCTCGGCGTGGGTGGCGCCGCGCAACTGTAGTGGTCCGCGCACGATCTGCTCCCACACACTTCGGTACGGGTCGAAAGCAGCCTTGGCGTCCTGAAACACGTAGGCGATCGCCGCGACCTGCTGCCGCGTCCGCCTCCGGGTGGCTCCCGCCAGAGCGCAACCGTCTAGTACCACCCGCCCGGCCGCCGGCTGGTGCAGTCCTGCGATGACCCGGGCCGCGGTGGTTTTCCCGCAACCGGATGGGCCCACCAGTGCCACGCACTCACCTGGGTCGAGCGACAGCGAAAAATCATGCAATATACTGCTTTTGCGGAAATCGGCCGTCACCGCGTCCACAGTCAAGCGGGTACCTCGCCGGCCGGAAGGATGACGGCTCGGTCTGTGCCGCCTCAGCCGGGACTGCGCATCGACCAACGCTCTCGTCTGCTCGTGCACCGAGCCGTCGAGGACTCCGGCATCGCCTGCCTCGACAATGTGACCGTGCGCCATGACGATCACCTTCTGAGCCACGGCGCGGACGGCATCGAGGTCGTGAGTGAGGAGTACGACCGTCAGGCCCTGCCGTGACAGCCGGGTGATCTCGTCGAGGACGGCCGCCCGGTTCGCCGGGTCTTGACCGGTGGTCGGCTCGTCCATGATCAGGCAGGTCGGGTTCGTCAGCAGGGCGTGGGCGATGACCAGTCGTTGCTGTTGACCACCGGACAGTTGGTGCGGGTAGCGGCGCAGCATGACCGGATCGCTCGGGAAACCCGCTCGCTGCAGTGCATCGGGCACCGAGACCTTGTGTCCCGCCCGGCGCGCGGCGCGTTCGATGTCGCGCAGGACCGCGCCGATCCGCAGGAACGGACTCAGTACCGAGGACGGTTGTTGCGGAACGTACCCGAACCGTGCCCCCGCGGTGTCGCGGCAGTCCATCGACAGGGTTACCCCGGGCCGGTGCTCACCCATCAGTGCCAGTGCGGTGGTTGTCTTTCCGCTGCCGGAGCTGCCGATGATCGCGGTGACCAGGCCGCCAGGGATATCGAGGTCGATGCCCGCGATCAGGGTCCGGTCCCGGGTTGTCGCGGTGAGCCCGCGCACCCGGATGACGCTGGGCCGCGTGTGGAGTTCCTGCACTGTGTCGGTCATTCCGGATCCTTCGGGGACGAGTGGTCGGTTGCGGCGCGGGCGCCCGCGTCGAACAGCAGATTCACGCCCATGGCCAGCGCGATGATCATCACCGCGGGGACGACGACACCCCAGGGCACGAGGGCGATGCCGCTGCGGTTGCGGTCGATCATCACGGCCCAGTCGGTGCCGGTGGAATCGGCGGTCAACCCGAGAAAGCTCGCGGAGGCCACCAGGTAGATCGCCCCGACGAACCGCAGCCCGGCGTCGGCCGCGAGCACGGGGAGCAGCGAACGCCCCAGGTAGCCGATGTTGCGGCGCCACCACGTTTCGCGTTGCAGCCCCAGTGCCTCCATCGCCGGGGTGTGTGCGGCGTGTAGCGCCGAGGCTCGCACCATCCGGGCCGCGTCCGGGAACAGCAGAACAGCCACCGTCACCGCCAACACGAGCGTGTCGGCGCCGGTGAGGGCGACCACCAGGAGTAGCAGCAGCATCGAGGGCAGCGACAGCAGCAGATCCAGTGGGCGCATCAGCGCTTCGTCGACAATCCGGCGCCGCGTGGTGGCGGCCGCCACCCCCCAGGGCACCGCGAGTAGGTAGGTGACCAGGACCGCCGCGGTGGCCACCGACACCAGTGACCGGCCGCCGAGCAGAAGTTGGTTGAGGACGTCCCGGCCCTCGGAGTCGGTGCCGAGGAGCCAGTTTTCGCCGAGGGTGAATGCCGGGCCGCGGCCGGCCGGCTCGGCGATCAGCGGTCCCAGGACCGCGATCAGCAACGGGATGGCAGTGAGCAGCAAACCGACGAGGTAGCGCTGTCTCGGAAGTCGGCTCAACACCCGTCCGGGGGCGGTCATGATGTGCCGCCTGCGGTGGGGGTGAGCCGGAAGGCCACGATGTCCGCGATCGTGTTCACCGCGACGGTGATGACAGCGAACAGAGCGGCCAGGCCCATCAGTAGCGGGATGTCGCGGCTGCTGACCGCGCTGACCAACACCTGTCCGAGGCCGCCGAGCGCGAAGACCGCTTCGACGACGACGACCCCGCCGAGCAGCCAGTCCGCCACCCGCGCGAGGTGCGCGGCGGCGGGGGTGAGCGAGCCGGGTAGGGCGTGCCGCCACACCACCCGGCGGCCCGGCACCCCCAACCGCAGGGTGTGCCGGATGTAGTCGGATTCGAGGGTGGTGATCATCGATGCGCGCACCAGTCGCGACAGCGAGCAGACCGGACGGATCACCAGCACCGCTACCGGCAGTACCCACAGCTCCGGCTGCCACAGCAGGGGCCCGCCGGCACCGACCGCGGTGGGGGCGAAGAGCCCCAACCCGACCGCGAACACGGCGACCAGCACGATCGCCAGAGCAAACTCGGGCACCGCATACAGCGCCACCACTACCCCGGAGATCGTCCGGTCGACCCGCCGGCCGCGTCCGACCGCGGCGGCCACCCCCAATCCCACCGCCAGCGGAATCAGCACCGCCAGGGCGAGAGCGGCGAGGGTGAGCGTCGGTACCAGTGCCGCGGACAGTATCTCGGCGACCGGGCGACCGGAGACCGCGGAGGTACCCAGATCGGCCCGGGGCAGCCCGGCCAGCCAGTCGCCGAGTTGTACGAGCAGCGGCCGGTCCAGCCCCAGGGTTTCCCGCAGCTGCGCAATCCGCGCGGGGTCGGCGTCGTCTGCGGCGATCACCACCGCGGCGTCCCCGGGCAGCACCGACGCCACCAGGAACACGACGACGAGGACACCGAGCACCTGAGCCAGCCCGAGCGCCACCCGCATCCCGGCGTACCGGGTGAGGATCACGACAGCCAGGCCTTGTCGAAGCGGGCGTACCCGAGGGTGTTGCTGGGGGCGCTGCGGGCCATCCCGGCCAGGTTCGGGGCCAGTCCGTGCAGGCCGTCGGAGAACCCCCACACCAGCAGTCCGCCCTCGGTGTACAGCTGGGACTGCATGTCCCGGTAAGCGCGGGCCCGCACCGCCTCGTCAGTGGTCTCACTCGCGGTCGCGAACAGTGCATCGAAGTCGGGGCGGCGCCACTGGGTGTAGTTCTTCGACGAGGTGGACAGCATCCGCTGCGCCAGGTGCGTCTCGATGGGCATGGCACCCGAGCGGAAGCTCGACAGCACCCCCTCGTCGAGGGTCCGGGTCCAATAGGTGGAACCCTCACCGACTTTCACGTCGATCGTCAGTCCCGCTCGTGCGGCCTGTTCGGCGAGGATGTTGGCGGCCTCGACGAATCCGTTGGTGGCCCCGGTGGTCTGCAGCTCGATGGTCGTGTTCTGGGCGCCGGCCTTGCGGATCAGTGTCTTGGCGTCATCGAGGTCCAGGCTGCGCTGGGGCAGGTCGGTGGCGTAGTACTTCGTGTCCTTGCCGAACAGGTCGTTGCCGACCACCCCGGTGCTGCCGAGCACGGTGGAGACCAGTTCGTCCCGGTCGGTGAGGGCGAACATCGCCCGTCGCAGGTCCAGGTTGTCGAACGGGGGCCGGTCCACCTTCATCGCGAACCCCGACATCGCGCTGCGCGGGGACCGTAGGATCTGCACCCGGGCATCGGTTTCGTAGGTGCGGGCCGAGGTGACACCGAGGTCGTCGGCGTACTCCACCTGCCCGCCGAGCAGGGCGTTGATGCGGGCCGTTTCGTCCGGGGCGGTGAGGATTTCGAGCTGCTCGACATGCGGGGGGCCGTCCCAGTAGTCGCCGAATCGGGCGGCGACGAACGAGCGGCCCGGCGCGAACGAGACGAAGGTGAACGGCCCGGAACCGATCGGTGCGGTGAAGTCGGTGGTGCCCTCCGGGATGATGTAGGCACCGAACGCGGCCAGCACATTGGCCAGGTCCCCGCAGGGCCGGGTGCACACGAATTCGATGCTGCGATCGTCGACCTGCCGGGATCGGGCGATGTCGATCACCTCGAGCGAGGCGCGCGGGCGCAGCGCGTTCTTCGGGTCGAGGATGCGCTGGTAGGAGTACAGGACGTCCGCCGCCCGCACCGGCCGGCCGTCGTGGAACACCGCGGGGCGCAGCTGCACCGTCCACGTGGTGGCGTCGGCATTCGGTCGCCAGGCGGTGGCGAGTCGGGGTACCGGGCCGAGGTCGTCGCCGTACTCGA
Source organism: Rhodococcus opacus B4 (assembly GCF_000010805.1). Lineage (NCBI taxonomy): Bacteria > Bacillati > Actinomycetota > Actinomycetes > Mycobacteriales > Nocardiaceae > Rhodococcus > Rhodococcus opacus. The sequence goes on along the minus strand of NC_012522.1, from coordinate 443,050 downwards.
CGAGCTTGTCGTAGAGCGCATTCGACCGCGCGACGTCGGCGTAGAGGTTGGTCTTGTGCGGGTCGAGGACCTCCTGTGCACCGCCGCCGGCGAACACCGCCCGCAACCGGCCGCCGTCGCGGGGGGTCGAGGTGACCTGGGTGCCGGTGTCGCCCGTGCTGCAGGCGCCGATCAGCACCGCCCCGGTGGCGGCGGCGCCGAGTCCGAGGAAGGATCGCCGGCTCAGATACGGCAGCGGGGACAGGGGTGATCGGGGGACCGGATTCATCGGGTTCTTCTCCTGGAATGAGTGGATCAAAGGTGTTGCGCAGGTTGCGGGTAAGCAGGTGGTCAGATCGCCTCGGCGATGACGTGCAGCCGGTCCCCGGACATCGTGCCCTCGCCGACGCGGGTGAGCGGGTCTCGCTCCGATCCGGTGGGCCAGCCGGCCTCGGCGCGTGGACCTGGGGTGTCGAACATCGCCCGCACCGTGAAGCCCGCGCGGCGCAGATGGCCGGTGAGTTCCAGCGGGAACAGCAGCCGCCACGCCGAGGTCTGGACGAGTTCGGCGGCGGAATCGGGGATCTGCCACTGTCTGCGGCGCCGGAGCAGTTGCGCGGCGTGGTCGATCCACAGGGTCGTCTCCGCCCGCCAGGTGCGGCCCTGCCACTCGAAGGACGAACGGCGGGGGCCGTCGAGGAGGTCGGTGCTGCCGAGGAAGAACGCCCCGTTGCGCATCTCCGCCACCAGTAGTCCGCCGGTGCGCAGATGGCTGCGGCAGCAGCGCAGGCACGACTCCAGTTCATCGTCGGTGTGGCAGTACAGCAGGGAACTGTCCAGGCAGATGACGGCGTCGACGGTCTCACCGAGCTGGAAGTTCCGCAGGTCGCCCACCGACGCGCTCACCCCCGGGTAGCGCCGCTGCGCGAACTCCACCATCGCCGAGGACTGGTCGATGCCCAGGCAGCGATACCCGCGGTCGGCCAGAAACCCCAGGTCACGCCCCGTCCCGCAGCCCAGGTCCAGCACGGTGACGGGACGCTCCGGGTGGCCGGACATCGCGGGGGGCAGGTGCGCCCCGAGCACGTCGTCGACGAACCGCCCCGCCGCATGGTCGGGGTCGGGGAACCGTGCCTCGTACAGTTCCGGGTTGTCGGTCAACAGGTTTCGGGCCTCAGTCGCGGTCATGCCTTCACCCCGGCGGGTTCGGCGAGCAGACGTCGGCACTGCAGCAGCCAGATGCCGGCCGCGGACGCAGCCCCGAGTGTGATGCACACCAGCGCCCCGGGCCAGCCGTTACCCAGTTCGATGCCGTACCCGATCAGCGCATTGCCCCCGGCGGCGACCACCCCGGACACGAGGTAGAACATCCCGAACAGCGTTCCCGAGATTCGTGAATCCCCATACGCTGGAATCAGTTCCATCACGAACGGCTGGGCGATCATGATCCCGGACTCGAGGATCAGTGCGGACAGCACCAGCGCCCCCAACGCGAGCACGACCTGCCAGACCACGCGTCCGGGGTCGGCCCACAGCACCGGCAGCAGCACCACGAAGGCACCGCTCATCAGCGCGAGCCCCACGGCGATGGCGGTGCCCCGGCTGGTTCGGCCAGCGAACCACCGGGTGATCCGCACCTGGAACAGCAGGCTGAAGACGGTGGTGCTCAGGAAAAGCACCGCCACCGCACCCGCCCACTCGGTGATCCGCCCGGCGAGCACCGGGTACACCAGATACATCTGGGTCTGCAGGACGAACATGCCGAACATGGCCAGGGTGAACAGCACGAACCGGCGGTCGGCCAGCACCACGCCCCAGCCGCGGAGCACCGTGCTCTCGGCGGGTTTGACCGGGTGGGCGGGCAGCAGCCGCAGCTGCGCCGCCGTCAGTGCCGCGAAGATTACCGCCGCCGCGAGGGCGACGGTGCGGAAGTCCACCGCCAGCAGAGCCGTACCGATCAGCGGCCCGGACAGCGCCCCGGCTTGGGCGAAGACGTTGAACACCGCGAACGCCTCCGCCCGCCGCCGCGGTTCGGCGACCGCGATGTAGGAGCGGACCGCCGGATTGAACAGCGCCCCCGCCAGCCCCGACAGGATCGAGGCGAGCAGCAGCAGCGGCACGCTGGTGCCGAACGCGAACACCGCGAACCCCACCGACCGCAACGCGCAGCCGGCGATGATCACCCGATGCGGCCCGAGCCGGTCGGCGGCGGTGCCGCCGACCAGGAACAGTCCCTGCTGGCTCAGCGTCCGGATCCCGAGGACCAGGCCGGTGATCGTCAGGGACAGGCCCAGGTTCCCCGTCAGATGCATCGACAGGTACGGCACCAGCATGTAGAAGCCGGTGTTGACGCCGTATTGGTTGAGTACCAGCAGCTGCACGGATCGCGGGAAGCTGCGCAGCAGCGCCAGTGTTCCTGCACCCGAGTGCGTTTCGGTCATCGGGGGTCGTCCTCCTCACGTCGGCGCACGCCGAGACCGGCGACGCCGCTTGGCCGCAACACGCCGTCTTCGCCGCCGAGGCCGGTCCACGGATCCCGTGCGAGCAGCAGGTGCCCGTCCAGGTCGCACCATCGCGCCAGCGAGGCCAGATGCACCGCCGGTGCGATGCCCAGCGAGCTGCAGACTAGGCAGCCGAGCATTACCTCCAGCCCGCGCTCGCCGGCCGCGATGGCGATCTCCTGGGCACGGTAGATGCCACCGCACTTGGGCAGTTTGATGTTCACCACGTCCGCGAGGCCGTCCAGCCGGTCCAGATCGGTCAGGGTGTGGACGGCCTCGTCGGCGATCAGCGGAATGTCGGTGCGGCTGCGTAATTCCCGTGTTCCGTCGCGGTCACCTGCGGGCAGCGGCTGTTCCAGGGCCGTCACCGGCAACCCCTGGGTATCCGCGAGCACCCCCAGCGCGCTCGCCGCCGTCCAGGCCTCGTTCGGATCGACGATCAGCTCGGCTGCGGGTGCGGCCGCGGCCACCGCCGCCAGCCGCCGGGCCGACTCGGTCCGGTCGGCGTCGGTCTTGACCTTCAGCAGCCGTACCCCGTCGGCGGCCAGCCGGGCAGCCTCGACCGCCATCGACCGGGGCGTGCCGATGCCGACGGTGCGGGAGATGGGCACCGTGTCCGGCAACGGCACCCCGAGGTGGGCGGCGAGCGATCGGCCGCCAGCGCGTGCCCGGTGCTCGGCGACGGCGGACCACACCGCGGCGGCCACCGCCGGATGTACCTCGGCCAGGACCGGGTCGAGGTCGGCACCGTCGTCGCCGCAGTGTCCGTGGATTACCGCCAGCTGTGCCTCGATCCGGTCCAGACTCAGGTCCGCGTACGGCGAGGTGACGACCTCCCCGCGGCCCACGATCGTGGGATCGGCGCCTACCAGGGTGATCGTCACTGCCGCGCGGGAGGCCATCACGCCTCGGCTGATCCGGAACGGCTGCGTCAACTCGAGCGTGCTCACGCTCCAGGTCAGCCTCATCCCGCGGCCTTCGTACCGTCGCCGGCCAGTGAGTGTGGTGCGAGCACCGACTGGCATCGGGTCCAGCACTCGGTGTGATCTCGGCAGTCGTCGATCTCGTGCGGTTGGGTGCGCGGTGGATCGAGCAGTCCGCGCCCGCGACACCAGTCGTCGTCGAAGATGGTGCGAAGGTAGCGGTCCGGGCCGTCCGGGAAGATGGTGACCACGCTGCCCGACCCCTGGGCGGCCGCCCACCCGGCCACCGTGGCGGCCGCGCCGGTGGACCAGCCGCCGGTGTGGAATCCGCCTCGGGCCAGGGCACGGCAGGCGTGCACGGCCTCGCGCGGGCCCACCCAGTGCACCTCGTCGAACATCTCGTACCGCACATTGCCCGGGTGCACACTGCTCCCCAATCCGCGCATCAGGCGCCGTCCCGCGGGCTGGCCGAAGATCTTCGACCCCAACGCGTCGACGCCGATGATCCGCAGGCCCGGCCACACCTGCCGCAACCGGAGTCCGACCCCGCTGCTGTGCCCGCCCGTGCCCACGCTGCACACCAGGACATCGGCCCGGTCGATGCCCACCGCGGCCAGACCGGCGACGATCTCGTCGGCGAGTCCGTGATAGCCCGCGGCGTTGTCCGGGTTGTCGTACTGATTCGGCCAATACGCCCCGGCGTCGGTGGCCAGGATGCGGCTCAATCGGTCGAGTCTTGCCTGTTGCCATCCACCCTCGGGGTGCGGGCGCTCCACGATTTCCAAGGTGGCACCTAACGCCCGCAACAGGTTCCGCATCGCCGGTTCGAGTTCGCCATCGACCACGAGCGTCACCGGGTGCCCCAGCGACTGCGCCACGTACGCCAGCCCGACTCCCAGAGTGCCGCTGGTGGATTCGACCACCCGGGCACCCGGCCGCAGCTCGCCCCGCCGGCGCGCGCCCACCAGCATCGAGAGTGCCGAGCGGGCCTTGAGACCACCCAAACCGAGGGACTCGATCTTCGCGAAGTAGCCGGGGTGGCGGCGGGGCACCGGGGTGGTGATCCGCACGAGTGGGCTGTGTCCGACGCGCCAGCGTGGTTCGATGACGGTCACCGCGGCTGCGCCCGGTACAGGTGGATGGTGCTGGTGTCGCCGGTGAGCCAGAAGAACGGATACGGCTCGGCCGAGAGCGCATCGACCCCGTGCCCGAGTAGTTCGCGGGCCACCGCCGCCCCGCTCTGCGCGAAGAGGGCGACCGGGACCGCCCGGCCGGACGCCGCGACCAGCTCGAGGAGTCGATCGAGGGTGCCGTTGCCGAGCATCATCCCGCTGGCCAGCACCGCATCGCAATCGTCCAAACCATCGGCGAATTCGGTGACGATCGGCTCACCCCACTCGGTTTTGCCGCCCTTCAGATCGCATGGCACATACCGCAGGTCGCGCTCGCGCAGGCAGGCCAGCAGCGAGTTGACGACCCCGATCACCAACACCCGGCCCTGTCGCGGTGCGTCGAGAAGACCCGTCACCGCCCGGGCCCGAGCGAGGGAACGCTGCAGCGAATCTCCCGGTGCCACATGGACGGTGTCGGCGCGGGAATCGAACGCGTGCGGACGTTGGTGCGCCAGGTAGGAGTCCAGCGCCGCGACCCGAACGGCGAGTTCGTCGTGGCGGAGCAATTCGGCCACCGGCACCCCGGCGCAGGCATGAATGACGTCCGGATCCACCGAACCTGGTTCGACGGCGCACGAACCGGTCGCGCCGCCTACGCGCAGGCTGATCACCTGGTTTCGGTAGCCTGCGCTGCGCCCGCTGTGCCGAACCCCCTGGAAGGTGGTGAACGCCGTCGACACCATGACGGCGGCGGGCGGTATCAGTGCCGGGTCGGTGCGGTAACGGTCGAGAAGCGCGGCTGCGGGTCCAGTGTGTGCATTGGTCTTTGCGCCAGGGGTCACGGCGCAGGCTCCTCGTACCTGGCAGAGACAGCGGACAGCAACCCCTCGGCGAGCCGGCGGGCCCCCGACTGCTCATGGGAGAGGGCAATGACGCTGCCCAGATAGCTGTTGTTGTCCACGCCCACCGTGGTTCGGTGACCAGGCGCCTTGAACGTCGCCGCGATCACCGCCGGATCGGCAGCGACCGCCTCCGTCCCCTCGATGCCGGTCAGAATTCCCGCCCTCGCCGGCACCAGCATGCTCACCGCTGCACTCAGCGCCCGCGACCCGCCTCGCTGCCCATTCGGCACCGTCGGGAGGGCCGGCTCGCGTCCCAGTGCCAGCTCCACCGCGATGCGCGGCAGGTCGATGCCGGTGACGTGCCTGATCAGCTCGGTGATCTGATTTCCCGCGGGCCGCGGATTGATCTCGATGATGCGCGGCCCGGCCGCGGTCAGCCGCAGTTCGGTGTGCACCACACCGTGATCGAGGCCCACCGCACGAATCGCCGCCTCCGCGGCGGCAACAAGCCGCGCATGATCCTGGTCGCCGACGTCGGCCGGGAACATGTGCCCGGTCTCCACGAAACCCGACGCACCGCCGAGGCTCTTGTCGGTGACGCCGACCGTGTGGACCTCGCCGTCCCGAATCCAGCTCTCCACACTGAACTCCGGCCCCTCGAGAAACTCCTCGAGCAACACCACCGGTTCCCGCCGCTGCCCGCGCGCATTGACCTCGAACCGGAGCAAATCGCGGGCCGCCGTATCGAGCGCCGCCCAGTCCTCGACGCGTCGCACGAACATCCCGGCACACAGGTCGGTCGGCTTGAGCACCAGCGGAAAACCCACCATCTCGGCCCCGGTGCGTAGTCGCTGCTGGTCGTCGGCCGGCACGGTGACGTGGCGCGGCCCCGGCACATCGCACCGGTCCAACGCCGCTCGGGTCAGCGCCTTGTTACAGGCGGCCACCACAGCGGCTGGGGTCGGACCCGGTAATCCCAGCTCGGCGGCGATCCGCGCCGCCAGGGGCAGGTAATAGTCACAACTGGTGAGGACACCGTCGATCGGCGTGTCCGCATGGAGTGTGCGGGCAGCGGCGAGTGCCGTTGCCGGGTCGTTCGTCTCGGCGGTCACCACACCCCGGCCGAGGCGAAGCGGGTGCGGTAATCCGTCGGGGGCTGATTGTGGATAGTGCTCGGGCCGCCGTGTCAGGAACGTGAACTCGGCGCCCAGCTCGGCAACCGCCCTCGGCAGCAACGTCCCCATCGCGCCGACCCAGCTCTCGACCAAGAGTAGGTGTGCCACACGTGACCTTTCGCTCGCGTCTCCCGTAATACCGTCGAGCAAAAGATACTGACAATCGTTATCGTTAGCAACATGGTGTTCCCCTACGGCGATCTACGTCCCTTTGCGATCTGTCTCTCCGCCCGCACCTCGGCAGCAGTTGCCCTCGCTTTCGCTCTACTGATCGGTGGATCCGCGCCTCTGTCGGCCGCCCTGCCGACACTCGAGAACACGAGCGGTGGCGATGGTGGGCGCGCAACCCTGCACTTCGGGCCGTGCTCGGCCATCACGGGCACCGATGATCTGGGAATGCAGGGTCTGGAATGCGGAACACTCCTCGTCCCGTTGTCTTCGGACGACCCCGGAGCGGGAACCGTGCACCTCGCCGTATCACGCCTGCGCGCAACCGATCCCGCCGCCAGGCGGGGGATGTTACTGGTCAATCCCGGGGGCCCGGGCGGCGCCGGGCTCGAATACGCCGCCACCAAGGGCGCCAAGCTCCCGCAGCGAGTACTGGCCGCCTACGACATCATCGGATTCGACCCCCGGGGGATCGGACACAGCGTGGTCTCCCGACCGAACACCGGACAACCTCCCTCGTCACTGAACTGCGGGCCGATGGGCGGCAACTTCGACCGTCCGGTTCCACCGACAAAGGACCTCACGGCTCTGCCGGCACTAGCCGCCACCGCAGGAGACTGCGCCGCCGCCATCGGTCCGCATGCGGCAGATTTCGGGACATAACGCGTCGCCGACGACATCGACGCCATCCGTCGCGCCCTCGGCGAACAGCACATCTCGATGCTCGGTGTCTCGTATGGCACCCTGATCGCCGACAGGTACGCCCGCCGGTACGGCGATCATGTGAACAGGTTCGTCCTCGACTCCGTCGTGGGACCGGGACCGGACGGACGCGACGACTGGCACGCATTCGGCCTGCGGCAGGCCGAGGCCCTGCTCTCACAGCGCGAGACGATGATCGGGTGGTGGGCCCAGCACGCCGAGCGCTTTGGCCTAGGATCCGACCCAGTCGCCGTGCGTCGCAACTACGACGTGGCGCGCCACCTCCCACCCTCGGGGCGAATCGGTGCCGACGAGTTCGACCGCGCCGTCTACCGCGCACTCGGCCGGACCGAACGGTGGCAACCCCTCGGCGACGCCCTGGCACGGGCCCTGCATACAGGCGACCTGCAGACACTCGAGGCGGTCGTCCCTGGCATCGACGACGAACGGCGAAACAGTGAGGCTGCCAACCGCACCGTCGTCTGCGCCGACTCCACCGAAACGCTCCCACCGACCGCCATCCTCGCCGGCCGCTCCGCATTGCGGGAGCTGGATCCTCAACCGATCGTCACCGGACTGGAAGCCGAAGTGTGTGCATTCTGGCCGATGGACCGGCCGACGGAACCAATGCCGGCAGCACAACCCGAAGTGGGTGCGCACCTGCTCCTCGTCGCAGGAACCCACGATCCCGTGACCCCCGTGACTGACGCCGAACGCCGCCACCGGCAATGGCCCGGAAGCGGGCTTATCACTTCGGCGCAGACCTGGTCGCACGGTGTGTTCGCGAGCCAGAGAATCGACTGCGTCGACGAGGCGGTCGCCGACTTCCTGCTCGGCGCTTCCGCCTCGGTGCGACAGTGCACAGGCCCGGGACTACCCCGATGACCGAACACGCTGACGACAGCATGAAATCCACTTCACGGCCATTCTCCACGGAAGCCCGGCTGAACGACACGCCACGACACCACGTTCCGCAACCTTGGACATGAGACGATCACCCCACACGCTGATCCATCGCCCAAAGCCCCTGGTCAAGGCATCTCAAACGTCAATTCCACAACTAAGCACCACAACTCCCGTACAGTCTCGACGTTCGTCGCCTCAACGTCGTTCCAGAGTCGGGCGTACTGCCATCGCGTGGGCGTTACCCGCCATGATCGAGACGACTCCGCCGGCCTCAGTGCACCGGCACAGTTGGTCGACCAACTGTGCCGGTGGTGCGAGGTACCCGAGCACGCCAGGGCACAGCACCGCCGCGGGCTGCCGAGCGGGGTGACGTCGTAGCCGGCGTCGGCGAGCGGGAACGATCGATGGCCGGCGCCGCCGCCGATGTCGAGCACCGGCACAGGTGTCGTCGCCCACCGCGCCACGGTATGGGTTCACATCCAGGGCATGTCGGGATCGAGCGAATGGGAGATCACGCCGTCGTCGGGCTCGAGGGGGTAATTCGCCGCGTGGAATGGGGCACTCGAGGATCCGAAGAGATCGGTGCCGCCCGGCTGAGTCAGCGCGGTGCCGGGTTCGACCAGGGTGACCTGCGGGGGCCGGTCCTCGTCCGGGGCGTCGCAGGCGACCATGGGCCAGGCGTCGGCACATCCGATGCGGTCCCGTACCTGGACGGTGTACGGGGAAACCGCGTCCGGAGCGACCTCTGCGGCGGGTGCGGCGCCTGCGGTGGCACCCTGCGCCATCAACACCCCCAGTCCTACGGCGACGCCTGCGGCGGCTGCGACGGCGGTGCGGGTCTTGATCGAGGTCATTGTTTACTCCTGCCTGGTGGGTGAAGTCCGCGTCTTGCGAACGACACCAACTCTGCTCCGGGAGAGGGCCGGCGGTAACACCCGAAGGGTGGTCATCCCGCCACCCTGTGCGGGGTCGAAATCTATCCCTCGGGGTGGTTCCGCGGAGGGCGGCGGGTACGAGTGCGTCTGCGAGGAAGTCGACGTGCGACTGCATGCCGGGGTCGAGGCTCCCCGCGGTCGCCGGGATGATCCACCCTGAAGTGCTGTACTCGGCTGCCTGTTTCATGACCGGATCTGCCGTGCTCGTTCTCCGATGTCGAGCAGCAATTCGAACTCGATGGGGCCGATCGCGCATGGGTCGCCCCTGGTCTGCGTCGCCCGCTACGACCACACAAGAGCGAGAATCAATCTCTGGGTGTGGGCGACCGGATCCCGCCACCACTCGACAACCTACTCGAAGGGAACATCATGACCAGCGTGAATCTCAGCAAGCAGCACCCGTCGGTGTACAAGAGTCTGATGAAGCTGGACGCGGACGTGAAGGCCGCCTTGGAAACGGCGGGAGTGGACCCGCTCTTGGTGGAGTTGGTCAAGATACGTGTCTCCCAACTCAATGGCTGTGCGTTCTGCCTTCGCATGCACACCCGCGACGCCCTCGCGAAGGGGGAGACGACGGATCGGCTCGCGGTCGTCGCGGCGTGGTGGGAGGCGCAGTACTTCAGCGAAAAGGAGCGCGCTGCACTCGCTCTTGCCGAACAGGTCACCGCTCTCTCCGTTCCGGAACGGCGCGCCTGGGACGACGGCTCCCTCACGGACGAGCAGGTGTCCGCGATCAGCTGGCTCGCGACGGTGATGAACGCCTGGAACCGGGTCGCTGTCACCAGCCACTACCCCGTTACGCCGTAGAGTCGCACGATAACGTCCGACGGCGAGTCGATGTCCGTGCGACGCGCCCCCGCCACCGCTTGCTACGGCAGTGAGCGGGGGCCGACATGCCGCTGGATCGGTTGCATCGAACTTGCAGCACACACTGAATGCTACTCGCATGCATCGGCTGGCAAACGACGAATTCTGTTCTTTTCAAACATGTCTCACTCCGCTTACCGCGCGGACCGCCCGAGCAACGACAAGCCGGCGCGACTGAGTCGCGCCGGCCTGCACATCGTGGTTCGTGCGGTGTGAATCAGTTGAGCTTCTGCGGCACACCGTAAGTCATCACGGTGTCACCATTCGACGTGACCGCCATCGCGTACGGACGGATGGTGACCGGCCCGATAGCACCGGAGATGGAGCCGTGAACTCCCTGCATCCTGACCACAGCCGCCGATCCGTCGAACTCCTGGCCCTCGAGGATCGGAACCGTGGTGATTCCACCGGGCTCCAGGTCGATGTCGAGTTCCTGCGACGGAATGATGTCGCCGGCGAGTTCTGCGTTGGTCCCGGCGCTCAGACCGAGGCTCTCAAACCCCATCGGGCCGAAACCGATGTCGATGCCGTTACTCGACCCGATTGCGAACCCGAGGCCGGGCGTGTTCAGGACGATCGTCGCGCCGGCCAGTGCGACCGGGTAACCGATCTGATATCCGACGGTGAGCTGCGTCCCCTCGAACTCCTCCGAGTTCGGTCCCGTGATGGCGACCCCCGCGTAACCGTTGTGGAAGAACTCCACGCTGGTGGGAACGCCGTCGAGCGGCGGTACGGTCTGATACTGCGTGTCGCCCTGGACGACTTCTATGCGATTTCCTCGTGCATCGATCACGGAGCTGGAATTGTCCACGCCGGCCGACGCCGAGCCGTTGCCCATTACCATGGCGAGCGCTGCGATGCCTGCGACCGCGACTGTGCGAGTGAACCTCTTGTACCCAAAGCGAGATGTGCTGATGTCCGTCATGCCGACCCCATTCAGAGTGCTTCAAAACAGAGATGAAGAAGTATGCGAAGCGTAACCACAGGGGCGTACAGAATCTCGATATTGATCAGAAGTTCACGACGAAGTTCCTGTGTCCGCGGGTTGCCCGCTCTGTGGCTCTCCCTTCGGGCGTACCCAGCGGTTCTGCGGCCCACGTCGACCGTGCGATCACAGCGCTGGCTCGGTAGGTTGACCTCACGCGTTATGGAGTGACGCTGCCACCGTGAATGGAGTGGTCCGTCGCACGTGTTGCTGGGGATGATCGTGACACCGCTGGCCCGTCGGCGGCCGCAGATCGCGGCTCGTCCGGTTCTGGCTATCGACCATCTCTCGAGTCGGCGCCCAACCCCACGCCAAGGAGGGCCGTCCGCCAACTTCGATGTCTTCGACTTCGATCTCACCGCCGATCAACTTTTTGCGATCGACGCTCTCGATACCGGGGTGCGCGGACCCTCTACTGCCCACCGAACGAAGAACACTGGCACGGAGCCGGTACCGACTCGTTCATGGAACACCTGGCAATGCTCGACAACGCTGACGACCCGGCCACCACCACGACCTGGCTGGAACACGTCACCGACGACGAATACCTGGCTGAATAGCTTTCCCTCGCACCCGTACGGTCTGTTACGTCAAACCGGCTTGATTCATCTGGCGATACGCTGGTGTCGTGGTGTTGGTGTGCCAGCGCGTCCGTCCGTCGTGCTGCCGGATACTCATTCGTTGCGGTCGCAGCTGTGGGCGGCGCTATCCGGCGGCGCGCTGGTGGTGGCCACCCGCACAGCAGCATCGACGGTCGCGACAGCTACCGTCTGTACCGGAAACTGTGCCCATCCGTGATCGGCGGAAGCTCCACTGCGGCAGCGCACCAACGGCCCAGCCGAAGTGCACGGTGAAAAGGAGTTTGCGATGATGACCCCACCCGACGAATACGTCAGCGTCCGCTACCTTGTCGATGATGTGGCCGCCGCCATCGACTTCTACACCAGCCACCTCGGTTTCACCCTGCACACGAATCCGGCCCCTGCCTTCGCCGACGTGACCCGCGGTTCGCTGACGCTGTTGCTGTCGGGCCCGGCTAGTTCGGGGGCTCGCGCAACACCTGCCGACAATGCCGGTGCGGGCAGAAATCGCATTCACCTGATCGTCGGCGACCTCGACGACGAAGTCACCCGCCTACGCGATGCCGGCGTCACATTCCGCAGCGATGTGGTCGTCGGTCCGGGCGGTCGTCAGATCCTGCTCGCCGACCCTTCCGGCAATCTGGTCGAACTGTTCCAGCCCGCGACCTGACGGCCGGCGACGTCGGCTGCCCGGCTACGTCTCGCCGACCGCCTGCGAGACGCGCTACCGTGAACAGCGTCCCACCGTCATCTCGACTACGGGGAGTGGTAAGTGAAGTGGATCAGGTGTTTCCAGGCCTCCCCGAATGCATCCGGTGTCCTGCTGTGCTTTCCGCACGGTGGTGGGACGGCAAGCGCCTATCGCACGTTGGCCGAGGCACTGTTCCCGCGGATCGAGTTGCTCGCGGTGCAGTATCCGGGCCGGCAGGATCGCATCGGCGACGAGATGATGTCCGACATCGGCGCTATCGCGGAGCAAGTTGTGTGCGAGTCGACTCCGCCTGCGGGTAGCCGTCTTGCAGTGTTCGGCCACAGCATGGGTGCCACGGTCGCCTTCGAGGCGGCGCGGAGGTTCGAGCAACAAGATCACGCGCTCGCAGCATTGTTCGTCTCTGGTCGAACGGCACCGAGCGTCGTTCAGCCGACAACGCTTCACCTGGAACGCGATCAGGCCTTGCTCGACGACATGCGCCGACTCGGGGGTGCGGACTCGAACGTGGTGCAGATGCTGGTCGAGAACCCCGACCTTGCCGAGATGGTGCTACCGAGCGTGCGCAACGACTACAGGGCCGTGGAGACCTACAGGTACCGGCCGGGGCCGGACGTGTCATGTCCGATTGTTGCCATCCGCGGCGACTCCGACCCGTCGGTGTCAGGCACCGACATGCGGCTCTGGAGCAAATTCACCACCGGATCCTTCGACACGCGCGAATTCTCGGGCGGTCACTTCTATCTCGATGACCACGTGGACGAGATCGCTTCCCTGGTCGGCTCGCGGTTCGACTGAGCCGGGCGAAACAGGTCTCAGACCGATCAGGAATAAAGAAGCGCCGGTCCCCGGACTGCCCTTAGCGTGGACACCGAGCGGTCGCCGATGCGGCCGCCGGACCCTGAGGAGACAAGTATGAGTGCCACGATCCGCAGCCTGGTGATTCCGGTGTCCGACCTGGACGCCGCGAAGGCCGTCTACACCGCTTTGCTCGGCGAACCGCACACCGACCAGCCCTATTACGTCGGATACAACGTCGACGGCTTCGAGGTCGCTTTGAATCCCGGCGAAGAGGGCGGGGGACCGGTGGCCTTCGCCGATGTCGAGGATCTCGATGCGGCCCGCGCGACCCTCCTCGAGGCAGGTGCCACCGAGCGCAGCGCCCCGCGCCAGGTCGCCGCGGAGGCGCGGGTGTGCGTGCTCGCCGACGCCGACGGCAACCCGATCGGTCTGCGCGGCAAATAGCCGTCGGAGTGGGCCGGGACCCGCCGCAGTATCCGGCGGTTCCTGCCCTCGTTGCTCGATCACGCGTGACGCCCGAAACGACTGGTGCCACCTCGATCGAGCCGAGAGGGCTAGGGGTGAGGAAGCGGTTTCGCGTCTCGAGTGCCGAGTAGTGCTGTCATCACGGCGATCTCGTTGCTCTGGTCGCGGATCATCCCGCGTGCGACGCGGCGGATCGGTTCCGAGGCAACCGCGTGGATAGCTGCCTCCGCCATCTCGACGCCGCCTTGGTGGTGCCGGATCATGAGTTGCAGAAAGAGTGCCTCCGCGTCTGCACCGCGCAGGCCGGCGAGCCGGCTGATCTCACTCGTGCTCGCCGTTCCCGGCATCGGTGCGCCGCCCTGTTCGCTCATGACGTGATCGGAACCGTGCATCCACTGCATCGGATGCGCTGTGGTGAATGCCTCGTCGAAGAGGTTGAGCCAGCCGCGCATCGTCGCGATCTCGGAAGTCTGCGCGACGACGATCTGGTCGGCGATGACCCGGATCTGTGGGTCGACGTCCCGCGGCAGGGTCTGGGCGATCAGCACCGCTTGTTCGTGGTGCACCGACATGTCCTGTGCGAAACCGACGTCGGCCGGGGACAGCTGAACCCGGCCGACGAGTTGCTCGCGCGCCGACTGCAGCCACATACCGGCCGCAACCCCGCCGGCACCGAGCAGCACGGCGCACAGCAACAGGACGACGGGACGGCGGAATCGCGAACGCCGTGTGTCACTGGCCATACGTCGAATCCTGGTTCGCCGGTGCTTGATAGACGGACTCGTCCAACTGCAGCGCCATGAAACCGTTGTCGCTGCACGAGGTCCAGATCTGGTTGCCGTGGAATTCCGGCGGCGAGAAGCACCAATCCGCGGACAGGTCACCGAACGCCACCATTCCGGCTCGTGGACCGAATGCCACGCGCGGATCCGCCTTGCCCTCGAAGACGGCGCGGGCGAGCGGAACGAAATCGAAGAGTGACACACCGATCAGCGACGACAGCGCGTGTGGTGAGTTGGTCAGCTGGAGATTCTTGCCGGTCTGTGCCGGTGGGTTGTAGTAGGCGATCTCCCGGATGTCGTCCAGGTCGCGGATGTCGAACACGCGGATCCCGGACGACTCCCAGGAGCACGCGAGTGCGGTCGGGTCCGAGGGGCGGTCGACCACGCAGTAGTGGGGATCGTAGGAGAACACCGAGCCGCCCTGCGAGGACCGAAGGTTCGCGGCGGTGTTGGCGGGAAGCTGGATCTCGAGCTTGACCTTCTGCACGATGTCGGCGTGCGCCGGGTCGGCGACGTCGAAGACCTTGATCCCACCGCCCCCGGTTTCGTCGACGGTGAAGATGTGGGGCTTCCCCCCATACGTCACCGGAATGCTGTGCTGATTGAAGAATCCGTCGGTCCACAGATACGTGGCGAGTTGCGGCACGGTGGGATACGGGTCGCCGCGCTGCACCGCGCTGATGTCGAGGACCGTGATCCCACCGAGGTTGGACAGGTACATCCGGTTCCCGTCGGGCGTGATACCGAAACCGTGCCCGCCGAGTCCGTGCAGTCCCTGCCAGGTGATCCGTGGCTCGGCCGGGTTTCTGATGTCGATGGCGGTGAGAAATCCCGGGGCGGGGCCGGACACCCAGTAGGTGTTGCCGTCGGGGGAGAAGCCGCCTTCGTGTGAGAGGAACGGCAGCGGCATGGTGACGTCGGTTCCGGCTCCTCGGTTGAGCAACCGGGGGTGGGCGCAGTCGGAAATGTCGTAGACGGAGAAGTAGCCGGTGCCTGCGGCGGCCGGGACGGCCGTGGCTGCCAGCAATTTCCGTGCCTTGTTGACCTTCAAACTTTCCCAGGTGCCGCCCAGCATCGCGGGTTCGTTCAGAGTGGTGGACAGCACCGGCTGGGCGGGGTCCGACACGTCGAGCACCTGAACGCCGGGCGTGTCGGGGTCGAGGAGATTCCCGGGGAAGAACGTACTGGTGTAGGAGCAGTGGTCATAGGTCACCGACAGCAGGCCACCACCGCGATCCTGCAGGCCGCCGATCAGCGACATGTTGCATCGATAACCTTGGGTGCTTCGTCCGTTGTTGCGGTCTTCGGCCGGAACGTCGCCCTGCATACCCGTCTCCGGCAGCGAACCGGGACCGCAGTCCGCCCGCGGAACCGCCGTCGAACCGACGTCGTCGAAGACGTAGGTCTCGGCCGACGCGATGGCGGGTGCGGGGCTCGTCGCGACCCCGAGCACGACCGACACGGCGAGGGCCGAGCTAGCCACACCTCGCCGTATTCTGGCGATCCGCATCACGAACTCCCCCCGCCGTGGACTCGACTGAGGGAACGCTAGCAACCAGTACTCGAGTTCACACACAAATCGGCCAACTCCGCGAAACCCGCGCTCGGACGGGCGACGACTCTCGCCGGAGTGGGGGCGGAGAGGGACGGATCCCTACACTGTGACCGTGCGAATCGCGACCTTCAACATCAACGGGATCCGTGCGGCGCAGCGGCGCGGCTTCGAGGAGTGGCTGGGCGACCGTGCGCCCGACGTCGTCTCGCTGCAGGAGGTCCGCGCTCGTGCCGCCGCCATCCCCTCGGGGGTGTTCGGCCGCTATCACCTCGCGTACGACGAGGGCGAATTCGCCGGCCGCAACGGTGTCGCGATCCTCACCCGGCACGCGCCCCTCGCGGTTCGGACGTGGAGCGGCACGGCGCTGGTGCAGGCACCGGGCGAAACACACCTCGAGAGAGTCGAACTGGATCCACAGCCGTTGGCTCGGGGTCTGGGGGAATTCGCGAACCACGGTCGGTACATCGAGGTCGACCTCGCCGACGCGCCGATCACCGTCGTCTCGATGTACCTGCCGAAGGGCGGACTGCCTGCACACCTCCAGAAACCCGGACGGATGCGGGATGCGCCCGACGGCGGGGCCCGCTACGACCGCAAGATGCGCTTCCTCTCCGCTTTTGCGCGCCAGCTGACCCGCTCGCGGCGCACGGCTCGCGCGCGGGGCCGGGAACTGCTGTTGATGGGCGACCTCAACATTGCGCACACCCGTCACGACGTTCGGAACTGGAGGCGCAGCAATCAGGCCGAGGGCTATCTGCCGGAGGAGCGTGAGTGGTTCGACTCCATCGTGTCGCCGCGCACCCTCGTCGACGTCGTCCGGCGGCACCATCCGGGCGTCGACGGTCCGTACTCGTGGTGGTCGTGGCTGGGGCAGTCGTTCGTGAACGACGTCGGCTGGCGCATCGACTACCACCTCGCGACACCGCACCTGGCGCGGGCGGCGGTCACGGCCGGCACCGACCGGGACCCGGCGGCGGATCGCCGGATGAGCGATCACGCGCCGGTCGTCGTCGATTACGACTTCTGAGCTGCGTAGATCACCATACGACGCTCAGGTGGTCAGCTTCATGGACAGGAAGGCCAGGGTCGCCCCGAGTTCCCGGATGTCGCGGGGCTGGTCCGGTCGGCATGCCCAGGTGATCAGGTCCCGATCGGCGACCAGGTCGGCCGCGCGACGACGCGACTCCTCGGGGTCGGGCGGTGTTGCCCGTAGCGCGTCACCCAACCGGCTCAGGGGTTCGACGAGCGGGATGAGCTCGGAAGGTGGGCGGTTGTCCGGCGTGAACACCCGCTGAGCGCTCTTGATCACCGTCATCGCCGCGAGCCACGAGCCTTCCCAGGTACCGGCCTGGTCATTCGGTGGTTGCATGGCGTCAGCGTAGACATCGGGCGACGAGTCTCGCTGGGACTTCGTCGGCGGAATCCGACTGGACTCGGTGTGCGCGGCTATGGGCCGGTTCGCCTTCTACGGCTGTGCGACGACGCTGTTCCCGTTGTCGTCGGTGCAGTTGATCGTGTAGCCGATCTCCGCCGATTCCGGGTCTCCCGCGAGGCGGCATTCCCACCCGTCGAAGCTGTACACCGGTTCACTCTTGTCGCGGCCGGTGAAGTATTTCGTGAGCATCGTGTGCGCCTCGTCGCAGCGGAGTGTCCCCTTCACGATGACCACGGTCGCGGGCTTTCCCGTTTCCGGATAGGTAATGGGGCCACACTGATTCGATCCACGAGCCTGCTGCGGCAGAGGTGCGGCGGTAGGTGCGATCGGCGGTGGGCTCGCACTGGGAACGCTCATCGGCAGCGGGGTGAATTCGAACTTGTACCCGTTGGTGGAGACGGTAAAGCCCTTGTTCGTCGCATCCTCTCGGCACGAGACTCCCGAGAACTGCACATTGCAGCTGAATCCGTCGACCGCCAGCGTGGTGTCATAGGGGAGGACATTGGCGTTGCCGGGGAACAGTGCCTGGTTCCAGTTCTGGAAGTTCGGCTCCTTTCCCGCCTCGATCGCGATGAGGTCGGCC
The DNA here is from genome assembly GCF_000010805.1 of Rhodococcus opacus B4. Classification (NCBI taxonomy): domain Bacteria; kingdom Bacillati; phylum Actinomycetota; class Actinomycetes; order Mycobacteriales; family Nocardiaceae; genus Rhodococcus; species Rhodococcus opacus. Next base: position 425,044 of record NC_012522.1, on the reverse strand, counting down.
TCGGCGGGCGGGCCGCCGTTCGGCGACGCTATCTGCGGGGTGCCAGGGACCCCCAAGGGCCCCGCGGTGGGATGCGAAGCGCATCCGGCGAGCTGCTTCGCGGGAATGATCGCGCACAACCATTTTCCCGACGGTGTGACGAAGCCGTACGTCTCGGTCGCCGGGTCGCTCGACGCGTACTGCTTCGCATCGACGCCGTCGACCGCCGGCTCGGCTGCCGGTGACTCGCTGGTGGCGCCCGGTGCGGCGGACTCGGTGCCGTCGATCGACGACGCATCCTGGGTGCAGGCAGCGAGCAGAAGAACCGAGGCACCGGCGATCGAGGCCAGCGCCACCGCGGACCGCCGTCGAATCCTGGTCATGCGTCACACCCCTTTCTGTTCGGTCCGCGGGACCGACCGCCTGAGATGTTCCCACGAATACCGGGGTGTTGCGTCGCATCGACGGATCGGCTCCGAACACCGCTGGTGGCGGGCGACCGGACTCGGTCCGCCGATCCCGCGGTTCGAAAACTCGGCGGTGTTAGAATTCTGGGGCATTGTCGCAGGTCCAGCAGTTGACGTACCCGGATCTTCCTGTCGGAGTCGCCCGGCCGAGGAGGCCGTTCCATGGCTGAGTCATCGGTATTGCCCGCGGATCTCGGCGGCAGCCCGGATCTCGAACGCATCGTCCTCGAGCACGCATATCGAGGCGCGCATCTGCAACTCGCGCTTCGTGGTGTGCTGGTGCTCTTCATCGCGTTGACACTGGTGTTCGTCCCGCCCACGAACGACGCGAATGTGTGCGTGGCGGTCCTGATCGGCTACGCGCTCTGGACCGTCGGGCTCGCGATGTGGACCCGTCGAGGCGGTCCGGGGCCGGTGAACGCGATATGGCTCGCCCTGTTCGTGGACCTTGCCGTCATCGGTAGTCTCACCCTGCTGACGGGGATTGCGGCGCAACAGAGTTGGACCGCAGACATCTTGACCAACGGACTGTTCGTGATCCCGCTACTGGCCTGCACTCAGCTCCGCCCGGGGGTCTGCGCCTCCGTCGTCGTGCCGACGGTCCTGGTGTTCCTCGCCGCCAGCTGGGCCACGATGGCGTCGAACGAGGAACCGTGGTCGTCCATTCTGCTCAGCACGATGGCACTTGCCATCCTGTCAGCGGGCGCAGTCGTGCTGAGCAGAATCCAACGATCCAGGGTGCTCACCATCGGTCACCTCGTCCACGACCGCACCGCCCTGCTCGCGGAGTTGATGGGCCTCGAACAGCGCGAACGACGTGCGTTGTCCGAACAACTCCACGACGGAGCGCTGCAGTTCGTGCTGGCCGCGAAGATGGATCTCGACGACCTCACCGGCGGCGCGGATCCGGAGGCCGTCGATCGCATCACCCACGCACTCACCGAATCCGCGACGCTGCTGAGGGCCACCGTCTCGGAACTTCATCCCACGGTGCTCGATCGCGTCGGACTTGCCCGCGCTCTCGGCGACATCGTCCGGTCCGCCCAGGCGCGTGGCGGTTTCGACGTGGATCTCCAGACGGTGGAATGGGACGACGACTTGCGTACGTCGGCCGACGACGTGCTGTTCAGCGCGGCACGCGAATTGCTCAGCAACGTGGTCAAGCATGCGAGAGCCCGCACCGTCCGCGTCGAGCTGTCGCGGACGGGTGGGCATGCGGTTCTCGACGTCACCGACGACGGGTGCGGCATCTCCCGTGAAGCGATCGACCGCAGTCTGAGTCGGGGACACATCGGACTGACGTCGCACGAACTCCGCGTCGTCGCAGCGGGAGGCAGTTTCTCCGTCCGTCCCGGACCACGTTCCGGGACGGTAGCCCGCATCGAGATGCCGTTCGAGGTCGTCACAGCGTCCGATTCCCTCACGATCTCGGCGCACTAGCAGGGACCACCCCGAACGGTGTGAACCTCGCGAGTCAGTCGGAGGTGACGGTCGACGGGCTCGGTTCCAGGAGAGCGGTGAGGCACGTCGGACCCAGGCCGATCTCCGGCCACCCCGCCGAGATCATGATGTCGTGCGGTCGCGTACACGTGCCGAGCCAGTAGTTCGGCTCCGTGCGGTAGGCGGGCACTCCACCCCACTTCCGGGGTGAACCGGACCGTGGCAGATAGGGGTCGGCAACGCCCACGACAGAGCCCAACTGCAGCAGCACCGACAGATACGACCACTGGGTGTCGGGGTCCGCCGGATCGGACAGCAGCCGAGTCTCGTGGTGTGCACGCTCGGCGGTGCGCCCCGTGGCAGTCAGGGCGAGACGGACGTGGATTCCGGACGAGAACGCGACAATTCCCAGGAGGTCCAGGGTGAGGTGAGTTCCGGACGCGAGGATGGTGGGACCGTGCACCGCGGTCCCACTGGCTGTCGGCGGCGCGAATGCCGGCCAACGCGCTCTGCGCATGCCCACGATCGTGCACCTACATCGAGGCGGAATCAACGTCCCACGCCCGCGTGCGTGGGACGGCACTCGAGACGGCCGGCGCGGCACAATGGCGTGACGACGTTCGAGGTGTCACTTCCGGGAACGCTTATCGTGGATGGAGGTCGAGGCGGGTGCAGGACGGAAGGTTCGCAGCGGAGGGAGTGCCGATGGAGTCGCTGCCGGATTCGGGGATGCTGCTCGCGGTCCTCGAACACAGTCCGGCGTTGGTGTTCGTGTCCGAGTTCGTGTCCGGTCGGATCGTGTATGTCAATCCCGCGGGTGTCGGTGTCCTCGGATTCGGTGATGCCGTGCATGCGTACTCGAGGACGACGGCGGAACTGTTCACCGACGTCGGTCTCGTGCAGGCGCGTGAGGTGGAGTCGGCTCTGGCCGACCGGGGAGAGTGGACCGGGTTGACGGAATTTCGCCACTTCGTCACGGGCGAGCCGATCCCGATGCTGATTTCGACTTTCGTGCTCGAATACGCGGAGACCGGGCCGTCGGTGATCGGGTCGATTGCCCAGGATCGCCGCGGCGCCGAAGACGACGAGCAACGCCTGCAGCGCGCACTGGGGGAGTCCGCATACCGGGCCCGCGAGCAGCAGGCGATCGCAGACCTGAGCCAACTCGCCGTCGGCGGAGACCTCGACGAACTCCTCTCGGCGGCGGCCGGGGCGGCGGCCGCGCTGATGGGTGTGCACTGTTCGTCGATCGCCCGGGTATCCGACGACGGCGAACTCACCGTGCTCGCCTACCGCGGACCCGAGCCCTGTCCCAAGACATTCGCCCCGGGGCCGGGATCACAGCCCGGGTACGCCGCCGCCGACGGGTCGGTGATCGTGTGCACCGATCGGGTCCACGAGACCCGGTTCTCCACGGCGGGGATGAGCGGGCGCGGGCTGCAGAGCGGGGTGTGCGTTCCGTTCGGCTCCGATGCGGTGTGGGGCGTGTTGACGGCGCACAGTCGTCGCCCCCGCGAATACACCGACCGTGACCTCACCTTTCTGCGCTCGGTGACAGCCGTGCTTTCCGCGGCGATCCGCCGTATCGAGGCCGAGGCCGCCTTGGTGCACCAGAGCCTGCACGACCCGCTGACGGGATTGCCGAACCGCACTCTGGCTCGCCGCCGGCTCGACGAGGCCCTGGACGCGGTGCCGCGCGGCGGCCCGCGCGTTGCGCTGTTGCTGGTGGATCTCGACGACTTCAAGACCGTCAACGACAGCCTCGGTCACGCGGTCGGCGACGACGCGCTGATCGTGCTCGCCCGGCATCTGCGGTCGGCGGTGCGTCCGGGCGATACCGTGGCCCGCCTCGGTGGTGACGAATTCGTGGTCGTCTGTGAGCACGTCGCGGGCGCGGCGGAGGCGGTCGCGATTGCCGCTCGGATCGCCGGGAGTTTCGCCGACCTGAACCGGGCACGGTCACTCGAGTGGCCGATCAGCGCCAGTATCGGTGTCGCACTGTCCGATCCGGAGGGCACTCGTGAAGAGCTCGTTCGGCGGGCGGATGCGGCGATGTATCGTGCAAAGGCCGCGGGAGCCGGCGGGTACGCGCTCTACGACGACACCTTCTAGCGCAGCAGCACGCCCCGATCGGTGTGATGGTGCCGACGCGACACGATATCGTGGCCACTGCTAGGCACCCTGGGGTGGGGAAATTGTCATCTTGACGCGCTTCGCGACGCGTCGAATACTTGTCGGACAGGGCGGCTCCCGTCGGCGTTCGACGGGGGAATTCCGCGTTTTGCCCTTGTGAGAGAACGATATTCGCGTCTTCGGCGGCTGTGAACGCGTCGGCGCGGATGTCGGACGGAACTGAGGCGCTCGATGGCAGATTTCGACCCAGACGCGACCCAGGCGGCGTCGGTCCGCGCAGTCGGCCACGGGATCGTGGCGGAGTTGGACGCTGCCGGATTCGCGGGTGCCGAGGAGGTGGGCCGGGGCGGGTTCGGTGTCGTGTACCGCTGCCTGCAGCGTTCGCTCGGTCGCATCGTCGCGATCAAGGTCCTGACGTCGGACCTCGACTCCGAGAACCGCGAGCGTTTCCTGCGGGAGGGCTACGCGATGGGCGGACTCTCCGGCCACCCGAACATCGTCAACATCCTGCAGGTCGGCGTGACCGAGACCGGTCGCCCGTACATCGTCATGCATTACCACCCCCGCGACTCGCTGGCAGTGCAGATCCGCAGAGAAGGTCCGCTGCCCTGGCCGGAGGCGATCAGCATCGGAGTGAAGTTGGCGGGTGCACTGGAGACGGCGCACCGGACCGGCACCTTGCATCGCGACATCAAGCCGGCGAACATCCTGCTCACCGACTACGGCGAGCCGCAGCTGACCGATTTCGGCATTGCGCACATCGCCGGCGGTTACGAGACCGCCACGGGCGGGTTCACCGGGTCACTGGCGTTCACCGCTCCGGAAGTCCTCAACGGCGAATCGCCGACCGCGCGTTCGGACGTCTACGGTCTGGGCGCGACGATATTTTCGCTGATCGCGGGGCGGGCGGCGTTCGAACGGAAGACCGGCGAGGAACTCGTTGCGCAGTTCGTGAGGATCAGCACCCAAACGGTGCCGGACCTGCGCGCTCAAGGCATCCCGGACGGTGTGTGCGCCGTCATCGAGAGGGCGATGGCGCCGAACCCGTTCGCCCGGCCGGCCTCCGCCGAGGAATTCGGCCACGAACTCCAAGCCGCCCAGCGACACATCGGGTTGCGTTCGGACGCGATGGCGTTGGCACCCCTGGAGCCCGCCCAGCCGGGCCAGGCGCACCCGGCCGCGGATGCGGGTGGCTACCGTCAGATCCGGTTCGAGGATTCGGACGGTCAGCGCCGATTCTTCGCATCGACCGAGCAGATCCAGCCCGATTCCCACCCCTCGGCCCCGTTCTGGCCGCCGACGGGTCCGTCGCCCTGGCCGCCGCCGGAAGCGCGGGGTCGCAGTGGGCCGGCCCGCGGCCGGCGGCGCGGGATCCTGATCGTGCTCGCACTGGTGGTGACGCTGGTGCTGGCCGGTGGCGGTTACCTCGTGTTCAGGGAGGCAACCGGACCCGGCACCGCGGGGCCGATCGCCCAGGATGGCGGTGAACCCCCGGCCGTCGACCCGACCGCGGCGTGGCGGCCGGTCGGCGACGCCCGTGTCGCCCGACAGCAGACGGCGACGACGGTGGCGGACGGGACCATCTGGGTGTTCGGAGGGTTGGACGACAACGGTGTCTCCGCCCGGCAGGAGGGCTACGACCCGGCCATCGACACCTGGAAGGCGGGCCCCGATCTCCCCGTCCCGCTCAATCATGCGATGGCCGTCACCTACAACGACGAGCCCGTACTCATCGGCGGGTGGCAGGCGAAAGGCCAGAACCTCACTGCCGTCGCCTCCGCACGGGTGATGGCCATGCGCGACGGTCGATGGGTGGACCTGCCCCCGCTGAACGTGCCGCGGGCGGCCGGTGCCGCCGCCGTGGTCGGCGACAGGATCGTGGTCGCCGGGGGACAGGCGGACGGCGAACTGGTTTCGCCGACGGAGGTGTTCGACGGCACGAAATGGACGACGGTCGCGCACATTCCGACGTCACGGGAGCACCTGGCCGGGGTGTCGGACGGGAAGTACTTCTACGCGATCGGCGGGCGTGACCTCGCGTCGGATCAGAACACGGCCGCGGTCGAACGGTTCGATCCGGTTGCGGGAACGTGGGCGACGCTGCCCGGCATGCCCACCCCGCGTGGCGGGCTCGGGGCGACGTTCATCGACGGCCGCATCGTCGCGGTCGGCGGTGAGGAACCGACCCGCGTGCTGTCGACGGTCGAGGCCTACGACGTGGTTGCAGGGTCGTGGTCGCAACTTCCCGCCCTGCGCACGCCCCGGCACGGGATGGCGGTCGGCGCGGTCGGCAACACGGTGTACGCGGTCGGCGGCGGCATCAAACCCACGCACGCCGAATCGACAGCAGTGTCCGAGGCACTGCAGATCGCGCCGCGCAAGACTCAATGGGCGCCGGCGTGGCGGCCGCTCAGGGACGCGCCGATCGCCCGCCAGCAGACCGCGACGGCCGTCGCGGACGGGACGATCTGGGTGTTCGGCGGACTCGACAACGTGGGGTCGACCGCGAAGGTCGAGGGCAATGACCCGGCCATCGACACCTGGAAGGCGGGCCCGGACCTTCCGGTCCCGCTCAATCACGCGATGGCCGTCGAATACGGCGGCGAGTTGGTGGTCCTCGGAGGCTGGGTGCCGGAAGGGCCGAACCTCACCGGGAAGACGTCGGACCGGGTGCTCGCGCTGCGGGACGGCAACTGGGTGGACCTCCCCCCGCTGAACGTGCCGCGGGCGGCCGGTGCCGCCGCCGTGGTCGGCGACAGGATCGTGGTCGCCGGGGGACAGGCGGACGGCGAACTCGTGGCGTCGACAGAAGTCTTCGACGGCACGAAATGGACGACCGTCGAAGACATTCCGACGTCACGAGAGCATCTGGCCGGGGTGACGGACGGGAAGTACTTCTACGCGATCGGCGGGCGCGATCTGGCGTCGGATCAGAACACGGCCGCGGTCGAACGGTTCGATCCGGTGGCGGAGACGTGGGCGACGCTGCCCGGCATGCCCACCCCGCGCGGTGGGTTGGGGGCGGCGTTCATCGACGGACGTATCGTCGCGGTCGGCGGTGAACAGCCGACCCGGGTGCTGTCGACTGTCGAGGCCTACGACATCACCTCGGGGACCTGGTCGGCGTTGCCGCCGATGCCCACCGGAGCCCACGGGATGTCCGTCGCAGCGGTCGGGCACACCGTGTACGCCATCGGCGGCGCGCTTCGGCCCACGCATGCCGAGTCGACTGCGACCGCGCAGGCACTCGATTTCTGGTGAGAGCAACGGTCGCGGACTGTTGATCCGCCGGCAACTGCGCCACTCTGAATGTCCTCTGTGCGTGTCGTTGTGCGCAGTAGAGGGGGACTAGACTTGTGGTCGGGAGACACGAGATACGGGCCGGGTGGGAAGAGGTTCGTGATGAAGGTGACGGCGACGGCCACCCGTCGCGGTGGATCGTGGGTGGTGAAGGTTCCGGGAGTCGAGGGCGCGGTCACCGAGGCGCGGCGACTCGATCAGATTTCCGCCATGGTGGCGGAGGCCGTGCATCTGGTCGAAGGTGTGCGGGCCGAGGACGTCGAGGTGGAACTCGACTACGACATCGGAGATCCGGCGGCGCTCATGGAGGCACGCGCCGCCCACTGGCAGGTCGAGTCCGCCGCCCACGCTCAGGAATGTGCAGCGCGGGCCTCGCGGGCGGCGGTGGCGCATCTTCGCCGATCGGGTCTCTCGGTGCGTGACATCGGTGTCATCCTCGACCTGAGCCCGCAACGGGTCTCCCAGCTCGACCGCGCCGGCCTTCATGCCTGACGGCGGTGCGTCCGACAGTTGCCACACCGATCAATCGCGGATGCCGCAGCGAATCCAGTTCTGGATCCGCCAGATCACGTTGTACAGGTTCCACGGTGCGATGTCGTAGGTGTCCCACGTCTGACCGACATGGGCGGTCCATTCAGGGATCCGGCCACAGCAGATCCGGTGATCGAAAGCGGCGAACAGGGCATTGCAGAGCGCAGTACGCATCAGGATTCTCCCGAGTCGGGGCGGCCCCGGACCGGGGCTAGCCTTGGTGCGTTCTGCGCATGCGAGCACAGTACCCGGACGTCCCGACAACTTCCGATCCGGTAACGCCGGTGCGGCCCTAGGATGCAGGGAGAGCCCTTCGCGATGAACGGCTCGGCGCAGGTAGGGGGAGTGCGGATGCGTAGAGCAGGAAAGATTCTCGCCGGAATCGGCATGGCAACAGTGATCACCGCCACCGGTCAGGGCATTGCGGTCGCGGCGCCCGAGGGTACGACGGAAAGCGTGACGACCCTGCAGGTCCCGCCCATCGGGATGAGCCCGGTACTCGCCGCCTACTTCACCGTCGACGCAGTCACGGGTCGGGTACCCGGAGTCGTGCGGTTTCGCACCGTGAGCGAGTGTTACGTCCTGAATCCCATCAGCGCGGACACGTGCATTCCCGGACCGGGTAACGCCATGCGGGCGAATGCTGTGCGGGTGCACTGGCTGAACATGAACACCGGGGCGACCGGCGCGGTCACGATCCCCATCGGGACCGCCGGGTCGACCGATTCGCCGCGTCCCGAGATCGACGTGGCCACCGGCAGCGGGCGAATCGTCGTCGGCACGATGGCCCCGGCCGAGTATCCACAGGCGTTGCTTCCGGGCTTCGGCACCTTCGACGTGCCCTGATCGTCTCCGCCGCGAACCGCCGGCCGCCACCGCCTAGAATTCCGGTGGAGGCGGGCGCGCCTCTCCGATGCGTCGCCCGTCCCCGGTGCACAGTCCCGCAGACGCGGCAATTTCGATCGGCGGAGAGTGGCAAATGCAAAGTGGAGCGTTGTTCGGCAGGTACCGGCTGGACCGGTCGCTGTCGGTGGACGAGAACGGCGAGGTGTGGGCGGCATTCGACACCGTCACCGCTCGGCACGTCACGGTGCGGGCGTTGCCGCGGGACGCGAGCGAGGACGACGAATACTGCGATCGATTCGTTCGTGAAGCCGGTCTCGCGGCACACATCCGGAACCCGCACGTGGTTCCGATTCACGACTTCGGGCAGATCGGTAACCGGCTCTACCTCGCAACTCCGCTAACCGGCGGCACGAATCTGCGGACGATCCTCCAGGCGAGCGGGCCGATGGAGGCAACTCGCGCGGCCGGGGTTGTCGAGCAGCTGGCGTCGGCGCTGGAGGCCGTGCACGCCACGGGGCTGGTCGAGCAGGGAGTGACGTCGGGGAACGTCGTCGTGACGGACGGGGGACTGGTTCAGCTCACCGACGTCGGGCTCCCTGCCGCTGCCGGCGCCGCGGCGGGAGTCCCAAGTCTGAGCACCGTCTTGTACGAGTGTCTGACCGGTGGGCAGTTCGCGTCGAACGGCCGGGAGTTGCCGTCGTCGAAGTTCTCCACGCTGCCCGTCGGCATGCAGGCCGTGATCGCACGCGGAACGGCAGCCGATCCCGGGCGGCGCTATCGGTCGCCGAGCGACCTGGCGACGGCCGCCGCTCGTGCTGCGGCGACAGGGCCGCAGGCTTCCGCGGATCCCGCTCCCGAAACCCCGCCGAACGGCCGCAACCGCCGTCTCCTGCTCGCGGGACTTGCGCTCGCCGCGATCATCGCCGTCGCGATCGTCGGGGGCGTGATCATCGGGTCGCAATCGTCGTCGCCCGACGTCGTGGTGCCCGTGCCGGCGTCCAGCGCGGCTGGGCCGACATCCGCCACGTCATCGACTGCCGCGGCGAATCCGACGGCCGCCGAGCAGGTGCCACCGGCCGCGGAGGCTCCCGTTCAGGACGAGGTCCCGCCGGCGGAAACTCCGGCGCCGCAATCGCCGGTACTGCCGGTGCCAGCACCCGCACCCGCACCAGCACCCGCACCAGCACCCGCACCAGCGCCCGCGCCTCCGGCGGCGTCCGCTCCGCAGGTGCTGCCCTGTTACCCCGGCTACGAGCACACCCCGCCTCCGGACGGACCGTGCCTCCCACCCGGCTCGCCGCCGGTTCCGGCACCGGCACCGGCACCCGCGCCTGCGCCTCAGGTGCTGCCGTGCTACCCGGGTTACGAGCACACGCCGCCCCCGGACGGGCCGTGCTGGGCGCCCGGCCCGTGAGCCGCATCGGCGACGGGTTGATGTCGGCGACCACCGGAGGTGATCACCGACCGCTGTCGGCGGCGATCCAGGATTCGCAGACCTCGCCGACAGCGGCGGCGATGGCTTGTCCGTACAGCGTCCGCGCAGATCGGGGCTGTTCGATCTGGATTCCACCCGCAGCGCCGACGGTCAGGCGGTTGACCAGGTTGGATGCCGATTCACCGCTGTACCGTTCGCCGGGATCCGCTACGCGCACACGGATGCCGGTTCCGTCGAGTGCTGTCGCGACTGCGTCGAGAACTTCCGATTTGAGGCGTGCGGGTGCACGACCCCCGATGAGGACGTCGTCTCCTCTGTAACCGTGGAACGACACCGCCCACCGGAATCGGCGTGCAGCCAGGGAGCGTAGAAGCGGGAAGCTGCGCACGCTGAGATCGCCCGAGGAAATGTGCCACGCCCGGTACGCATTGCCTACCGGTCGCCACCCTTTGCACGTCCACAGTGTCGAATCGCGTGATCCGAGCGACGCGTAAACCTGCTCGGCCTGCCGATCCGTGTGGCTTTCGATGGCGCCGCCGTGCGGTGCGAGGACAGCGAGGCGGTGGTGGCGCCCGTCGTCCTCGAGTCGTTCGATGAATTCACCCTCGACTTCGGCCTCTGCCTCGGACATGGTGGGGTCTATACACCGAAGGTCGAGGACCACTGCGTGTCCGGACTCGGCGCCGATCCGACGGCATCCACCATCAGTTACCTGCACGGTGTCGATCCCTCCTGCACCGTTGCCTGGTACGAGTGTGAACAGTGCGGTCGTTCCCTCGCGACTCACCCGCACCTGCTGACGGGGCTCGGCTCCGATCCCGGCCAGCAGGCGCGGGTGAATCCCGACATGTTCGGCGACGTTGGCGCTGGTGGATCGACTTCGACGGACTTCGAGGCGAACGATTGAAATCTGCTGTGACGGACGCTCTTCGAACACCTCCCCAGGTTAGGCGCGAATCCGTCGTGGACACGGTGGAAACGGCCGTCCGCCACCGATCTGGAGTCCAGGTTCCGTCCCAACGGGCCCTTGTCGGCAGTTGTCGCGCGGCGAAGACTCGAATCCATGACTAACAAAGCAGTGGTCAGTCTCACCACCGGTCTCGAGGACGCCGAGAAGGTGACGGTTGCGTTTCTGGTCGCGGTCGGCGCGGCAGAACAACAGCGCCAAACGCTGATGTTTCTCACGAAGGAAGCGGTACGGCTCGCCCTCGACGGCACAATTCAGGGCGTCGCATGCGAGGGTTGTCCGCCGCTTCCCGATCTGGCGGCACGATTCGAGAACGCCGGCGGCACCTACATGGTGTGTCCGATCTGCTTCGAGGCCAAGCACCTCGACAAGGACGCGTTGGTATCCAACGCCGAGCTCGCCGGGACGGTGCCGATGTGGAAGTGGATCGGTGACGAAGGAGCGGTCACGTTCAGCTACTGAAACGGTACGTACTCGTCGACACCGACACCGGTGTCGACGACGCCCTTGCCCTCCTCACCATTGCGCACGACCCTGGCATCGAGATCGTCGGTGTCGGGAGCGTGTTCGGCAACTGCACCGAACGGCAGGCCGCGTCGAATGCCCTCACGGTGCTGTCCGTCGCCGGTCTCCGCGACGTTCCGGTGTGTATCGGACGGCCACGGCCCGGGCCTCCGCCGGCAACGCCGTCCGCGCACGGTCTCGACGGACTCGGCGACCGCGGCCATCGGCCACCGCCGGACGCGCGTCCGGCGCCCGGTTCCGCCGTCGAGCAACTCTTCCGCGCCGCGGAAGAACGGCCCGGGGCGGTGGACCTGCTGTGCCTCGGACCGCTGGCCAACATCGCCGCCGCCGTCACACGCGACCCTCGGATCCTGACGCGGTTCAGGGCCGTCACCATCATGGGCGGAATGGGCCCCGCCTCGCGGCGAGGCGCCGAGGCCGCAGTGCAACCACATTTCCTTGCGAAAGGCGACACGAACACCGACCACGATCCGGCTGCCGCCGCGGTCGTCGCGGCAGCGCCGGGGCCGATCACGTGGGTGGGAATGAACGTCACCGGCCGTCTCAGATTGGCCTGGGCCGACGTGGTCGCTCGCTCGGCACCGGGGAAGGTCGCGACGTTCGTCCGCGACATCACCGAGGACTACCACCGGCACTGCACCACCACGTACCGCGCAGAGCACCCGGTCTACACCTCACACGATTCCGTCGCAGCTGCCGTGATGCTCGACCCGGCGGCCGTGCTGTCTGCCATAGACGCCCACCCCCAGGTGCTCCGGGAGGACGGGCGGTCGAGTGTCTGGGGCGTCGCTCGGGCGCGCGGGACGGTGCACCGTTTCGTGATCGACGTCGATTACCGCTCGATCAGAGACCGGATCGCTGCCACCCTCGATGCAGACATTTCCCGAAGCGACTGACGGTGCGCGTGCAGTGGCGGACACCGCCGCTCATGCGGTGGCATCGAGCAGATGCAGTTCCTCCGCAACGATCAGATCGACCTCGTCACTGGTCAGACCGGACAGCAGATGTGCCGACAACATCGCACTCACCTCCTCATTGTGCTTCTACCAATGAGTCGAATGGGCGAGCGCGATATCGACACGGTCGCCGAAATTCTCCGCAGGAAATTTCGGCGCTAGTTGCCGTCCACCGGAACTGCATCCGGACCCGGTGCGGACGGATCGAACGGCGGCGGGTCGGCGGGGTCGAATCCGCCGCGCACCGTCGAACAGGTCGCTCCGGGCTCCGGGTAGGTGTTCGGGTTCTGTCGTAGAGCCGTGAGGAAGTCGGCGATCCTCTGATCGTGGACGTCGTCGAGTCGGAGTTGGTGACCCCACGACTGCAGGGACACCGCCGAATCGAGACCCGGGTACGGCGACATCAGGGTGTACGGCACCCCGTCGACGTGCGCCGCCAGTGCGGTGACGTCGTCGGCGCTCAGATGGTCCGGGTCGTAGGTCACCCACACGGCCCCGTGTTCGAGGGAATGTACGGCGTTCTCGGCGCGGATCGCTTCGGGATAGACGATTCCGGTGCACGTCGCCCAGTACTGATCGTGTGCACCACCGAACGGCGGACTCTCTTCGTACGCCACTCGTTGCGGCGCTTGCACATGGTCGGCGGGCGGATAGTCGACGGTGACGATCCCCTCGATTCCCAATGACGGGTCAGGGTTGTCCGCGCTGGGTGCGAAGTCGTGGGCTTTTCGGGCGTCGTCGGATCCGGCGGTCAGTACATACGCACCGATGGCGACAGCCCCCACCACCGCCACCGCGGCGGCCGCGAGCAGCCAGGGCAGACGCCGTCGCGTCCCGCCTGGCTTCGGCCGGGATTGCGGGCTCTCGCTGCGGTCGTTCGTCATTGCCGATCCTTCGTCTCACCGGGCGCCCAGACCGCGCATCCCATCTACGAAGGATCGTAGTAGACGGGTGGGGTGTTGCTGACGAAGGGAAATCGCAGTGCAACGTCGGGTGCCCGGGGTGCATCGATGCAGCGCGGAGGTGGGACGGCCTCCACGAAGTCGAGATCAGCTAGTTCACAGCGAGGGGCGCGGGCGCGATATCGCGAAATCGATCATGGCGAAGACTTCGCGCTGGGACATCGTGTCGCCGGCCTCGTTCGTCTGAGCGGCCTCGATGAGGTCGTCGGTGAGGCTGTCGAACAGCAGTGCCGTGCGGGGATCGGCCCGAAGGCTGCCGTGCGTTTCGAGGGCACGCAGCGCGTCGACCGCGTCGCGGTAATCGGCGAGACCGTCACGCGGCGGGAGCAACTGCATCGCTGGCGCGTTCATCGTGGTCAGCTCCGAACCAGGCTGTCGGACAGTCGCGCTTCCTGCAGCGCTCGACTGGTGGGATCGCAGCGGAACTGCCCGGTCGTGGTGTGCCGGTAGCCCGGGCCGTCCTTCGCGACGGCGTGCCCGCAGTAGCGGCACTCGTGACCGTACTGCCCGATGCGGATGGTTTCGATGGTGGGATATGTGTTGGTGCTCATGGTCTCGTTCGTTGGTGTGGTCGGTGTGGTCGGCGCAGCGGAGGTCGGGCCCGGCCGAGGTGGACTTCGCGGTGACATCGCCGCCGGCGGGCGGGTCATGCGTATTCGACGACGGCGTCGGCCGACCCGGCGTGGGCGCTTCGTTCCAGTGCTTCCCAAACGAGGTCGTAGCGCTTGAGCGTTATCTCGTCGGCGTTGGCGAGCAGGGCGGTGAGGAGGGAGTGCGGGTCGTCCTGCCAGGAGTCCAGGGCGGCCGCGACTGTCCCGTTGCTGAACAGGCCCGATTGGGCGAGTGCGTGTGTCCACTCGTCGAACAGTCCGCGGTGGATGCGCTCGACTGTGTCGTGGTCGAATCCCTCGGCGACGAAGTCGCGAGCGAAGGTGGCCGTGACATAGTCACCGCAGGTCATCGGTTGTGCGTTCATCGGTGCGGGCATCCTCCGTCAGTGGCGGCGTCGGACCATCGGGCGACTCCGGGCTCATGAGTGAGACAACTCACATCGTCGCCCATCCGGGGTGCGCGACACATCGGCCGAATCACCGGGGGGTATACCTATTTCTGGTCCGCGCAGGCCCCCACGCGGTCGGCTGCAGGGAATGTCTTGCCTGGTCACGGCGTCGCTGGTCGCCCTTACGCGCTTCGGCCGATTCGGGCGTACCCGGTCGGTTCTGCGCGGCGTAGCCGTAGGCGACCGGCTCAATGCGGGGGACCGGCTCGTGGACGTCCTGCAGGTGGCGGCCACCGCGCCCGGACCGGTGCTGCTTCGCCCCCGAGCCCGGTCGGGCGCATCCCAACGACCGTGATCTGCGCGGTCTCGTCCCCGAGGCCATCGAAGGTGTCCTCGCCCTCTGGGATGCCCGTCCCGGCGGCGTGCACGGGTGGCTGAGAGAGCGCGGTGCCACCGACGAGACGATCCGACTCTGGACCACGCGCTTCACCGGGTAACGCCGTTCGGCCGGGCGGGACGGGTGCCGGCAGCGGTTCAGCGACTCGCGACGGCTCTCATCCGGTCGTCGCGTAGAGCGTCCGTGAATTTGCTGCACCCGCTCTCGCGGCCGAGCACGGTCCTGCCCAGCAGCACCAACCCCCACGGGCCTATCACCCACACCGGCCAGGCGTAGATCATCGCGCCGGTAGCGAGTGAGACGATGCCCCAGATCGCGATGTTGATTCCGCCCGCGACGGCCCAGGCGAGCCATTCGATCTTCTGGTGGCCGGGAATTCTGCGACGCGCCGGACGGGTGGGTGGCGTCGTGACCGATGCAGCGGCAACAGTGGGGGCTGCGGACGGTAGGTCACGCAACACCTGATGGGCCTGTTGCCGGGTGGTCGATCGATAGACCTCTGCCGCCCGCTGGTCGAACTCCCCGATGGTCAGCCGCCCCGCGGTGAGGTGCCGCCCGAGTTCGGCGACGACCTGGTCGCGTTCGGAATCGGATATCCGGATGTTGTCCGCGTACTGCATCGGACCCTCCTCGGCGATGACGTTCCACTGTGGAATGTCGCTATCACCATGATCGATATGCCACAGTGGAATGTCAACCCCCCGACCGAGCGAAGGACCGCGAGATGGACGAACGCCCCCTCAATGCCACTGCGGCATCGCTCCTCGGGTTCCTGCACGAGGGTTCCAAGACCGGTTGGGATCTGGTGGTGACCGCGCAGGAACGCATCGGCAAGTTCTGGTCGATCACGACCAGTCAGGTCTATCGGGAGCTCGCGGCAATGGAGCGTGCCGGCCTGATCGAGGCGGGGGAGCGCGGTGCCCGCGAGCGCAAGCCCTACACACTCACCGACGAGGGTCGACGGGCGTTCGCCGAATGGATTCAGCGCGAACCCGGCCCGGAGAACATTCGCTATCCGTTGCTTCTCACCGTCGCATTCGGCGCGCACCTTCCGCCCGACCGATTGGCCGACATGGTGGACTCGCACCGTGCGGCCCACGAGAGGCAACTCGCGGAGTACGAGCGGGACGCGGCCGTGCACGAATCCAACCGGTTTGCGCTGGCCACACTCGACTTCGGGATCGTGTACGAGCGCGCGGTGCTCGACTGGTTCGACCTGGTCGCGGACCGGCTGAGGCAGTGAACGGTGGATCGTGCCTCGCTGGGTGCCGACGGCGGGCAGTCAGCCGATCACGCCGTCCTCGGTGACGGTCGTCGGCAGGTCTACTCGTTGCGGAGTCCCGGCCCCGTCGTGGATCACGGTGACGAAGGCCGGAAACACGATTCGCCACGAGCCGGCGACGGGAGACAGTGCGCTCGCGGAGAAATCGGCCCACTCCTTCGGTAGCAACGTCACCGCTCCTTCGTGCAGCCACTGCGGCGTCGGGACCCGCCGGTTCTGCTCCTCGGCGGGATCGACGACGAATCGCACGTCGGTGGCGATACCGGTTCCGACATTGTGTAGCCGGAACCGGTCGACGGGTCCACGGATGCGCTGGACGTCGAACTCGACTTCCAGCGGCCGCGGGAGCGCCTGTTGCGCGGCTTCGGCGATCCTGGTCATCGCTTCGAGTTGCCCGAGCGCCGCCTCCAGCGCGGCCTCCGCTTCGTGCCTGGCCTGATCGGCAAGATTCGCTTTCCGCCAGGCTGCGGCAGCGGTGGCGCCGAGCAACACCGCAGTCGCCGCGCTGACCCACGATGCGGTTCTCATGCGCGGAAACTTACCCGAACGCGAATCCGGGGGGCGCGCTGGTGACGTCTCCACGGGCGACGAGGTGGCGGACCGCGGTCAGGGGTTGACGGAGAGAAACACGTACGCGGCCAACAGCACCAGGTGGACGCCGCCCTGGAGTCGGGTGGCGCGGCCGGGAACCACCGTCAGCATGCCGACCACCACGGTGATCGCGAGCAGCACGACCTGGGTCGGACCGAGGCCGAGCAGAAGCGGCCCGTCCAGCCAGATCGACGCGACGGCGATGGCGGGGATGGTCAAACCGATGCTGGCCATCGCCGATCCGAAGGCCAGGTTCAAACTGATCTGGATCCGGTTTCGCTGCGCCGCCCGCACCGCGGCGAGGGTTTCCGGCAGTAGCACGAGCAGCGCGATGACCACACCGACGATGGATTGTGGCAATCCGGCGTCCTCGACCGCGTCCTCGATCGCGGGCGATTCCACCTTCGCCAGACCCACGACCGCGCACAACGCCACCACCAGGAGGGCGAGGCTCACGCCCGCCATCCTGCCCGTCGGGGGAGCGGAACTCCGGTCGCCGGTTTCCGGTTCATCGGCAATGACCGGCAGGAAGAAGTGCCGGTGCGGCCCGGTCTGGGTGAGGACGAACATCCCGTACAGCACCAGCGAGGCGACCGCCGCGAATATCAATTGGGCCGAGGAGAATTCGGGACCCGGTCGGCTCGTCGTGAAGGTCGGGAGCACCAGGCTCAACGTTGCGAGTGACGCCACCGTTGCCAGCGCCGCGCCGGTCCCCTCGGCATTGAACAGCGCGACCCCGTACCGTCGTGAGCCGACGAACAGCGACAACCCGGCGATGCCGTTGACGGTGATCATCACCGCCGCGAACACCGTGTCGCGGGCCAGCGACGCCGTCGCCGGGCCACCCGAGATCATCAACGTCACGATCAGTCCGACCTCGATGACCGTGACCGCGACCGCGAGAATCAGCGACCCGAACGGCTCACCGACCTTGTGTGCAACCACCTCGGCGTGATGAACGGCCGCGAGTACCGCACCGACCAGGACTACCGCGACGGCGAGCACCACGACCGTGCCGATGTGGCGGCCCCAGGTCACGCCCAGCACCGCAACCGCGACGGGTGGTATCACCAGCGGCCACTCCGCAGCGACCGACCGCCACCCGAATGCCATGACTAGACCTTGCCAGCTCGATCCGGTCCCGTGCACCGCAATGGGTCAGGTCCGATCGGTCCGGGCGATCGCGGCGTCGGTGGCGGCTTCGACGGTCATCACGATGAATTCGCGGCGTCGTGAATCCCGGTCGTCGCGGCGGGAAGGAGGTGGCGAGAACAGTCGGTCCGCGGTCTGGAGGGTGCCCCAACCGTCGACCAGGGTGATCACCGTGATGAGAAGTTCCTGGGCGTCGGCCTCGGACAGGCCGGTGGCTTGTTGCGCTCCCGCGACCAGCGTCTGTGCGTGTTTCCGACGGGTTTCCTCGGCGACCGGCTTCTCGAGTTCGAGGCCTTCCCAGAACAGCAGTCGGGTGAAGGCCGGGTGCGAGCGTTGATAGTCGAATCGACGGCCGGCGTAGTCGGCGACGGCCGACACTCCCTCTCCGGACAGTTCGACCGCATCCAGCGACGCCGTGAGTTCACTCTCGACAACGGCGCTGAAGAACGCCTCTTTCTTGCCGAAGTACTGATAGATGCGCTCCTTGTTCACTCCTGCTTTCGCGGCGATCCGGTCGACTCGGCCGCCGGCCAGTCCGAAGGCACTGAACTCCTCGGCGCCCGCCTCGAGCAGGAGTCTCTTGGTTCGTTCGGTATCCCACGCCACCGGTGCATCCTAACGGCAAACTCCAACTGTTTGGTTGCAAAGTTGTCTACCGGCGCTCTACTCTCCAAATGCAACTGAATAGTTGGAACTTGGAAGGGCGCTCTCAGCATGGAATCTCTCGCTCTGGCATCCGCAGTGGTGGAGCAGCTCGCCCCGGTGGCAACGAAGAGTCGCCGCACGCGGACGGGCCGGACTGTCCAGGACGTCGTGCCGGCGCCGTCCATTCACCTGCGGGTTGCCGTCACCTGGGTCTCGATCTTCCCGCTCGTCACGCTGGGCATGACCGTCATGACGCTGTCGGGCCCGATCACTGCCACCTGGCCGACCTGGCTTCGCGCGCTGTCGCTGACCGGTGTCGTCGTCCCCACGGCGGTGTACTTCGTCGTGCCGCGAATCCTCGCCGTGGCCCTCCGGTGGTTGAGTTGGCGGCGACGGCGCTCCGCCGCCACACCGGGCTGATCCGGCTACTCGTGCCGGATCAGGCCGGTTCGGCGGCCATCCGCCCCGATTTCACCGCGGCCACCAGTTCTGCGTGGTCGGCTTCGGTCTGATCGGCGTAGCGGACGGCATACCGGCCGATCGCCTCGTCCAGTTCGGTGTCGCCCGCGAAGTATCCGGCGAGCGCCCGCGGGTCGAGTGAGCGGGTGTGTGCGCGGGCGAGCAGGGCGCCGGCCAGGCGGCCGTAATCATCGAGATGATCCTGCTCCAGACCGGTCGGATCGATGTCGCCTTTGAGGTTCCGGAACTGACGCACGATGTAGGGGAGGCCGTCGATCGTCGTCCAGCCCAGAAGGATGTCCGATTCCGCTTGCACCAACCGGGCACCGTGCACGATCCGCTTGCCCTCGTGCTTCGGTTCGTCGACCGGCAGGTACGCCGCCAGTGCGGACGGCCGGGCCTGTTTCAGTTGAAGGACGAGCACCTCGTCCCGATTGCCGTGCAGCAGAGCGATATAGCTGCGGAGCCCCACGCTGCCGGTCCCGACGATCCGGAAGGCGACGTCGGACACGACGAATCGGGTGATCAGGTTCCGTCGCGACTCCCGAAGTGAGTCGACATAGCGTTCCAACCCGTCGGTCACCGCATCGGCGGTCGCGCGATCCACGTGCGTGAGGATCGGCGGATCGTCGACGAACCGTCGCCGGCGTATCCCGGTCTCGTGATTTTCGAAATGGGCGGTCCATTTCGCCGCCACCTTCTCGCTGGTGTTGCGTCGCGCCTTCTGCGCGGCCTTGTCGAAGTCGTCGAGCAGAGCGTCGGCCTTTGCCCGCGCGAGCACCGACTTGTCCGGCAGCGCATTCCAGGACTGGAGGAACGGAAGTTCGGCGAGATCGCGCATGGTGCGCCGATACGATTTGACGGCGTCTTCGGCGGCCTCGACACACCCGCTCTCGGACACTCCGCCCTCGCGTCCGGCGAGGACCAGGCTGGCCGCGAGACGTTTGAGATCCCATTCCCACGGACCGGGGAGGGTCTCGTCGAAATCATTGATGTCCATGACGATTTGACCGTCCGGCGTC
Organism: Rhodococcus opacus B4; assembly: GCF_000010805.1. NCBI lineage: Bacteria > Bacillati > Actinomycetota > Actinomycetes > Mycobacteriales > Nocardiaceae > Rhodococcus > Rhodococcus opacus. The sequence continues at coordinate 404,955 of NC_012522.1, read as the reverse complement.
CCGTACAGGCCGAAGTTCGCCGCATGCGCGTCACCGCACAGCTGCGCCGTCAGTCCGGTGACCGGAGAGGCGGCGAGGTCGGCCGCCATCAGGCCGGCGGCGCCGCGGAAGAAGGCGAACGGCGAGGCGATCATCCGGCCGATCCGCAGGGGGACCAGATGCGTCAACCTGCCCTCGTTGTCGGCCTCGACGAAGTTCAGCACATCCGGCCGGCCGGCGCCGGTCGCGGCATGATCGTGTGCACGGGACGGCACGCTTGCCTGCAACGCGTCGCCGCGCGTGAATACGTCGTCCGCCTCGTCCTGGGTTCGCAGATCCACGGCGCGCGCTCGATTCTTCGTCACCCCGGCGACACTATCGGAGGCATGTGCGCGGTCTGAACGCTCGGCGTCTTCGCCGCACGACATTGTGGCTGAAGAGTGGTTATGCTTCGGTTTCCGGTGGCGGGCAGCATCCGGCACCGGAGACACGTTCCGGAGGCATGCCGTGCCGCCGGGCCTTCCTCGAGGGAGGAACGCTATGTCCGCTGAACCCGTTGCCGCGACGCCCGACAACCCCGCCGGCCACATCCGACTGACGTCCCACAGTGGCGGTGTCGGGGCTATCCCGGTTCACTGGGGCGCGCCCACGGCGTCCGAGCGCGGTCCGGTGGTCGGCACCACCACCAATCGCGCCCACCGCAACGTGATCGGGACGCACAGTGGCTCGTACAGCATCTACCGGGCGCTGGCTGTCGCTTCGGGTGCGCTGTCGCGTCACCACAAGGCCGACCTCACCAACACCGCGCCCACGAACGCCGTCGGCCCGTATCCGCAGTGGAGCGAGCCCGGCAAGATCGTGAGCCTGGATCCGTGGGGCGCCACGGTGGCCGAGGTCTTCGCGGCCGAATTGGCGGCCGGCCACGACATCCGGCCCAGCATCGCCGTGACCAAGGCGCATGTGATCCTGCCGGAGATCATGGACGCCATCCAGAAGGGTCGCCTGCATCCGGACGGGCGTTTCCTGCTGCCCAGCGGTGCGGCGCTGGTCACCAAGGCCGCGATCGAGCCCGTCTGGCATCTGCCGGGGGTGGCGGAGCGCTTTCATTGCAGCGAGACAGATCTGCGCCGTGTGCTGTTCGAGGAGACGGGCGGCATGTACCCGGAACTCGTGACGCGCTCGGACCTCGAGGTGTTCCTGCCCCCGATCGGCGGGCAGACCGTGTACATCTTCGGTGACGCGCGAGATCTGGCCGATCCCGCGGTGGAACTGACCGCGCGCGTACACGACGAGTGCAACGGCTCGGACGTGTTCGGCTCCGACATCTGTACGTGCCGTCCGTACCTGACCCATGCGATCGAGGAATGCATCCAGGGCGCGCAGCGCGGCGGTGTCGGCCTGGTGGCCTACTCCCGCAAGGAGGGGCGCGCGCTGGGTGAGGTGACCAAGTTCCTGGTCTACAACGCCCGTAAGCGCCAGGTGGGCGGAGACACCGCCGATCAGTACTTCGCCCGCACCGAATGCGTGGCCGGCGTGCAGGACATGCGCTTCCAGGAAATGATGCCGGACGTGCTGCACTGGCTGGGTGTCCGGAAGATCCACCGCCTGGTCTCCATGAGCAACATGAAGTACGACGCCATCACCGGCTCGGGCATCGAGGTCGGGGAGCGAGTGGACCTCCCCGCCGATCTGATTCCGGCCGACGCGCGAGTGGAGATCGACGCGAAGATGGCGGCCGGCTACTTCACCCCGGGCGCGGTGCCGGACGCCGAAGAATTGGCGAAGGTCAAGGGCCGGGAGTTGGACGAGTGAGCGTCACCGGCGTCGGTCCCGTCCTGGACGTCGGGCGGGCCGACGGTGCGGCGGCGGCCCTGCGCACCACGACCGCCGTGCGGGAACGCGCGCAACTGCTGGTGCGTCGCGCGCGCGAGGGCGGCTCCCGCTGGTTCGACGTGGACGACGGCGCGCTGCAGACGGCCGCGGGCGAGGTCGTGGACGTCACGCACGCCCGCTACCCGGACCTGAAGATCCCGTTCCACAGCCGGTGGCGCCATTTCGAGGCCGGCGGAGTGGATCGAAAGGCCGAGCTGGATGCACGGTTGGCCGCGCTGGACGCGCCGGGCCGCGCCCGCGCCATGATCGACCTCGCCGTCGTCAGCGTGCTGCTCGATGCCGGCGCCGGTCCCGACTGGCAGTACCGCGAGGAGGCGAGCGGGCAGCGCTTCGCCCGTTCCGAGGGCCTGGGTGTCGCGAGTTGGCACGCCTTCCTCGGCGGACTGTTCTCGAGCGACGGCGCGCAGCCGCTGCGGGTCGACGCGGCGGGACTGCGTGGCCTGGACGCGGACCGGCTGGCCCAGGCGTTCCAGGTGGGTCCCTCGAATCCGTTGGTGGGACTCGAGGGCCGGGTGCTGCTTTTGCGCCGGCTGGGTGAGGCGCTCGCCGTGCAACCGGACGTGTTCGGTCTGCACGGCCGGCCGGGCGGTCTGTTCGACCTGCTCGTCGCGCCGCAGGTACCGGGCGCGGCGACGGTGGCGGCCCACGACATCCTGTCGCAGCTGCTGACGTCGCTGTCGGGCATCTGGCCGGCGGGCAACGCCATCGGCACCGAACCGCTGGGCGACTGCTGGCCTCACGATTCAGTGGACGGTCCGGGTCTGACCCGGGGCTGGGTGCCGTTCCACAAACTGTCGCAGTGGCTGACCTATTCGTTGCTCGAGCCCTTCCAGTGGGCCGGTGTGCAGGTGGTGGGGCTGGACGCGTTGACGGGACTGCCCGAGTACCGCAACGGCGGCCTGCTGCTGGACACCGGCGTGCTGCGCCTGCGCGACCCCGGCTGGGCTGCGCGCAGCTGGGCTGCGGGCGACGAACTCATCGTCGAATGGCGGGCGTTGACGGTGGCGCTGTTGGACGAACTGGCCCCGCTGGTGCGCGCACGGCTGGATGTGGATGCCCGGGAGATGCCGCTGGCCTGCGTCTTGGAAGGCGGCACCTGGGCGGCGGGCCGTGCGCTGGCACAGCGCACCCGTGGTGGGCTGCCACCGCTCTCCGTCGTCAGCGACGGCACGGTCTTCTAGAACGAGAGGACGAACACATGGGGACAGTACACCTGATCGACCACCCGCTGGTGCAGCACAAGCTCACGATGATGCGCCGTAAGGATGCCTCCACCAACAGTTTTCGCCGACTGGCGAACGAGATCTCCGCGCTGATGACGTATGAGGTGCTGCGCGACATCCCGATGCAGGAGATCGAGATCGAGACGCCGCTCGAGGTCACGACCGGCAGGGTCATCGACGGGAAGAAGCTGGTCTTCGTGTCCATCCTGCGCGCGGGCACCGGCATCCTGGACGGCATGCTGACGATCGTGCCGGGCGCGCGGGTGGGGCATATCGGTCTGTACCGCGACCCCAGGACCCTCGTGGCGGTCGAGTACTACTTCAAGATGCCCGGCGACCTGCACGAGCGCGACGTGGTGGTGGTCGATCCGCTGCTGGCCACCGGTAACTCCGCGGTGGCGGCGGTGGAGCGGCTGAAGGAGTGCGGTCCCAAATCCATCAAATTCGTCTGCCTGCTGACCTGTCCGGAAGGCGTTGCCGCGCTGGACAAGGCGCATCCCGACGTGCCGATCTACACTGCCGCCGTCGACCGTCAACTCGACGAGCACGGCTACATCCTCCCCGGCATCGGCGACGCAGGTGACCGCATCTTCGGCACCAAATAGCAGGTGCGGTCGCTACCGGCGGCCTGCGGGTCACGGGGCGGCGGTATCCGGCATCTCGATCGCGGGGTCCGGTTCCGCGGGGAATCGCCGTGCGAGTGCACTCTTGATTTCGATGTGACGCAGCAGGAAGGCACGCTCGTCGAGCCGCTTGCGCCGCAGCCAGCCGGTGACCTCGTCGTTGCATTTGCTGGCGTTGCAGGAGCCGCAGGCCGGGGCGATGTTGTCGAGGGTGTACCGCCCGCCGCGGGACAGTGCCTGTACGCAGTCGCGTTGCAGCGGCTTGTCGGTCGCACCACAATACGCGCAGCCGCCCCACGCCTCGGTGAGGGCACTCCACTGCTCGTCGGTGAGGTCGTGCTCGACACTGTCCATCCGACGCTTGCGTTTACGGGCTCCCCTGGCCTTGCGACTTCGGTTGACCGCCATCGCCCCAGCGTAGGGCCCGGGACGGGTCAGCCGGCGACAGGGGCACGCTCTGCTCGAAGTTGAACACGTTCTCGGGGTCGTAGGTGGCCTTGACCTCGCGCAGCCGCTCGCGGTGGGAGCCGTAGTACTCGCGCTCCCAGTCGGACGCAGCGGCGTTGGGCACGTTGACGTAGGCGCCGTCGCCGTAGGGTCGTAATGCGCGCCAGAAGTCGGCGGCCCAGCCCAGTGCCGCCGAGTTCAGGGCGGGGTCGTTCCACGCCGCGCCCGGCTCGCAGTAGAACAGCGCGTCGCGGTGCGGGAACGCGGATCCCCCTGGCGGCGCGTGACGCACGGCCCCACCGAAGCTCGAGCAGAAGAAGTTGCTCGGCGGGCTGGGAGTGTTGTCCATGAAGCGGACGATCAGATCGATCGCCTCGTCGGGTAACGGGCGGGTGACGAACTGGGAGTAGAACTTCCAGAAGGGGACGTCGTTCGGCCCCCTGTCCACGTCGCCGTACACGGTGGGCCACGCGTCCTCCGTCACCGTCACCTCGGGACTGCCGATCGCCAACAGCGAGCGCAGTTGGTCCTCGAGTTCTCGCCGCGAACCGCCGTACAGCAGTGCAGACAGTTCGACCGCGGTGGAATCCGCCTCCAGTGCGCTCGTGAGCCGATTGTCTGCGACCGGCGCCTCGCGCTGCCACGCGCGAAGCAGGTCAGCCAGGTCGCCGTGACCGCTCCACCTCGCGACCAGGAACGTAACGTTCGAAAGCTCGTGCAGCCTCAACGTGTAGGACGTCGCGATCCCGAAGTTGCCGCCGCCTCCACCACGGCACGCCCACAGCAGGTCGGAGTTGCGGTGTTCGGTGGCCTCCACGACCTTCGCCGACCGCGCGCCGTCTGCGACCACGACCTCCGCGGCAAGCAGGTTGTCGCAGGCCATGCCCATGCTGCGGGTCAGTAGCCCGAAGCCGCCCCCGAGAATCACACCACCGAGTCCGACACCGCCCTCCGAGCCGGTCGGAACGGCGAAGCCGTGTTGCCCGAGCGCCGCGACCGTCTCCATCTGCGTCAGACCCGTTCCCACCGTCGCCGTGCGCGCCGACTCATCGATCACGATGTCCTTCATCCGGCTGACATCGATCACCAGGCCGCCGTCGAGCGACGACCAGCCGTCGAGGCTGTGGCGTCCGCTGCGGGCACGAAGGGCGATACCTTCCTCTCGGGCCCAGCGGACAGCGTTGACCACGTCCTGCGTGTCGCAGCAGAACACGATGGCCTCCGGGTAGCGGGAATACAGGCGGTTCCAGCCGACCCGAGCCTCCTCGTACCCGGAATCGCCCGGACGCACCACGTCGCCGGTGAGCACGTTGGCGGTGGTGGTGAGGTGCTGCGCCGCGCGGTCAGTGCGCGAAGACATCGGCGTCTCCGGGCTCGGTGTCCAATACGTCGCGTTTGAATATCAACAGATAGGTGAAGTACACCCCGCCCGCGAGGAGCAATCCGACCGCAATCAATATCGAGGTCAACGCAGTTGAGGGCGACACGATCACGAACACCACGAAGGCCGACCACACCAGTGCGCAGATCGCGACCGGTAGCTCGAAGCGCCCGAGGTCGAACGCGCCTTCCTTCCGATCCAACCGTGTGCGGACTGCAAGATAGAGGACGACTATCCCGCCGTAGAGGACCGCCGAGATGACCGTTCCCACCGTGAGCAACTCCAGCAGTGCACCGCCGGGCAGTGCGGCCATCAGGACGACTCCCACGACGACGATCAAGATGGTCGCCGGAATGGGTGTCTGCGTGCGCGGGTTGACCCGGCGCATCAGCCGGTGAGCAGGGAAGCGTGCGTCGCGCGACATCGCGAACACCATGCGCGAGCAGGTCGCCAAGGTCACCATCCCCGCGCCGAAGAAGGCGAACGCGATTGCGACCAGAAGGGTTCGCTCCATCACCGGACCCAGCTGATCGCGCAGGATCGCCGCCACCGGCGTGTCACTGTCGCTGATCCGGGGAACATCTTCGATCGCGATGGTGAGCGCGATCAGAAACACCAGTCCCAGCACCGCCGCCGCCACCACCGACCCCACGATCGCGCGCGGGACGCTGCGAAACGGATCCTTGGCCTCCTCAGCCATGTTCGCCGCGGAGTCGAAGCCGACGAGTGTGGCGAGCCCCATGATCGTCGCCGCCATCAATCCGCCGCCCACGGCGAAATAATTGGGGGCGCCCTCGGCGACACCGCGGGAGGTGAGGTTGCCGACCGAGCCCTCGCCTGTGATCGGCACGGCGACGAAGAGCCCGATCGCGAGCACCACGACGATCACCAGTTCGAGCCCCACCGCGCCCGACGTGATCAAGCCGACGAGGCGCGTGGAGAACACGACGAGCACTGCCTGGACAAGCACCACGACGAGCGTGATCACGCGGGCCGTGCCCTCGTCGGGCTGCATGCCGAACAGCGGCATGAGGGCGGAACTCGCCATCGCATTGTCGACCGTCACCACGCCGAGCGCCAGGTAGCAGAAGGTCAGCCAACCGAACAACCAGCCGACTTTCGGGTTGGCCAGCCGTGAGGCCCATTGGTAGGAGGAGCCGCTGAGTGGGATCCGAGCCGCGAATTGGGCGATCACCAGCGCCACCAGGATCTGTCCCAGAGCCACGACGACCCAGAGCCAGATCCCCACCGGCCCCGCGTCGCGAAGTACGTCGTCGTAGGTGCCGAAGATCCCGACTGCCACCGAGATGAACGCGAACGAGACGGCGAACACCTGAAAGGAGCCCAGAGTTCGCTTCAGCTCCGGTTCGTAGCCGCAGTCCTGACATTCTTGATCGGCAGCTTTAGATCCCATCACGCGTTCTGTCGTCATCTCGGCCGCCTCACGTTCGATCGGGAACTGCGGAGAGGGTGAATCACTTCGAAAAGACCCGCGACAACGGGACTCGTTCACGATAGGAGCGAGACCGGTCTGTTTCATCGTCCTCCTCGCGTCCGCGGATGTCAGTGATGATTCGCCTTTCTAAATATTCCGGCAGCGCACCGCACACCGCGTCGCACACGCCTCGGCCGCCGGGGCCGATGGCCCCGGCGGCCGCGCGAATCTGCGCGAGATGCAGCTGATCCAGGTCGTCTACTCCGAGTCGTCGTCACATCACATCCAGGGCATGTCGGGATCGAGCGAGTGCGAGATCACCCCGTCGTCGGGCTCGAGGGGGTAGTTGACCTGATGGATGGTCGCCGAGGCGGGGCCGAAGAGGGACGTGCCACCGGGCTCGACCAGGGTGGTGCCGGGCTCGACGAGGGTGACCTGCGGGGGCACGTCCTCGTCCGGGGCGTCGCAGGCGACCATGGGCCATGCATTGGCGCAACCGATACGGTCTCTCACCTCGACCTTGTACGGGGAGAGCCCGGAGTCCGGGGAGACGACCTGAGGCGACGTCGCCTGCGCGGGTGCGGCGACGGCGGTGGCGCTCTGGGCCATGAACATCCCGAGTCCGATGGCGGCGCCCGTTGCGGCTGCGGCGGCGATGCGTGTCTTGGTCGAGTTCATTGCGTTGCTCCTGGGTGTGGTGTGGGGGTTTTCCGTGTCCCTTGTGGACTGACACCAGTCTTCGCCGGAAGGGGGGCCCGCCAACGCCCCCTACAGGGGTGGTCGACCCTCCATCCGGGGGTGGAAGTTTGCACCCCCGGGGGTGTTACCAAATCGGGAGCGGACAGCGGCCCGCCTCCGGTGATGTCAGAGATAGAGGTCGACGAGCGTGCTGACCAGCGCCCAGTGCGTCGTCCGGGCCCGCAGGGTCCTCAGCTCGGGGTAGACGATGCGGAAGGTGCGCGCGAGGGCGACGCTCAGTCCGCCGGTGATGTCGGGGAGCCCTGATCGGGTGTCCGTTGCGAGTGCGCCGCCGAGCGGCGGGTAGTCGGTCAGTCGCTCGAGGATCGGGCCGGCCCGGAGGTGCGGGCCGAGTTCCCGGAACAACCCGATGTTCTCCTGCAAGCCTCTGGTGATCGGCAGATCGGTGAGTTCGATGACGTTCCGGTGCTGAGCGGCGGCATCGGACTGGGCGACGAGCAGCAGGTCGTACAGCTTCCCGGTGACGACGTCGTCGAATCGATGAAAGTCGTCCCTCACGACGCCGATACTGGCGGCCACCCGGAAGATGTCCTCGAATTGGTCGAACGTCATGAGCGACCGGTGGCTTCCGACCTCCGAACCGTCCATCAGGTGATCATCCTCCCCGATCCCGCCCGGGAATGTCATGTTCATTCTCCCTGCGGGAGCATCCTGCCGTGGTCGCGGCCCTGCCTGAGCTGGAATCGCGTTGCCCGGCACGAAGTCCTGCGTGGTGGGCCGGCCGGGTTGTGCACCACCACCGCAGCGAGTACAGCGAAGGTATGAGTCGGTGGTGGCCGTTGGCGGCCGCGGCGGTACTGGTCGTCGTGCTCGCGCTGGGCAGGGTGGTTCCCGTGTGGCCGGGACTGTTGCATCTCGTCGCGTTGCCGCCGCTCGATCAGTTCGCGGACCTGAGACTTCTGCTGGTACGCACCGATTCGTGGCCGCAGTTCCTGGTGTTGCTTGCCGTCGTGTCGGCCGTGCGGATTCTGCTGATGGCCTGGATGCTCGGTGGCCTCGACTCGAGGCGTATCCGTTTCGCGACGGCGTTCTATGCGACTGCGTTCGGTCCGGTCCTCCTGGCGTCGTGCGCCGATGCGACCGCCTACGCGATGCTGTACTCGCGGGCGTTCTGGCCGGCGGTGGCGCTCGTCGCGGTGGTGGTGTGGATACTCGGGCCGGTGCCGTGGCAGGGCGGTGCCGGCCTGCGCGCGGCGATGGGGCGGGCGTGGCGCAGGGGCCTGCGAATCGAGGTGATGGTGCCGTACTGCGCGGCGATCCTCGCACTGGGCGCCCTGGCGGACCGCGTCCCCGCCCTGACCGTGCTACTCGTGCCGGTATCTGCAGCGGCGACGGGACTGACGGTGTGGGCGATGGACCGTGCGCCGCTGCGGCGGCCCGTAGCGGCACTCGCCGCCGTGCTCGTCGCGTCGACGGTCGTGTCGGTGGCCTTCGTTCCGACCCGCGCATACGACTATCCGGAACCCGGACCACGACAGGCTGGTTCGCTGCTCGTCATGTCCGGCATCGACTCGCGTTCGGGGGAGGGGACGATGTACCGGGCCGACGTGCAGCGGCTGGGGTACGAATGCGAACAGGTGTACTACTTTTCCTACGCCGGAACCGGTGGCGGGCAGCCCCGGCGAAACGCCGGCTGCCCGATCCGGACAGGCGCCCCGTACGAACCGGCCGACACCCAGCGGCCCGTCGGGGAACAGGTCGCCCTGTTCGCGGAGCAGGCGGCGAACCTGCAGCGGCCGTTGACCGTTGCCGCACATTCGCATGCCGGCTGGATTGCGTGGGAAGCGGTCGCCGCGGGTCGGGCACGGGTGGACGTGCTGATCCTGGTGGGTGTGTTCCCGGAGACCCCGCTCGGGTTTCCGCCGCCGGACGTCGAACGACCGGGCAGGGTGTTCGGCGACCTGTTGCGCTGGGCGGTGCCCGCGATCGAGGTCGCCTTCTTCCCCTTCGACCCCGACACGCCCGCGGCGCGGCAACTGCTCGGGGAGGCGGGCAGCGCACAGGCCGTTCTCGGCGAGACCCTGCCCGAAGAAGTGCGTGTTCTGAGTGTCGCGTCGGTTGCCGATCTTCCACTGATGCCGCACGGCTGGCGGCTGGACGTCGAACGCAACGGCTGCCCGGTCCGCGCCGCGCACTCGTCTCTGCCCGTCTCCGCCGCCTTCGACGACGAGGTGATCCGGTTCCTCAACCACCGGGACCCGTTGCCCTGCCCGGCATGGCGGGACTGGGGCGCGGTCGTGATGCGCGCCTTGGGGGTGCCTCCGAGTGGACGGTGACAGACCCTCCGGGCGTGCCCACGAAAATGTGTGGGGACGATTTCACGGACGCCGGAGCATCCGCCGGAGTTAAATGGAATGACGCAGGCGTAAAGGATTTCGGCACAGGGTAAGCCCAACTCAAGGTCCGTCGCCGCCCGCTCCGGTCTCGTTCCACGGCGCGGGCGGCAGAGCGTCGGGGTGCGCGATGATCGAAGCGATGACAGGGCTCCTCACGAGGAGAAACGAACCCGCCGATGCTCGATCCGAACCGCCCGAACACCCCCATCCTGCCGCCCCTGTCAACGGTGTCGCACTCTCAAGACTCCTCGCGGCGGCGATACTGTCACCGGCACAGGCGTCGCTGCTCGTTGCCGATGCGCTGGATCAGCTCGAACCGGCGCGGAGCGAAGGGCCGGACCGCATCCGTTTTCATAACGTGACAGTGTCTGACAGCGGGCATCTCATGATCGAGTACGGACGCGGTGCGGTGTCCGGGCAGGACGTGAACGAGGCGGTTGCCGGGCTGTTCCGAAGCATCGCGTCGAACTGTCGCGGTTCGGCCCTGCCCGACCGGTTGCACGAATCGCTCGTCGAAACAACAGATCTCGATGCGTTGCTGCAATCTGTTCGTCTGGCGATCGCACCCGACCTCGATCCCGCCGAGGAGGAGCGGAAACGCTGCCAACTCGCCAGGCTGGTCGCGGCGACCAAGGGACGGCCACGCCCTGACGGCCCGACCGTGGAGGAGCGGGCGGCCGGTGAGAAGCCGCCGCCTGTGGCCGCTGGTTCCACTCTCGCATCACCGGGCTGGTTCCCGCCGGTCCGGAATCCGTGGCATCGCAGGAGGAGACGGCCGTCGCGCCGGCAGGGCGCTCTCGGTGTCGTGGCGATCCTGATCCTGTTCGCGGCGGTGGTGGCGGCGCCGCGGGCGTGGTCGGAGCTGCGCCGAGGCTGGGATGCCGTCCTGAATCCGGTGAATGCCGAGGAGCAGAATCAGATTCGGCCCGTGTCGCCGCCGCCACCGGAACCTCCGGTCGGCCTGCCCACGCCGGCCATGTCCGACGCGGGACGTGTGCCGCCACCGGTCGACGTCGGCGCTCCCGGCAGCGCCGGGCCGATCACGCTCGTCACGGCCACCCGCGCCAACGGTGAGTGCGGTCCCGGGCAGGCGTGCGCGATCCGCGTGGACGTCCATCTCGATCCGGCGGCGACTGTCGATGCCGTGACCTGGAGGGTGAACGTGTACGACCGCTGTTCGGGTGAGGTGCGGGCGGGCGGAGACGTGTCGGAGCGTGTTCAGCCCGGGTCGCAGCAGGTGTACGGCGTCGTCCGGACCGATCTGCCGGCCGGGGCCGCGCTGGCCGTCGCGGCGATCACGAGCGCCCCGGCGACGGCCGCGTCCGAGCCGCTGTTGATGCCCGCCGAGAACGCACGCTGCTGAGTGCCGGGGGCGGGCCATGCAGGACGGCAAGCACGAATCCGATCCGTGGATCGTCGGGGCGGCGATCGTCCTCGTCGTGCTCGGTCTCCTGAATCTGACGGCGACTGGGATGACGGGGCACGCCGTTCGCCATCTGCTCTTCGCGGCGGCCGGGCTCGCGATCATGTGGGTGGTGTCCCGCCTGCGGGTGAGTGACCTCCGGACCTTCGGCTGGGCGGTGTTCGGGGTGGCGACGCTGTTGCTCGCGGCCGTTCCCCTCGCGGGGGTCGCGACGAAGGGCGCGCAGCGCTGGCTGAACTTCGGGGTGTTCACCGTTCAGCCGTCCGAGTTGGCCAAACTCGCGCTGATCCTGGTGCCCGCGAGCATGCTCGCGGGTGGGTTCACCCTCGCGCGTTTTCTCGCGACCCTGGGGATTGCAGCGGTGCCGGTGACGCTCGTCGCGGTCCAACCCGACCTGTCGACGGCCGTCGTGCTCGTCGCGACGGCGGGATTCATGCTCATCCTCGCGCGGGTTCCGCTGCTCCCGCTGGTCCCGTTGTTCGTGGTGGGGATCGCGTCGCTGCCGCTCGCGGTGTTGTTCCTCCGGCCGTATCAGCTCGAACGGGTGCACGTGTTCCTGTCGAGCAACGCCGACCCGGCAGGCGCGGGGTGGGCCGAGTTGCAGGCGAACATCGCGATCGGCAGCGGCGGCCTGTGGGGTTTGGCGCGTGACCCGCTGTACGACGTGCGGGCGCAGTTTCTTCCCGAATCGGAGCATGATCTGGCGTTTGCCAGCCTGGTGTACGGGTGGGGTCTGATCGCCGGCCTGGCGGTGGTGGTGGCGACGTCGGTGATCGTGTGGCGGGCCGCACTCGCTGCGCGCACGGCACGAACCCGGGAGGCGGCACTCGTCGCGGCCGGAATAGGTGGGCTGTTCGGCATCCACGCGCTGGTGTCGATCGGACAGAGTCTGTCGCTGCTGCCCCACACCGGGATGCCGATTCCCCTCTTCAGCTACGGCGGGACGGCCGCGATCGTCGGATTCGCCGCCATCGGTCTGGTGCTCGCGGTGCGCCGAGACGGCGTCGCGCGGCCGCTGTGGGCCCCCGACCCGGGGCGGCGGCGTCGACCACGCGGAATGTCGGCGGGGACGATGACGATGATCGCCGCGCTCGTCGCGATGTCGGTGTTCGCCTGGCAGGTGCAGCACGACCGGGGCGCGGAGTATCGGGCGATGAGCGATGCGCAGATGATGCGGTGCATCCGCCTGCCTGCCGAACGCGGACTGATCGTCGACCGCAACGGTGTCCCCCTCGTGGTGAACGTGGCCGAGTACGCCGTTGCCGTGGTCGCCCGGATGTTCGAGGACAGCGACGACGACGCCCGCAACCGGCTCGCCGCGCTGCTCGTGAAGTCACCCAACGAGCTGTCGGACCTGATCGACGCCGGCGGCGAGGGCGAAACCCAGGTGGCCGTGGGCAGGGTCGCGCCCGACCAGGCGCGGCGCATCGTGGACGCGCGGATTCCCGGTGTCCTCGTGGTGCCGTCCGGTCGTAGGCAGTACCCGTACGGCGCCGTACTCGCGTCCATCCTCGGTCACGTCGGAGTCGCCGACGCCGACGACATGGAACGGTGGCCACACCTTGCACTCGGGTCACGCGTCGGCAAGGCGGGACTCGAGAAGCAATACGACGCTCTGCTCCGCGGCAGTGACGGCAAACAGTGCATGTACGTCGATCCGTCCGGCAATCCGGTGGCCACCGGCGAGCGTGTCGACCCGGTACGGGGCCACGATCTGCGCCTGCACCTCGACATCGGCGTGCAGACCCTGGCCACCGACGCACTCACGGAAGCGATGCGAACCAGCAAGGGCGACCTCGGCGCCGCCGTCGTGATGGACGCGCGAACCGGAGCAGTACTGGCGCTCGCGAGCGTCCCGGGCGCCGACAACAATGTCTACGGACCCCCGGCCGATCTCGTCGCCCTCACGGCGCAGAGCCAGACCCCGGGTCCGAGTCCGTTGGTCAACCACGCCACCCAGACCGCGGTGCCGCCCGGTTCGACATTCAAGATCGTGGTCGCGTCGGCGGACATGCAGTACCCGGTGCTCTCGCCGGACGCGGTCATCGAGACCGGCGCGGCGTACACGTACGGCGGCCACACCTTCCGCAACTGGCAGCCGATGGGCCCGAACAATCTGCTCGGGGCGATCCAGTGGTCCGACAACGTCTACTTCTACAAGCTCGGTGAGCTTCTGGGGCCGGAGAAGATGGCCGACGTCGCGAGCCAACTCGGCGCGGGACGGCGGTCCGGGATCGACCTGCCCGGTGAGTCGGAGGGATTTCTCGGCACCCCGGAGAACGTCGGAAGCATCGGGGCCACGTGGTATCCCGGGTCGACGCTGTTGATGGGTATCGGGCAGGGCACGGTCAGCGCGACCCCGATCCAGGTGGCGCGCTGGACGTCGGGGATCGCCACCGGCGCGATGGTGACACCTCAGCTGGCCGCGGCATACGGGCCGGAACTGATCTCCATCCCCACCGCGGCACCGCAGCGGCTCGCGTTCGCGGACCGTCTCGATCCCGTCCGGGCAGGGATGCGCGCCTCCGCCGCCGCCGGGACCGCCGGGCAACTCGCGAACCTGCCGGTACCGGCAGGCGCGAAGACCGGAACCGCGGAGGATCCGTCGGCGCCGGGGGAGGGGCTCAACGCCTGGTTCTCCGCGGTGGCGCCGTTCGACGCCCCCGAAATCGTGGTGTCGGTGCTGGTCCGTGGAGGTGGTTTCGGGTCGGCGACTTCCGGCCCCGTGGTCAAGAAGATCCTCGAGCACTACTTCCCGCGACCACCGGCACCGGCGCCGGCGCCGGGGCGGTGATCAGCTGCTGTAGGCGGCGACCACCTCGGGATGCACGAGACACGCGGTGGCACCTTCCGCGACACACGTGAGTGGGCGTTCGGCCGTCTTCACCGGGAATCCGAACGCCTCCTCGAGCAGCTGCGAGAGGCCACGCAGCAACGCCCCGCCGCCGATGACGAGCAACCCCTCCGACATCACGTCGCCGATCGCCTGGGGCGGAAGGTCTTCGAGGCACTCGGTCAGGGTGTGAACGATTCCGGTTGTGGTCGGCCGCAACGCATCCACGATCTCCTCGGTTTCGAGGGTGACGAAGCGTGCTCGGCCGGTGACGGCGTCGCGGCCCTCGACGACGAGTGACTGACCTTCGTCGGTGTCCGGCGCGCCCAGCTTCGCCCGTTCGGCGGTGAGTTCGCCGACGACGATGTTGTGCTCCGCCCGCAGGTACTGGTACAGCGCGTTGGTCAGTTCGTCGCCCGCGAGTCGGCAACTGCGGTGGGAGAGAATGCCGCCGAAACATATGGCGGTGATTTCCGAAGTGCCGCCGCCGATGTCGACGACGAGATGGGCGCGGGGTTCGAGCGGGTTGATTCCGCAGCCGAGGGCGCCCGCGACCGGCTCGGGCACCAGCCCCACCTTCCGCAGGCCGGCCTCGTGACCGACCTCGAGCAGGGCCCTGCGCTCGAGCGGAGTGGCGCCGGCAGGCACCGAGATGACGGCCTTGGGCCGCACCCCGTAACGCCGGGCCGGCGACACCCGTTTGACGATCGCCGTCACGAAGGCCCGCGCCGACTCGAGGTCCACGATCACCCCGTCCCGCAGCGGCCGCACCGGAGTTATTCCGATGGGCGTCCGGCCGACGAGACTGCGCGCCTCGCTGCCGATGGCGAGAGCGCGGTGCGGTTCCTTCGTCCGAACCAGCATGAAGGAAGGCTCGTTCAGTACGATGCCGTCGTCGGGGGTTCCGACGACAGTGTTGGCAGTTCCGAGATCGATACCAAGTCCACCCACGTCGGCCTCCAGAGGGATTCCAGCGAGATGTGCTTGATGTTACGCAGCGGCAGCGTCATTCGGAAGGTATCGCGCTCATTGGAAGAATCCCGGTAATCGGTCGCGGCCCGCGGTCGTCAGGTGAAGTCGAATATCGGCGGAAGTACACCGACCATCAACGCCGCCCACACACCGAAGACGGGGAGGTAACGGGTCTGCCAATTTTCGGTGGACCCGAATTCGCGGCGGCCCCGGAGGAACCCGAGGATGAGAACCGCCGACCAGGTCAGGTTGACGAGCAGGACCAGGTTCATTCCGAGTGCGGCCACCTTGTTCGGGGTGAAGCCGAATTCCGCGATTCGAGTGAGCATGGCGAACAGCATCAGCAGGTCGACCGCGAGGGCGCTGACGACGAGGACGAATTGGAGGCGGTCGAAAAGGTCGGGCGGCAGGTAGGGGTCGCGGGCGGAAATCGCGTACAACAGCAGGCCCAGGACGACGACCAGGATGAGGTCCATCAGGATCAGCAGGTTCCGGTCGACGTCGACCACGCTGCCGGTCGTCGCGAATGCGATCAGCAGCACCAGCAGCATGAGAGTCGTCAGTGGTGTGAACACACGCGTGAGGACGGGGGCGATGTTCTCCACGACGTTCTGTTTCGCCTCGACGAGCCATGCGGCGACGATGACCGCACCGGCCGCTCCGAACGGCAGCACCCAGTCCTCGACGACCCACTCGACGCTCAGGCCGAGGGCGTCGAAAGCATTGACCGTCAGGCCGATGAGCACGCCGCCGCCGAGGGCGAGGAGGGTCAGGTAGACCACCCACTCTCCGGTGAATCGAATGAAGTCCATTCGCCGCCGGTCCGACCGCCACTGGCCGCCGATATACGCGACACCGACGGCGAACCACAACGCGATGGGTGCATGGATCGCCGCGATCACCTCGGTGGAGCCGTTCGAGACGAACGGGAAGACGTTCAACAGCACCGCCGCCAGGACGAACGGCACCACCAGCGCCGCGGCCAGTCGAAGCGTCACCTTCCGTTTCCACGCGAAGTATCCGGCGAGGAAGGGAAGAATGAACAGGCTGAGGTTGCGGGCGAGGTCCTGCTCGTCGAGTGTCGCCAACCCTGCCTCGAGGGCGAGTGCTGCGCCGACCGCGAACCCGAGAACGACGAACAGTTCACGGGTGGGACGAGTGCGATCGCCGTCCGGCGCGGCCGGTATCAGCACGAGTTGCTTCCACAGCCGATCGGAGTGCTCCCGCGCGAACTCGCGGGAGATGTCGTCCACGTTGCCCATCCGTTTTACCGCGACGAGAAAAGCCTCGTCGGTCTCCAGGCCGGCCGCGGACAGATCCGAAATCTGATCGCGCAGATGGTCTTCCATCTCATCAGTGTCGGCAGCGGATATCGCGTGACGGCGCTCGACGTACCCTCGCCACTGACCGATCTGCGATTCCAGTTCCTTGTCGGTATCCATCACGACCATCCTTCCGCGGGCGCCGGGGGCAATTGGACGGAGCGCCACACCTGGCTCAGGGCGTCCGCGACCACGTCCCACTGGGCGCGCCGTTCCGCCAGCATTTCCCGGCCCTTGGCGGTGATCGTGTAGTGCTTGCGCCGGCGCCCGCTGTCGGAGGCGCCCCACGACGCCGACACCAGTCCGAGCCGTTCGAGTCGGTGCAGCAGCGGGTACAACATGCCGTCGGTCCACTGGATCCGCCCGCCGGACAGGTCGTTGACTCGCTTCAGGATGGCGTACCCGTAGGACTCGCCCTCGGCGAGAATTCCGAGCACCAGGGGAGTGGCGGACGCGGCCACCAGGTCTTTCTCGATATGCATAGAACACCTATCCCTAGATCTGCTAGCCATCAAGGTAGCAGACTGCCCGCCGCGCAGTGCCTCTCTCCGCGGATCGACGCGACAACCTTCGGTCGACAACCCAGGGTTGACGCTGGATGATCGTCAACTTAGAGTTGACGCATGGAGAATTCAACGCCCGTCACCCCGCCCATCCGCCTCGACGATCTCATCGAAGCGATCAAGAAGGGGCATGCTGAGGCGCCGCTCGAGCAACTCACCGACGCGGTTCTCGCCGCCGAACACCTCGGCGACCTCGCAGACCACCTCATCGGCCACTTCGTCGACCAGGCCCGCCGCTCGGGGGCGTCGTGGACCGAGATCGGTAAGAGCATGGGAGTCACCAAGCAGGCCGCACAGAAGCGGTTCGTCCCCAAGGACCCCGGGCAGGCCTCCGACCTCGATCCGAATCAGGGATTCAGCCGATTCACTCCCCGCGCACGACAGGTTGTGGTCGTCGCGCAGAACGAAGCCAGGGCCGCAAGCAACTCCGAGATCCTGCCCCAGCATCTCGTCCTCGGACTCCTGACCGACCCCGACGGACTCGGTGCCCGCGCCATCGCAGCACAGGGCGTGGATCTGGACACGGTCCGGCACGCGGCGACCGCGACGCTGCCGCCCGCCGTCGAGGAGATCCCCGCTCTCATCCCCTTCGACGCTCAGTCGCGCAAAGCGCTCGAACTCACGTTCCGTGAAGCACTTCGGCTGGGACACAACTACATCGGAACCGAGCACATTCTGCTTGCCCTGCTCGAGGTCGAGGACGGCGTCGGTGTGCTCGCCGGACTGGGTGTCGACAAAGCCGCGGTCGAGGAGAACATTGCCGCCAACCTCGCCGCTATCGTCGCCGCACGCACCGAGGAGTGAGCTCGCACCGTGTGCGGTCGCACACCGGACGCGGTGCTCACGTGAACGGAATACCCCCGGTGACGCCGAGCACTTCTCCGGTGACGTAACTGGATTCGTTCGACGCGAGGAAAACGTACGCGGGAGCCAGTTCGGCCGGCTGGCCAGGCCGGCCCAGGGGCACGTCCTCTCCGAACTTCCGGTAGCCGTCGGCGGGCATGGTCGCCGGAATCAGCGGCGTCCAGATGGGCCCCGGCGCCACCGCGTTCACTCGTATTCCCCGCTTCGCCACATCGGCCGCCAGTCCCTTGGTGAAGTTGATGATCGCCGCCTTGGTGGTGGCGTAGTCGAGCAGCCCGGGGGAGGGATTCATGCCCTGGATCGACGACGTGTTCACGATGGTCGATCCGGGTTCCATGACCGCGACGGACTTCTTGCACAGCCAGAACAGCGCATAGAGGTTCGTCCGCAGGACGCGGTCGAACTGCTCGGTGGTGATGTCGGCGATGCCACCCGTCTGCACCATCTGAAACGCCGCGTTGTTCACGAGTATGTCGAGACCGCCGAATTCGCGGACCGTCAGGTCCACCAGAGTCTGGCAGTGGTCCTCCGACGTGATGTCCCCGGTCGCGACGACGGCTCGCCGTCCGGCGCCGTTCACCAGTCGCACGGTCTCCCGGGCGTCAGGCTCCTCGGCGTCGAGGCAGCTGACCACCACGTCCGCGCCCTCGCGGGCGAACGCGACCGCCACTGCTCGTCCGATGCCCGAATCCGCCCCGGTGATCAGGGCGCGACGGCCGTCGAGGCGGCCGCTGCCCCGATAGGTCTTCTCGCCGTGGTCCGGGGTGGTCACCATGTCGGCGGTCAGTCCCGGGTGCGGTATCTCCGGTTGGTGCTCACGGTCGGGATCGGGGTACTGCGTGGTGGGATCCTGACAGGCGTACTGGTCGGCCATCCTGGTGTCCCTTCCGTCATTGCCGCTCGAATGACCAAGTAAGGGTGCGTAATCCGTCGCAACAGCGAACGCGTCCCATCACGCTTACCCTTTCACGGGCCCACGGAAACCGGCGGAGTAGACAGCCGTAGACATCGCCCGCTACCGGCGAGCCGGCACGAAGCGCCGAACCGCGCGGATCGTGGCGGCCGGTCGCGCCGGATGCCACACCTCGCGATCGGTGTACGACCAGGCATAGGTGGGGCTGCCGTCGCGGATGCAGCCGAGCAGCCGCGGTTCGTCGAGTTCGGCGGCCGACCATTCGTACAGCTGCTGCAGGCGCGGTCCGATCAGGCCGTAGTCCAGCAGCTCGCCGAGGTTGTGCTCGGCGGCGACGTACGCCGCGACGTCGTCTCCGAGTGGATATCGATCGGGGAGTACGCGCGAGAGCGAGAGGAAGATGCCCGTCATCGACAGTCGCGGATCGCCGAGTAGGGGGCCAGCCGGCGCGAGCCGCCCGAGCGCCAGACGTGGCGCTGCGACCAAGGCGTGTGCGAAGAGGACGCGGAGCAGCACGACGTTGAGAAAGAACCGCTCGGGACGGCTCTCGGATTCGGCGAGGCCGCGATGGTCGAGGTAGGCGGAGACAATGCTCGCATTGTGAGCCCGGTACCAGGTGCGTGCGGTCGGATCGGCAACGAACAGCATCCACAGGTCGACCGCCTGCGATGACGGCGTCCCGCCCATCCCGCCGCTCCGGGCGACCGCCTCGCACCCGTCGCGCAGCAGGCGCTCGTTGACTGCCCGCCACCACGGACTCCCGGGCGGCGACGCGTCGAGCGCGGCCAGCACACCGCGGCCGACCTGCCAGCGCATGAACGACAGCGCCGCCCGGCGAAACGGCAGGTGCCGCGGTGCGTTGCCCACCGGACCGTGATACGTGCGGGCGCTCAGCTCGAGGCGGGCATCAGGATCGTCACGCACGGCGTGGACCTGGCCGGACGCCCACTCTGCGGCGGAACCTCGGGAACTCACCGTCCCATTGTCGAACCCGGGCGGGACGGCAGGAAAGGGCAGACGAGCAAAACGCGTCACCGGAAGGTCCTCGAGGCGCCGCTGAAGTTCCGCGCACCTGGCGTGACGGTGCCCCTCGGACTGGGGATCGGGGATCGGCCGGCTCGTATTCCGGGCGCTCAATGTCGCCGAGATGGTGTGGGCGGCGCTGCTCGTCGCCGTACTCCTCATCGAGGGGCCGCCTGCCCGGGTTGTGGTCGCGGGGGCGACCGCGGTCGGCGTGCTCGTGGTCCAGTTGGCCGGGGTCCGGCCCCGGTTGACGCGTCGGTCCGACCGCGTCCTCGCCGGCGAGGACGTCCCGCGTTCTCACGCGCACTACGTCTACATCGGCCTGGAAGTGGCGAAGGTCGTTGCTCTGCTCGTGACGGGAGTTCTGCTACTCGGTGTTTGACGGGGTGCGTCCCGTCTCGGTCCGGCGACCACCCCCTTCGGTGCACACTGGACTCAGCCATGCCGCCCGGATCGGTGCTCCACCGGAACCGCGGGGGCGGTGCAGGAGGGCCGGATGTTCCACCGCGGCGATCACGTCGCCATAGAAACCCCGACGCTCGACGAGGGCCTGCTCGTCGAGCCCGAAGGCCGCCGACCGTGGGTCGAATTCCTCACGTCGACGCCCGGACGGCTGACCGTGCTGGGGGTCGCGCTCATCGCCGTCGTCATCGCCGCCGGCGTGATCACCTCGGCGGCGGTCGGCGCGCGGCAACAGCGGGTCGAGGTATTGCGGACCCACACCGAGCCACTGGCGAATGCCGCCCAGGCCCTCTACAGCTCGCTGTCGATCGCCGATGCCGCCGCGACTACGTCCTTCATCTCCGGTGGCGGGGCGAGTACCGGCGCGGAGCAGTTCACCCAGGCGGTGGGGGACGCGTCGAACGCCCTGGTCACGGCGACCAACGGGGTGTCCTCACAGGATGCCGAATCGCTGGCACTGTTGTCGGACGTCGTGCGCAACCTCGCCGAGTACTTCAACCTCGTCGCCACTGCTCAGGCGAACGATCGGGCCGGAAACCCGGTCGGGGTGGCATATCTGTCCGATGCCTCCGCGCTCATGCAGGACACCATCCTCCCGCTGGCGGAGCAGCTCTACGTCCGTCAGGCCGAGGCGGTCGCCGAGACCCAGACGCACACGGCCCAACTGCCCGCGGCCGCGTTCACGGTGACCGCAGCCGCCCTCGTCGCGCTCGTTCTCGCCCAGTTGTATCTCGTCCGGAAGAGCAAGCGCCGGTTCAACCCCGGCCTCGCGGTAGCGTCGCTCCTCATGGCGGGACTCCTGATCTGGCTGATCGCCGGAAGCCTGGTGTCGACGTCGGCGAGCGAACACGCGAGAACCGAAGGAACGCAACCCATCAACACTGTTGCCCGTGCTCGTATCCTGGCGCAGCAGGCCCGCGCCGACGAGACCCTCGCCCTGCTGCAACGTGGGGCCGACACCCAATCGGAGGTCGACTACACGCGGCACTCCCAGGCGTTGTCCGACGAGCTGACCCGGCAGCTCGACAGCGCACACGGTGACGTGGCCGCGGACGACCTCCGGGACGCCGAGACGGCGCGCGAGGGCTGGCTGGCCGCGCACCGGGACATCGAGATCGCCCTCGAGCGCGGTGACTACCCGACCGCCGCGGCGATCGCCGCCGGGTCCGGCTCCGGTACGTCGGCGGCGAAGTTCGCGGTCATGGACGCGGCCCTCCGGGACGCGATCGACCGACTACGCGACGACGAGGCAGCCGCTGTGACCGACGCCTACCGGTCGATGTCGTCCCTGGCGATCGGTAGCATGATTATTGGCGTGTCCTGCGGATTCGCCGTCGGCGGGGGTATCTGGCCGCGACTGAACGAGTACCACTGATGACACAAGTGCGGAAATCGAGACAGGGGGCGAGGCCCTGGATTCGGTACCTCGTCGGGATTGTCGCTGTCGTCGTCCTCGCCGGCTGCGCGGCACCCGACCCTCTCACCCCGACGGTCTCAGGCACCTACACCACCCGGCCGATGACGAACGGCGCACAGATCATTCCGCCCACGAACAATCCGCCGCCTGAAGGACCGTCCCCCGAGTCGTGCGGAGCGCTTGCGAGCCTACGGCCCGGCCCGCAGCCGCCGCCGGGGCAGATGCCACCCGGTGGGGCACTTGCCGAGATCGCGTCGCGCGGACGGTTGATCGTCGGTGTCGACCAGAACACGAACCCGTTCAGCTTCCGCGACCCGACCACGGGCACCCTGCAGGGCTTCGACATCGACGTGGCGAAGGAGATCACCAAGGACATCTTCGGCGACCCGGCAAAAGTCGAATTCCGGCTGCTCACCTCGGCCGGCCGGTTCTCGGCACTCGAGCAGAACGACGTCGACGTCGTCGTTCACGCCACGGCGATCACGTGCGAACGCGCCCGACGCGTCGGCTTCTCCACCGAGTACTTTCGCGCATTTCAGCGAATTCTGGTCCCGCGGGGTTCCGACATCACGGGGCCGGCGGACCTGGCCGGAAAGCGGGTCTGCACCTTCGTCGACACCACGTCTCTCCCCACGGTCCAACGAGTCGCGCCGGAGGCCACGATCGTCGCCGTCCCCGATTGGGACGACTGCCTCGTCACCATGCAGAAACGGCAGGCCGACGCGACCAGCACCTCCGACGCGCTCCTGGCCGGCCTCGTGTCCCAGGACCCGCATTTTCAGATCGTGGGACCACCGATGGAGGGCGAGGAGCACTGGGGGCTCGCCGTCAACAAGTACAAGGACGACCTGATCAGGTTCGTCAACGGCACTCTCGACCGCATGCGGTCGGACGGAACGTGGATGCGCCTCTACGACCGGTGGATCGCCGGTTCGCTCGGGCCGATCGCAGGCCCACCTCCGGCTACCTATCGAGATTGACGGGACGGTTCCGCTCGCACACCCAACCGAAACAGCTGGATTCCCGTAGTTGCGGGCGGAGTGGGGACGTGCGGAGCGCTACCCTGCATGTGTGGCCGACGCTAGTCTTCGAATCACACGCCTGCGAACTCTGATCGAGCATCCGCGTACCGGTGACACCGAACGGGCAGCGGCGCAGCGAATGCTCGACCGGATCCTGAGTAAGTCGCGTAGCCGGTACGACACAAGTGACCGTACGTACGGCGCGAGGCACGACCGTGTCGGTCGCCATGCGGGTCTGTCGCGCATCGCGGACGAGATCCGCGACGACATCGCGCTCGCGCGGGTGGTGTTCTCGACACCCACTCTGCCCGGGCAGCTCGCGGCGCCCGATCCGATCGGCGATGCCCCTCCGGGAATCACCTATACCGTCGAGACACCGCACGATGCCGGGATCGTCATCACAATCAACGACGTCCCGGCGGATTGGGGATGGATATCGGCAGGCGGCGTCGAGGCCGTCAGCCCGGCACTTCGAGCCCTGGCCGGCGAGCTGGCGAAACTCATGGACGGATACAACCACTACGGCGCACATATCGGACGACGGTTCTTCGGACGCATCCGCGTGGGCGGCGAAACGTTGATCTGGTGAGGTAATTTCAAGCACCTCCTACGAGCAGTGGCCGGCGAAGTCATCGGGGAGTGGGGCCGTTCGCGTCATCCGGCGTGCCGGTTCGGTCAGGTCAGCACAGCGGCGGGTGCGCCGTCCAGTGCGCCGGTGACTGCATACATCGCGCCGTCGTTGTAGTCGGTGACGTACAGCGTGTCGCTCGAGATCGACACCGTCCGCAACGGACCGTAGGGCCCGGTGACCGCGCCCTCCCCGTCGGTTACGAACGTCCCGACGACGGTGTTCGTGGCGGTGTCGATCACCGCAATGGTGCGCCCGTCACCGGCGGTGACGAACGCCCGGCCGCCGTCGGGGCTCAGCGCCAGGTCCTGCGCGTCACCGGTCAGTCGCACGGTATCCAACGTGCTGCCGTAGGTGGCACTCGCCGGATCGATGTCGATCACGCTGACGAGTCCGTATCCGCCCGTCACGCGCCACAGGCGGCCCTGGCTGTCGGTGATGAACTGTCCGTTGGAGAAGCTGCCGGTGGCGCGTTCCACGGTGCTGACGTGGTGGGTGACGTACAGCCGGTTCCCGTTCACGACGGTGACGCTGTGCGAAACGTCGGCGAATTCGCTGCTCGTCCTGGTGAGGTCCCATTCGGGACCGACGGTGATCTCCGCGGTCCTGGTCAGGGAGGCGGTGTCGATGACACTGACGGTGGCGCCGCTCGTGCCGTACAGGTAGCGGCCGTCCGCACTGACTTCCAGGCTGCTGTAGGAGCCGAGCAGCTGGGAGGCGATCACGGTGTTCGTGGCGGTGTCGATGACCGACACCGTGCCGTCCTCACCGCTGGCGTAGAGGCGTGTCCCGTCGGGACTGACGGCCAACTCCTGAGCCAGGGAATAGCCCTGGTAATCGGGGGCGGGGTCAACCCAGATCGTGTCGACGACGGTGCCGGTGCTCGTGTCGATCACCGAGATGGCGCCGGTATAGGGGCTGTTGACGTACACCGACGTCGAGGTGGCCGCGATGTTCGACGACGCCCAGTCGACCTCGATCGGCGCACCGACGACCGTGTTGGTCTCGGGATCGATCACCCGGACGAAGCCCTCGTCGCTGACGACGTAGATGCGGTCCTCGGCCGTCACCACGCCGGTCGGACCGCTTCCGACCGCAATGGTGGTCGACTCGACCTCGAGGATATCCGGGACCTCGGTCGGCGAGATGGCAACGGTGACAACGATGTTCGTCACGGCCTGGCCGTCGGCAAGGGCGATGGTGAAATGGTCGGCGTCCTCTCCCGGTGTTTGCAAGGCGAGGTCGCGGGCGGCGGCGGTCGGGGTGTAGGTGAATGTCATGCCGTCGGAGACGACCGATCCGGACCCGGGTGCGGTGTTCGTGAAGGTCAGCGGGTCCCCGTCGGGGTCTCTGGGGTCGACGAGGGTGACGACGACGGCGCCGTCGGACGGCCGAGGTGCGTCGGCTGTCCAGCTCATTGTGGGTTCGGAGTTCACGTGGGTGAGCGTCACGGCCCGCACCCGCCCGTCCGTCGCATCGGTGACGAGCATTCGGGAACCATCGGCACTCAGCGCGATGGAGTGGTCGCCGGACTCGGTAGGCGAGTCGATGGAGAGTGTGGACACAACGGTGTTGGTGCGTGCGTCGATGACGGTCAGCCTGTCCGGATTGGAGACGACATAGGCCGCGCTTCCGTCGGGGGAGACGCGTACGGCGGTCGGCTGGGAACCGACGGCGACGGTGGTTACGACGCTGTTGGTGGCAGTGTCGATGACCGAGACGGTGTTGTTGGCGCGGTTGGTGACGTACGCGCGGGTGCCGGTGGGGTTGACCGCGACGGCGTTGGGTGTGGTGCCGGTTCTGATGGTGGCGACGACGGTGTTGGTGGCGGTGTTGATCACCGACACCGTGTTGCTGCTGCGGTTGGTGACATATACACGGGTGCCGTCGGGGCTCACGGCGACAGCATTCGGTGTGATGCCGACCTTGATGGGGGATCCGACGACGGTGTTGGTGGCGGTGTTGATCACCGACACGGTGCCGCTGCCGCTGTTGGTGACATACGCGCGGGTGCCGGCGGGATTGACGGCGACGGCGCTGGGTGTGGTGCCGGTCTTGACGGTGGCGACGACGGTGTTGGTGGCGGTGTCGATCACCGACACGTTTCCGCTGCCGCTGTTGGTCACATACACCCGGGTCCCGGCCGGGTTGGCCGCGACGCCGGTCGGCGAGGTGCCGACGGTCACCGTGCCGACGACGGTGTCGTTTGTGTCGAGCACGGAGACGCTCTTCGAACCCTGGTTTGCCACATAGGTTCTGGTGCCGGTGAACACCGCACCGGACGGGTTGGACCCGACGGTGGTGGACTGCGCGACCTGCATCCGGGCCGCCGACACCGGCACCTGCACGGTCACCGGGGTGCTGGTCTGCCCGGAGGTCGGGGTGACGGTGAACGAGTCGAACGAGGTGTAATCGGCGCTCGGGTCCAGGGCGGCCACCTGGCGCGCTGCCTGGGTGGGGGTGTACCTGAAGCCGCCGGTCTCGTCGACGGTGACCGTTCCGCGGCTCGGCTGTCCGGTGACCGTGTAGCCGAGTTGGTCTCCGGACGTGTTGATCGAGCCGAGAACCACGCCGGTACTGCGGTCGGGCGCACCGACGGTCGGCCCAGCAGTCGATGTGGAGCTGGTGCCGGTGGATGCGGTGCTCGTGAGTGTGGATGCGGTGCTTGTGACGGCGACCGATTCGATCGGCTCGCTGGTCGTAACGGGGGCGGCAGCCAGCGTCGGGTTCGCGTCGGCGGTGAACACCTTCTCCTGTCGACGGCACCATGCCGCGGCCAGCGCCCAGAACGTCGGCGACTCGATCGGTACCTGTGGGTCATTCGACAGGAACGGACGCAGCCCGAGGGCGCCGAGCACCTTCGACACGACACTCGATGCGACGTCCACCGCCGCAGTGGGGAGGGACGGGGCCAATGCCTGCGTCACGACCTGCGACGCATCGGCTTTGGTGTCGGACGCTATGCCTGTCAGGGCCGTCGCCCCGTCGATCGTGGTGATTTCGGGAGCCGACGCCGTCGCTGGAACTGCGTCCTGAATCGCTGCCGGCGCGTTCGGGACGGGTCCGCGGGCTGCCGGGTCCTCCGCCATGATGGGGTCGAGTGCCGCGCCGGAGCTGCCCGTTACCGGGGTGGTCGGGGGGGTCGGCGCAGGGTCGCTGCCCTGGGGTGCGCTGTCGTGACCCTGGACGGGGGCCGGTGACGCGGGCGAATCCGACAGTTCGGTGTCCGCTCGTTCCTGGGGCCGGTCGGCCGGCGCGATCGCGGCACCGGACGCGTCGATCGCTGTCGGTGCCGTGGCATCAGAACTCGATCCGGCCTGCTCGGACTCGCCTGCTGTCGTGCCCGAGTCCGGCATGCTTCCGTCGTTCACAGTCGACGAGATGTCGGGTGTCGTCGCGCCGGACCCGTTCACGTCGTCGCTCGAGGTGGCTGATGTGGATTCGGTGTCCGTTGTGGATTGGGTATCGGTGCCGGACGTGGATTGCGAATCCGTGCCGGACGTGGATTGCGAATCCGTGGTCGAGTCGCCGGTCGTCGACGACCGCGATCCGTCGCTCGACGAATCCGAGTCCGTACGCGATGTGCCGGATGACGTCCTGTCCGAAGAGGCCCCGTCCGTGGATCGATCCGCGGCTCTCCCGTCGGACGATGTTTGGTCGGAGGAGTCGGAACTCGACGACGTGGACGAGTCGCCGACGGACGGTGCTGCTACCGCCGTGCCGGCAGGCGCGACCGCAAGCCCTATGCCCACTGCCACCGCCAGCTCGCCGAGGTGCTTGAGGTGCTTGTCGCTGTTCATGGTTACTCCTCCATGAGGACGCTTCGAACTGCAGTCCGGACGCACCATCCGGGGGCTGGGCCGGCCCATCGCCTCGAAGCGCTTCTCGAGTTGCATGGGACAGCGATCATCATCACGCTCAGTAGCGGATCTGAACCGCGTAGTCGACTACGCGATTTTTCTGGTTGCTGCGGCGACGCGCGATCAGCGCAGTCTGGCGTGGTAACGGTGGCCTTCGACTGTGCGGATGGAGACTCCGAGGCGTTCGGCGATCTCTTTGTTGGTGAAGCCCTGGGAGACGAGGGCGACGACTTCGCGTTGCCGCCTCGTGAGTGGTTTGGTTTCTGTCGCCCGGCGCAGTGCGGGAGTGTCGAGTCCGCGGTGGGTGCCTGCCAGCGTCCTGGCACGTTCGATGGCTGTCAATGCGGAACCGTGATGTTGCTGTTCGCGGAAGAGAGTTCCGGCTTGGGCGGAGGCATCGGTCGCTGCGACGAGGTCACCGATTTCTTCGTACCGTCGTGACGCTTCGGCGAGCGTTTCGCCGTTGACGCTGTTCAGGCCGTTGGCATGCAGTGCAGCGGCGTGGACACGTGGTCCGTCGACGAGGGCGGTGAGCTCGTTCAGCCGGTGCGCTGTGGTGCGATCGCCGAATTGCGATCCGGCTTGCAGGCACATGAGTTCTTGGCCGAAGTGGCCGCGATCGGCCGCGATCGCGGCCGCCTTCCGGGCGAGGCGGATTGCATCGGCGATCATGTCCTGGGCCGCCGCCGCCCATGCTTTGGCGAGGGTGCACGCTGATCGGAGGAAGCCGTAAGGATTCAGCGTGTCGAGATCGCGCACCAGCTCCGCTGCGCGTTTTCCGTCCCCGCGATGCGACAACGCGAGAATCAGGTAGATCCGGCAGCTGACGACAGCCGATCTGTCGTACGTGGTGGTACGGAATTCGCGATCCGCCCTGTTCAGAACCTCCAGCGCAGCGCTCAGGCGACCTCGGGACAGGTCGACGTAGCTGTGGAGCAATGAGACAAACAATCCGATTGTGCCGGGAGTGTTCGCGGCATACTCGACAAACTGGGTCATGACTTGTTCCGCGGCCTGAAGGTACCCCGCGATGAACATCGCTTCGATGTGGAAGTAGACGATCCCGTACTCCAGCGCGGAAGCATCACTGGATGTGGCGACCAAAGCGGAGGCCCGCTCGGTCAACGGAAAAACGTTGGCTGCATTTCCCGAGTAACCGTGGGCAATGACCAGGGCGCAGGAGGTGAGCACGAACGCCATATCGCTCGGTGCAGCCTGATACAGCACGTTTCCTGCGGCGATCGCGTGTTCGGGTCGGCCTTGCACCGACTCGAGGAGTACTTCGAACGCGGCTAGCTCGGGTGACTCGTGGCTCTCGGGCGCTTGCTTGGCGATTGCCAGTTCTCGCCTCGCCTGTTCGGGATCGCCGAGGCTCCAGCAGAGAGTGCCGACTCGCATGACGGACAGTCGCTGTCGCTCCTCGATCGTCAGCGTGTTCTGATCGAGCGCCTCGAGCAGGGCAAATGCATCCTGGGCCCGACCGACATTGGTGAGCACCCAGTAGTGCAGCATCGCGGCTTGAAAGCCGCTGTCGGATATATGTCCGGCGTCCGCGAAACGAAGGGCGAGGGGAGCATCGTGGAGCCGTAGTGCGGTGGCAGTGGCGACGAGGTAAAGCTCCAGGTCGGACGGCAGTTCGGATTCGAGCGTCAGCGATGCCCGTCGCAACAATGCTGCTGGGGTCGGATCAGCGCGGGTGGAAAGAGCGGTTGCGAGACGACCGCGCAGGCGGCGAAGTTGTAGGAGGTTGCCAGTGCTGCGACGGACTTCACCGTAGAGGGGGTGGCTGAGGCGGACGGCGATATCGCCGTTGTCGCTGGTCATGTCGATGAGGCCGCGGGAATGCACTTCCTTGACGGCATGCGGGCTGGTGAGCATCTCCAACACCGTGCCGTCAACGGGTTCGCCGATCGCGAGGTAGTCGAGAACTTCTGCCGTGTCATCGGTCAGTGAACCAAGCTGGCCGGTAATGAGTTTGGCGAGGGTGGGTGAGACGACGGGTTCACCGCTCCACCGCCAGGTGCCGACGTCACTCACGAGCCGTCCTGCGTCTCGTTCCTGACAAACGAGATGCCGCAGGAACAGCACATTGCCCCGGGTCAGGTTCCACAGTTCCGCCGCCGTTGCGGGGGCGACGGGCCCAGCGAGAACTGTCGAAAGCAAGCGTTCAGTGTCGTTCTCGCGCAAGGGATCCAAATCGAGCCGATTGAGGAACCCGTCTTTCCAGAGGGTGGTGATCGTGTCGGGGGCAGGTTCTGTGCTGCGGAGAGTGAGCACGACCCTGGCGAGGCCGCGCTGCACGAGTTGCTGGATGACGACGACCGACAGGTCGTCGAGCAGGTGAACGTCGTCGACGGCCACGACTACGGGTTTGTCGCCGGCAGTGAGCGCCTCGATGACCGTATGGAGGACTTTCATCGGGTCGGCCTGCGAGATCGGTGCCCATTGCGCAAACGCTCCCAAGGGAAGTGTTCGGGTCGAGGCCGTGGCGGTGACCCACCGGACGGCGTGCCGTTTGGCAAGTATGGCGACGGCGGCACTTGCCAAGCGAGTCTTGCCGACACCGACCCCGCCCGCCACAAGAACCCCGGAGTCATCACCGGAGCCTTCGATCGTCGCCCAGATGCGCCGCAGTTCCTGATCCCTGCCAATAAGTGGCCAGACACTGTCCACGGTGCAATCTTACTGGTTGGTTTCATGAGTGCGGCTCGGCACGGAACGACTACGGGCTCGGGCGCGGTACCCCTGGCATGACACGTCGGGCACGCGCTCACCGATCGACATTCGGTACTCCCATTGGTCGGGCACGCGACGGATCTCCGCTCCGGTCGACGTGATAGCTGGCGGGAGTGCATCATCGACAGACGTGGCCGTGGCCGCTGAGCGCGCTGGTGTGCGGCCGTCATCGGCTCGGGCTCATTTCGGCTGGTTTGCAATGTCATTCACGCAGCTGACAGTGAACCGGGGAAGGTTGCCGTCCCGCCGACGCCGTGGGTGTCCGCGGCGACATGATGTTTGCCAGGTGGTGTCCGTGGGCGAAACGAACCGATTAGTATGCGCAGTTGATGCGACGGACATCGGTTGTCGGCACGGGTGGTGTCCGGCCGACAGGTCGTTGCGGTTCCGGATCGAACGAAGGTGGTTCTGGTGGAGTTTCCGATGCTGTCCAAGGGGCAGAACCTGTCCCTGCCTGCTGATGTGGAGCAGATCGACGTGGTGCTGGGGTGGACCGAGTCGGACGTCGAGGTCGACGCGTCGGCATTGCTGCTGAACGTGGACGGGAAGGTACGCTCCGACGCCGATTTCGTGTTCTACAACCAGCCGGAGTCGACCGACGGATCGGTTCGGTTCCTGGGTGCGAGCGGCACCGAGGAGGGTGCGCAGGCGAGGATCGCGATCGACCTGTCCACCGTGCCGGAGGATGTGCACACCGTTGCCCTGGGAGGCAGTGTCGCTGCCGGCGGGTTCGGTGACCTCGGAAAACTCGCCCTCCGAGTCGTCGACGGTGCCGGGCACACGCTGGCGGAGTACGTCACCGCCGACGCCACCACCGAGTCGGCGTTCGTATTCGGCGAGGTGTACCGCCGCAACGGCGACTGGAAGGTCCGGGCGGTCGGGCAGGGCTGGGAGTCCGGGTTGGCGGGGTTGGCCACGGACTTCGGAGTCGACATCGCCGACGACCCGGACCCCGAACTCACCGAGTCCGCCGACGCCCCGTCCGATCGTGAGAATTCCGACGGAGCGGTGCCGACCGGCTCCACCGGCGACGCCCCGCAATTGGTGCCCGAATTGCCCACCACACCGGCCGCACCACGGAAAACGGCGACCCGGGGTGTTCGCACCACCAAGCGCGTGGTGAAGAAGTCGAAGCCGCTCGTATTCGGCCTCGCCGAACAGGACACCTGGCAGCCGGCCCGGTTGTTCTCGGTCATCGGCGTCGGCGCGGGTGAGGAGCAGGAGCGGCGTGCCACGTCCGCGCTGATCGCGACGATGCAGGCGGTGCGTCCGTTCGCCCGTGCGGTGTGTGCCCGAGTGGGGGCTCCCGCGGGCACCTTCGAGGGGTACGTGGAGGTGGCGTACGCGCGGGGCGAGACGAAGGTCATTCCCGACGCCGTGTTGAAGGTCGCCCGCGGCAGCAGGGTGTGGACCGGTCTGCTCGAGGTCAAGACCGGCAGCGGCAAGCTGAAGAAGGAGCAACTCGAGAACTATCTCGACGTGGCTCGGAAGAAGAAGTACGACGTGGTGGTCAGTCTGTCGAACGACGTTCCGGCCAGCGCGGGGGAATTGCCGGTGGAGGTCGATCGGCGCAAGCTCGCCAAGGTCGCCCTACGGCACCTGTCGTGGGCGGAGGTGGCGCACGAGGCGCGGATGTTGCTGTCCCATGGCGGAATCGACGATGATCTCCAGTCGTGGGTCCTTGCCGAGTTCCTGCGTTATCTCGACCATCCGCGTTCCGGGGCGGTCGAGTTCGTCGACATGGGAAGGCACTGGGTCACGGTCCGCGACGCGGTCACCGCCGGCACTCTGCGCGCCGGCGACGAGAAGGCCCTCACCGTGGCCGACACCTGGGTGTCCCTGTCCCGGCATCTCGCGCTGCGCCTGACCGCCGAGTTGGGGGTCACCGTCAAACACGTCCTGCCGCGCCGGCACAGCACCGATCCGGCGGCCCGCAACGCCGCCGTCGCCGAGCGGTTGGCGGGCGACGGCGTATTCGAGGCCGTCCTGCGGATCCCGGAGACTGCCGGGGACCTGGTGGTGATCGCGGATGTGCGGACCAACAAGATCCGCTGCCGGACCACCGTGGAGGCACCGAACGAGGGGACCTCCGGTCGCCGGGTGTCGTGGCTGCTCAAGCAGCTCAGGGACGTTCCGGGCGACGTCCAGGTCGAAGCCGTGTTCTCCGAGCGGGGGAACGAGGCTTGCGAGCACATCGAGGCGGTGCGGGTCGATCCGAAGGTGCTCACCGTCGGCCGGTCCGGGGACATTGTGTCCTTCTGCCTCGAACAGTCGTTCCCGATGGGCGGCCGGAGGTCGGGAACGGCGGCGAGTTTCATCAGCAGCGTGACGTCCTCGGCGGACGGTTTCTACGGAACAGTGGTGCAGCAACTGCGGGAATGGGTGCCTGCTGCTCCCAAGCAGACCGAGCAGCCGAGGGCTGCGGCACCCGAAGGCGAATAGTGGTCGGCCGACGTGCGGTGGGCCTCGACCTCACAGCGTCGGCCGGTCCAGCGGTCGTGCGAGCGGTGCGAGCGCACCCGCGTCCCGCAGCCGCTCGTACACGCGAACCACCGTGTCGATCTCACCCGACGCGGCGATGTGCAGAAGCACGCCGCCGTCCGGAACAGCCGGACCGCTCGCCTCCAGGCCGTCGGGTATCAACACTGCGCGGGCAGAGCACAGGTAGCCGAACCGGCCGACGACCGGATCGCCGACGACGAATCCGGCATCGTCTTCGAGAGCGTCGAGGATGTCGTCGTCGGTCACGTCGCCGAAGTCCGGTTCCCACACCGCCGCGAGCATCGCGAGCAGTTCGGATTCGGGGACGACGGCATCTTCGGGCGCCTCGACCGTCATCACCAGTGACTGCAGCAGAAATTGCGGGGTGCCTCCGGCCACGCCGGAGAGTTCGACCGCCCACCCGGCCTCACCGGTACACACCAACCGCAACCCGGTCCCCGTCCGATCCGACCACGCCTCGGTATCCTGCGCGACCAGAAGAACCGCCGTCAGCTCATCCGGCGCACATGCGGTATCCGGTTCCGACGCGTGCACCTGCCGCCACTCGCCTCCTACCGGTAGCAGCTGCGAGACTCGTTCCAACGTAAGCCGCCATCGCCCCGCCAGCGCTTCGACCGGTTCCGGCCGCGGCCCCCAGAAGGCCCGCACGACGCGTCGCATCCGAATGCGTCCTCCTTCTCCCGCGAGTATCCGCCGAGATCGGCGGGTGGCCATGCGAGCACAGTCTATTCGCGCCCGGTTGTCGCACGGCCGAGCGCCGATTCCGAGGCGTGTCTACTCAGCGTGCACCGAAGTTCGGTCTCGCCGTTGGTCCTGCGCTGATGGCTGCGAGCAGAGAGTCGGCTCGTCTCACCTGACGATGCATCCCGAACGCACCGACGAGTGACAAGGCGGCCGACCCCACGAACACCCACGTCAGGAGTGTGCCGCCCTCGCCGACGGCATGGGCGAGTGTGACGAATGACATGAGGAGACCGGCGGCAAGCATCACCCAGCGACCGCGGGCGACCGTCTGTCGGCTCTCCACCAGCCGTGGTCGCCATGACCAGATGTCTGCGTCCGGTGGCAGCGCGCCGGTGTCGATCGCCGTCGACACCTCTCGTTTCGCGGCCAGCCGCGGACCGCGGCCGCTTCTGATCAGCCAGAGCGGCAGGACGTATGCGGTGAGGGCGCCTGTCGCGCCACCGACGATCACGAAGGTCGGATCCATGCATGCCTCGTTGGGTAGACGTTGTGTGCAAGAACAGGATCCGCCGGACCTCCCGCGGTCGAAACACACCCTGGGGCTCGAAACTCGCCCCCCAGCGGCTGAGCCGAATCCTGTGGACCCTCAGAAGTCGCTGGGAGCAGCCGCGTCGAGGACGCCATTGGTGAGGGCGAGAGTGACGAGTCGCGAACGTTTCTGATTCTGAGGGAGGTCCTCGATGTGGAATGTGCTGAAGAGAGCACGGAGATGGGTCTTGACGGTTTCAGTACTCAAATGCAGGGCATCGGCAATCTGGCGATTCGAGGCCGGGATGGGGTGGTCGGTGCCGTCGTGGAACGGCCGGCACAGCTCCGTGAGGACGGTGTGCTGGGCAGGTGTGAGAACGATGTCCGGATCCACGGTGTCCCCGATGTGGGTGATGCCGCAGTCCGTGCCCGGCTCCCCGTGGTAGGTGAGGAGGCTCTCGCCGACCTGGATGACGTCTCCGGGGTGAAGGGTCTGACGCCCTTGCAGGCGGGTGCCGTTCACGAAGGTGCCGTTGCGGGAGAGGCCGTCGTCGGTGATGGTCCAGTGGATGCCGATGCGTTCGATGGTGGCGTGCAGGCGCGAGATGTCCGGGTCGGTGGGCAGTGACAGGTCGGCGTAAGCGGAGCGGCCGATGACGATCGGGGAGCGGTCCGGGATGAGGGTCATCTCGTCGGTCCGCCCGTGGTCGGTGTACGACAGGACGGAGTCCGTCACCGGGAGTTCCCCTTTCAGAGCGTCGGCGGGACCGGTGCGATGCCGAGATCCGTCGTTCGGCGGGGCGCTGTAGTTGCTCGACGTCATGGTGTGCTTTCTGGCGGTCGGTGCGGATGTTGTCGATTCCGGTTCCTCCATCGTGGCGCGCAGGGGCCGGTCCTGTTAGACCCCCTGGGGTGGTTTCCGGCCACCCCGCCGGTTCCGGGTCGGCGAGCGGTGGGGCCTCGACCGATCGCGGCGTCGGCCGGAGGTCTTGCGCTCGAGGCATTCGCGTGCCACGCTCAGACACTATGACTATCGGAAAGGCGAACTCCGCCACAAACGCGTGAGCGCCACGCCACGTCGCTCGAAGGCTCGACACCGAGCGACATTCATCGATAACACCGATCACTCCGCCGAATACATGTTCGGTGTCGGAGCTGTGCGTGACGCATGGCTCGGGCACGGATTGTGTGCACGCCCGTCAGACCGCGCCGCGGCCGAATCGGCCGTCGAAACACTCTATCGGCGAGCAGGATTCCGAGATCCGGAGTTCGTGTGGGTGCCGTCGCCCCCGGCCGGATCGGACCTGATCGCCGCCGAGGGGTTGGCGACGACGCTGTCGTTCGCCGGCGACGGAGCCGACTGCGTATCCGCCCGAATGGCAACCATGCTCTCGGAATCGCGCAAACGTATGGATGCCCTGATCGCCCGGGGGAGATCCGACTGGCCGAACGAACGCCGGGCGATCGAAATCGCACGTGCCCAGCCGCCCGACCACTCTGCCCGCGTCGGCATCAGCCCCAACGCCATCATCCGAGCCGCTGTCTGGGACTCTTTGCGCACGACCCTTTTCGACGGCGTCGCGGCTGCGATACGAACGCTGATGCCCGCCGCCGTCGGCGGCGTGAGCTGGTACGGACAGCAAGAAGCGCATCGGGTCGCGTACTACGACACGTACCGTCGGTTCGGGCTCGCCAGGTTCCACTCCGTCGATGCCGAGCTGCTCGACGTCCATACGGCGCTGACCGGCGCGACCGGGTGGTGGTGGGCGTTCGACAGCACCTGCGTCATGGCGGAGCGTCCCATCGCCCTTCATGCCGAGCCCATACCGGGCCGTGTCCACAACGAGCACCGGTTGCATCACCTGGATGCGCCTGCGCTCGAATTCGGGGACGGTCGATCGCTTTTCGTGCAGAACGGGACGATCGTCCCCGACTGGGTCGTCCTCGAGCCGACCGTCGAACGCATCGCCGGCGAACGTAACGTGGAGGTCCGCCGATGCGCGATCGAGCGCATCGGATGGGACACCTACATCGACTCGGCCGGACTCGCGTTGATCGGCCGCGTCGACGATCCCGGCAACATCGGTCACACGCTGCAGCTGTACGCAACTTCGGACGGCCGGGGCCGCATCGAGCATATCCTGCTCGCCGTCAACGGTTCTCCCGAACGCGACGGCCGTCGGCGACGATACGGAATCTATGTGCCCACGCGGATTTCGTCCGCGTTGGACGCCGCAGCGTGGACCTACGGCCTCGACGGCGCCGACTACGCCCGTCTCGTTCGCCGAACCTGAAATCCCGAAACCCGGACTCCAGAGGTGATTCGCATGAACTCGATCATGACCCTGTCCGATCTCACGGCCCTCACCGGCCTCGACGTCTTCGACTATCTCGACCAGGAGGTGTTGGTACCCGTCGTCGACGGTATGCAGGCCCAGGGTGATCTCATCGTGATCCCGTATTCGATTGTCGCCGAGCTCGTCACGCCCAATCACTGGACGCGGTCGGAGAACGTACCGCTGTCGGGAGTGGAGCTGCTGCGCAGCGCGGCCGGTGGAAATCCGCACAGTCTCGTCGCCGACGAGGGGATGTGCACGTGGTCGACACCCGTCGACGACCCGCGGCGCCTCGCGCTCGGCATCCTCGACACCCGCGTTACCGCCTACCTCATTCACCCCGAGCACGGAGCCACCGGCATCGCCCCCGGTCGATACGTCGTCGGACGACAGCGGGAACGGAGCGTGGGGCGGTCCTTCGAGCGGACACAGTTCGTCGTCGATTGACGTTCGGGATGTCGCCTGATTCGGCTCCGCTGACAGAAGTTGCACTCGTCGTCGACCGGTAACAGCCGACAGCATGAGACTCCGTACGGAAGCGTCGCGGATGGTGAGCACTTAGGGTGATGAGATGGGAACCGGTGGGCGGGCGGCACGGGTCGAGGACGTGCACGAATCGGCTCTCGGCATGCCTCACGTCACCGTCACCTACGGCCCCGCCGACAACCCCGTCTACCAGGTCGGCGGTAAGTCGTTCGTATTCTTCCGCACGCCCCGGCCCGATGCGACGGACCCCGACACCGGGGAACGCTATGACGACGTGATCGTGTTCTGGGTGCCGTCCGATGCCGACAAGCAGGCTCTCGTTCGAGATCACACGACACCGTTCTTCACCACCTCGCACTTCGACGGCCACCTGTCGGTGCTGTTGCGGGGGAGCCGCGTCGGCGAGTTGTCCCGGCACGAATTGGTGGAACTCGTTCAGGACGCGTGGCTCTCTCGCGCATCCGCGCGTAGAGCAGCGACCTGGCTCAGCGCGCACCCACCAGCCTGACCCGGAATCCGGTGTCGATCGGACTCGGCAAGTGGTTCCGCCGCGTGGGTCGGGCGCAATAGTGTGGAATCCGGAGCGATGGGCCGTTCAGGCACCCGAAGCCGTGTTCGGAACAGGTGAGAGGCTGACCATGACGGGTCGGACTGCGAATGCCAGACGGATGTCGTTGCGGACATTGCTGTGGCTGGCGATCGGGATCCTCGTGGCCCTGTTCGCTGTTTCCGCCGCGTTCTCCGTGTACGGGAGGCTGGTGGTTCGGGCATCCGAGGACGTGCTCTCCGAGCGTCTCCTGCCCGCGCAGCGTGCCGTGTCGGATCTGACGACCGCCTATGTGGACCAGGAGACCGGGCAGCGTGGATACGTGCTGACCGGTGATCCGAGGTTCCTCGAACCGTACGACGCAGGCCGGTCCGCTGCTGCCGCGTCCCTGTCGGACCTGACCGCGCTGCTCGGCGGCGACGCCGAGGCTTCCGCGACGCTGGACGCGGTCGTCGAGGCGGCGAACACGTGGACCAGTCAGGCCAGCGAGCCGGAGATCACCGCTCGTCGGAACGACGCGATAGCGCAAGATCAGGTCGTGGCGATGACCGCCACGGGCAAGGAACTGTTCGACGGGCTGCGCTCGGAGCTCCAGGAACTCAACTCCCTGACGGATGAACGGGTGACCGAACAGGTGGATCGGGTCCGCTCGGCGCAGATCCTGGCGAACGTCGCGACCGCCGTCGCGTTCGTTCTCGCCGTCGGCACGGCGATTATTTCCGGGTACCTGACGCGACGGTTGCTGACCCAGCCGATCGAACGCCTCGTCGCCGATATCAGTGCGGTGGCCGAAGGCGACTACGAACGAAAGATCGGCACCGACGGGCCGAGGGAAGTGTCGATGATCGGCGGGGCCGTCGACACGATGAGGAACAGTCTGCTGACCCAGAATCGGCTACTCGTGCAGGCCGAACACGAACGAACCCGCCACGACGAACAGACCCGGATGGCGGCAGATCTGCATGACCTGACGATTCAGCGCGTGTTCGGGCTCGGCCTGGCATTGACCTCCGTGGCCCGACGGCATCCCCGTCTCACCGCGGATCTCGATCCGCTGATCGACGAAACCGACAGCATCGTTCGCGGTTTGCGGGCGGTCATCTTCGACCTTCAGATGGGCTCTGCCTCGTTGACGAACGGCACCGCGAGTTTGAGTGCGGCGGTCGGTGAGATCGTCGAGAGCAGCACCGCCGCGCTCGGTTTCACTCCCGACGTGTGCCTGGACGGGCCGGTCGACCTGTTCTCCGGACACGACGCCGGCCCGGAACTTCAGGCAGTGCTCCGCGAGGCACTGAGCAACGTCGCCCGGCACGCCCACGCGACATCGTGCCGCGTCATGGTTGCCGCTGATGACGACCGTCTGACGCTGAGCGTGACCGACGACGGTACCGGTATCGGCGAGGACGCCGTCCGAGGGCACGGGCTGGCAAATATCTGCAACCGGGCCGCGCAACTCGGCGGTCGTGCCGTCATCCGGGACGGCGCTCCGGGGACGGTCGTCGAGTGGGAAGTGCCCGCGTCCTGATCCGTCCGCATTGTCGATCGCGCTCGGTGCAGCGATGGGACGGGCAGCGGGAAGCCGGGCCGATTGGGTTGGCTAGGCAGACCACTCGACCAACGGCGGACGCACCGCAGCGCACAGGGGATTGCCCCGGGCATCGGTGAGTCCGAGTCGCGCGGTGATGCGCCCGGCCGACGCCGCCGCATTCGCGGTGGCCGGATCCACCGCGTCCCACATCAACTTCGCCCGGCGGAACATGTCGAATCCACCGTCTCCGTCGACTGTTCCCCACGACAGGTAGACGAACCGCGCACCGGGACGGCCCTGGATGTACGGCCCGGTGATGTCGAGACCCGTCGGCGTCGGGGTCGTCCCGCATTCGAGAACCCAGCGGGCGGTGGTCGCGTCGCCCGGATGCAGGTCGAGCAGATCGCCGGGAGTGCCGCGGCGCTGCACAGCCACATGGATGTTGTCGTAGCCGGGGAAATTGGCTCCTGGCGGGCACGACGATCCGGGAAGGTCGGTCGCTTCGATCACGAGCTTCACCAGCCCATCCAACCACCTGCCGAGACTTTCGCGCGGGCGGTCGAAGAGCGCGTTGCCATCACGTTCAGCGCGCCGCGGTGAGTTTTCCCGTCGCCTCCGGTCTGTACTGGTGTGAGGACCCACGAAGCGTGCTGGAGCGGACGATGTGCGCTCTCCACCGATGGCAGATGTGTCAGGCCGGCGGTGCCCAGCTTCCTGAACGACAAGGAGAAGTCCCATGACCTCGACACCTCCCGCCACCGGCGCATTCGACGCGACACCCGCGCCCACGGACGGAACGACGAAGAAGGCCCGAGTCGCAGGGCTCGTCGTCAGCGCACTCGCGGTGCTGTTTCTCCTGTTCGACTCGCTCATCCACATCGCGAACACCCAGATGGTGCGTGAAGCGATGGCCGAACTGGGCTTCGCCGAGAACCTCAACCGCGTCATCGGGGTGGTACTGCTGGTGTGCCTGATTCTCTACATCGTGCCCGCCACCTCGATCCTGGGTGCGGTGCTGCTCACCGGATACCTCGGTGGAGCGGTCGCCACCAACCTGCTCACCGAGCAGCCGATTGTCAGCACCACACTGTTCCCGATCTACGTCGGCGTCTTCGTGTGGGGTGGGCTGTACCTCCGCGACCCGATGGTGCGCTCGATCATGCCCGTTCGACGCACCTGAAGCATCCGCGCGCCGACTCGTGACGACGGATTGCCGCCCCTATCCTGATCCTGGTGCGACGTCGTACGTTCGAAGCGAAAGGACGCCCCATGGGTGGTGTGCGGTTCCGGTCCCCGTCGACGGGACGCAGTATTCGTGCCGTGTTGTTCGATACATTCGGCACCGTCGTCGACTGGCGGACCGGTATCGCCTCCGCTGTGGCAGGCTACGCGGAAAGGCATTCGCTCACGCTGGACGCAGCCGCGTTCGCCGATCGGTGGCGGGATCGCTATCAGCCGTCCATGGAACCCATCCGGTCCGGTGCCCGTGAGTTCGTCACTCTCGATATCCTGCACCGCGAAAACCTCGACGTCGCGCTCCGCGAGTTGGGTGTCGACCCCACGGAACACGACTCCGGAGAGTTGGACGAACTCTCGCGCGCATGGCACGAGCTCACTCCGTGGCCCGACAGCGTGCCCGGTCTCACCGCGCTCCGGTCCGATTACATCATCGGTCCGCTGTCGAACGGCAACACCTCGCTGCTGCTCGACATGGCCAAGAATGCCGGAATTCCGTGGGATGTCATCATCGGCTCCGATATCAACCGGATCTACAAGCCGCATCCCCGGGCCTACCTGCACACCGCACGACTTCTCGGCCTCGACCCGGGCGAAGTCATGCTTGCGGCTGCGCACAACGACGACCTCGATGCCGCACGCGCGGCGGGACTGGCGACAGCGTTCATTCTCCGGCCCCTCGAACACGGATC
This sequence comes from Rhodococcus opacus B4, assembly GCF_000010805.1. Lineage (NCBI taxonomy): Bacteria > Bacillati > Actinomycetota > Actinomycetes > Mycobacteriales > Nocardiaceae > Rhodococcus > Rhodococcus opacus. The sequence goes on along the minus strand of NC_012522.1, from coordinate 364,302 downwards.
CCACCAAACCAGCGATCTCGCGCCCACCGGCAGCTGGGACATCTCGGCGACCGATATCCCTGACCTCGCCGCGCAGCTCCGCGCGGCTTCGCGCGGGTAGGTCGGCGCGTGTCAGGTAAACCTTGACGCCAACCTCGCCTTCTGTCAGGCTGGTCCTGACAGAAACGGAGGTTGTCATGGAACTTGTCGAACGTGCCGTCAGTGCCGACATCGACGCCGCTGCGCGCGCGGTGATCACGGCCGCGGCAGCCGAAGCGAGCCGTCATGCCGACGAAATCATCGGCACCGGGCCGCTTCCCGGCACTGCGGAATGGGATGCCGAGCAGGGCACGGACATTCCTAACCAGCGCACCCTGGCCTGGCATCTGCTGAGCCTTCGCATCCAGCTGGCCGCCGGCCTGGACGGTATCGAAACCGTTCTCGGGCTGCGCTTTCAGGGCGCCACCTGGGCAACGATCGGAAAGGCCGCCGGAATGACCCGGCAGTCGGCGCACGAGCGGTGGGGTGCCCGCACGACCGCCCTGCTCGACCCGATGGGGACCGGCCTTCCGCAGACCGTTGCCGACGATGATCCCGAGGTCGCCCGGTAATTGCGGCGACTCGAGGTGATCAGTCCCGGTAGTCCGGGGACGGCGGCGCGGGTGCCGGGCCGAGCGGCGACAGCCAGCGATCGTAGAGGGCAGTCCAGGTTCCGTCGGTGCGCAGTCGCTCCAAGGTGCCGTTGACGAAACGGACGAGGTCGTCACGGCCGGGCGCGAGGGCGATGGCGTACCGGGCGGAATCGGAGTCGGGACCGACGATGTCGAGATTCGGATCCTGGGCGACGAGTCCGGCGAGGAGAGCCGCACCCACGACCGCGTCGACCTGCCGTTGCTGGATGGCCATGAGGCAATCGTCCCAGTCGGGTACCGCAACGATCGTGGCTTTCGGGGCGATGCGCGACAGCGCCGACACCGACGCCGGATCGTCGTGCGTGCAGACCCGTCGCCGCGCCAGGTCCGCGGGCTCGGATATGCCGGACCCGACTCGCACGACGAGCCGACGGGGTGTCTCGAGATACACCGTGGAGAAGGCCACATCCTGCGGACTCTCGCAGGGCAGTGCCACCGGTCGCACGATCATGTCCGCGTCCCGGTGCGCGAGCATCTCGGCGCCGTCGCCGGAACCGAGTGGCCGGAATTCGACCTTGGCGGGGTCGCCGAGCAGGTCGCGGGCGACCTCCCTCGCGAGGTCGACGCCGAAGCCGGTGAGGGTGCCGGTGGTCGGATCGCGGAAGCTGAACAGGTTGGTGTTCTGATCGACTGCGACGACCAGGCTTCCGCGGGCCCGGATCTCGCCGAGAGCGCCGCCGGCGCCGGCGATCCCCGGACGGAGGCTCACCGTGGGTGCGCAGGACGACGGCTGCCCGTCGGGCGGCGGCGATTCGGACGGTTCGATGATGCGCGCGCCGACCGACGCGGGAAACTCCGTGAAGTCTCCGGAGAACATCGGGGTGGGTGCGTCGGGTGACCCGCAGCCGGCGATCAGCACAGTTCCGAACGCGAGGCCGCCGAGCAGCCGAGTGATCCCCGGTCGCCGTGCGCGGAAAGGTCGCACCATCAGTGATACTCACTCACTCTGGGTTCGATACCCGCGATCACGGCCAGCGCCGCGGAAACGGCGAGCACGACGGCGCCCACGGCGAGCGCCGCCATCGTCCGGTACGACTCACGCATCGCGTCGAGTTCGTCGGCACGCAGCGCGATGATGGCGTCTTCGAGCGATTCGTCGAGAGTCCGGAACTGGGCCGTCGACGCCGTCGATCCCGGGCCGACCGCGATGTCCGCCGCGCCCTGGAAGTCGCCGTCGGCAAGCCTGCGCTGCAGTTCCCGATGCGCACTCCGCCATCCCTCGAAGGCAGCGGAAGCATCGTCGATGGCCGGCACGTCGACGGCGTCCGGTGATGCGTCCGAGTTCAGAATCGCGGCAAGGGCGTCCGTGTGCCGGGTGTAGTCGCTGCCCGTCGGATCGAAACCCGGCCGGAGCAGGCCGAGCGTCTCGTCAGCGCGCGCCTGCTGCGCAAGGATCCGCGCCTTCGTAACCGCCGCGAGAGGTTCGGCGCCGTCGAGGCGCGCGCGTTCGCTCGCCGACGTCGACAACAGTCCCGCGACCACGATCCACACGACCAGCGCAGCGAGCAGGACCGTCGCGCACGCCAGGCCCGGATTCACCCGACGGCGACTCCGATGCGCCACATACGCGTGCGCGACCGCGAGGACGACTACCCCTGCCGAGGCAACCACGATGGCGGTGACGGGCAGTCGCGCGGTGTGGGACTGGGTGTCGGCGACCGCGCCGGCCTGATCACTGTAGAGCCGTTCGGCCAGCGGCAGGATGGTGTCCTGCATCAGGGCCGACGCGGTTCCCAGGTACGCCACCCCGACCGGATTTCCCGCGGAGTCGTTGGACCGTGCGGTTGCCACCAGGTCCGTGTAGACGGCGAGGTGCCGCGACATCTCGGTGAGCAGGCGCAGCGATCCCACGTCACCGGAGGTGACCCCGTACGACGCGGTGACGAGCGCGTTCGATGCGTCGCCGATCGCCTGGTTGTACCGGTCGCGGACCGCGAGCGGTTCGATGGCGCCCGCGATGAACGACGACGTCGCGGCGGCGTCGGCGATCGACAGTGAACTGAACAGGTTCTGCGCGGCGTCCGCCAGCGGTTCGGTATGGGCGCGAAGGGTTTCCATCCGCTGCTGCCGCGCGCCGATCACCGCGGATGTCACGACACCGGCCGTCAGCGCCACCGCGACGAGAACGACAGCAAGGACGGACAGGCGCCCGGGCGTCGACTCCAGGAATTCGCGCCACGGACGTCGGCGGATCTCCGGTTCGACGAGCAGGGATTCTTTCAGGAGATGCTCGTCCGCCGGCGAAGTGTCACGCTCTCCGCTGGATACGGTGCCGCGGTCCTGGTCGAACACCCTCTCCTCCTCCATCCCTGCACTCAGTGTGCGCCGATCGGTGCCGGAAAACACCGAAAGCATCGACGAGCACGCGTAGCCGTCCACGCCCGTGGGTATGCCCACACCAGGCACGAGAGGCCTGGAGGTCCTCGACTCATGAAGACGAACCCGTGAACGCAAGGATGCGCGCATTCGGTGTCGCGGTCACGGTCGCCGCCACCGTGCTCGGGGCGTGCGCGGCCCCGCCGCCAGGCGACGACGCGGCGAAGAAGGTCTACTTCTTCCTGCCGAACACCACGACGACCCGCTTCGTCGAGCGAGACGAACCCTTGTTCACGGACTTCCTCGAACTGTTCGCGCCCAAGGCCACCGTGACGGTCCGCAACGCCGAGGGTGATCCCGCCCGGCAGCAGAGCCAGGTCGAGTCGGCGATCGCGGACGGCGCGGCTGTGCTCGTCCTGATCTCCGCCGACGCGAGATTCTCGGGGGGAGCGCTGACCGCCGCCGCCGACGCGAACGTTCCGGTGGTGCTCTACGACCACGACGCGGTCGGCGGACCCGCGGAGGTTCAGGTGATCTTCGATCCGCTCGAGGTCGGCCGACGGCAGGGAAGTCGCGCCGCGGATCTGATCGCGGCGATGCCCGGCGACGGTCTGAAGATCGCCCGGGTAGAGGGAAATCTCGGTGAATACGGGACCCGCCAATTTCAGCTCGGGCAGAACGAGTATCTGCAGCCGCTCATCGGCAGCCGCAAGATCCGTGTGGTCTGCGAGACCGCGATCGACGACTGGGACCCGGCCGAGGGCCAGGCGTTCGCAGAGGAATGCCTGACCCGGGAGAACAACGACGTCGATCTGTTCGTCACCATGAACGACGATCTGGCGGGCGGAATTGTCGCCGCCCTGGCCGGCCGCGGGCTGGCCGGACGGATACCCGTGACCGGGGGACAGGACGCCAATCTCGCTGCGCTGCAACTCATCGCCCAGGGCACCCTCGACAACACGATCTTCAAGAATCTATCCGACCAGGCGAAGGTCGCTGCGCAGCTGACCACGTCGATCCTGCACGGCGCCGACCTACCCGAGAACATGATCAACGGCACGATCGACAACCAGTACATGGCGGTGCCGACGGTTTTTCTGCCCGTCCAGAACATCACGCAGGACAACCTCCACGTGGTGGTCAACTCCGGCTTCTACACCTGGCAGCAGATCTGCGCACCGGATCCGGACTCCGCGGTGTGCCGGGAACACGACTGAGCCGTGCGACCGGTCATCGGGGCGCGATGACACTCCGGTCGCCGATTTCGGCGCGAACATCGATCACGCGCCCCGACAGCAACCAGCCCGACGGGCCGCGCCGCCACTGGTCCCGGTATTCGCCGAGGCATTCGTACGACGCGCCGGCTCGGTCGCCGAGGCCGAGGTGAAATGCCCGGAAGTAGGACGTCGTGCGGGCCGTGTCGCCGTCGAGGTCGATGCGGATGTTGCCCAGCAGGTGCTGGGTGGTGCCGCAGACGTCGAGGTGGGATCGCACGCGCGCGACCACGGCCGCAGGCCCCGTGCGGCCGTAGGCCACGACGTCCTCGGTGAGGGTTGCGGCGAACCCCGGCCAGTCCCTCGTGTCGAGCAGGTTTGCCACGACGTGCAGGCGATCGGTGATCTGGACACGGTCGGGAGGAGACTCGGGCATGGCTCGATACTCCCCGTAGGCCGCGCCGGGTGGGCCTCGGCTCCCGCTGATCGAGACTTTTCGCGCGCACCGGGTTCGCTACGGTGGCACTGGCTCGAGCGGGCCTGATCGAGGAGGAATCGACAATGAGCGAACGAACCCCCAGTGGACGCACTCCCAGCCGGTGGGAGGAGATCACCGCGGCCGATCCGGGGCATTCGGCGTGGTATGTCGAACGGTTCCGGGCGATGGAGGCGAAGGGCCAGGACATCGTGGGCGAGGCCCGGCTGGTCGATGCGATGCTGGGCCGTGGCGGCCGGGTTCTCGATGCGGGCTGCGGACTGGGCCGGCTCGGTGGCTATCTGCACGATGCGGGTCATGTCGTGGTCGGGGTCGATGTCGACCCGGTGCTGATCGGGGTCGCGGAGGAGGATCACCCCGGCCCGACGTGGCTGGTCGGTGACCTCGCGGAATTGGACCTGCCCTCTCGCGGTGTCGCGGCCGATTTCGACGTGATCGTGTGCGCGGGCAACGTGATGACCTTCCTGGCACCGTCGACCCGGGAGTCGGTGCTGGCGGGATTCGCTGCTCATCTCGCCCCGACCGGCCGGCTGATCGTCGGGTTCGGCGCCGACCGGGGCTACGAGTTCCCGCAATTCATGGCGGATGCCGGAGCCAACGGTCTGACGGTGGACCTGCTGCTCTCGACGTGGGATCTGCGCCCGTTCACCGACGACTCCGATTTTCTGGTTGCGGTGCTGTCGCGCGCGGACTGACCCCGGACGGCGGCAGCAGCCCGGCGAGCGCCGCGGTTGCGTCGACCAGGGCCCTGGAGCGGCCCGTGAGGGTCTCGTCACGGACGGCGAGTGCGACGCCGATGTCGCCCGATCCGGCCGGGCGCCGCAGTTGTGCCATCACGGCGCGAAGGGGTGCGATGCGGTATCCGGCTTTGCGTAGCTGATGCACGATGCGGGCGTCGCGGACCTGGGACGGGGAGTATCGGCGTTCTCGCGTGGGTGCCTTTCGGTCGGGGATGACGAGTTCTTCTGTATCCCAGTGTCGCAACGTGGAGGTGCGGACACCGAGCGCGGCGGCGAGTTCGGCCACGCTCATCCAGTCGGATGCTCGCACGTCCTCGATCTGCTCGGCGGAGATCACCGCGGCGGCATCCTTTGCCAGCGCGAGCTCGGCGCGTTCGGTGTGGAGCCGGGCGTGTGCGGCGTCGAGGAGAGCGACCGTCGCCGCGGCCGGGCACGTGTGCACGCTGCGAACGATCCGTTTGGCTTCGACCGGCCCGACCGCCACGGCGAGTTCTCGATAGGCCAGCGCGGACTGCAGCTGCACCTCGGTGTAGACGCGGAACCCGGTGGCCGTGCGGGTCGCGGGAGGCAGCACACCGGCGCGTTCGAGGTTGCGGATCTGCTGGACGGAGTACCCGGCACGGCGGGCCACGTCCACGGTTCGGAACTTCGGCATGTGGAGACTCGACCCCCTGTTTCTCCTGCACATTCTGTACCAGGTCTCCACCAGCGCTTCAATGAAACGCTGGAAGCATGACGATAGACGACATCATCGACTTCGTGGAAGGTCTCGACGACGTCCTCACCCTCAGGCCGGTCCCGGGTGACGGCTCGCCGGAGATCAGCTGGGGCGACACCTTCTTCTACTACTCGCCGGATGGGGTCGTTCCGACGACGACCCAGCCGTTCGCCACGATCGTCACGAAGAACTATCCGGGCGACGAAGATTCGCGGCTCGACCGTGCGGGTGCCTTCCGAGTGAATATCCACGCCGGGAAGGAGGCGTTCCTCGCGACGCTCGGCCGCGCACCGCGAGAGCCCGGACCAGCCCACACCGACGCCGGCGCATCCGACACGGTCATCGCTCACCCCGTGTATGGCTCCGCGGCGTGGCTGGCAATCGTGAATCCCGGCCCACGCACCGGTCGACTCACCCGCGAGTTACTGTGCACGGCACACGCCCTGGCCCGATCGAGGTACGAGCGAAGAGCAGATGCCGTGCGTCGTCAGAACTGATGAATCTGGCTGCTGTTCCACCCGACGAGGAGTTCGTCGAGCGTCATGCCCTGATCCCTGCGCTCCTGCCGTTGGTCGCGTTGGCGATCATGGCGGGGGCCGTCACCGTTGTCGCCGCGGTCGCCGGGAATCGTCGGCGCGGAGACTGTCGTCGCCGGGAGTTCGGGGGCCGCCGCGACGGCGGTGGCCGACCCGACAGGGACGACGGCGAGAGCGGCGGCGGCCACGACAGTGACGAACCGGTTACGCAGCGGAACCCGACGGAGAGTGTTCACTGCGCCCGAACGATTCGACGCGTGGGAAGCCTCGTGGTGAAGTGAGGTGTGCATTTCTAGTGTCCTGTCCGAATGCGTGGACCCGACGTCCACAACTACTCGAATGGTGTCCGTGAGGGCCCGGAACGTTACACCGGGCGGTCCAGGAATCCAGCAGGCGTAGCGTCTACATAGATCTCATACTTCCCCCCACTGACGTGGCTGGCGTGGGAGATGTATGTACTTCACGGCTACCCGTATCACCGTGAGGTGGTGTGGGTTGGACCGTGTCCCACACCGACGCTTCGAGTGCAGGAACATATCTGTTCGGAGTCACCCCCAACCCCGGTGTTGTGGTGGGCAGGCTGTGGCGGACCCGGCGGTGCCGCGGCGGACGCGGTGTCGGACCGGTCTTGTCCCGGGACCGGCGGACCGGCGCGTGCTCGGTGACCCGGACCGTGGGCATCTGCCCCCGCCGCCGGGTCACCTTGCCTTTGCCGAGGAGTGCGCGTTTGGCCAGGTTCACTCCGGCGATGTGGTCGCGGTTGCCGCCGACCCGGCAACCTGAACACCACGCGGCGTGATAGCCGCCGGGGCGTGCGAGGGGTGCGTCGCAACCCGGACACCGCGCGGAGGATCCGCGGGCCCCACCGACACCACCGCGATGCCGACACCCGCGGCGGTATGAGCGAGCGCAGTGACCGCCTTTCGGCGGGCGGACTGCGCGGCCCGATTGTTGTTGACCCGGCCGTGCCCGCGGGCCTCGAGGGTGGTCAGGTCCAACACCGCGATCACCGTCGCGCCCGCCGCGGCGGCATAGTCGGCGGTCTGGCGGGCGAAGTGGAAGGCCAGTTCTCGGTTGATTTTTCCCCGTTTGAGGCCCACCGCGGTGCGGTGCTCGTCGAGGACGGCGATTTTCGCGTCGAGTTGTGCGCGGACCTCGGGTTCGGCGGAGGCGGCGAGTTGCGCCAACCGATCTCGCCACCACTGGCACCACCGCGAACCGGCCGGTGGCTGCGTCGTGACGCATCCGGATTCACGCCCGCTCGAGTCTCTCCCGTAAACCGGAACAACGATCCCGGCAGGCCCGGCCGGTGGCACGCACACTCAACATCGTTTCCTGATCGGAGAGTGAGGGTTCCTGGCCGGTCGAGCCGGACACCCGGCAAGACAACGCTTCCGCCCGTCGGCCCGAACACAGGTCGACCCAATTGATAGCGCGATCCTGCCGATCGAAGACTCGTCGACCGGAACCTGAACGCCGAGAAGGTAACCGGACCCCGATGCGGCCTGCCGGACCCCACCACGGACATGCCCATGTTGTTGCCGCCTCACCGATCCGCATGAACCGACAGTAATAGGAAGGATCAGGTAGTAGTAGAAATTACGTCAACAGTTGAGAGCCCACCCACACCGTCGCGCTGAACTCCACACCGGAGTCCGTATGCAGTGGAGAAGTTCTCCATGGCTTGCTCGCTCGCGTTGCACTACCGTCGCAGTGACGCAGGAGGCACAGTGCCGCCTGGCAGGAATTCGAGGGCGGGGGAAACGGGTGCCATTCATCGAATCCGGAGGGGATCGAATCGACTACACCGTGCACGGTGACGGCCGGTCGTCGAACGTGATCTTGCTGGCAGGGTTCAAGGCGCCCGCAACCTCGTGGCGCTATCAGATCCCGTCGCTGATCGGGGCCGGCCACCGCGTCGTCGCCGTCGATCTGCCGGGTCACGGGACCGCTCCGGCCATGCCGCACGGAACGACGATGCAGACACGGGCCGATCAGGTGCACGCGCTCCTCGAGGAACTCGACCTGCAGGATGCGGCGATGATCGGTGGCTCGATGGGCGGGAACACGATCTGGTCGTATGTCGACACCTACGGCACTGGGCGGCTTCGCGCCGCCGTCGTGGTCGACCAGACACCCAGGATGCTCAACACACCGGATTGGGAGTACGGGTTCTACGGTTACGGCGGGGACGAGGCGGACACGTTCTTCGCGGACGGGATTCCCTCGACCGGGCACGGCACCCCGATCTGGCGGCGCGGGATGCGGTTGGTCCGCTTCATCGCCGCGATGGGCCGCGTCGACTGGAAACTGTCGCAACCGGAACTCGCACTGTTGAACGATCACGCACAACGCGATTGGCGTCCGGCCATCCGCTCGAGCGGCCTTCCGGTGCTTTTCGTCGCGGGTTCCGAGAGCGAGCTCTGGCCACCGGCGCACGCGGAGGTGGCTGCGGCGTTGGCGGCGAAGGGGGCGTCGACCGTCATCCCGCGGGCGGGCCACGCGACGAACATGGAGCGACCGGAATCGTTCAACACGGCTGTCGCCGAGTTCCTCGACTCGGCACGCTGAGCGGGGCGCCGCCGGTCAGTCGGCGGGTGCGACGACGACCGTGCGGCCGGTCTCGGCGGCCTCACGTGCCGCCGCCAGCACCGCGATGGTGCCGAGTGCGGTGCGAGCCGGAACCGGCTGCGGGGCTGCGCCGGCCACCGCGGCCGCGAACTCCCTGTAATAGTCCTGATACGCACCCCGCTGCGACGGGATCGTCTCCGGTCCCTCCGCCGTGTGCAGGACACCCCACCGTTCCGGTCGTTCGAGACCCCACCCGGTAGGGTCGTCGACCGGCCGCGTCCCCGCGAAGAGGGCCTGCGCCTGGACGTCCGTACCGTCCGCAACATAGCTGCCGGCACTGCCGAACGCGCGCAGCCGTCGCCCCTCGAAATGGTTGACCTTGGTCGACGAGACCGTCGAATAGACGCCACTGCGGTGAGTGATGTTGACGACGAAGCCGGCGTCGGTGCGTCCCTCCGGTCGGTCGACGTAATCGAGATGTGCGTCCACCCGCTCGGCCGGACCGAGCAACCACAGCACCTGGTCGACGACGTGTGCGCCGATGTCCCGCAACAGTCCACCGGTCGGGCCCGCTTCGAGCGTGTCGGCGCCGTCCAGGTCGAAATGCGACTCGACCCGCCAGATGTCGCCGAGTCGCGGCAGCACCGACTTCAGCGTGCGGATATCGGCGTCGTATCGACGGTTGTGAAAGACGCTGAGCAGCACCCCGGCTTCGTCGCCGGCCGCGACCAACTCGCGGGCCATCGCGACATCCGGCGCGAACGGCTTGTCCGCGACCACGTGCACACCCCGCCCGACCGCCTCGAGTACGAGTTCGCGTCGCGTCTGCGGTGGCGTGGTGATGGTGACGGCGTCGACGCCGGAGTCGATGAGCTCGCCGAGGCTCGCGAACACGGGCACTCCGGGGAAGTCGGCGGCAGCCTGGGCGGCCCGGTCGGCGGATCGGGTCACGATGCCGCCCAGGGTGATTCCCTCTGCCGCCTCGATGAACGGCGCGTGGAAATACCGGCCACCGAGCCCGTACCCGACAATTCCGATTCTTACGGTCATGGCGCGAGTATATGTTAAGACATTCGAACAACCTAGAGGCGGGCGTAGCGCCGCGGGCGCGCCACGATGCCGCCGTTTCCGAACCGGCCGTCCGGGTACCCGGTCGAAGGACGAGGAGGTCTGAGGAAATGCCTGTTTGGGGATGGATCTTGATCGCGGTGCTCGTCGTGATCGCGGTGCTGGCGATCATCGCTTCCCGCTCGATCAGTAGTCGCAAGAGGACGGAACGACTGAAAGGACGGTTCGGCCCCGAATACGAGCGGACGGTAGGTGAGGTAGGCGACCAGGGCGCAGCCGAGAAGGAGCTCGCGGCCCGCGAGCGAAAGCGGGAGAAGCTCGACATCGTCCCGTTGCCACCCGAGGCGCGAGCGAAATACGCCGATTCCTGGCGGACGGTGCAGATCGAGTTCGTCGACAACCCGTCGAGCGCGGTAGCCGCTGCGGACCGGCTCGTGATCCACGTCATGCGCGAACGTGGTTACCCGATCGACGACTTCGATCAGCGCGCGGCCGACATTTCGGTGGACCACCCGAAGGTCGTCGAGAACTACCGCACGGCGCACGGCATCTATCTCGCACAGGAACAGGGCGACATCGGTACGGAGGACCAGCGCGAAGCGTTCGTGCACTACCGCGAACTCTTCGAGAAGTTGCTCGAGACGGATGAGAACAACGACGAGCCGAACAAGGACGAGCCGAAGGAGACACGCGCATGACAACCTCAGACCGGCAACCCGAGGGCACCAGCCCGGCCGGGAACGTCGAAACGCCCGCCGAGGCCCCCGCCTCGGCGGTCGAGGGAACCGAATCACCCGCCGGAACAACCGAATCTGCCCCCGGGGCTGCCACCCCACCGGCCGCGGAAGCGCCACCGTCCGCCCAGGACGCCGACACGTCGGTCGGGCAGACGCTGTTCGCCGAGGACGAACTGTCGGTACTCCGCCTGCGCTGGGACGAGGTCCAGTCGGGCTTCGTCGACGATCCCCGAGAATGCGTGCAGAAGGCGGACGGCCTCGTGTCCGACGTCGTCGACCGGATCACGACGGGGTTCTCGGAGGCGCGTTCGCGGTTGGAGGAGCAATGGGCCCGAGGAGAAGAGGGCTCGACGGAGGACCTTCGACTCGCTCTGAAGCGCTATCGCGAGTTCTTCCAGCGACTGCTCGAACTCTGAGCGAAGAACTCGAGGACAACGATGTCGGGCCCGCTCGGCCCAGGTAGGCGGGGAGCGGGATCCGACTATTGCGCAGACGAGGGAGGCGGGTGCGGCAGATTCGCCGTCGTCGGGCACCGTCCCCGGTGAGTGCGGCATCGGCACGGCGCGAGCCGCCAATCTGTGCGGCTCGAAAACAGTTGCGTCGACGTCATATTCGCTGCTGCGCGCAGAGTCCGCCGCCCACGCGAAGCCGGAGAGCGAGTCCGGCAGTGCTTCACGCTTCGCCGCGGTGTGATGGATCGGCACTGTCACTCGGCGTTGCCGGTCGGGAAGTATACCGACCCGTCACTACCCACGCAGCCGCCCTGGACCGGACCGGGTCCGAAATACGCGCCGTTGACCGAACCGGCGCCACCGGAGGAATTCGATCCGACTCCGGCGCCCGCGACGCCGACCGCCCCGCAGGTGTAGCTGTTCGAGTCGCCCGGCTCGCTCTCCACCTGAACCTGGGTGCCGGGGGTGTTCGGATCCCCGTGCAGGTTCGGTGCGGCGGCCGCGATACCGGGTGCGGAAAAGGCGGCGAGGGCAGCGGCTGCTGCGATCGCCGAGCGCACTGCGACTGTGTTCATGGCAAAGTCACTCTCGATTCGGTCGGCGCCGCGATTCGGCTCGCGGGCATCCAGGCGGGTCGTGGCACGTGGCGCATTCGTCTCACGGTAGGAATTCATTATCGTCCGTTCCGCCCGGGAATCCCACCCCTCGGTGCGGGCGCCCCAGAGGAACCGGCACGGCAGCACACCGCCCCTTGACATCAAGTGGACTTCAGGTTTCAGGATGGTGCCAGATGTCACTGGAGGCAAGGAGTCTGCGATGAACGGCACCAGAACGGCGCTGATCACTGGGGGATCGACAGGATTGGGACGAGCGAGCGCACTTGCGCTCGCGGAGCGCGGCTGGGAGGTGATCGTCACCGGACGGCGGGTCGAACCGCTCGATCGGGTCGCCGCACGGGGGAGCGCCATCACTGCCGTCCTCGGTGACGTGACGGATCCGTGGCACCGCGAGCGCATCACCGAGGCGATCGCGGAGCGGAGGCGACTGGACCTGCTCCTCAACAACGCCAGCGCTCTCGGCCCCAGCCCGATGCCCGCCCTGACCCGGTACCCGGAGGACGCGCTGGCCCAGGTCTTCGCGACGAACGTGCTGGCCCCGATCGCGTTGATCGCCGCACTGATCGGTCCCGTACGGGCCGCGGAGGGGACAGTGATCAACATTTCCTCGGACGCCGCGGTCGAGGCCTACGCGGGCTGGGGCGGCTACGGGGCGGCGAAGGCGGCGCTCGACCACGCGACCGCGGTGCTCGCGGTCGAGGAGCCGGATCTCGCGATCTACGCATTCGATCCCGGCGACATGCGCACCGCGATGCACCAGGCGGCATTCCCCGGTGAGGACATCTCGGATCGGCCCGAGCCGGAGACCGTGGTCCCGGCTCTGCTGAGACTGCTCGACACAAGACCGCCGAGCGGCCGCTACCGTGCATCCGACTTCGCGGTCGCGAACACCGGAGTGTCGTCGTGACCCGGGCGGGCAGCGACTCCGTGACCGAGTTCCGGTTCGTCCTGCCGCAGCGATTGGAGGCCAGCGGCCCGCCGGAGGAGCGGGGCCTGCTGCGCGACTCCGTGAAGCTGCTCGTGTCCGACCGGGGCAATCTGGTGCACAGCACATTTCACGACCTGCCCCACTTCCTCCGCTCGGGTGACGTCGTGGTGGTGAATGCGTCGGCGACGTTGGCCGCGGCAGTGGACGGCACCGTCGACACGGTGGGCCCGGTGGTCGTGCACTTCTCCACCGAACTCGAGGGCGGCGAATGGGCGCTCGAGGTGCGAGCGCCGGGCCTGGTGTCGGGAGCCCTCGACTCGGTCGGGGCGGGAGTGCGGATCAGGCTGTCGCGCGGCGCCGTCGCGACACTCCATGAGCCGTGGCCCCGGGGTTCGACCCGGCTGTGGCGGGCCTCGATCGACGGTGTCGCGGACGTAGCCGCGGAACTGCTCGCCACCGCGGGCCGTCCGATCACGTACGCGTACATCCACGATCGCTGGCCACTGGGCTACTACCAGACGATCTTCGGCCGCACCGGTGGGAGTGCCGAGATGGCTAGTGCCGCTCGGCCGTTCACGCATCCGATCGTCACCGAGCTCGCGACCTCGGGGGTGGTGACAGCGCCGATCCTGTTGCACACCGGTGTCTCCTCGCCCGAGCGTGGGGAGCCGCCGATCCCCGAGCGGTACGACGTGCCGGAGCACACGGCACGGCTGATCAACGATCGACGCGCTGAGGGCGGTCGCGTCATCGCGGTCGGCACCACGGTGACCAGGGCGCTCGAGACCCGGGCAACGCCGGACGGGCTGGCGGTGGCGGGTGGGGGCTGGACGAACCTGGTGCTGAGTGCGCGGAGACCGGCCCGGGTGGTGGACGGGCTGATCACGGGTTGGCACGCGCCCGGGGCATCCCATCTGATGTTGCTCGAATCAGTGGTGGGAGCGGCGGCCGTCCGACGCGCCTACGACGAGGCGCTCGCGCGCGGATACCTGTGGCACGAATTCGGGGACAGCGCGCTGTTGCTGCGGCGGTGACCACACGACCGGATGCGACGCCGCACGCGGCGTGATTTGAATCCGGTGATGCAGGGCAATCGGGAGGGACCGCAGAGGACAGGACAGCGTCATGAACATGGGAAAGAAGATCCGGCACCGGGTCGAAACCGCCGAGGGCGCCGCCAAGAAGGCCGTCGGCAGAGCCACCGGCAACGCCCACCTCGAAGCAGAGGGAAGCAAAGAACAGGCCCGTGGCAACGCCAAGCAGATGGGCGACAAGGTCAAGGACGCGGGGAAGAAGATCAAGAACGCCCTCAAACACTGATAACGGCGGCGCTCGGTCAGCCGGTCCTATTCGTTCGACAGCAGCGGACCGAGCGGTCCGAGGTCGATGTTCAGGTCCTCGGGTGTGAGATCGAAATGATCACGCAACTCTGCCATGCGTTCCTCGAGCAGCATGAGCGTCGTGCCGATGCGTTCGATCTGGTCGTCGGTGAGGTCGCCGTGCTCGACTCGGCGCAGCGCCTGCCGTTCCATCAGCTGCCGCAGTAGCTCGACGATCGTCAGTACGAGGGTGACCAGGCCCTTCTCGACGGATTCGGGGTCCGCGTCGATCCGCTGTGGAAGAACCCGGCGGCCGATCTCGCTCGGGGCGTCCGAATCGGCGGGCTCGGACTCAGCCATCGGCGGAATCCTGCTCGGCCGGATCCGGAACGAGTGCGCTCACCGACGCGATGAGCGTGCGCAGCGAGATGCGGACCATGTCGACGTCGGCGAGCGACAGCGTGATCTCACCGGTGATGACGACACCACCGCCCAGCACCCGGTCGAGTAGATCGACGAGCGCGATGCGGCGGGTGTCCTCCGTGGGGACCATCTCGCTCATGGCTCACCCGTCGATCCCGGCGAACGAATACGGCGGCCACGGTCCGGTCAATTCCAATGTGATGCCCGGACGTTCGGTGTCGAGTGCAGTGACGAGTGCAGCGAAACCCTCGATCCGATCGTTGTCGACGAGGTAGGTGCCGTTGAAGATCATCCACGCCCGTTTGCCGGTCAGCACCGGATCGGTGACTTGCCGGCGCAACCCGTCGACGGCCTGCTCCAGGAGCGCAGCGTGAATTTCTCCCGCATGGTCTGCGGCCTTGCGTTCGACGTCCTGCTGCGCGCTCAACTCCGCGCGGCGGCGCAGGAGATACGCGGTTCCCTTCCCTGCCGCACCGGTCGGGGACGGCTCCTCCTTCACATCCTGCGACAGGATCTTCGCGTCTCCGTATCCCTTGACGCCCCATTCGCTGCGACCGGTCACCCGGCGCAGCGTCGCACCGAACTCCTCCCGTCGTTCCGTGAGGAGGACGCGGACGCGGTCGTCGTCGAGGTAGAGGGTCGCCAACCGCAACGGAACGGTGGGTCCACGGCGCGTTACGGCCGCCACCACGGCGTCGTGTGCTCTCGCGGTTGCGGCCAGCCAGTCGAGGTCCTCGAGTTTGCGTTGCAGGGGTTCCTGCCCGAATTCGCTGAGACTCACCGTCCCCACCACAGCGACGAGACCCGCCGACGCCACAGCCCGCACCGGCTCGCCCGCCACACCGGTGACCTCGGCGAGTTGCGCGTCGTCGACGCTGTCGGTGGTGATGCTGTAGAGCCAGACCCCGTCATCTGCGGTCATCGTCCCGCTCCTGACGGCTCGCCTCCACCTCGACCGTGTCGGCGTCCTCGACGGCGGGGCGAACCGACCTGTCGGACTCGAGTTCGGCGATCCGCTCCCGCAACTTCCGATTCTCCAGTTCGACGTCGCTGTTCTTGCCGGTCAGCCAGGGGTCGTGCTCCCACCAGTCGATGCCCACTTCCTTCGCGGTTTCCAGCGACGCGATCACCAGGCGCACCTTGATGGTCAGCAATTCGATGTCGAGCAGGTTGACCTGGATGTCGCCCGCGATCACGAGACCCTTGTCGAGCACCCGCTCGAGAATCTCGCCGAGATTCGTCGACTGGTGCCCGCCGCCGAATCCGCCGCCCGAACTCTGCGGGAGGTTGCTCGCACCGCCGCCGACGACGGTCATGACTGCGCACTCCCACTGTCACCGACACCGCGGATGTAACGGCGGGTTCTGCGATAGGACAACAGTTCTCCATCCAGATCCAACACCACCTCGTACAACGCGAGCATGTCCGTCGACGACGGGATCCGACGATCCTCGACCACCTCCACTTCCACCGTCCAGCCGTCGTCGGTGGGCATGACCGATGTGGCACCGAGGGGTTTCTTGCCGGTCAACTTCGCGACGTCACGCGTCGCGATCTCGGCGATCTCCGGTGCAGGCAACGGAGGTGGCTCCTCTTCTGCCATCTCCCATCACTCCTTCTCCGGACTGTTGGGCCGTGCCGTTCCGGTCATGCGGTCGAGGATGGCCTGCTGTGCCTGTTCCTCCTCCTCGGCGGAGATCTCACCCGACGCGCGAGCGTCCTCCAACTCCTCGAGAGCGCGACGCGCGCTTGCAGGATTATGGAGTTCCTCCTCGACCTGCCGCTGGATCAACTCGGCCAACGAGATCACCCCACGCACGGGGGCGAGCGGCAGCGTGACGATGAACGACATCAGGCCCATCGGTCAGCCCTCCGGCTTCTGCGTCACCACGAAGTCGTAGGCGGCGAGAGGCCCGAGCAGGCGCATCTCGACGCGGCCGTCCCACCGTTCGGCCAGTTCGCCCACCGCCTTTTCGAGGTCTTCCTGCCGGGCGACCTCGACGAGGACGGCGACCTGCGCGGCCTCCTCCTCATGAGTCGGTTCCCGGACGTTCACCGAGTCGGACAGCGATTCGAGCGCCTCGACGACCGTGCGCGTGTCTTCGTCCCGTTTGGCCTCGATGCCGTTGCTGATGATCTCACCCAGAGCCATCCGCGCGTCGCGGGTGGTCTCCTCGGGCTGATCACGGATCGCGTCGACCAGTTCACCCGCTTGTTGGTTCTCCTCGATGATTTCGCGGAGGATCGCCTCCTCGACGTATCGCCCCTTCACGACGTACTGCGCTCGGCCCTCGAGTTCCTTCAACGCGGCAGCGAACTCGTCGGCGTGTGCTTCGAGCAACTCCTTCTCGACGGCGTCCTCGTCGGTCATGACCGCCCCGAAACGAAGCGGGAGTACCGGCGCCACACCCGACGTACCGTCCAGCAGATGCGCATGCGCCTGGAGATCCTCGGGTTTTCCGAGTGGCCGGTCCACCGAGATCTCGCTGACGAGTGCCGCGATGTCGCCGTGCGTGACGATGGCGACCGGCCCGTCACACACGCCGACCGCGTCCTCTTCGGCTTCCACGTCCGCAGGCACGATGCCGTACACATAGACACCGCTGGTCCGCGGCTCGTCGGGTGCGTCGTTGGACTTTTCTGACGTAGACATCACTTGTCCCCTCGACTGGACTTGCGCGAAACCCGTTCGCGCTCAGGTTCTTCCTGTCCGCCGCCGAGGATGTCGCCGAGTTTGTCACCCGCGGCCTCGAGCGCGCCCTTGGTCTTCGATTTGGCACCGCCCTCGGTGACCGATCCGACCAGGTCCGTCAGGCCCTTCGGCTCCCCACTGCCGATCTCCAGCCGGTTCACTGCCTCCGCGAACCGCAGGTAGGTGTCGACACTGGCGACGACGACGCGCGCGTCGATCGTCAGCAGTTCGATACCGACCAATGACACCCGCACGTAGGCATCGATGACGAGGCCTTTGTCGAGGATGGTGTCGATGACGTCGGCGAGGCTACTGGAGCTTGGGCCGCCGCTGACTCCACCGCCGCCGCCCGCGGGTTGTATTGCCGTCATTGCCGGGCTCCTTGCCGCGAGCCGGCGGCTTTCTTGGCCGCGGTCTTGCGCGGGCGACCCCGCCGCTTCGGGGCTGCTCTCTCCTCGGAACTTGCCGCGGTCTTGCGTGGGCGACCTCGGCGCGCCGGCGGGGGCGTTTCCTCGTCCTCGTCGGTGTCCTCGGACTCGTCTTCGTCGGTCTCCTCGGATTCCTCCTGCTCGGGTTCCTCTTCCTCTTCCTCGCTCTCCTCGTCTTCGTTGTCGTCGGTTTCTTCGAGTTCCCCGGACTCGTCCGGCTGCGTCTCGTCCTCGTCCTGCTGTGTCTCGTCCTCGTCGGGCTCGACAACCTCGCCGTCACGGATCTCCCCGCGCCAGCCGACCACCTCGTCGGGATGGAGAACCGACTGCGTCATGACGTGGCGCCCGAAGTGCTTCAACTCGAGCCGCGCTCGTCGTCCCGGCGCCCGCCATATGTTGCCCGTCTTCTCGAACAGACCCTTCGGGTGATACTCGAGGATGAGTACGATGCGGGTGAGATCGGGGGTTACCTCGTGGAACGTCACGGCGCCGTCGACATAACCCTTGGCACCCTTCGAGTGCCACACGATCCGCTCATCGGGCACCTGCTCGATGATCGACGCTTCCCAGGTTCGGTGGGACAAGAACACCTGTGCCTTCCACTCGAGCTTCTCGTCCGATTCCTGCTCTACCCGCTCGACCTTCTTCATGAAGGAGGGGAAGTCGGCGAACTGGGTCCACTGGTTGTAGGCGAGCTGGACCGGGACTCCGACATCGAGCGTCTCGACGATGTTGGTCAACTTGAGCTTCTTGCCTTTGCTGCCACCACCACCCGTGACGGCCTCCTTGACGTCGGAGGCGGTGTCCTTGGCCATCTGCTTGGCGCTCTCCCAGCCACCGCTCACCGCGGATTTGATCGGTGATTCACCCTCGGCGAGCTTCTCGGAACCGGTCACAGCGGCGAGCAGTCCTCCGCCGCCGCCCTCGGCGTAGTCGGTGAGCCTGCCGGATGCGTTCTGCACCTTGTCGGTGACCGACGAGAGCGCTTTCTCCGTCACCGTGCCGACCAGCTTCTGCAGTGCATCCTGCAGCACGCCCGACGATCCGTTGCCGTCTCCCGGTGCGGCTTCTCGCAGTTTCTTCGCGGCGTTCGTCATCGTGCTCACCGTCCGCCGCGCCGGACGGGCGCGGAATCAGTCGTGGCTTTGGCGCGTGTCCGACGGCCGCGGGCCGGGGCTTCCTCGTCGTCCTCGTCGGATTTCGCGCTGCGCGACCTGCTCGTCGGCCGGGAGCTGCCGTTGCTGGACGCGCGCCGACGCGCTGCCGGTCGTTTGCGCCGAGGGGGTTCGTCCTCGTCGTCGGAGGGTTCTTCCTCTTCCGGCTCCTCGTAGTCCTCGTCTTCTTCGGCGTACTGTTCGTCCGGCTCTTCGTCGACTTCGGATTCGTCGTACTCCTCGTCCTTGGACCGACCACGTCGCTTGCGACCGAGTTTCCCGAGACTGCTGAGTTTGCCTACCGAGTTTCCGACACCGCCCACAGTGTCGTCGACGGTGTCGCCGACGTCGCTGACGGCTTCGCCTCCGCCGGACAGAAGCCGGTTGTTCAGCTTGTTGATGCGTTGGCTTGCGGCGGTGACCGCTGCGGCCTTCGCCGCGCTGACCAGCTCTTCCCGAACCGAGTCGCTGATCTTGGCGAACTCGGGAGAATTCGCGAGCACCTTCGTGCCGCGTTCCAGTAAATCGCGTGGCCCGCCGGGGAAGCGTCCGGTCGCACCCGCAGCCGCGAGCATCAGTGCCATTTTCATCCTGTGTGTACGGCCCAGCATGTACCCCGCGCCGACGGCCAATGCCACCTGACCTTTGGTTTTCATCGTCGAACCCCTTTACCGAGTAGTCGCCGGCGCACCTCTCGCCAACTTCGGCAATGTGTCGCAGGACCGTCCTCGGTAATGTGTCGCAATACCGTCCGCGGTAAGGGGTCGCCGTCTCCCGACTACCCCAGTCGCGGGACGCTCAACCAATGGCAGGAAACTGGGTTCGGCCCACACACCGCCGGGTACGCCGTCCGCGCATCCGCACGAACGGCGACGAGATCGACGCATCGCGGGTGTAAATCGAGAAGTGTTGAGCAACAACGCCTTTCCTGGGATCGGCGGAAATGTCACTGGGTGGCGGCTCGCACCGCTGCGACGATCACTGCGACAAGAAGAACCAGCAGAAGAATTACGAGTAATACGGGCCCGAGCAGGAGCGCGACGACGAGAAGCAGGATGAGGCCGAACTTGGCTTTGCCGCTCAAACCGGAGACCAGCGCCTTGATCGCGGCCCACACCGGATTCTTGCCCGTCAGGGCGGCGCGAATGCCTTCGAGTCCGGCTCCGACCCCGGCGTTGCTGTGTACCACCTCGTGGACGAGGGCAGCCAACCATTCCTTGAATTTCTGCCGAAGATTCTGCGCCTCCATCTCGCCGCGGTCCCGCAGTGCGTCCACGAGGCGGCGAACCTGGTCCTTCAGCCACTCGGTGACGTCCCCGAAGTCCGGAGCAACCGGATCGGGCAGGCGCGTGCGACCGGAGCCGGAGGATCCGGAAGGGGCTGGTGCTCGGGACCCCGTGTCTCGGGGACGCTTCCGGGCCGTCGACTTCGTGGCGGATCCGATGCCGGCGTCCGTTCGCGACGGCCGGGACCCCGTCGGCTTCGTCCGTCGAGGAAGGCCGTGCCGTGTCGCGGCCGAAGTCGATATCGAGGCTGCCGGCCGCCTGGGCGGGAGCGGTCGCCTCCGTGGCAGCCGTCCCGGGGGTGCGTCGGCGAGCGCCGTCGACCCTGTCGTCGTCCTCTCTGGTGCGCCCATATACCCCAATTACCCTCGGGAAATTTCTTGAAACCGAAGCGGGATCGGCGGTAGTGAGGGCGCGGACGGTCAGCGGTCGTCGAGCGGGTTGTTGCGGGTGACGATGAGCGGATCGGCGGGGGTGAACGGAAAGTTCGGCAGGTCGCCGATGTGGGTGTCGAACGTCGCGGCGAGGACTTCGCGGGAGTACGCGCTGACCGACGCGCGGTATCCGATGTCACCGGGTGTCGGTTGGTCGAAAAAGATCAGGAAATGGATGTCGTCGGAGCCCACGACCTCGATGTGATGCGGGTACGCGCGGGGAATGAAATACACGTCTCCCTGCTCGAGATACCAGGTGTCGAGTGTGCCGTCCGGGTCCATGACCGTCATCCGCGCCGATCCCCGCCGCACGTAACCCATTTCGGCAGTGATCGGATGCCAGTGCGGTTCCCGCATTCCGTCCTCGCGGATCCGCAGAGAGTACATCGACAGATCTTTCAACGCGGGCCAGAACTGGACGCGTGCGAGGTGGGCGGAGCCGACAGCGAGGCTGAGGACCGGATTCTGCTCCTCGACGGCGAACTTGTGAGCGTCGGAGAATTTCGCCGCCGGCGGCACCACGGGATCGCCGATTCGTGCCGCCAGGGCACGGTCGGCGGTGTTGCGCCGGAGAGCCGCGAAGTCCGAGGCGTCGAGATCGTAGGTGTTGCCGAGGACGGCATCGGTCATCGCGCCGAACGCCGCTCCGAGCCCGAAGTCCTCGGGGCGCTCGCTCCGGAAGGCGATGACGAATTCCGCGACCTCGTCGCCGATGTTCTCGATATGGTGCAGCGATCCCGAATCGATGTGGAACATCTCGCCGGCGCCGACCGTGAAGGTGGAGAACGCGCTGCCGGTGTCGAGCACGGAGACAAGTGACGTTCCGGACAGGCAGTAGGTGAGTTCGTTGGCATTGGCGTGCCAGTGCGGGGTGCGCATCGCTCCGGGATTGATCAGCACCCGCTTGATCGACAGACCCTGCAGGATCGGGAAGGTGTCCGCTGTCACCCGGGTGATCGAGCCGAGGTCGGATTGCTCGACGATCTCGCCGTCGGTCAACGAGGTGTTGTGAATGCTGCGTCGCGTGCTCATGGATGTGCCTTCCGTGTCGGACGGTTGCCTGGGGACGGCCTCGGCGGTGGGAAGCAGTTCGCGCATACAGGTAGAAGTATGTCTTTCCGCAGTGAAATGTTCCGGTGATCGCGACGGAGCGGATGGGCTCCCGGGCTAGGATTCGAAAGAGGTCTGCCAGCTGGTGCCGCCCGTCGGCGCGGTGCTCGAACCATGGCGCCGAGGCGGTGATGGCGACGATGAGGGATTCCCCGGCGGAGTACGTGCGGGACCGGAGAACCGGAGTGGATCGGTTCCGCACACTGCGCGCCACCCGCATTGCTGTGCTCGCGGCATGCGGCGCCCTCGTGATCGCGGGGTGCTCACCCACGTCCGAGCCGACAACCTCGGAGAACGGTTCACTGCCCGCCGCGACATCGGCGACGGGGACCGCGGCTTCGGGTTCGGCGCTCAATTCCATCGATCCGGCCGCGTTCCAGGCGGCGGTCGATGCTGCCGCCGAGGAGTTGATGATGCCCGGCGCGGTGGTACAGCTCCGCACCCCTCAGGGAAACGTCGACGCGGTGGTCGGCACACCACGGAACTGGGAGCGGACACACCGCCGGATGCGCAGACCCGTTTCCGGATCGCGTCGAACACCAAAACCTTGACGGCGGCGCTGACGGTACTGCTGGCACAGGACGGCAAGCTCCGGTTCAGCGATCCGGTGTCCACCTACGTCGCCGACGTGCCGGGCGGCGAGAACATCACCATCGCACAGCTGTTGACGATGCGCAGCGGGCTGTACAACTACACGAGTGCGCCCGAGTTGGCGGCGGGTTTGGACAGCGACCCGGCGAAGGCATGGACGCCTCAGGAGGTCCTGACCATCGCGTTCAGCCGGCCGCCGGAGTTCCCGCCCGGGACGTCGTACGAATACAGCAACACCAACTATGCGTTGCTGGGTCTGATCGCCGAGAAGGCCGGCGGTCGCCCGCTGGCCGAGCAATTCCGGGAACGGTTGCTCGGGCCACTGGGGCTGAACCAGACCTCGCTTCCCGCCGCCGACGACACGGCCGTCCCGGATCCGTATTCGCACGGTTACATGTACGGCGAATCGGCCTATGCCCTGGTCGACGAGCCGTATCCCGCCGACATGCAGGCCGCCGCGCGGGCAGGGACACTTCAACCCCTCGACTACACCAACCAGAATCCGTCCTACGCCACCGCCGCCGGGGGCGCCATCTCCACGGCGGACAACCTGGCCACGTGGATCCGGGCGCTGGTCTCGGGCGAGGTGCTGAATCCGGAATACCAGCAGCAATGGCGGGACAGTCTGCAACCCGAGGACCCGGACGCACCGGATGGGCAGCAGTACGGCTACGGGATCAGCTACCAGCGTTTCGGGCCGGACGCGTCGATGTACTACCACGGCGGTGAGCTGCCGGGCTTCAACTCGTTCATCGGGTACGACCCGGACAACGACGTGACGCTGGTGATCTGGGCGAATCTGACCCTGTCGCCCGAGGGCGAGACCACCGCGAACGCGTTGCTGCCCACCGTTCTCGACGAGATCTATGCCGGGATGTCGCTGGCGCCCACACCGGCCCCTTCCCCCACCAGGTGATGCGCGGTGCACGAGCCGCCGGTGGGGCAGAATCGTCGGTTGTGAGCGACAACTCCGTTCGAACACCCCACGCGTCGGCAGATGCCGAGGACGACGACCTGGCCCGAGCCCGGGACGGAGACGACGCCGCGTTCACTCGGCTGGTCGGGCCGTTGCGCCGCGAATTGCACGCCCACTGCTATCGCATGCTCGGCTCCAGTCACGATGCCGACGACGCCCTGCAGGACGCCCTGCTGCGAGCGTGGCGCGGTGTCGCGAAGTTCGAAGGCCGCAGCACACTGCGCTCCTGGCTGTACACCGTTGCGACGCGCACGTGCCTGGACGCCGTCGAATCGCGCGGGAGGCGAGCCCTGCCCGTCGACCTCGGTCCGTCCAGTGACCGCGCCGTCGTCGGCGACGTCCCGCTCACCGAGGTGGCGTGGCTGGGTCCCTACGCCGATGCGGGACTGGTCGCCGGTGTGGCGGGGCCGGCCGCCCGCTACGAGCAGCGCGAGGCCGTCGAGCTGGCATTCGTTGCGGCATTACAACATCTGCCGGGCAATCAGCGAGCGGCCCTGCTGCTCTTCGAGGTCCTGGGGTTCTCCGCCGCCGAGATCGCCGCGGTCATGGAGACGACGACGGCGTCGGTGAACAGCGCGTTGCAGCGGGCCCGGGCGATCGTCGCGAACAAGATTCCGTCGGTCACCCAGTCGCGAACGCTGCGCGAGATCGACGACGCCCATCTGCGTGCCCTGGTCGCCGGGTACTCGACCGCGTTGGAACGCGGTGACGCCGATGCTCTGGTTGCTCTGCTGACGGAGGACGTCACCTGGTCGATGCCTCCGATGGGGCACTGGTATCGCGGTCTGGCCGCGGTCACCGATTTCGCGGTCCGGGTGCCGCTCACGGGATGCGGTTCGTGGCGCCACCTGCCGGTTGGTGCCAACGGCCAGCCCGCCGTGGCCTTCTATCTGTGGGACGAGGACGCCGGAACCCACCTCCGCTGGTCGATCACGGTGCTGACCCTGCGCGGCACCAAGATCGCGGAGCTGACCTCGTTCATCGGACCGGAACACTTCGAGCCGTTCGATCTGCCCCAATCGATGCCGTGACCTGCGCTCGTGGTCACCGATTGCGTCGCCGCGAGTTCACGGTGGCACCTTCACCTCAGGAACACCCTTGCAGTGGTGCCATAATGGTGCCATGATGGCACCATGGATCTCACACCCTATGTCGCGTCCCTCCGTCACGAATTGGCCGTAGCCGCCGCGGCCGGGGGAGAGGACGCCCGCGCCCTCGCCGAGCGACTCACCGCGCCACTGGAGTCCGGGGTCCGGCTCGCGCTACTCGACGCGCTGTCCGCGGCCGCCGGCGAAATCACCCGCGACCTCGCACCGGGTTCGGTGGACCTCCGCCTCCGCGGCCGTGAGCCCACGTTCGTCGTCACTCCCGCGCCCGTCGAGCAGTCGTTCGAGGAGCCGGCCGCGTCCGGTCCTGGCACGTCGTCGCCGCGGATTCCGGAGGTGGAAGACGGCGCCATGACCCGGATCAATCTTCGTCTCTCGCAAGACCTCAAGGACCGCGTCGAGGAGGCCGCTCGGGAGGCGGGACTGTCGGTGAACGCCTGGCTCGTCCGGTCCGCGGCCGCAGGGCTGGAATCCGACGGGGGCAGTGGTCGTTCCGAACGGCGGGCCCCACGCAGCAACGACCGATTCACGGGCTGGGTGCGCTGACCCGACCCGCCCGCACCGACATTCGCCCACCACATTCCGGAGGACAACCATGCCCACATTCAGCACCCCGGCGCCGATCTCGGCCACGGTCGAACTCGTCGTCGGCGACGCGCGGATCACGGCGACCGACCGCGACGACACAGTCGTGGACGTGCACCCCAGCGACGGCTCGCGGGAATCGGACGTTCGCGCCGCCGAGCAGACCCGCGTCGAGTATTCCGCGGGAAGACTGCTGGTCAAAGCGCCGAAGCAGCGCGGTCTCGGCCTGTTCGGCAAGGCCGGCTCCGTCGACGTCACCATCGCGCTGCCGACCGGCTCCGAGTTCGAGGGCGAGGCGTCGGTGGCGACATTCCACGGTGCCGGACGGCTCGGTGCATGCCGGGTCAAGACGTCGGCGGGCGACGTCCACCTCGGCGACACGGGCCCGCTCGACGTGCACACCGGTGCCGGCGCCGTCACCGTGGACCACGTCGCGGGAGATGCGGACCTGAGCACGGGGTCGGGAAAACTCCGCGCCGGTGCGATCGACGGCAGCGCCGTGATCAAGAATTCCAACGGCGACAACTGGATCGGCACGATCGCCGGCGGTCTGCGGGTGAAGACGGCGAACGGGGACATCTCCGTCGACGACGCCCGCGCCGACCTCGCCGCCGCAACAGCGAACGGCGACATCCGAATCGGTCAGGTGACGCGGGGCGCGGCGTCGGTCGAGACCGGCCACGGCCGAATCGAGATCGGCATCCGCTCCGGTACCGCCGCACGTCTCGACGCGCACACGTCCTTCGGGAAGGTGCACAACCACATGGACTCCGTCGACCGGCCCGAATCGACGGACGACAAGGTCGACGTGCGCGCCCGTACCGGCTTCGGCGACATCGTGATTCGCCGCGTTGATACCCAGGAATCGACCAGTCGAAAGGCACAGTGATGACAGCATCGATCACCACCCGGTCCGCGATCACCACCACCGGGCTGCGAAAGTCCTACGGCGACAAGCTCGTCCTCGACGGCATCGACCTCGACATCGGGGAGGGAACGATCTTTTCGCTCCTCGGGCCGAACGGCGCCGGCAAGACCACCATGGTCCAGATTCTGTCCACCCTCGTCGCGCCAGACGGTGGCGACGTCCGGATCGCGGGTCACGATCTGACGCGCGAGCCCGATGCGGTTCGTTCCACCATCGGCGTGACCGGCCAGTTCTCCGCGGTGGACAATCTCCTCACAGGTCGCGAGAACCTGATGCTGATGGCTGATCTGCACCACCTGCGCCGCGACGCGGGCCGTGCCCGGGCGACGGAACTGCTTGCCCGGTTCGATCTCGTCGAGGCGGGAGCGAAGCCGGCCGGAAGCTACTCCGGTGGCATGCGCCGCAGGCTCGACCTCGCGATGACCCTCGTCGGCGATCCCCGGATCATCTTCCTCGACGAGCCGACGACCGGCCTCGATCCGCGAAGCCGCCGCGCCATGTGGCAGATCATCCGCGAACTCGTCGCCGACGGGGTCACGATCTTCCTCACCACCCAGTACCTGGAGGAAGCAGATCGGCTTGCCGACCGGATCGCGCTCCTCGACGGCGGCCGGCTGGTCGCGGAGGGAACACCCGAACAGCTGAAGAGGCTCGTTCCCGGTGGCCACATCACCCTGCAGCTGCCCGGGGTGCGTGAACTCGACGCGGCCTCGCGACTCCTCGGCGACGCGCCCCGGGACGAGGAATCGCTCACCCTGCAGGTTCCCGGCGACGGCAGCGTGCACTCGTTGCGCGCGCTGCTCGACCGCCTCGACCACGCGTCGATCGAGGTCGAGAACCTGACCGTCCACACACCCGATCTCGACGACGTCTTCCTCGCGCTCACCGAGCGCGCCACAACCAGGAAAGAGAGCGTGCGATGACGACCATGGGTTACGCGCTGAGCGACTCGGCGACGATGCTGCGACGCAACCTCCGGCACATGATTCGGTACCCGTCGGTGACGGTGCTCCTCGTCGGGATGCCGATAGTTCTCCTCCTGCTCTTCGTGTACGTCTTCGGTGGCACGCTGGGCGCGGGTCTCGGTGATCCCGCCGGCGGCCGCGGCGCCTATATCGACTACGTGGCACCCGGAATTCTGTTGATGACCGTGGCCAGTGCGGCCCAGGGAACCGCGATTTCGGTCGCCACCGACATGACCGAGGGCATCATCGCCCGGTTCCGGACGATGGCGATCGCACGGGTGTCCGTGCTGACCGGGCACGTCATCGGCAGCATGATCCAGACACTGATCAGCCTCGTGCTGGTCGTCGGTGTCGCCGTGCTCATCGGGTTCCGGCCCACCGCCGGGATCGGGGAGTGGGTGGCGGCGACGGCGGTGCTCGCGATGTTCGCGTTCGCACTCACCTGGCTGTCCGTCGCGTTCGGGCTGGTGTCCAAGAGCGTCGAGACGGCGAGCAACCTCCCGATGGTGTTGATACTGCTGCCGTTCCTCGGCAGCGGATTCGTTCCCACCGACTCGATGCCGGCCGGTCTCCGGTGGTTCGCCGAGTACCAGCCGTTCAGCCCTGTCATCGAGACCGTCCGCGCACTGCTGCTGGGCGGTCCCGTCGGCAGTAGCGCAGTACTCGCGGTCGGGTGGAGCGCCGGCATCGCGCTGTTCGGTTACCTCTGGGCGAAAAGACTGTTCAACCGGCGCGTGAATTGAACGCTTTCGCCCGTGCCGATGGGCGCTCACCGCGGTACTCTTCCGATGCCGCGGTTTCGCCACCGATGATGCAGCCGCAGGTTACAGTCGGAACCGGTTTTTCCTTCTTCAGCAGGGTGGGATCGCGATGAACTTGATCAAGAAATCGGCAGCATCGGTCCTCGTCGCAGCGACGGTGACACTCGGAGCGGGTACGGCGCACGCCGACCCCGTCGTACCGAACCCGGGAATGCCGGCACTGGCGATCCCCGGCCGGCACGAGGTCGACAAGCAGAAGGCCCTCGAGAACATGCTCAACGAACTCGGCGTCGGCTGGGCCAACGGGGGAGCGGCCGGCACGGCGATAGGCGCGCTCATGGGTCTCGGCGTCGGATGTGTCTCGATGTTCCCCGGCAGTCTCGCCGGCTGCATCATCGGCACGCCGATCGGTGCGATCACCGGTGCGATCGTCGGTATGGGACAGGGCAATCCCAGGGCGGCGCAGGCCATCCAGGAGTACATCAACACGCCGTGAGTCGTTGTCCGTCAATTTTGTTCGCGGAGTCGGCGGATCACGGGGGCGAACACCTCCAGATACGGCTCGTGGACGGTGATGTACGAGAAACCGTAACGCTCCCGATGGCTCCGGAGTTGCCCGGCCATCTCCTCCACGGTTCCCACGAGGACGTACGGGGTGCCGAGGACGTCGTCCACCGACATGGTGCCGCCGAGCCGCTCGGCGATCTCGTTCGCCGCGGCCCGGCGGTCGTCCGTCTCGACGACCAACTGGACCAGTAGATGCCATTCGATCCTCTCGGCTCTCGCACCGGCGTGTGTCCGTACGAACCGAATTCGCTCGGCGGCCTCGTCCGCGGTGGCGAGACGGAATGTGCCCGGGGGCCGGCCCGGAATCTGAAACGTCCCCGCGACACCGACGATGTCGGCGTGGGCGGCCGCGATCCGCAGCACCCTGTCGCCGGTACCGCCGATGATCAGGGGTGGACCCGAGCCGCCGAATCCTCGACGCTGCAACGGTCGTGGCACGGTGCGGTCCTCCGGTAGCTCGGCGAAGTCCGTCGTGAAGCACGTGCGCAGCCCGTCGACCAACTCCGACAACTGCTCGACCCGGCCGCCGAAAGCCTTCCATTCGACACCGGCGGCGTCGAACTCCCACTTCATGTGCCCCGCACCGAGACCGACCTCGAGTCTTCCGTCGGTGAGGACGTCCGTCGTCGCGATCTCGCGAGCGAGCAGGGCGGCGTTCCAGAACGGTGCGTTGAGCACCAGAGTTCCGACCCGCAGTCCGGTGGCGCCGGCGACCGCCACCAACAGGGGGAACGGAGCCGGGGCGCCGAGATGGTCGGCGGCGAACACGGTGTCGTAGCCGGCGCTCTCACCGAGCCGGCATCGATCGAGAAGGGCATCGCGGGAGTCGAAGCCGAAGATGTTGAACGAGAATCGGAAATCGCGCATGGACAACACGATGCACCCGAAGTGGCTCTGCCGGTGCCGAATGCGACGGGTGAACGCCGCGACTTCAGCGTCACGAGTGTGATGCTTGCCACACTTGGCCGAGTTTTCCCACGTGGCCGGGCTCAAACGCCCCGCAGGTGCAACGCTTAGGGCAGGCATGCCTTATCTTCTGCGATGTGACAAACAAGAGGATCTCACGCCTTCGCGGCGCCAGTGTCGACTATGCCATCGCGGCGTTTCGCGTGGTTATCGGCTTCCTATTCTTCTGCCATGGAACTTCGACGTTGTTCGCGTGGCCGACCGCGCCTCACAGCGGGCACACCGCAGCGGTAGGTGCCTGGCCGAGCTGGTGGGGTGCCGTGATCCAACTCGTCTGCGGCGCCGCGCTGTTCCTCGGTCTCGGGACGCGAATCGCGGCGTTCCTCGCCTCGGGTTCGATGGCGTACGCCTACTTCTGGAGCCATCAGCCGGACGGTGCTCTCCCCATCCAGAACAACGGTGAACTCTCTGCCATCTTCTGCTGGGCCCTGTTCCTGATGATCTTCCTCGGCGGCGGTGCACTCTCGCTCGATCGCCTCATTGCTCATGGCGTGCGCACCGCACGGGTCGACGACGAAGCTGCCGCCGGCGAGCCCGGATCCACGGACGAGTTGCGGGAAGTGAACGCCTGAAGGACGTCTCGTGAGCCCGGGCGATGACTGCCATCTCCCGGATCGCGCCGAACGAGCGAACAGTGCCCAGCGTCGCGAAGACTGCTGGGCACTGCTCTCGCGATCGGTATCGACCGAGGTGGGTGTCGGTACGGCTACCGTGTTCGGTACGTCGACGAAAAGGGCGGCCGCGCCAGCCGGAGCAGTTCCAGCGCCAGCAGCGAACCCCGGGGGCCCAATTCGTCCTGATAGCGGCGGATCACGTCGGTCTCCCCGCCGAGCGCGACCATCGGTGCACCGGACTCGACGCGGGTTCGAGCGGCGAGCTGTGCGAGAACGAGGCGGCGATTGACCGCGTCCAGAATCTCCGCATCGAGCCGGGCGATCTCGGCGTGAACGCGAATTAGATCCGTGCCGTCGGAGACTGCGCCTGTGGCGTCCTCGGTGACTGCCCCGGAATCACTGTCCGTCATCGTTGCTCCTCGACTGGGTGACCGTGTACGACCATCGTCGGACGGGAGCGGCCGCAGCGACAGGCACCCTGGGGTGAGGATCGGCGACCCCTGCCCGGGCCGGCCTCCCGGGGGAGTGCCACGAACCACCTGCGCGCTACCGCAGTGCGATGAACCGCTGCAGTTTCCCGCTCGCCTGATGACGCTGTAGGTGGTCGACGACCTCGATCCGGACTTGCGGATCGGACAATCCCTGCCGGCGCAGCGCCGCGGCGACAGCAGAGGTCAGCCGGGCGACGTCGGGGTCGCCGACCGCGAAGATCTCCGCACCGTCGACGGTCTGCCTGACCTGGTACTCCGAGACACGCGGATCTGCGCCGAGGACGTAACGAAATGTGCTCGCGGGCACAGTTTTCGTCCCGTATCGGAAATCGTCGTCGCGCCGCCCACCGATGTCGGCGACGCGCACGAAGGCACTTCCGCACGGGCAGGTGCCGGGCAGCAACGTGACCTGATCGCCGAGGTCGTAACGGATGAAGGGAAACGTCCGGTTGGCGAGGCCGGTGGCGAGCGTTCGGACTGCGGGCGCATCGGCGGCGACCGGGGCGCCACCGGCGTCGACACGTTCGAGCACCACCTCGTCCTCGCACACGTGCAGACCTTCGCCTTGCCCGCAACCGACTGCTTGCACGCCGATCTCGGTCGACCCCCAGAGGTTGTGGATCGGCACGGACCAGGCTTCGTCGATGGCCTGCCGATCCTCGTCCAGCAGTGGCTCGGAGTTGGTGCTCACCCGGACGGGGCGGACCTGCAGATCCCCGGACAGGGCGGCCCGGGCGAGCCGTCCGATCACCGACGCATAACCGACCAGGTGCGTGGGGTGGGCGGCGGCCACCGCGGCGAGGATCTCGTCGAACGGTGCACCTGCCGGGATGACGACGGTCTCCATCCCCGGTGCCGTCGGCACATCGAACAGTGGGGTGCTCGCGTGCGGGGGAACGCCGGCGGCCAGCACGGCGAGACGCGACGAAGGCCGCATCGGTACCATCCGTTCCTCCCGCGCCTGTACCCGCCAGGCCAGGCACGCGGCCGACACGTAGAACTGCCAATCCCACACGTAGACGCCGCGGACACCACTCGATCCACCCGAGCTGAAAATCTGTTCGTCGTTCGGGGTGTACGAAAACCATTGCTGCTCGGCCAGAATTCGTTCGGCCCGCGCGCGATCGAGGTCACCGGTGGTGACGATCGCATCCCACTCGTCCTGCGCGTCCTGCTTGGTCATCATCGGCAGCGACGCCAGGTCGGCGACCGTGGCCGTCGACGGATCGAGACCGCGGAGTCGCCGGGCGTGGAACGGCGACCGTTCACGGGCGTGCGAGAGCAGGGCCCGTAGCCGCGCGGTCCGGTAGTGCTCGATCTGTTCTCGTGGCCATTCCAGGCGTCCCGTGTGGTCCCCGAGGGCCGCCTGAACCGCATTCACCTGGCCGGCGCGCACACGCGCGTACGCCATGTGCCCCGGGTCGTCCGACCCGTCTCCGGGTACCGATCGGGACATGACGGCCTCCGCTCAGGTCGGTCCGGCGTACCACTGTCGTCCCTGCGTATTCGAGTCTCGCACAGCGGGGTCCCGATCGTCATGGCTGTACGCGGGCCCGTGGTGTTGCGGCCGGTACGGGTTCAGCGTCCGGCAGGCGCGCGGCCGTCGGTGTGCACCTTCCGCAGGAGACGCTTCAGCGTTCGGGCGTCCCGCCACCCGAACGACGTGCGGTCCACGGCGCGGCGTTCGAGCATGTCGACGATGCGGGCGGGAACCGCGACCCGGTGCTGCACCGCGCTGTCGAGGACCTCGAGGACCGCGCGGTGGGGCCGGTCGTCCTCGAGTGCGAAGCCCGCATCGTGCAGCGCCTCCGCAGGCAGTGCCGGCCGCAACGCCGAGACCACCTCGTATGCGAACGCGTGGAAGTCCTCCCGGCCGAAGGCGCTGCTGAACGTGACCGTGGCGGTCGACCCGAGAAGTTCGCTCTCGCGGGCCAGGCGGGGGAGTTGTCGCTGCCAGTCGGGTGCGGCCGTGATACCTGCCCCGGCGATCACGCCGACCGCGCCGAGCATGCGAACGTGTTCGAGCCACCCGTGCGGAGGCACGACGACACCCTCGAAGAGGACGTCCGTGCCGTCCTCGATCAACAGGGTGCGTCCATCGGCCGAGTGCAGCGACAGCACAGCCGACGGCAGGTCGTCGACGCCGTCGAAGGCGGGGCTCGGGTTCCGCCACCCGCGCCCAGCCAGGTTCTGCAGCAACGTATGCCGCGATCCGGGCTCGACGTCGTAGTCCAGCGCCACCCAGGGCGTGCCCCGTCGGTTCGCTGCGGTTGCGTGGTAGATGGCGACGGCGTCGACTGCTGTGTCCCCCATGGATCGTTACGATGCCACAGAAAAAGTCCGACCGGAAGGTTTCGTACCGTCCGATCGTGATTGCGGTGCGGCGGCGGCTTTGGAAACCTCGGAGTATGGGAGGCATCGGGCAGCAGGCCGCCGCCGTCACCAGCCTGGCCTTCGTGGTTGCCGGCCTCGCCGTCGTCGCGGGTCGCCGGCGTGACGCGCCGACCGTCACCTACGGCTTGCTCGTCGTCGCGGTCGGTGTCGGGTCGCTGATCCAGCACGGGCCCGACCCGCCGTGGCAGGGCTACGCGCACGACATCCCGATCGCGACGGTGCTCGCCTACATCGCCGTCGACGCCGCATCCGATCGGTTCGGCCGCCGGATGTCGCCGGGGTGGTGGCTCGTAGTTCCGCTCCTGATGATTCCTGTCGTGGCCGCCGGCCCGACGGCGTCGACGATCGTGCAGGCACTGCTCGCCGCCGTCGCGGTCGGACTCTGCCTGGAACGCGCCCGCGTGCGACCGGAGTTGCGGCGCACGACGATCGTCGCGGCAGTGCTTGTCGCGTCCGGCGCGCTGCTCGGCGCCGTGGGCGACCGGACATCGATCTGCCGCCCGGATTGTCTCCTGCCCGGCCACGCACTGTGGCACGTGCTCGCCGCCGCCGGATTGTGGCGGCTCGCACCCACGATCGGTCGTCCGAGGGCACGGCAGCGAGACGGCGGGACTCGCAGTCCGGGAGAGACGGGGAGGTGACGCCCGGGTCCGTCGGGCTACGCTCAGCGCGGCGCGCCGGCGAGCGTCGCGGCGCCGTGAGCGGGCGGCGCGGTCTTCGACGGGGCCGGGTAGAACAGGGCTCGGCGGATCGTCAGCCCGACGCGGTCGCCGACAGCCGGCCGGGTTCCGCGGACCGCGCACCGGAATTTCGCCCCGCGGCAGGACACCACGACGTCGCTTGCGTCGCGCCCGAACAGTGACGACATCACGATCCCCCGGGCGGTACCCGCGCTCTCCGTCGACGTGACCTCGATGTCGGAGGGCAGCACGGCGAGGATACCGGTTCCGGATGATCTGTCCGCCAGCCGGTCCCGGCTCACGTGCACGCCGCCGTCGGTGCTCGAGAAGCCATGCTCGGACACGGTGCCGGGCAGCAGACTCGCGTCCGAGAGGAACTTCGCGACGAAGGCTGAACGCGGCCGCTGCACGAGTTCCTCCGGTGTGCCGACCTGTTGAATTCGCCCGCTGTCGAGCACGACGACCCGGTCGGCGAGGGCGAGGGCCTCGGCACGATCGTGCGTGACGTGCACGACCGTCAGGTTCTGCGCGCGGGTGAGGGTGCGCAGTTCGAGACGCAACCGATCGCGCAGCGGTTCGTCCAGTGCGGACAGTGCCTCGTCGAGCAGCAGCGCGCGGGGTTGCGCCACCAGCGCCCGGGCGAGAGCGACGCGCTGGCGCTGCCCACCGGACAGCGTCGCCGGATCACGTTTGGCCAACCCGGGTAGCCCCACCAGGTCGAGCACGTCGGCGACCCGCTCGGCGCGGCGGGCGCGCGGCACCTTGGCGACCTCGAGGGGATAGGCGACGTTGCGCCCGACGCTGCGGTGCGGCCAGATCGCATGCTGCTGGAACACCATTCCCAGTCCGCGCTTGTCGGGCGGCACGGCACGGGTGCCGTCGGCAACGACCTCGTCACCCAGCCGCACGAGTCCCGCGGTGGGGGCGAGGAACCCGGCGACTGTGCGGAGCAGGGTGGTCTTACCGGAACCCGACGGTCCGACCAGCGCGACGAACTCGCCGTCGCGTACGTCCAGGTCGACGCCGGACAGTCCCGTGGTGCCGTCGGGGTAGTGGAGGTCGACACCGGTGAGGGTGATCGCGGACATGAAGAGGATTCCGATCTGTGGAGTGGGTCAGCGCCCGGCGCGGGTGCCGGCGAACAGGCCGAGACCGGCGATGCCGACGATCGTGACGAGCAGGGACAGGGCGGATGCGGCGTTGTAGTCGCCGGCCTGCTGCAGGTTGAAGATGGAGACCCCGAGCGTCTGGGTTCCGGGTGCGACGAGCAGCACCGACATGGTCAGCTCGCGTACCGCGGTCAACGCCACCAGCACACCGCCGGTCGCCGCGGCGGGCACCGTCATCGCCACCGGCACGTCCCGCAATGTCCGCAGGCGCGACGCGCCGGATGCGCGTGCTGCCTCCTCCAGCGACGCGGGGGTGGTGGACAACGGCGCACGCACCGCCTGCACGACGATCGCCAGGAACGCGGTGACGTAGGCGCACAGGATCACCCAACGGGTGTCGAACAGACCCGTATAGCGGCCGACGATCAGCCAGCCCACCGCGATGACCAGCCCGGGTACGGCCTGCGGCAGCATCGCCAGCAGATCGAGGCTCGCGTTGTCCCGCGACCGGGTGCGGGTGGTGAGCACCCCGAGCACGAGGCCCGCGACAGCGCACACGATTCCCGCGCCGACGGCGAGCAGGAGCGAGTTCTGCACGCCGACTACGGTGCCCGGTGCGGTCACGGCTGCCGCGATGCTTTCGAGCGTCAGGTTGTCCCAGGCCAGCGGGACGCCCGGGGCGGGCAGCAGCGCCTGGGAGGCGAGCGCGAAGATCGGAAGCCCCGTCAGCGCGAGACCGACGGTCCAGGCGAGCGTGCCGACCGGGATGCGGCCACCGCCGAGCGGCAACGGCTGCGGGGCGGTGACCGGACCGTCGAGTTGCCTGCTGCGCCGCGACAGTCGCCGATCGACGAACACCGCGAGGACGGCGAGCAACAGCAGCACGACCCCGATGGTGGAGACCACTTCGAGCGGCCGGTCCACCGTGCCGGACTGGATGTAGCGGTACACCATCGTCGACAACGTGACGTAACGCTCCGGCAGGCCGATCAGTGCGGGAATCCCGAAGTCGGCCAGATTCGACACCGCGGTGAGGGTGAACGCGGCGAGCAGTGCGGGACGCAACAGCGGCAGCGTCACGGTGCGCATCGCGCGCCACGGGGAGGCGCCCCCGATCCGAGCGATCTGCTCGAGGTCACCCGGCACCTTCCGCAGCGCCGCCGCGATGATCAGGTACGCCAGCGGGTACGAATGCACCGTGAGCAGGAAGACGACGCCGTCACCGCCGTAGATGTTCCACAGCGGACCACCGAACCGCTCCGCCCAGAATCGGTTCACGAGGCCGCTCGGGCCGAGAAGTCCGGTCCACGCGATAGCCCCGACGAACGGTGGGATCAGCAACGGCGACAACAGGATCAGGCGCAGAATGCCGCGGCCGGGCAGATCCGTGCGGTCGAGCAGTAACGCCATCACGGTAGCGAGGGCGACCGCGAACACCGCCGACAGGCCGGCCGAGACCGCGCTGTGGGTCGCGGCGCCTGCGATGCCGCCGTCGATCAGTTGCGCAATGTGGTTGCCGCCGAACCCGAGTGACACGACGGTGGCGAGCGGCGCGACTATCACCGCGGCGGCGAACAACCACAGCGCCACCCGCACGGCACCGACGGGATCGAACCGCTGCCCGGGCAGGGCCCGGGCAGCGTTGGAGGAAACGGTCCTAACCGACGAGACCATTGAACTTCCGGACCGCGTCGTCCTGGATCTTCGTGATCTCCTGCAGATCCGGGGTGAGCAACGCCAGGTCGGACAGTGCCGGTGCCCCGTCCGGGGTACCGACGTCGCCGCGCACCGGCAGGTACTGCTGCTCGACGGCGAGTTCCTGCCCCTGCTTGCTCACGAGGAAGTCGACGAACTTGCGGGCAGCCTCGGCATCGTCCGAATCGGTGAAGATGCCGGCCGGCTGCGAGATGTACGGAATGCCGTCCGTGGGATACGTGAGCGCGATCGGCGATCCCTTCGCCGCCAGTTCCCGCACCAGGTAGTCGACGACGATGCCCACCGGCTGCGTTCCGGCCGCGACGGCCTGCCCGACCGGTCCGTTGCTCTCGGCGACCACCGGATCGTTGGCGGCCAGGGCCTCGAGCCAGCCCTCGCCGAGTTCGGGCGTGCTGAGCCACACCGCGGTGTTGAAGGCGGCGGCACCGGACACGTCCGGATTCGGCAGCGTGATCTTGCCGCGGTACTTCGGGTCGGCCAGATCCTTCCACGCCGTGGGAGGCGCGTCGACTGCCGCGGTGTTGTAGGCGATCACGGTCGGGATGATGCGGGTGCCGACGTAGTAGCCGTCGGGATCGACGACGTCCGGGTTCAGTGCGTTCACGTCGGCGGGGGTGTATTGCTGCAGCATCCCCGCGGTCTTGTAGCCCTCGAAGGTCGGGGCGTCGGCCGCGAGCAGCACGTCGGCGCCGATCGTGCCGGTGGTGCGTTCGGCCTCGATGCGGGCGGTCAAGTCGCCGGTGCCGGCGCGGAACACCTCGACGTCGATACCCGTCTCTGCGGTGAATGCGGCGACGAGCGCGTCGATCTTGGCCTGCGGTTCGGAGGTGTACACCGTCAGCGTTCCGGCGCCGGCCTGTTCGGAATCGGCTGCGGCGGGCTCGGAGCACGCGGCGAGGGCGAGCACGGCGACCGTGCCGAGCGCGGCGGCCGAAACGAGGCGGGACAGGGGCGTCACGAATTCTCCTGAGGGAAGGGGGGTGCGGGGATGAAGAGTCGGGTCCGGGTGCGGCGGCGTGTTCCGTCGGCGACATCGTGTGTGGCGGGTTTGAACGGGTGGGACCGCGAACCGAAACAACCGGTGGCTGGAACGCGAACAGTCGTGCATGTTCCGGACGCCACAGTCGTTCGTGTGCAAGGGGTCCATTGTCGCACGGGCCAGTTCGAGCCGAAGATGTTGGAATCCGCGGAAACCCGGTCGCCGGCACCCACGCATCACTGTCGCCGTCGATCACTCGACCTCGCCCGCCGGCGGAAGGGAGCGTCCGTTCGCCGCACCGTCATCGAGCATTTGCATGCTCGCTCAACAGGTGTCGAATTTGTCACGACATGGCCTCGAAATGGTATCGAAACCTCAGAACTGCACAATTTTCACTCGCGTTTCTCAATAGTCGAACATCCGTACCTTGTTCATGCCGTGTGAATTTCGGGAGGAGGCCACGTTCGGGGGCCCGCCGCTGCAAATCTGCCGACGCGGGTTCGTGATCCCGACACCTTCGAGGCGCGGGACGAGGCACCCAAAGGGTTGGCCGGCAATCGACGAGTCGTCGCCGGCATGCCGCGTCCGCAAGCGCGGAGAGGATTGAGCCAGATGACCACTCGCAACATGGAGAAACGCACCTTCGGCTGGATCGCCCTGATCGGCGCGGCCGCCACCGTTCTACTGGGGCTGGGCGCGGGAACCGCACTCGGCGCGCCGCACGACTGGGACGAAGTCGCGGAGTGTGAAAGCGGCGGCGACTGGACCACCGACACCGGAAACGGGTTCTATGGCGGTCTGCAGTTCACGCCGGAGACCTGGAAGGCGAACGGCGGGAAGGGTGACCCCTCGGAAGCCAGTGAGGCCGAGCAGATCCGGGTCGCCGAAAACGTCCTGAAGACTCAAGGCCCCGGCGCATGGCCGGTGTGCGGCCAATATCTGAAGAAGGGCGGCACAGCGCCCGTCGAGGTACCCCCCGTCACCCCGGCACCTGCACCGGACGTCGTGGAGACGCCGGAGGTCGTGGAGACGCCGGATGCTGTCGAGACACCGGAGGTCGTGGAGACGCCGGATGCTGTCGAGACACCGGATGTCGTGGAGACGCCCGATCTCGCGGAGGCTCCCGACGCTGTCGAGACGCCCGCGCCGGTCGAAACGCCCACGACAGCCGAGGATCCCGCCACGGTGAAGGCGGCCGCCCAGGAGGCCCTGGACAGCGCTCGCGCGCTCGCCGCGCAGAACGGGTCGAGCGAGGTGTTCGAGGAGAGGGCCGCGGCACCGCGGTAACGTCCGACGCTTCTTGTGCGAACTAACCACACAGAACTGTCGTGTCGTCGCCTACGAAGGAGCTCTCGTGCAGAAGAAGTCCGCCCGGCGTGCCGCAGCATTGGCCGGGATACTGTCCGCACCCCTCGTTCTCGGAGCCACCGTCGGCGCCGGTACCGCAAGTGCCGATCCGTGGCACGTCGGACCCGTCTACCGTGCCGAGACGTCGGGCGAAGGCGCGGAGTACTTCTGCGGGAAGGCCGCGGCGCTCGAACAGACGTCGGGCGTCGTGATCGTGCCGTGCACGTTCGATTCGGCCACCGCCGTCTGGTACCGCGTCGTCTTCAACCCGGCCTCCTGGGGCTTCGACTTCTGAGGCGGACCGCACGGGGCGGCGCCGCACCTGACGAAGCGGTGCCCGGACACGTCCGCCGCACTCCGCTTCGGCGAGTGCGCCGTCCGGCGGTGACGCGCAGACTCCTCGGTATGGCCGAGGAGAGAACAGCATGAGCATCGTGACAGCGCAGCGCAGCGAGATCGTCGTCGCGATGGCGAGAAGCTGGCTTCTGGTCCCCGCGGTCGGGAACGAGGTTCTCGCCGCGGCGGCGGCCTCCGGCGCCGATGCGCTGGTCATCGACCTCGAGGACGGCCTGCCGTTCGCCGCGAAGGACGACGGTCGCGGTTGCGCCGCGGGGTGGCTCGAACGGAATCCGGGCTGGGTGCGGATCAACGACGCAACCACCCCGCACTGGCAGCGCGACCTCGACGCGATCCGCGGCCTGCCCGGGCTGCGCGGGCTGATGCTCTCGAAAACCGAAGCGCCCGAGCAGGTGCGGGACTCGGCCGCCGACATCCCAGGTGTCCCGGTGGTTGCTCTCATCGAATCGGCCGAGGCCGTCGTGGCCGTGGACGACATCGCTCGCACCGCTCCCGTCGCGAGGCTCGCGTTCGGGATCGGCGACTATTGCCGCGACACCGGCGCCGGACGAACCCCGATGGCGTTGGCATACGCCCGGTCCCGGCTCGTCAATGCCAGCCGGGCGGCCCGGATCGCGGCCCCGATCGACGGGCCGACGCTGGCGCACGGCGCCGAGAGCGTGCGGGACGACGCTCGGCTTGCCCGCGAGATGGGGATGACCGGGAAGCTGACCCTGGCGAACGAGCAGGTACCCGTGATCAACACCGCGTTGGCACCCGACTCGGACGACATCTCCTGGGCCGAGTCGACGATCGAGCGACTGGGGTCGGACGGTAGCCGCGTCACGCACGGCGGGCATCCGCCGCAGCTCGCCCGTGCCCACGACATTCTCCGTCGCGCGGACCACTTCGCGTCGCGGGCCTAGCGCCGACCGGCGGGCTCCCGGGTCGCGCGATACGCGGTGAACACGCCGACCGTTGCGATGACGCCGAGACCGAGGAAGAGCAGTCTCGCGGAGGCGAGGGTCGAGGGTGCGCCGAGATTGACCAGCACACCGGCGACCGCGGACCCGACAGCCATCGCGATCAACTCGACCGTGTTGAGCCCGGCCGCCGCCTTGGCGCCCTCCTGCGCGTCGTCGGTGCTCTGCATGGCGGCGACCATCAGGTGCGGGAAGGCGAGTCCGATGCCCGCACCTGCGGCGGCCAGCACGCCGGCCCACAGAATCACCACGGCGAGTCCGGCGTCGTCGCGCCAGAGCGCCGCCGTGAGGAGCAAGCCGGCGGCGAGGACGAGCGGTCCGGTGAGCATGGCCGCCGTCTTTGCCCGCGGTCGGGAGATGTCGGAACTGAAGATCATGGTCACCGACCAGCCGACCGACATCATGGCGCCGAGGAACCCCGCGGCGAACGGCGCCAATCCGGCGAGCCGTTGACCGAACAGCGGTGTGAAGGCCTCGGACACGGTTCCGGACGCGAGGACCGCGATGGTGAGGTAGATCCACTTCAGGGACGACCCCCGGCGGTACGTCGACCGCGGCAGCACCCGGCGCGGTGATCGCCGCTCCCAGGCCAGGAACAGAACGACGAAGACGACTCCCACTGCGATCAGGATCAGCATGTGGGTGCGGTTGCCGAGGATCCCCGCCACACTGATCGCGATCGTCGCCAGGGTGAGCAGAGCGAGTGACGTGGCCGGGACGGGTTCGCCCCCCGCGCACACGCCCAGTGCGCGGCAACGCGCGGGGCGCGATCACCGCAATGGCGGCGGCGACCACCGCCAGCGCGACGAACGCGAGTCGCCACTGGCCGAGTTGGGCGAACAGGCCGCCGATCGCCGGTCCGGCGAGAGTTCCCACGCCCCACATCGCCGAGACCAATGCGGTCGCCCGAGCCCACAGGTGTTCCGGCAGCGCTTCACGCAGTACGGCGTAATTCAGGCCGGCGAGCAGGCCCCCGCCGAGTCCCTGAACAGCACGTCCGACGAGGAGGACCTCCATCGACGGGCCGATCGCGCAGATCATCGCGCCGGCGAAGAACGGCGCCAGGGCGAACAGCTACGCGCCGAGCGCCCCGCGGTGCGCGAGGAGACGGCTCACGGTCATCGACGAGATCACCGACGCCACAATGAAGACGGTCGCGCTCCACGCGTACAGCGATTCGCGACCGAGTTCGCCGATGGCGTTGGGCAGCAGTCTGTCTCGGCGCTTCACTATTACGAGCAGCTCGGGCTGATCTCGTCGACGCGGAGGTCCGGGAATCAACGCCGGTACGAATGCCACATGCTCCGGCGGATCTCGCTGATCGTGGTCGCCAAACGGCTCGGCATACCCCTGGCCGACGTCGGAATTGTGTTCGAGACACTCCCGGCCGACCGGATGCCGTCGATCCGCGACTGGCAGCGCGTGTCGAAGCTGTGGCGAGTGCAGCTCGAAGATCAGCGCAAGCGAATCGATCGGCTCGAACACGAACTCACCGGATGCATCGGGTGAGGGTGCCTGTCGATGAAGGCGTGCTTTCTGCTCAACCCCGAAGACCAACTCGCCCGTAAAAGGTCCGGGTCCGAACCGGCTCTGAACGTTTTCAGGCTCAGCCCGGACTCTTGCGCGTAAGCAGGGCATGAACCCGCTGGGTTGAACGCTCCGACGAGCATTGGCGGACGGGGGAAGTGACGCGAAGCCCGCATGAGCGTCCTTGATCCGTGAGTCTTTCGGCGCAATCCCGGTCCTTGTGGTCCGGGATGGTCGATCGGGTGTTGTCGGACCGTGGGGTTAGTGTCTTCGGTCATGGCGGGGAAGGTGGTGAAGCGGGCGTTCAAGTACCGTTTCTATCCGACTGAGGTGCGGGCGGATCAGCTAGCTCGAACTTTCGGCTGCACTCGATATGTCTACAATCGGGCGTTGGCGGAACGCTCGCGTGCCTGGTCGAAGGAGGGACGGCGGGTGAGCTACGCGGACAACTCGACGATGCTCACCCGACGGAAGCGGGAGGCGGAGACCGCGTGGTTGGCGGAGCCGTCGAAGGGACCGTTGCAGGAGTCGCTGCGACAGTTGCAGGGCGCGTTCGACAAGTTCTGGCGCATACAGGCCCGCTACCCGCAATTCAAGAGGAAGGGGCGGTCGAAGGATTCGGCGACCTACTTCTCGAACTGCCTCACCTTCCGCGGCGGGCAGATCCGGTTGGCGAAGCAGTCCGAACCGCTGGACATTCGGTGGTCGAGGCCGCTGCCGGAGGGGGCGACACCGTCGCAGGTGACGGTGTCCCGTAACGCTCGCGGCGAGTATCACATCTCGATCCTCGTCGAGGACACGATTCCCGAACTCGATCGGACTGATCGGGTGGTCGGGCTCGACGCCGGGATCACGAGCCTCTACACCCTGTCGACGGGGGAGAAGATTCCCAACCCGCGTCACGAGCGCAGGGACCGTGAGCGGTTGGCGAAGGCGCAGCGGGTGCTCGCCAGGAAGCAGAAGGGATCCCGTAACCGGGCCAAGGCCCGGCTGAAGGTCGCGAAGATTCATGGTCGGATCGCGGATCGGCGCCGCGATTATCTGCACACACTTTCCACTCGGCTGGTGCGCGAAAATCAAGTGATCGCCATCGAGGATCTGAGTGTGCGGAACATGGTGAAGAATCGGTCGTTGTCTCGGGCGATCTCGGATGCGGGGTGGTCCGAGTTCCGGTCGATGCTCGAGTACAAGGCCGACTGGTACGGGCGGGTGGTGGCGATCGACCGGTTTCATCCGTCGTCGAAGACCTGCTCGGTGTGCGGGGAGGTCGTCTCGGCGATGCCGCTGAAGGTGCGGGAGTGGACGTGCCGGTGCGGCGTCGTCCATGACCGCGATGTGAATGCGGCGAGGAATATTTTGGCCGTCGGACTGGCGGTGGCAGCCTGCGGAGATGGTGTGAGACCGCCCCGCACCTAAGGTGTGGGGAGGCAACTGTCGGTGAAACAGGAACCTCGAGACGCGAGTCCCGGGGGGGAATCTCGGTCGTTCACGGCCGAGAGGACGTCAATTCGTATCCGATCGGTGTGCACCTGACCGGAGTGCAGATTCTGGAAAGGAAAGGCAATCGCATTATCACCAGTACAGACTATTAAGAGGGTGTCTCATGTGGATGAAGTGACCTGTGGGACATAATGTGACGCGTGGTAGATGAGTTGTCACTGAGGTTGGTTCCGGATGCGTTGTGGGAGATAGTCGAACCGTTGATTCCTCCTTTTGTCGCCCGGCCGCAGGGAGGTGGCAGTGCGCCGGCCGATGACCGGGCGGTGTTCACCGCGATCGTGTACGTGCTCACCAGCGGATGTGCGTGGCGGCACCTGCCGCCCTCGTTCGGGGTAACCGTGCCGACCGCGCATCGACGGTTCAGTGCCTGGGTGCGGGATGGGGTGTTCGAGAAACTCCATCGCGAGGTGCTCGATCGACTCGGTAGCGCGGGCGAACTCGACTGGACGGCAGCGATCCTGGACGCGGCAAGCGTGCGGGCGAAAAGGGGGGCTCACTGACGGGTCCCAGCCCGGTCGACCGCGGTAAGAAGGGCTCGAAGATCCACGTCCTGTCCGAAACGAATGGAATCCCACTGGTCGTGGGCGTGACCGGGGCGAACACCCATGACAGCACGATGCTGCAACCATTGGTGGCAGCGATTCCGGGCGTGAAGTCTCGGCGCGGACCACGCCGACGCAAGCCGCGAAAGCTTCGCGCCGACAAGGGCTACGACTACGACATTCACCGACGGTGGCTGCGCGAACGAGGCATCGTCCCGCGGATCGCCCGCCGCGGCATCGAGCGAAACGATCGCCTCGGCCGGTACCGATGGAAGATCGAACGCACCATCGCCTGGCTCACCGGCTACCGGCGCATGACCATCCGCTACGAGCGCCACGGCGAACACTTCGCCGGCTTCCTTCACCTCGCCGCCGCACTCACCTGCTTCAAGAAGCTCCCCACATGAGACACGCTCTAAGACAGTTGTGCCCTTCATCGCCAGCTGAGCAAGCCGTAGGTCAGGTGCCGCGCCCCGATCTGAGCAGGGCCGACCTTCGGAGTAGTCTGCCCTGAACCATCAACGTGACTTCAGCCCTTCCTCTTTCGGATGATTTCCGTCGAAGCCTGGGCTTTCGCCCGCTTCTCCGCCCGGCGCTCTTTCAGGGCGCGTGCGGACTGTTTCGAACTCTTGGCGGCGGATCTGTCAGCCATTGTCGCTCCATCTTCGAGAGTGGCAACCACGAACTGATCCC
The DNA here is from genome assembly GCF_000010805.1 of Rhodococcus opacus B4. Taxonomy (NCBI): domain Bacteria; kingdom Bacillati; phylum Actinomycetota; class Actinomycetes; order Mycobacteriales; family Nocardiaceae; genus Rhodococcus; species Rhodococcus opacus. The sequence goes on along the minus strand of NC_012522.1, from coordinate 320,039 downwards.
GACCATACCCACGAAAACGGATAAGTCCACTTCGGTATCGACGGGGTGGCATTTCGTGAGATCCCAAGAACCGCAGTAATGCTCACGAACTTGCTTATTCCCTGCCGATGGCTATGGTGCATGCAGGCATCAACGCCATCTACCGGAGGACTGAAATGTGAATGCAGCTACCGATCGTCAATGGGCGGTTCGTGACGCTGTTCTGCGTTGGCTTCTCGCGAAGGTCACGGAAGGATATCGGAGTCCGATTCTGGACGCCGACGCCATCGGTGAGACCGTCGGCTGGGCGCCGTCGCCCTTGACCCGCGACGAAGTGGCCGATGCGTCGAATTACCTCTACCGAGAGGGACATGTGACAGGCGTGCCGGTGATGGGCATCGGAATTCCGCGTCCGATGCTGACCGTGGCCGGACGGCGCGTCGCGAAGGCGGGAAGGTCTCTGCGCCCGGCGAATTGCCGTCATGAGGTCGACGGGGGCCATTCGGTCCTGGAAACCGGCCTCCTTCAGTAACCGCAGGTGAGTGGCACGGTGTGCATCAGCACACCGTGCCACTCACCTGCGGAGATGGCACACTTCGGGTGTGGAGCTTTCGCGGACCTTCGAATGGCGCGGCAGGTCGGTGGCGTGGGACAGGTTCGGGAACGGCCCCGCGGTGGTGATGTGCCACGGGACGCCGTGGTCTTCGCAGCTGTGGTGGCCGTTCGCGCATGCACTCGCCGCCGAGTTCTCGGTCTACCTGTGGGACATGCCCGGGTACGGACAGTCGTCGAAAGACGGCGCCCACGACGTCGACCTCGGCGTCCAGGGCGAACTGCTCGCCGACCTCCTCCGGCATTGGAACCTCGACGCACCCCATGTCGTCGCGCACGACTACGGGGGCGCGGTCTCGCTCCGCGCCCATCTCGTGCACGACGCGCGGTATGCCTCGCTGGCCCTGGTCGACGTGGTGGCGCTGCGGCCTTGGGGATCCGACTACTTCCGGCTCGTCGCGGGCAACGCCGACGTCTTCGCGGCGCAACCGACATCCGTGCATCGTGGCGCCCTCGAGGCGTACATCGCGGGCGCGTCCCATCGCGGCCTGACTCCGGCTCAGATGGCCGTGCTGACCGCGCCGTGGCTGTCGGAGCAGGGGCAGGTCGCGTTCTACCGGCAGATCGCCCAGGCCGACGAGCGGTACACCGACGAGATCCAGGACCGGTACACGTCGATCGACCTTCCCGTCGCGGTCGTGTGGGGCAGGGACGATGCCTGGATCCCCGTCGACCGGGGCGAGGAACTGGCGCGCCTCATCCCCGGTGCGACACTCGAGGTCATCGACGGTGCCGGGCACCTGATCCAGTTCGACGCTCCCGTCGTACTGGCGGTGTCGCTGCACCGTTGGCTCACGGCGCAGTCAAACCCGCGATGACGGCGGTGGTGGTGTCGGCGATCGCCTGGCTGTTTCCCTGCGCGTCTTCCTGATTCGTGAGGCTGTCGGTGAGGACGGCGAGGACGATGGGGGAGCCGTCCGGGCTCCAGGCGACGCCGGCGTCGTTGGCGGTCCCGAAGCCGCCGCCACCGGTCTTGTCCGCGGCGGTCCATCCGGGCGGCAGCCCGGCGCGCATCCGCTTGTCCGAGGTCTTGCTCGCCCGCATCCAGTCGAGAAGCTGACCGCGGCTCGCCGCGTCGAGAGCATCGCCGAGGAGCAGCGCCCGGAAGCCATGGGCCAGGCCGGTCGGTGTCGTCGTGTCCCGGGGATCGCCGCGGAAGGCGGTGTTGAGTTCGGTCTCCCACCGGTCCAGTCGGGTGCTCGCGTCGCCGACGTCGCGGGCGAGTGCGGTGATCGCCTGCGGCCCCCCGATCTCGCGGAGCAGGTAGTTTCCGGCGGTGTTGTCGCTCTGTGTCAGCGCCGCTTCGGCGATCTGCCCCAATGTCATCGGGGTGCCCACCGCTGCGGCGGTGACCGGCGAGTTCTCGACGAGGTCGGCGGGTTCGATCATCACCGTCTTGTCGAGGGACGTCGACCCGTCCTCGATCTTGCGCAGGACCGCGGCGGACGCGTAGGCCTTGAACGTCGAGCACATGGCAAATCGTTCGTCGCCCCGGTGGCTGTAGACCGCGCCGGTCTGGGGATCGACGGCCGTCACGCCGATCCGCGTGGCGTACTGCGCCTCCAGCGCCTCGATCTTCGCGTCGAGCGACTCGTGATCTGGCGCCGTCGACTCCGAGGTCGCGGGCAGGGTTTGCTCCGCCGTGGCCGTGCACGCACCGGCCAGCAACGGCAGAGCCAGTGCGAGTGCAACGACACCGCGGCGACCGGTACGCCTGGGCTTCGGGTGATTTCGATGTGTGAGCATGGATCCCAATGTGGGGTGCCCCTGCCCATAGCGCAAAGACGACTCGGCCGCCGTGGCGAGTCGGGTGTGCTATAGCCCCAGGTCGGCGCGATGTTTTGTGGGTGCGAACTGACGGCCTCGGCCGAGGTGGGCGCTCGGAACTGGTTCAATGGTCGGCATGGATCTGCTGCGCCACCTGAGTTTCTTTGTCGCCGTTGCGGAAGAGGGACACTTCGGCAATGCCGCGTCGAGACTCGGCATGACGCAGCCGCCGCTGTCGCAGGGCGTTCGGCGGCTCGAACAGCGACTCGGCACCGAGCTGATTCAGCGCAGCGCCCGCGGCGTGGGACTCACCGACGCCGGACGCCAATTGCTCCCGCGTGCGCGGCTTCTCGTCGCCGATGCGGCGAGATTCGAGGACGAGGCGCAGCGCATCGCGGGCGGTCGGGATGCGGTGGTGCGCTGGGGTGTCCCGCACTCGGTGGCCGACGGGGTAGTGGTGCGGTGTGTCCGCGCGTTGAGGGACGCGGACGAGGCGCACGAGACCCGGGTGGTGACCACGACGGCGTCCACCACCGAACTCGTGGACGCGGTCCGCGCGGGCAGTCTAGACGTCGCCGTGGTCGAGCATCCGGCACTGCTGACCGGTCTCGGCAGCGGACCGGTGATCAAGCTCCGGCGGTGGGTGGTGGTGCCCGACGACCATCCGGTGTCAGCCGCGAAGAAGGCGCAGGTCCGGATGCTGCGCGGGCTGACGCTGGCCACCGGCCCGCGCTCGGACAATCCGCCGGCCCACGACCTGTTCGTCGACCTGTGGCGGGTGCGGGGTCTGGACCCGGACATTGTGATCGCCTCGGGGCAGCGGGAACTCCTCACGCGTGTGTCGGCCGGCGGGCATTTCGGAGTGACGGCGACGCCGCCCACGGTGATGCCCGGTGTGGCGTGGGTCGATCTGCTGCGCGAAGACCTGTCTCTGCGCGTGCGCATCGTCTGGCGATCCGGGGCAGACGTCGCATCGTCTGCCGCTGCCCTCGACCGGGTGCTGATCAGGGCCGATCGATGACATCGGCGGAGAAGCGGATCCGTGACGTCTTCGCCGACGCCGGGTGCACCGGATGGTTGCACGCCCGCCGCGTCGGAACCCCGGCCGGCGAGGTCGGGGTCGGCGCGGACGACCTCGTCGTGCTCGCGTCCGTCTACAAGCTTCCGCTGCTCGTAGCTCTGTGCCGCGCTTTCGAATCCGGCGAGCTGTCGCCGACCGCCACCGTCCGGGTCAATCCGGCCGACTGCACTCCGGGGCCGACCGGAGTGTCGACGTTCCGTGACCCGGTGGTGCTGAGCTGGCGGGACCTGGCGCTGTCGATGATGACCGTATCCGACAACGCGGCCGCCGATTTGGTTCTCGGGCAGGTGGGACTCGAGAGCGTCGAGCGGGCACTGTCGGATCTGGGCCTGACGAACACGCGGATCATCGGCGGCACAGCGGATGCGCACCACAGACTGGTCATCGACGCCCATGCGCACACCACCGCCGAAGCATTCGCGGCGCTGGCCGACAACGACGAGGCGTGGACGGTGTCCGCGTACGACCCGTCGTATGCGAGCGCGACGACCCCGCGGGAGATGACGTCGCTTCTCGACGCGATCTGGGCCGGACGGGCGGTGCCCGGGGCGCAGGGCGGGTTCGTCCGGCAGGTTATGTCCGCGCAGATCTGGCAGCACCGCATCCGTTCCGGGTTTCCGCACTCGGGGGTGGATGTCGCCGGGAAGACCGGCACCATCGGCGCCATCCGTAACGAGGTGGCCGTGGTGACGTTTCCCGGTGAGATTCCCGTTGCCGTCGCGGTCTTCACCCGCGCCGCGCGGACGGACCCGGTGCTCCCGGTGGTCGATGCCGCGATCGGCCACGCCGCCCGGATCGCGGTGACCGAACTCCGCTCCGGCAGCGTGGACTGAGGGCTGCCCCGGGTGCTCAGCCCGGATAGCGCCGGGGTGTGAAGACCCTGGTCCCGTGTTCGTTCTCGACGACGGTCGTCATGGAGGAGCCCACGATGAGCAGGCAGCGCATGTCGATCTCGGCCGGGTCGAGGTCCGCGAGCCGCACGACCCGCACCGACTCCTGCGGGCCCGCCACATCCCGGCCGATGATCACCGGGGTGTCGGGGGAGCGGTGCTCGAGAACGAGGTCGCGCATCGCGGCGACCTGCCAGGTGCGCGACTTCGACGCCGGGTTGTAGACGGCGAAGGCCATGTCGGCGCTCGCGACCGCCGAAATACGCTGCGCCACAACGTCCCACGGCTTGAGCCGATCGGACAGCGACAGCACGGCGTAGTCGTGCCCGAGGGGTGCCCCGACCCGGCTCGCCACGGCGTTCGCGGCGGTCATGCCGGGCAGTACGCGGACGGGCACGCCCCGCCACTGCTCCTCGGCGGCCACTTCCAGCACGGCGGCGGCCATCGCGAACACGCCCGGGTCGCCCGAGGACACGACGGCGACGCGGGCCCCGTTCTTCGCGAGGTCGAGCGCCATCGCGGCCCGTTCGGCCTCGACCCGGTTGTCGCTGGAGTGCCGACGCTGGCCCGGACGCTCGGGGACCCGGTCGATGTACGGCCCGTAGCCGACGAGGTCGGTGGCGAGAGACAGTTCGTGCTGTACTTCCGGGGTCGTCCAGGACTGATCGCCGGGGCCGAGGCCGACGACGACGAGTTCGCCCTGCGGCGGCGCGTCCTCGCGCCGGGCGTTCGACGGACTGGGCACGATGGCGATCGAGAAGTAGGGGACGTCGCTGTCCGACACGTCGTCCGCGTGGTCGATCTTCTGCCGGGTCGTGCTGGCCCGCTCGACGTACCACGTCTCGTCGATGCGACCGGAATCCTTCAACGCCTGCCGCACGGCCGGGTAGGTGCGTCCGAGTTTCAGGATGGCGGCGGCGTCGGTCTCGCGCAGGCGCCGCGTCAGCTCACCGCGCGGCAGGGTTCCGGGCAGGACGGTGAGGATTTCCTCGCCCTCGACGAGCGGCATCGCCAGCGCGGCCGAGGCGGCGCTGATCGACGTCACCCCGGGAATGACCTCCGCCTCGAAGCGCTGCGCCAGCCGCTTGTGCATGTGCATGTAGGAGCTGTAAAACAGCGGATCGCCGGCCGCGAGGAGCGCCACCGAGCGCCCGGCCTCGAGGTGCGCGGCGAGCCGCTGCGACGCTTCCTCGTAGAACTCGTCCATCGCCCCCTGGTATCCGCCCGGGTGGTCGACGGTCTCGGTGGTGACCGGGTAGACGAGGTGCTCCTCGATCTGGCCGTCACGCAGGTACGGCGCCGCGACCGCGCGGGAGATGCTCTTGCCGTGCCGGGCGCTGTGGAACGCCACCACGTCGGCCTCGGTGATGATCCGCGCGGCCTTGACCGTCACCAGTTCCGGGTCGCCCGGACCGATGCCGACGCCCCACAGCTTGCCGGTCGACCGCTCTTCGGAACTCATTCGACTTCGCTCGCAATCGCATTCAGCGCCGCAGCCGTGATGGCACTGCCACCGCGGCGGCCGCGGACCACCAGATAGTCGAGTCCGCTCGGGTGCTCGATCAACGCTTCCTTCGACTCCGCCGCACCGATGAACCCGACCGGGCCGCCCACGATCGCGGCAGGCCGGGGTGCACCGGATTCGATCATGTCCAGCAGGTAGAACAGGGCGGTCGGGGCGTTGCCGATCGCGACGACGGCGCCCTCCAGTTTGCCGCCCCACAATTCGAGCGCGGCCGCCGAGCGGGTGTTCCCGATCTGCTCCGCCAGCACCGGAACCCGGGGGTCACGCAGGGTGCAGATCACCTCGTTGTCCGCCGGAAGACGCTTGCGGGTCACGCCGGCAGCGACCATCTGCGCGTCGCACAGGATCGGGGCGCCGTCCGCCAGCGCCGCGCGGGCGGCCTTCACGACGCCGGGGGTGAACGCGACGTCGTCCACGAGATCGACCTGACCGCTCGCGTGGATCATGCGGACCACGGCCTGTGAGACGTCCTCGGGAAAGGCACTGAGATCCGCCTCGGCGCGGATCGTGGCGAAGGACTGGCGGTAGATCTCCGCGCCGTCTCGGATGTACTCGATCATCCGCTCACGATAGAGGCTCCGGGTTCACCGCTCCTCCACCCGGTAACCCGTCTCGGTGGCGACGACGTCCGTGACCTCGCCCTTGGGGCGGCCGCAGCACCGCTCGCAGCCCGACCAGTGTTGTCGACCCTCCACCGGGAGTTCGCCGCTCGCGACGGCGTCCCGCGCATCGGTCCGCACATCGGCGAGCGCCTTCTCGCACCCGGGTTGCCCGGTGCAGGCGCTGACGTTCAGCCACGGGGAGTTCTCGTCGAAGATCAGGCCCATCGGAGCGAGGACCCGAACCACCTGCTCGGCGGACCACTCGTCCAGATCGCACAGCAGCACCGATTTCCACGGCGTGACGATCACCGGCTTCTCGACCGCGGCGAGGAACTCCGCCAGCCGGGCGTCGAGGACGCCGAACGCGAGACCGCCGCCGAGGGTCACGTTGCCGTCCGGCTGGTCGAGCCACCCGATCGGCGGCCGGTGCTCGTCGAACCCACGGACCGGGTCGGCGGTCGGTGCGAGCGTCAACGCCGACAGTGTCCGCTCGACCCCGTCCGCGATCTCGGACAGTCGCCAGTGCCGATCGCGCAACTCCAGGAAGGCCCGGGCGGCGCCCACGAGCACATGCGCCGAGTCGGACGTCGGGATCCGTACGCCGCTGTCGCGACCGGCGAGGATCAGCGCGACCTCGGACTCGCTCACCGCGTGGACCCCGAAATCGCCGCCGAGCGCCGAGACGTCGCCGCGCCCGTCGTCGAGGGTGAACAGGGTGCGGCCGGGCAGGTCCGCCAACGCGGCGTCGCCGCACAACGACCGGTCGAGGACACCGACCAGATCGCGCAGGTCGGTGAGACCGCCGATCCGGCCGGTCAGCGGCGAGACGAGGATGTTGCGCACCCGCTCGTGCGTCTCGGACGGCAACAGGCCCGCGCCGGCGAGGCGCCGGGCGAACTCCAGCGGGTCGCGGACCGCCCGCAGTTGCGCATTGCCGCGGGACGTGAGTTCGATCTCGCCGTTCCCGAGGTCGCGTGCCGACTCCGCGAGGGTCTGCAGCTGGGTGGAGGTCAGCACCCCGCCGGGGAGGCGCACCCGGGCGAGCGCCCCGTCGGCCGCCTGGTGGACCTGCAACGCGCCGGGGCATGCATCGGGGCGGGAACGGGAGTCGACCATGGTCCCAGGTTACGTCCGGCCCCGGGTAGCATCACCAGCACTTGCGACAGCAGGAGGGGAAGCCGGTGAGAATCCGGCGCGGTCGCGCCACTGTGAGCTCGCCGAACCCGGTGGGCGAGCCAGACCCTCACCTGCCGTCCTCCGACCTCCGGTTCCGCACAGAACCACCGCCACGGGGCGCGACACCCCCAGGAAGGCTCCACACGTGATCCTGCTGCTCTCCACCTCCGACACCGACCTGCTCAGCGCACGCGCCAGCGGGGCGGACTACCGCTGGGCAAACCCGGCACGGCTGCTGGTCGAGGAGGATCTGCCGGGACTGCTGGACGGCGCCGACCTGGTGGTGGTGCGCATCCTCGGCGGCAAGCGGGCCTGGGAAGAGGGACTCGACGCGGTCCTGGCCAGCGGACTGCCCGTGGTGGTTCTCGGCGGTGAGCACGCCCCGGACGCCGAGCTGATGGAGTGCTCGACGGTTGCGGCCGGTGTGTCGGCGGAGGCGCACAACTATCTCGCCGAGGGCGGCGCCGACAACCTCGCCCAGCTGCACCACTTCCTGTCGGACACCGTGCTGCTGACCGGTCACGGGTTCGAGGCGCCGGTCCACCTGCCGAGCTGGGGTGTCGCGCCGTTCGCACCCGACGCCGACGCGGGCCGCCCCACGATCGCCGTTCTCTACTACCGCGCCCAGCACCTGGCCGGGAACACCCGCTACATCGAGGCCCTGTGCGACGCCGTCGAGGCGGCGGGCGGCACTCCGCTGCCGATCTTCTGCGCGTCGCTGCGTACCGCCGAGCCGGAGTTGCTGACGACGCTGCGCCGCGCGGACGCGATGGTGGTCACCGTGCTCGCCGCCGGCGGCACCAAGCCGGCCGGCGTCTCGGCCGGGGGCGACGACGAGGCGTGGGACGTCGCCGCGCTGGCCGCGCTGGACGTGCCGATCCTGCAGGGGCTCTGCCTGACCAGCAGCCGGGAGTCGTGGGAGGCCAACGACGACGGGCTGTCCCCCCTCGACGTCGCCACCCAGGTCGCGGTCCCCGAGTTCGACGGCCGGCTGATCACGGTGCCGTTCTCGTTCAAGGAGATCGACGCCGACGGGCTGTCCACCTACGTTCCGGACGCCGAGCGCGCCTCCCGGGTCGCGGGCATCGCCGTCCGGCACGCCCGGCTCCGGCACATCCCCGCGGCCGAGCGCAGGATCGCCCTCATGCTGTCGGCGTACCCGACGAAGCACGCCCGCATCGGCAACGCCGTCGGCCTCGACACCCCGGCCAGCGCCATCCGGTTGCTCACCGAGATGCGGGCCGCCGGCTACGACCTGGGCCCCGCGGACGGGCCGGATTCCGTGCCCGGCCTCGCAGCCCGGGACGGCGACGCCTTGATCCATGCCCTCATCGCTGCCGGCGGCCAGGACCCGGACTGGCTGACCGCGGAGCAACTCGAGGGGAACCCGATCCGGATCTCCGCCGCCCGCTACCGCGAGTGGTTCTCCGCGCTGCCCGCGGAACTGCGCGAGGGCGTCGAGGAACACTGGGGACCCGCGCCGGGCGAACTGTACGTCGACCGCTCGCAGGACCCTGCGGGTGAAATCGTCATCGCCGCAATGCAGTTCGGTAACCTCGTCCTGATGGTGCAGCCGCCGCGCGGATTCGGGGAGAAGCCGGTCGCGATCTACCACGACCCGGACCTGCCGCCGAGTCACCACTACCTCGCCGCGTACCGATGGATTGCGGCGGACGCCGCGGCAGGCGGTTTCGGTGCCGACGCCGTCGTCCATCTCGGCAAGCACGGCAACCTCGAGTGGCTGCCCGGTAAGACGCTCGGCATGTCCGCGTCGTGCGGCACCGACGCCGCGCTCGGCGACCTGCCGCTGATCTACCCGTTCCTCGTCAACGACCCGGGGGAGGGCACACAGGCCAAGCGCCGCGCCCACGCGACGCTCGTCGATCACCTGATCCCGCCGATGGCCCGCGCCGAGAGCTACGGCGACATCTCGCGACTCGAGCAACTCCTCGACGAGCACTCGAACATCTCCGCACTGGACCCGTCCAAGCTGCCCGCGATTCGCCAGCAGATCTGGACGCTGATGCGTGCCGCCAAGATGGACCACGACCTCGGACTCGAGGAACGTCCCGAGGAGGACGTGTTCGACGACATGCTGCTGCACGTCGACGGCTGGCTGTGCGAGATCAAGGACGTCCAGATCCGCGACGGCCTCCACGTTCTCGGCGAGGCGCCGCGGGACGACGCCGAGGTCGAATTGGTGCTCGCCATGCTGCGCGCCCGGCAGATGTGGGGCGGCGAGCAGAACGTCCCCGGACTCCGCGAGGCCCTCGGCCTCAGCGAGGACGGCGACGAATCCCGCACCCGCGTGGACGAGATCGAGCAGCAGGCGCACGCGCTGGTGCAGGGCATGCACGACGCCGACTGGAACCCGGACGCCGCCGACACCCTCACGGCCGACGCCACGGTCGCGAAGATCCTGCGCTTCGCCGCCACCGAGGTGGTGCCCCGGCTGCGGGAGACGGACAACGAGATCGCACAGGTGCTGCACGCGCTGGACGGCGGTTTCATCGCCGCGGGGCCGAGCGGGTCGCCGCTGCGCGGCCTGATCAACGTGCTCCCCACGGGCCGGAACTTCTACTCCGTCGACCCGAAGGCTGTGCCGTCGCGGCTCGCCTGGGAGACCGGTCAGGCGATGGCTGAATCGTTGCTGGACCGCTACAAGTCCGATCACGGCGAGTGGCCGCGGTCGGTGGGCCTGTCCGTGTGGGGCACGTCCGCGATGCGCACCTCGGGCGACGACATCGCCGAGGTGTTCGCGCTCCTCGGCGTGCGCCCGGTGTGGGACGAGGCGAGCCGGCGCGTAGTGAACCTCGAGGTGATCGACCTCGAGGAACTGGGCCGGCCGCGCATCGACGTCACGGTCCGGATCAGCGGCTTCTTTCGTGATGCGTTCCCGCACGTCCTGGCACTGCTCGACGACGCCGTCCGGCTCGTCGCCGCGGTGGACGAACCCGCCGAAAGCAACTTCGTGCGCGCACATGCGCAGGCGGATCTCGCCGAGCACGGCGACGAACGGCGCGCGACCACCCGCATCTTCGGGTCGAAGCCGGGCACCTACGGGGCCGGGCTGCTGCAGCTCATCGACTCCAAGAGCTGGCGCGGCGACGCCGACCTCGCCGACGTGTACACCACGTGGGGTGGTTTCGCGTACGGCCGCGGACTCGACGGCGCCCCCGCCGCCGACGACATGCGGACCGCCTATCGTCGAATCACCGTGGCGGCCAAGAACACCGACACCCGCGAACACGACATCGCCGACGCCGACGACTACTTCCAGTACCACGGCGGCATGGTCGCGACCGTGCGGGCGCTCACCGGGAAGTCGCCCGAGGCGTACATCGGCGACAGCACCCGGCCCGAGTCGGTGCGCACCCGAACCCTGTCGGAGGAGACGTCCCGGGTGTTCCGCGCCCGCGTCGTGAACCCGCGGTGGCTCGAGGCGATGCGCCGCCACGGCTACAAGGGTGCGTTCGAGATGGCGGCCACCGTCGACTACCTGTTCGGATACGACGCCACCACCAACGTCGTCGCCGACTGGATGTACGAGAAGCTCGCGGAGTCGTACGTGCTGGACGAGCAGAACCGCAAGTTCATGGAGCAGTCCAATCCGTGGGCCCTGCACGGCATCGCCGAGCGACTCCTCGAGGCGGCCGAGCGGGACATGTGGGAGCACCCCGAGCAGCAGACCCTCGACGGCCTGCGGCAGGTGTACCTCGAAACCGAAGGCGAACTCGAAGGGGACTGACCTGCTTCGGGTCTAGCATGGGCCGGGTGACCACAGAATTCGATCGGGTGTCGTCCGCGAAGTATGTCCTGCTCACCACGTTTCGGAAGGACGGCACCCCGGTGGCGACGCCGCTGTGGGCCGCCGCCGACGGTGACCGTCTGCTGATGTGGACGGTCACCGACTCCTACAAGGTCAAACGCATCCGCCGCAATCCGGAGGTGACGGTGGCGGCGTGCGATGCGCGCGGCAAGCCGAAGGGGCCCGAAGTTCCCGCCCGGGCCGTCATCCTCGACGTCGCGGACACCGATCACACGCGGGACGTGATCGCCCGCAAGTACGGCATCCTCGGCTGGCTCACGATGAAAGGCAGCCTCCTGCGGCGCGGGAAGACCGGCACCATCGGTCTCGCCGTCACGGCCGACGATCGGTAGCCCCGGGAATCCGGGCCGGATCGAGCACCTAGGGGGCCGATGTGCGCACCCTCGGGTGCGGGAAGGTCACCCCAGGGGGCCTGGTGGGGTGCGAGCGCGGGGATCACGGTGGGTATGTCCCGTAGACGGGAGTATCACCGTGAACCACCACATCGCCCTGCGTCGCCGCGTTGACCGATCATCGCGATCGCGGCGCGTGAATGTTCCACGCCGGGACGCACACGCCGTCGTCATCGGCGGCAGCATCGCCGGCCTGCTCGCGTCCCGCGTCCTGGCGGACTACTTCGATACGGTCACGATATTCGAGAAGGATCACCTGGTCGACAGCGCCGAGCCTCGCATGGGAGTTCCCCAGGGTCGTCACGTCCACAGCATCTGGAAACGCGGCCTGAGCCTGATGGAGGAGTCCTTCCCCGGTCTCACCTCCGAACTTATCGAGGGAGGATCGGCAGAAGTCGAAATGACGAAAGACTTCGCCTGGTACCACCGCGGCGTGTGGAAGCTGCGGGTACCGAGCGGGATCTTCATCACCTGCCAGACCCGACCGTTCCTCGAATGGCAGATCCGTCGGCGGGTGTGCCAGATCTCCAACATCGATCTCGTCGATCATTGCCACGTCAAGAGATTCGTCACCGACGCCACGGCGCAGCGGATCACCGGGGTGGCGGTCCAGTCGCGCCGAGCCGGCGCCACCGAGGAGACTGTGTCCGCCGACCTGGTGGTCGATGCGAGCGGTCGCGGCTCCCGGACGCCGCGCTGGCTCGAGGAGTTGGGGTACGGCCGACCCGACATGTCGGTCATCGACGTCGACGTCGGCTACGCGACACGGTTCTATGCCCGACCGCCGCAAGAGGACTGCCCATGGAAGGCGCTGATCGTCGCGCCCACACCGCCGGACGGAACACGGTTGGGTGTCATCTTCCCGGTGGAGGGTCAGCGCTGGATCGTGATGCTCGGCGGCTGGAACGGTGATCACCCGCCGCGCGACGAGGACGGCCTTCTCGAGTTCGCGCGCAACCTCGAGGCGCCCGACATCTACACGTTCATGCGCGAGGCGGAGCCCCTGACACCGATCGCGGGGTACAAGTTCCGCGCCAACGTCCGCAGGCACTATGAACGGATGCGCCGTTTCCCGGGCGGTCTGATCGTGCTCGGCGACAGCCTGTGCAGCTTCAACCCGATCTACGGCCAGGGAATGACGACCAGCGCCCTCGATGCGATGACGTTGCGGGAATGTCTCGACCGGGCTGTCCACAGGGGTGAGAGTCTCGATGCGATGGCCCACCATTTCCTGAAGAGGGTGCCGAGAAGGCTCGACGCGCCGTGGAGGTTGGCCGCTGGGGAGGACATGAACTGGCCTGGAACACAGGGTGATGCGCCGTTCGGAACCCCCTTCATGAACTGGTACTTCGGACGGGTGCATGCGCTCGCCGCTCGTGATCCGCAGGTGCTGGTCCGATTCGTGCGTGTGGCGAACATGATCGATTCGCCGGTCCGGATCTTCCACCCCAGAGTCCTGGCGCCGGTCCTCACGCGATCGACGCGGGTCGCGCCGAGTCCGTGACCCCAACGCCCTCTGGGAGCGGCATCTCTCGCACGAAGGAGGTGAGCCATACCTAAGTTGTTGGTACGGTTCGCGCGTGCCCACTGAACATGACCTCTCGGCAGTCCGTGGTTTCATCCGCATTCGGCGTGAGCGGTCTGCAGCCGTCACCTTCGTCGCCCTGCTCCTCGGAGTGTGGCTGCTGGCCGCCTGCGGATCGGCGACCGGCGAACGCGACTCCGGCGCTGCCCCCGGCGACACTTACACCGTCGAGCACGTCTACGGCACCACCGAGGTCCCCCGAGACTACGAACGGGTCGTCTCGGTCGGCTACACCGACGATCAGACGATGCTTGCGGTCGGCGTCAAGCCCGTGGGCATGGTCGACCAGTATCCGGCCGGTGGCAGCCCGGACCGCAACATCTCCTGGCCGTGGGTCGAAGACCTGTGGGCGGGAACGGTGCCCGAGGTGGTCATGACCAACGGCGAATCGTTGAACTTCGAGAAAGTCGCTGCGCTGCAGCCGGATCTGATCGTCGGTGTGTACTCCGACATCACCGAAGGCGACTACCAGCGGCTGAGCGCGATCGCCCCCACCGTCGCGTGGGCGCCGGATGTCGCCGACCCTTTCGTGGCCCCCTGGCAGGACACCGCCCGCCAGATCGCGAAGGCCCTCGGCAAGGAAGACGAAGCCGAGGCGGCGATCACCGAGATCACCGATGGCATGGCCCAGGCCGTGGCCGATCATCCCGAGTTCGGGGGCCGGCGAGCTGTCGCGTTCAGTTGGTACGACGCTTCCCTCGCCCCGTTCGCGTCGACCGACGTGCGCGGGAAGCTGCTCACCGACCTCGGCTACCGGCCGGTTGCCGAAATCGACCAGGCGGCCGGCGACAAGTTCTAGACCACTTTGTCGCCGGAGCAGGCCCACCTGATTGACGTTGACCGGGCCTTCTTCATCGGGGACGCCGCCGACCGCGCCGCGCTGGAGGCCGATCCGATGTTCACCTCGCTGCCGATCTACCGCGACGGCCGCGTCACGTTCTTCGCCGATTCCGAAGACCCACCAGTCGGCGCTGCGCTGTCGCAGAGCACAATCCTGTCCCTGCCCTACGCCATCGATCAGGTTTTGTGACCGGCTGAACGAGCCGACAACGTTACCGTCACGAGTATGCCGTCAGAGACACGCCATTCGGAGGGGCGTCCCTATGTCGTCGCTCATGTTGCGGTCGCCCTGGACGGGGCCACGACGGGCTTTGAGCCGGATGTGGGCCGGTTCTACGAACTCGCCGCGACCTGGAGAGAAGACGTGACCCTGGTGGGGGCGGACACGATTGTGGCGCAGGAGCAGGCCTTGGCTGCCGCTCCCCGCCCCGGCCCGGTCGGAGACGGGCCGCTGCTGGCCGTTGTCGACAGCCGGGGACGCGTCGGAGACTGGGTGTGGGATGCGCTGCGGGACGCCGGACACTGGTCGGAGGTGCTCGCATTGCACGCCGAGGCCACACCGCCGCGCGGAGATGGCCGATCGGTGCACGAGTTGGTGACAGGTACCGAGCGTGTGGATCTGGCTGCTGCGCTGAAGATTCTCGGCAGGCGCGCCGGTGTGGAGGTCGTGCGGGTGGACAGTGGGGGTGCGCTGCTCGGCGCCCTGCTCGGCGCGGGGTTGCTGGATGAGGTGAGTTTGCTCGTCCACCCCTGTCTTCCCGGCGTGCGGAACAATCGTCTGTGGCACGGAACTGCACCAGCGGCGATCCGGTTCGACCTCATCGCGAGCCGTGCCTTCGACGACGGCGTCGTCTGGCTCCGCTATCAGCCCGTGCGATAAGGCAGCGTGGTCGGATCTTCGTGGAATGGTATGTGGTACTGCATCTTCGGTGAACGGTCAGGCGAGTGCGCGGAGGTGCTCGGCGATCATGCGCTGGGCGGTCTCCGGGGTGTCGGTGTCGCCGAGCAGGACGTGCATCGCCGCGCCGTCGACGAGTGCGTGCAGGCGCATCGCCTCGGTGTCGACGTCGATGTCGGGTGCGAGCAGGCCCCGCTTAGCGAGGCCGGTCAGGATCGCGGCGCATGCACCACGGAGCTGCCGTTGGGCGTCGAGGGCGATGTCTTTCAGTAGGGGATGGGCGGGGCTTTCCGCGACGAGGGCCAAGTTCACTTCCATCTCGCAGCGTCGGCGATCGTCGAGCGGGAGGACCTCGTCCAGCACCGCGAGGGCGCGCTGCCACGGGTCGGTGATCGAGGCGTGAGCCTGCGCTCGCTCGCGGACACGCGTCGCGACGAGTCGCATCGAATAGGCGAGGAGTTCGGCCTTGCTGGCGAACACGTGTCGAAGCGATCCGCTCGAGATTCCGGCCTCGGCGGCCACATCGCGTACGGATACCGCACCGATGCCCTCGCGTTGGATCACCCGCCACACGGCCTCGGCGATCTCCTGCTGCCTTCGGTCGTGGTCGATGAGCTTCGGCACCCCAACATGGTAACACGGTCGTGCTAGCATGAGCGTTTGTTGGCACGATCGTACTAACATGTACCGGAGGGCGGAAGGCATGACGTCGCAACTGTCGAGTTCCCACCGCTACGCCGCGCTCGACGTCATGCGCGGTGCAGCCATCTTGGGCACTCTCGCCACCAACATCTGGATCTTCACCAACGTCGAGGGTCTGGTGGGGTACGTCAACGGCACCGGAAAGGCCACCGGCGGATGGGCCCCGGTGCAGGTGGTTCTGCAGCAGTTCGCGCAAGGCAAGTTCCTCGGCCTGCTCACCGTCATGTTCGGCATCGGGCTGGTCATCCAGCAGCGTTCCGCCGAGCGGCGCGGTCAGCGGTGGCCCGGTGGATACCCGTGGCGCGCAGCGCTGCTGATGCTCGACGGCGCACTGCACTTCCTGCTGTTCACCGAGTTCGACGTCCTGACCGGGTACGCGCTCACCGGACTGATCGTCGCCTTCATCCTGACCGCGGGCATCCGCGCGCAACGAACGTGGATCGTGTGCGCGGTGGCCGTTCACGCGGCGATGCTCGCCCTCCTCGTCGCCGCCCTGTACTCGGCGCCGGCACGGGAGCCGCAGCCGCTGTCGCCGAATCCCTATGCGGACGGCAGCTTCTGGGATCTCATCGTCTTCCGCGCCGACAACGTGTTGCTGTTCCGGCTCGAGGTGCTGTTCATCCTGCCGCTGTCGATCGCACTGTTCCTCGTCGGCGCGCGCCTCTACGGTGCGCGCGTCCTCGACCCGGACCGTGGCGTCCTGCGTCGCCGCCTGATGGTCGCGGGCCTGGCGATCGCCCTGCCGCTCGACCTCGCGCTCGGACTGTTCGGTGGAGACGCGGGTCTGATCCTCGGCAGGTACGGGACTGCGCCGATAGTGGCGTTGGGGCTACTCGCAGCGATCGCGCACCGCTACGCCGACGGCCGCGCACCCGGCGCGCCCGGCCGGGCACTCTCGGGCGTCGGCCGCGCCGCGCTCAGTTGCTATGTGCTGCAGAATATTCTGTGTTCGATCGTCTGCTACGGCTGGGGATTCGGCCTGGCGGCCCGATTGGACGGCACCACCGTGGTTCCGGCGACGATCGCGTTGTTCGGTGCCGTCTCCGCGACGCTGATCGTCGTGTCGCGCCTGTGGTTGCGCCGATTCGATCGTGGGCCGCTCGAATGGCTCACGCATCGGGCCTACCAGCGTCTCACCCGGGCGGACCGGGACGGCGTCACCGCGCCAGCAGCGTCGTCCATTCCGTGAACTCGAGAGCGTACGACGGTGCCGGTGTCGTCACGGATGGGCACGTCTGACGCCGAGTCGCCAATTCCACCAACGACTTCGCCGCCCGCAACACGCTGACGTGGTGATGGCGCGAGACGTCGAGCAGCTCATCGAATGCCTCGGCGTCGCCGTACCCACGGGTGGCGATGAGGATGCCTTTCGCGGTGGCGAGCACCTCGCGTCCGTCGGGGTGGCGGTGCGGAATCGAATGTGCAGGCGGTGCTGCCTCGAGTACGTCGTTCGACACTGTGATCTCCTGGATTGTGGTACTTCGCTGAGTGCTCGGCGCGGTCATACCGCCGCCACCATCAGCGCCGTGGCCAGGACGACGATCAGTCCCCCTGTCGCGGCGGCGAGAACTGAACCGGTGATGATGCCTATGCCGGTGGCGCAGACGAGGCAGACGAACGTCGTCAGTGCCACATCGGCGAGCGCGAACCGTCCCGTGACCTTGGTGTGGCCGTGGAGTGTTTCGCGGATGCGGGTATCGGAGTGCATGAAACCTCCTGTTCGGACGTGCACGGGGCGGACTCGGCGCATGCGCCGTCCACGCGGCGATGCGATGAGTTTCGGCCCCGCTCTCTGGAGACCTGAATATGACATCCGCGGCGAAACGTCTCTGGAGTGAGAAATCTCATATGCGTGATGTCTGCAGCATTTATAACGGAAACCTCACGGGCTGTCACCTAGACGAGCGTCCGCATAGAAACCGCGCCCTCAGAGCGCCTTGCTGACCGAAGACATGTGGAAGTCCGGCACCCGCACCGACGGCATCGCGGTCCGGGTGAACCAGTCCTTCCACTCGCGGGGCAGGGTCCGTTCGGTGGCGCCGGCCTGCGTGACCCTCCGCAGCAGGTCGAGCGGGCTCTCGTTGAATCGGAAGTTGTTCACGGCACCCGTGACCTTCCCGTTTTCGACGAGGTAGACGCCGTCCCGCGTCAATCCCGTGAGCAGCAGCGTGGCGGGGTCGACCTCCCGGATGTACCAGAGGGTGGTCAGCAGTAGTCCGCGTTCGGTCTCGGCCACCATCTGGTCGAGCGACACCGAACCGCCGGCGTCGAGGATCAGGTTGTCGCCGGGCACGGTCGCCTCCGCGCCGAACTCCTTCGCCGCCGACCGCGGGTACGCGAGCGCACCGACGGTGCCGTCCCGGATCCAGTCGACCCGGCCCGCGTCCATCCCGTTGTCGAAGACGGACACCGATTCGGACGACGCCCCGGCGATCACGAACGGCGCGTACTCCAGGCCGAGCGCGGCGGGATCGGAATAGAGGCTGAGGGGTAGCGCGCTGAGCTTTTCCCCGATGCGGGTCCCGCCGGGTGCCGACAGGGCGGAATGTCCCTCTTCCGCGGCCCTGCCCTCCATGGTCCACATGAGGTAGATCATGAGGTCCGCGACCGCGGACGGCGGCAGGATCGTCTCGTACCGGCCCGCGGGCAACTCCACGCGGTTACCGGCCCAGTCCAGGCGCGTCGACAGGTCCTGCAGCAACTTCACGCCTGCCACATCGGTGAAGTCCTTGGTGCTGGTGCCCACCCAGGCGCTGGCGTCGCCGCGTTTGCCGTTGATCTCGACCGACCCGGTCGGCTGGACGAATCGGCGCCGGATCCCCGTCGACGTGCCCAGCCACGTGGTGTGCAGCTGATGGTGGGCAAAGCCGTAGAGCTGGTCGTCGCCGTCGAAACCCATGCTCAGATCCTGGGCGAGTTGTTCGAACGCGCCGATCTCGGTGCGCTGCGCCGAATCCTCCCAGCGTTCGTCGGTGCCGGTTCCGGTGAGCAGCGGCATCGCGTCGGAGGCGGGTGTGGCTGCGCGGGCCGAGATTTCGGCCGAACGGACCACCCCGTCGATGTCGGCGGCGTCGACACTCGCCGACGTCACGATGCCGACCTTCGCGTCCTGCCCGGACCGGACGATCGAGATCACCGTCCAACTGCGCGAGGTGGACACGCCGTTGGTGGTCATCGAGTTGCCCGCCCACCGCAGCGACGCCTCGCTGGCATCGGTGACGATCACGATGGTCTCGTCCACGGTGGCCCGGGCGAGGACCTGCTCGACGAGTTGCTGCGGTGCGATCATCGGCCGCCTTCCGTCCGAGTGTTCAGTACGTTGACGCCGCGGAAGAGCGCCGACGGGCAACCGTGGCTGACGGCCGCGACCTGGCCGGGCTGCGCCTTGCCGCAGTTGAACGCGCCGCCCAGCTGCCAGGTGGACCGGCCGCCGACGGCGTCCATCGAACCCCAGAAGTCGGTAGTGGTCGCCTGATAGGCGACGTCGCGGAGTTGCCCGTCGAGTCTGCCGCCGCGGATGCGGTAGAACCGCTGACCGGTGAACTGGAAGTTGTAGCGCTGCATGTCGATCGACCAGGACTTGTCGCCGACCACGTAGATGCCGTCCTCCACGCCGGAGATCAGGTCGTCGGTGCTGCGATCGGTGTCGGGATCGGGCTGCAACGACACGTTGGCCATCCGCTGGATGGGGACGTGGTGCGGCGAGTCGGCGTACGAGCAGCCGTTGGAACGCGCCAGCCCGAGCCGGGGCGCGAACGCCCGGTCGAGTTGATACCCGACGAGAATCCCGTCGGCCACCAGATCCCAGGACTGTGTTTCGACGCCATCGTCGTCGTACCCGACCGTCGCGAGGCCGTGCCGCTCGGTCCGGTCGGCGGTCACACGCATGATCGGTGTCCCGTACCGCAGTGTGCCGAGCTTGTCGGGCGTGGCGAACGACGTGCCGGCGTAGGCGGCCTCGTAGCCGATCGCGCGGTCGTACTCAGTGGCGTGCCCGATGGATTCGTGGATCGTCAGCCATAGGTTGGTCGGGTCGATCACCAGATCGGTGGGGCCGGCCACCACGCTGGGGGCCTTCACCTTCTCGGCGAGCAGGTCCGGGATGCGGGTGAGTTCGTCGGTCCAGTTCCAGACCCCGTCTCCGGCGACGTATTCCCATCCCCGGCCGACCGGGGGAGCGAGGGTGCGCATCGTCTCGAACACGCCGGCCGACTGGTCGACGGTGGTCGCTTCGAGTTGCGGATGCAACCGCACCCGCTGCTGCACGATGGACGACCCGGCGAGATCGGCATAGAACGTCTGTTCCTTCACCTGCAGGCATCCGGCGGTGACGTGGTCGACGCCGTCGGACGCGAGGAGGCGGCGGGAGTATTCGCCGAGCAGCGAGATCTTCTCAGAGGCGGCGACTTCGAACGGATCGAGATCGTAGTCGGACACCCAGTGCACGTCCGAGTACACCGGTTCGTCCGCGAGTTCGACGTGTTCCCGGTTCAGCCCGCGCAGCGCGCGGGCGACGGCGACGGCCTGTTCCGCAGTGGCGGCGGCCGTGGCGGGGGTCAGTTCGGCGTGCGAGGCGAAACCCCACGTGCCGTCGACGACGACCCGCACCGCGAAGCCGAGTTCGTCCGTGTCCACCGCCGATTGCACTTCGCCGTCGCGGAGCCGCAGCGATTGGCTGGCCAGTCGGTGTACCCGCAGGTCGGCGTGCGACGCACCCGCCGCTCGGGCGGCGGTGAGCGCCGCGTCCGCCAGCGAACGCAGCGGAAGGGCAAGGAATTCCGGATCAACCTGTCGTGGAGCCGTCACCTGCACCACCGTAGTCGGTCGATCACCCGAATTGCTGCCAACCCAACCGGATCACCATCGCGATCACCACGATCAGCAGGGTGATCCGGACGAAACCGGCACCCTTGCTCAGGGCCATCCGCGAACCGGTGACCGCTCCGATCACGTTGCAGACCGCCATGCTCAGGCCGAGCGCCCACAGCACGTGTCCGGTGGCGGCGAAGAACACCAGGGCACCGAGATTCGATCCGAGATTGATCACCTTCGCCATCGCGGCGCTGCGCACGAATTCCGTACCGAGGAACGTGGCGAAGCTGATGATGAGGAAGGTTCCGGTGCCCGGCCCGAACAAGCCGTCGTAGAAACCGAGGAGCCCGGCGGAGAGCAGGACGACGGCGACGACCTTCCGCCGGGTCGGCGGATCCTTCGCCAGCGTGGTCCCGAGTTGCGGACGGATGGTCACGAACACGGCGACCCCGACGAGCACCGCCATGATGAGCGGGATGAACACGTCCTTGTCGATGCGCGACACCGTCGCGGCGCCGAGCGCGGACGCCACCGCGGCGAGCAGGCCTGCGGGAACCAGCAACCGCCAGTTCATGGGGATGCGGCGCGCGAACGTGACGACGGCAGCGGACGTGCCGGTGAACGCGGTGAGCTTGTTCGTGGCCAGCGCCGCCTGCGGCGTCAGCTGCGGTGCGACGAGAAACAGTGCGGGAATGAGGATCAGCCCGCCACCGCCGACGACGGCGTCCACCCAGCCGGCGGCCGTCGCGGCGGTCAGAAGTAGCGCCCAGTCACCCGCATTCATGGTGCCGACTCAACCACACCGGCCGCGAGGTACTTACGCTGTGCACATGAGGAGGTTCAGTCTGTGGCTGCGGGGTAAGCCGACGGTTGCGGACTCGATGTTGGCGGCGATCCTGTTCACCCTCGAGGTGTTCGTGTTCACCGCGTCGGGAGATCGCTCGCCGTGGGTGCAGCTGGTCCTGGGTTTCCTCCTGTGCCTGCCGATCGCGTGGCGCCGCAAGTATCCACGGGCGGCGGCAGGCGCCGTGCTGGTGATGTCGATCACGATCACCTTCATCAGCTATTCCATCGGCGACCTCGACGCCGAGCACCCCGGTCTGCTGGCGCTCGCCGTCTCCCTCTACACGCTCGTCGCCTACGTCGACCGCCGCACCGCCGCGGTGTACGCGGTGGGCCTCGTCGTCGATTCGGCCCTGTCGATCTGGCTGCTGGAGCAGGAACTGCTGGCGGCCGGATTGTTCTCGGTGCTCGTCTTCGCGCTGTCCTGGATCACCGCGGAGTTCCTCGGAGCCCGCCGCGCCTACGACGAGGAGGTCGCGGCTCGGCTCGTCGTCGCCGACTACGACCGGGATCGCCGCGCCGAGGACGCGGTGGCCGCCGAGCGGACCCGGATCGCCCGGGAACTGCACGACGTGGTCGCGCACGCGGTGAGCGTGATGATCGTGCAGGCCGACGGTGCGTCCTACGCCCTGACGAGCAACCCCGACATCGCAAAACAGGCACTGACCAACATCGCGAGCACCGGGCGGGAGGCGCTGGCGGAACTGCGGCGCACCGTGTCGCTGCTCCGCACCGAACCGGCGACCGACGACATGCCCCAGCACGGCACGGCCGGGCTCGCCCGGGTGGTCGACATGATGCGCAGCGCCGGCCTGCCCGTGGAACTGGAGTTGACGGGCGAGTTGGACGACATCAGCCCGGCCGTCAGCCTCGGCGTACACCGGCTGGTTCAGGAATCGCTGACGAACGTGCTCCGGCACGCCGGAGAACGCCCGCGCGCCAAGGTGCGGGTGCGGCGCCGCGAGACGGACGTCCTCGTCGAGATCACCGACAACGGCAACTCCTCCGGACAATTCTCGCTCGGCTCCGGCAACGGGCTGCTGGGGATGCGGGAGCGGGTCGCCGTCCTGCACGGCACGCTCGAGGCGGGACGGCAGACCGACGGGAGTTGGCGGGTCACCGCCGAGTTGCCGCTCGAGTTGGAGGACTGAGCGGGCGGAATAGGACGTCTGATCAGGTACGCGCGCCTGTCGCCGCGTGAGGCCCAACGACGTTGCGTCTCAGGGCGTGACGGTGTCACATCGGATGGACGGTCGAAGGATCCGTGGCCAGGCGATGTAGGCAGCACGCGCAGCCGATATCGGCACAACCGGCAGAAACAAACTGGATTCCTTGGATCCGTCCGCGGCGCCTGCGGTGAAAGTTACGCATGGTGCGCCTGCTGTCATGGATACTGCACCGGTGATGCTGACCAAACGAACCTGCTTTTCGGCCATATCGATGGTGATCCTCGCTGTCGCGGGCCTGCTGGTCGCGACCCCGGGGAACAGCGCCGCCGCACCGCCCGCCTGGCGATACACGATGGTGGCGTTCAGCAACACCAGCGACCGCGACATGGATGTATACGAGTCGGGGGACGGCACGGGGTTCCAACCCGTCGGACTGTCGGCGTTTCGGCCCCCGTCAGGGCTTGTGCGTGACCCGAGCATCTTCCGGAACGCAGACGGGTTGTATTACCTCACCTACACCACAGGCGGTGGGGCGAACATCGGCTTCGCACGCAGTAGTGACCGCATCAACTGGACACCCCTGGGGAACTATCCGGTCCCGTTTTGCTGCGCCTTGATGCCGGGCACGGGGGATGGCACAGGTTCTGCGAGCCCGCCGGGCTTCTCGGGGTCGGCCGGGTTCCGGGACGGACCGTCGCTGTCGCCATTCGTCACCAAAGCCTGGGCGCCCGAATGGTTCGTGGACGGCGACCGCGTCAACGTCATCCTGTCGCTGTCGACCGGTGGAGGATTCGTGCCGTATCTGATGACGGCGCTGGAACCCTCGCTCAGGTTGTGGAGCCCGCCTGTTCCGCTCGCCGGGATCGGCGCGGACCACATCGACACCACCGTGGTCAAGGTGGGAGCGACCTATCATGCGTTTACCAAGAACGAGACGAAGAAGGTCGTCGAGCATGCGGTCGCGTCGTCGGTGACGGGACCCTATTCATTCGTCCCCGCTGGAAATTGGGGCTCGCTGGTGGAGGGCCCAGCCCTGGCTCAGTTGCCGAACGGCGCCTGGCGGATATATCTCGACGCCTACACCGAAGGAAAGTATCTCTATTCCGACAGCACGGACGGTCTGCGCACCTGGTCGCCCGTGCAGGAGCTTCCGGGCCTTTCCGGGACGGCGCGCCATTTCGGCGTGATGACAGAGCCGGCGTAACGCACCTACCTCGTCGTGCGGGTCCAGGTGATAGGGAGTAATCGCTCAGCGGCGCCAACCGCGACCAACAACGGCGAGAACCACCACAACGTCCTGGATTCAAGACCATGTATTCAGGACGCAGATCAGTGCGGGCGAGATTCCGGCAAGTGCAATAGCGCTATCCCACCATGGGTTTCGGCAAGAGCGGCCGCTCGAGCAGCTCAGTCTGGCGGCGGATCGACACACGTGGGTAGCGCGCACGCGCGTCAGCCGATCTGCTCGAACAGGGACACGATGATCCCTTCGGGCCCGCGCACGTAGGCCATCCGCACGCTGTTCTCGTACTCGCCGATGCCGCCGATGAGCCCGTACCCGTCCGCAGCCACCGCGTCGACGGCCGCCTGGAGGTCGCGGACCTCGAAGGACACGTTGCGCAGCCCGAGCTCGTTGGCCATCGCGGTTGGCGATCCAGGCACGTGGTCGGGGGTGACGAAGGCCGAGAGCTCCAGCCGGGACCCTCCGCCGGGCGGCCGCAGCATTGCGATCTCGCAGTGCGCGCCGGGGATACCGCAGACGGTCTCCACGAACTCGCCCTCCACGGATCCGGTGCCCTCGACCTCGAGGCCCAGCCCGACGAAGAACGCCGTTGCCGAGTCGAGGTCGGCGACGGTGATACCGATGTGGTCGAAACGTTGTACGTGTGCCATGGGTTCGATCCTCCAGTTGTTGTCTTGCCGATTCGATGCTGGGACGGAGCCAGGGCTGGGATCTCGACATGTTTTGGCTGAACGGAGCCGACTGTATCCGAGACACTGTCCCGGGAATGCGGTCAACGAGGTCTTTGCGGCCGACGAGAACGTCTCTTCCGCAAGCGAATCCAAGTGTTAGCCGGTGCCGAGCGCCATCAGACGGCTGTGGCAGACCCATTCTTCGAAGTTGTCTTCGGCACACCGACTGGCCGAGCTGAGCAGCCCCAACCAGTGAGCGGCACCGCATGCGTCGTGGCTCCAGCGGGGCTCACGGCGGTGTCAGGGAGTATCGGGCGATCACGTCGGGCAACCAGTCGGGTTCGCCGAATTGCAGACCGTAGCGCTCGGCAACTGCGGCGATCTGGGTGACATCCGGTCCGCCGGCGGCGATCAGTTCGGACATCTCCAGGAAGCAATGTTCGAAGCCGGCCGGACTGATGATCTCGATCATCCGCGCCGGGACGGTGCCGGCGTTCCACATGGCGTGCATCTCACCCCGGGGCTTTGTGATGTATCCGCCGGATTCGAGAACCGCCTCCCGGTCGCCGGAGCGGAATCCGATCGCACCCTGAGTAACTATCGAGAATTCGTCCTCCCGCGTATGCAGATGCGGTGGCACCAGCGCACCGACCGGGAACGGGTGTTCGACGACCGACAACACCCCACCGGTATCACGACCCCAGAGCTTGAATTCGACCCCGATCGGGCCCAGGTCACCGGTGTGCCCGGACCCCGGCGGCACGACGACCAACGGTGGGGGATCGGTGCCGCTCACGCTTCTCACCTACTCACCGACGTCGACAGATCGGGTCACACGTTCTCTGCCCAACTTTCCGCCGACGGCGCAGGTATTGTCAACGATTTCGGGGCACAGCCCGATCGACGATCCTGGTCCGCGATCGATGCGCAAACGATGCAGTAACCGAGGGTGGCCGTGGCGACCAGGACCGACACTGTTCGGAAGGTCGGGCAGTGGTACCGAGGAGCTCGTGACTCTGATTCGTGCCCGTGATGCCGGTTAGAAGTCACTCCGTTTCCCGGGGCGTCGACTCCTCCTGCTGGTCGAGGACGCTGACGGTGACGCCGTAGGGGAGGAACCGCACCGAACGGTGAGGGTCGATGTTGTGCTTGTGCGCGCGGAGGGCATCGAGTTCGGTGGCGTACACCTGCTCGACGCGGGCGACGCCGTCGCCGTCTACGGTGTAGATCGCCCACACCCCGTCGCCCGTCTCGCCGGTCGTCTCCGGCTTCGGTGCGGCGCGCGGCGGCCGGGCGAAGTCCGCGAACACGCCTGTCCACGGGATCTGTGAATCCGCCTGTTCCAGGAACCTGACGATCCGGTCCTTGACGCCCTGCAATTCCTCGCCGGCCTCACGGATCACGCGGTCGAGATCGTCGGGGTCGAACCCGAACGGCCTGTTGTCGCCCATCACTGTCTCCTGACTTCGGCGGGACACCTCCAGTGTGGTCGCGGATGCCGATCGGCGCCACGAGGGTCGCCGACCGGCATCCGAGCCGCACGGTGTTGCCGCCCGACGAGAGACGTCGGGCCCGACGCTAGGCGATCGCTCCAGCGACAGCGGCCGCGTCGACAGTCGGGTAGATGGGGTACTCCACGCCCGAGAGGTACTGGACGGTGCGAACCACCTGGCAGGAGTAGCCGAACTCGTTGTCGTACCAGACGTACAGGATGGCGGTGTCGCCGTCGACGATCGCGGCGTTCGCGTCGACGATGCAGGCCGCACGCGAGCCGATGAAGTCACTCGACACGGCGTCGGTTGCCGCGGTGTAGTCGAGGTTCCGGCTCAACGCTCCGGTGAGTGATTCCTGGCGAAGGTGCTCCAACACTTCATCTTTGGTGGCCTCGCGATGGAGCTGAAGGTTGAGGATCGCGACGGACACGTCCGGCGTGGGCACGCGGATCGAATTGCCGGTGATCTTGGCCTTCAGGTCGGGAAGCGCCTTCGCAATCGCGGAGGCCGCACCCGTCTCGGTGAGGACGAGGTTGAACGGCGCCGATCGGCCACGCCGGTCGGCCTTGTGGAAGTTGTCCAGCAGGTTCTGGTCGTTGGTGAACGAGTGCACAGTCTCGACGTGGCCCCGCACGACGCCGAACTCGTCGTCCATGGTCTTCAGCGGCGGGACGATGGCGTTCGTGGTGCAGGACGCGCACGACACGATGCGTTCGTTCGGATCGATGTCGCGGTGATTGACGCCGTGCACGATGTTGGGGACGTCACCCTTGCCGGGCGCGGTCAACACCACCTTCGCCACACCAGGGCGGAGGTGCTGCGACAGCCCGTCGCGGTCACGCCAGATGCCGGTGTTGTCGATCAGGATCGCATTGTCGATGCCGTACTCGGTGTAATCGACAGTCGTCGGATCGTTGCTGTAGATGAACTTGATGACGTTGCCGTTGGCGATGAGCGCGTTGTTCTCGTCGTCGACCTTGATCGTGCCGTTGAACTGACCGTGGACGGAGTCGCGGCGCAGCAGTGACGCACGCTTGACCAGGTCGTCCTTGCCGCCCTTCCTGACGACCACGGCACGCAGGTTCAGGCCGTTACCCGAACCGGACTTCTCGATGAGCAGTCGCGCGACGAGTCGACCGATACGCCCGAATCCGTAGAGGACGACATCCTGGGGCTGCGCGGGACTCGTGTGGGCACCACCGACCAGGTCGGCGAGGCTCTCCGCGACGAACTCGGGGATCGGCGCTCCGCCGCCGTGGGCGTGGTAAGCGGTCACCAACAGGCCGAGGTCGATCTTCGACGGCCGCAGATCGAGGCTGGTCAACGCCTCGAGGAAGGGGAACGTCTCCTCGACGGAGAGCTCGTCGCCGCGGATCTGTCGGGCGAAGCGATGGGTCCGCAGGATCTTGATGACCGATTTGTTCACCAGCGAGCGACTGTGCAGCAGAATCGTCACCGAATGCCTGCGGTGCAGACCGCCGATAATCGGGATCATCGCTTCCGCGAGAGCTTCCTCGGAGTTCCACTGCGTCAGTTCCGCTGTGCTCACTGCGTTCCTCTAGCTTTCTGGCTCATTGGCGTGCTCCGTGGGTCGGACGCCGGGCGGGATGAGACGCACGTCATACACCCATGTTGCGGAGAACGGCGTGCGCAGCACCCAGCATATGGAAGCGCCTCCTCGCGGCGACAGGCACCATGCACGCAACGGTTGCTTCGGCTACGGGTATCCCGGTTCGGGGGGACGGCGACCCGGGCTCGGCGGGCTCGGGGACGTGGACCGGTACCCCCGAGGATGGGCTCCACATGCTCCGCGGCTGCATCGAACGAGATCCGGTGGTGGTGCCTGTGAATCTGATCAGCGGGGTGGGAGTATGGACGGTACTGGCTATGTGATTTACCCTGTGATCAGGAGGTGGATGCAATGACGACCGCACACCCACGACCCGACCTCGCCGCCTACAACGACGCGGCGCGGATGACGCAATCGCAGCTGGTCACAGAGCTGCGTGCGCTGCTCGGCGCCAAGCTCGTCGCGTACCTCGGGAAGGTCAAGGAAACCCGGGCCGTCCGACAGTGGGCCGACGGCACCCGCACCATCAATAACGACACCGACGTCGAACGACTCCGTATCGCCTACCGTGCCGCCCGGCTCATCGCCGAACGTGACACCTCGGCCGTGGCGCAGACCTGGTTCCAGGGTCTGAACCCGATCCTCGACGACCAACCACCGGCGCTGCTGCTGCGCGAAGGCGACCTCAACGACGTCGGACCGAAGGTCCTCGCAGCGGCACGTCAGTTCGCGGCGGTCGGATGAGCGAACACACCCACGAGCTGACCCCCACCCCCCGCGGCCCGGTTTGCTGTGTCCACGTCCACGGCGCTGCCGCCTACCGGGTCGGCTACCCACCGACATCTTGGGAGTGGACCCCGTGGGAGTTCGCCACCGACGGCCGGTTCACCGGCCGCTGGGACGACCCGGCCGGAGTGTGGCGGACCCTGTACGTCGGCGCCACCCGTCTTTCCTGCTACCTCGAAGTCCTCGCCTACGCACGCAAGAGTGACGAGCTCAGCACGGCACTCGATGAGATCGTCGACAACGACGGTGACGACGAGTGGCCCACCATCGCGCCGGGACGCGTTCCGCGGTCGTGGATGGCGGCCCGCATCACCGGCAGTGGAGTGATCAGCGGGTGGTTCGTCGTGCCGGGTGATGCCGAAACGATGGCGACTTTGCGGATCGGGTTCCGCGCGCTCGCGATCCGACTCGGGCTCGCCGACCTCGATACCGCCGCGATCCGTGACGGGCGCCCCCGTGTCCTTACCCAGGCGATCTCTCAGTGGATCAACACCCTTACGGGACCGGACGGTGAGCCGGTAGCCGGAGTCCAGTTCGACTCCCGGCACGGTGACGGTCTGGTGCTGTGGGCGCTGTACGAACGTCCCGGCGACCGGCGTGTCAGCAGCAGGGTCACTCCACTCGAGTACGGTCCTGTGCGCGAGAACGATCCCGACCTGATCGAAGCGATGCGACTGCACAACCTGGTCTGGGAAGACTGAATCCTCGGGCGACATCGCAGCGAGCGCCCAACCGGTGCCACCGACAAGCAGCGTGGCCACGATGTTCACACTGTCTCGGTGAAGCCGAAGGCGGCGCGCGGCCAGGGGGTTCAGCCGGCGAGCGGCACCAGGGTGAAGTGGCCGACTCCGCGCGCCGCGGAGAACACCTCCCACGACATCGGGCCGCCGGGGCCGCGGCCCTCCCCGTACCGGAGGTCGAAGGCGGGGTTCACCGGTGCCAGCCGGTAGTCGAAGAAGGCGTAGTTGGCGCGGAGCAATGTTCGCGCGGGCTCGGAGGCCTCGGCGAGCCGCGGCACCAACCGGTCCTCGACCACCAACCCGCGGTCGGAGAACTCGTCGACGATGACACATTCACAGAAGTACGCGAGGGTGCCGATCTCACCGGGGGACCGGACCGGTGCGTCCCCGACGAGTGTCCCGACCGCGCGGCCGACCCGCTCGTAGTCCTGCGCACTGGCCCAGTTACCGAAAATGGGTGGCGCCTCCCACGGAAGTCCGCCCTCGACGTCGAAATACACTGCGCCGGCGCCCAGCACGGCGAGAAGGCCGGCCAGCGCACCGACGGCGGCGCGGTCCGTGGTGTTGCGAGCGGCGGTCCAGTGGATGCCGGCGGCGAGGACGGCGAACATCGCCAGTGTCGTCGCGGGCGCCACGTAGTACCAGTGGTACGGCACGGTGTCGAGGACGACGTAGGCGACGTAGTAGAGGGCGCCGGACAGCCCGAGCGCGAGCACCGCCCCGGGCACGGACAGCGGTCGCGTCCGGTAGCGGGCGTAGGAGAACAGTGCGAGGAGAAGCAGGACGAGTCCGAGCGCTGCGGGCCCGAATGCCGCGACCGTCCGCCACGGGTTGGACTCGAAGTACATGATCGGGCCGGTGAGGTAGTTGTAACCCCCCACGTCGGAGGCCTGGCCCTGCTTGATCAGGAAGGTATCGGGCAGGGCCGAACCGAGGACGAGCCAGCTGAACAGGTACCACGGCCCGGCGATCGCGGCGAAGCCCCCGAGAGCCCGGCGCACCTGGCCGCGAATCGCCGGCGACAGGGCCGCGATGACGAGCACGAACACCAGCAGGTCCAGTCGCACCAGCGCCGCCATACCCGCGGCCGCACCGAACCACGCGGCCCGGCCGTCGAGCGCGAACCACACCATCACCGCGACGGCCGCCGGGATCAGGAGCACCTCGAGACCGACCGCGGACAACACGAACGGGTTGAACACCACCAGCGCACCGGCGAGTGCCGCCCAGAACGTTCCGAGGCCGAGTCGTCGACCGATCCGGGCCAGCACCCACCCCAGTAGCGCGGTGACCGCGACGTTGAGCATGCCGAGTGCGAGCAGCGGGTCGCCCGGGCCCCACAACCGGGTCAGGAACGTCAGCGCTCCGAGCACCAGCACGTTCAGCGGGGAAGTCGACGTGTTCGCGGTCAGTCCGTGCACGATCGCCCACTCGCCGTGGACGGCCAGGTTCCGGGCGGCCGACAGACTGATGTAGGCATCGTCGGTGAGGCTGCCGGACACGACCCAGAACAGCACGGCCGCCACCACCGCGCCGGATGCGGCGAGAATCGCCGGTGCACGGTACGGGTTCTCGACCGGTGGCGGGGTGGACCGATCGAGCGGCGGGTTCAGCAATCCTGTAGACACCGCGACATCGTAGAGGGCGGGCGGGGGCGCCGCGCAGCCACCGAACCCGAAGACCACGAGGTCGTGCGCGCGGTGAGTGTTTAGCGGCGCACATTGGCGGGAAATCGTCGGCGCAGGGTCGGGGGCGCAACCGGTGGCACACCCGGTCCAGGTTCCGCGGGTTGAGTCCCTAGGCCGCGGGACCGCCCGCCACACTTGGTTTCCCGAGGCCGTCGCTGTCCGGCGGCCGGCGTTCTACTCGCTGAACTCGCCCATCGCGGGCGCCCATTCGCGAATCTGCACGTTCGCGACCAGCTTCTCCTCGGCGAACGGATCGTGCGCGAACAGGCGCGCGACCGCGTCCTCGTCCTCGGCGTCGACGATGAACAGCGCACCGTGGCCGCTCGCGAGAGGTCCGCTCGAGCGCATGATCTTGCGGCGGAGAAGTTCGGTGAGCCACGCACGGTGCTGAGTTCGGTGATCGTCGCGCAGGGCCGACGTCTCGGGGCTGTACGTGTACTCCACGACGAACAGGGGCATGGGGTCCTCGCTCAGCCGTGGTCGATGTAGGACTCGAGCTGGTCGCGTTCGGTCTGCAATTCGCCGATCCGGCTCTTCACCACGTCGCCGATGCTGACGATGCCGACCAACTGGCCGTCCACGATCACCGGCAGGTGCCGGATCCGGCGTTCAGTCATGGTTTCGGCGAGACTGTCCACGGTGTCGGTCGGCAGGCACGCGAACACCGACGTGGTCATGATGTCCACGACCCGCGCATTCAGGATGTCGGGGCCGCGTTCGTGGATGCGGCGCACGACGTCGCGTTCGGTGACGATCCCGACGACGGCGTCGTTCTCCGTGACCACCAGGGCTCCGACGTTGTGCCGGGCGAGTTCGCCGATCAGCGTGCTGACCGACATTTCCGGATCCACCGTCACCACGGCGGGACCCTTGTTCCGCAACACATCCGAGATTCGCATCTGGACACCCCGATCCCTGGGCTCTCCCACTGTCCGCCGACTCGATCATAGGCAGACTTCGAGCGTATGCCAGGGCTAATGGAGGTCTTGGTTTGGTTATCCACTCGTGACCGCCCCGTCCCGCGGGCCGGTGTGCGGGCCGCGCACGCACCCGGAGCGCGGTGTTAGGTTGGCGCTGTGCCGATCACCGTGCTACTCGTCGACGACCAGGAACTGATGCGGATGGGCCTCAACATGGTGCTCGACGCTCAGGACGACATCACTGTCGTCGGCGAGGCGAGCGACGGCGCGGCCGCCGTCGCCGCGGTCCGCAAACTCGAACCCGACGTGGTGCTGATGGACGTCCGCATGCCGGTGGTGGACGGGGTGAGCGCGACCGCCCAGATCCTGGAGTCCGGGGTCGCGAGCCGCGTGCTGGTGATGACCACGTTCGACCTCGACGAGCACGCCATGGGTGCGTTGCGGGCGGGGGCCAGCGGCTTCCTGCTCAAGGACACCCCGTCGGAAGACCTGGTGTCCGCTATCCGCAGTGTGGCCGCGGGGGATGCCGTGGTGTCGCCGAAGGTGACCCGACGGCTGCTGTCGAGGTTCCTCGACGACGGTCCGGCGCCGCTGCGCGACCCGGAGGTCCTCGATGTACTGACCGAGCGCGAGCGGGAGGTTCTGCAGTTGGTGGCCACCGGGCTGTCGAACACGGAGATCGCCGCTCAGCTGTTCCTCTCGGAGTCGACCATCAAATCGCACGTGGGCCGGATCCTCACCAAGCTGAACGTTCGCGACCGGGTGCAGGCAGTGGTGCTGGCCTACGAGACGGGCCTGGTTCGACCCGGCTCGTAGGCCGGCGGGTGGGGAAGCGTACTGCGGTCAGACGGTGAAGGTGCCGACGGTCGGGACCACCGTGCACGTGACGGCGTCGGCGTACCCGACCGTGCCGAACATCGTCGCGAGAACCGTGCCCTTGCCGGTGTCGACGATCTTCGACAGCAGCGGGGTGTTGATGATCGGCAGTTTGTCGTCGAGTTTCACGATGCCGCCCTGGAATGTGGTGAGGTTGATCCAGGCGACGCTGAGTTCGGACGACTGCGGGATCGCGACGTAGGCGGGGATCGCCTGGAAGCGAAGTTGGGTCGCGCTGATCTGGGGGAACAGGTTCGGTCCGCCCTGAGCGCTGGCCAGTGTGACCGTCGCGGGCTTGTCGGCGACGCCGCACCCGAGGGTGGGGGACGGGTACATGAAGTCCTGCGGCGTGGTGAGTCCGACCTCGAGCACGTCCTTCGGGATGAACACGCTGGCGCCGAGAAGGGCGTCGACGGCGGCGGTCGCGGCGGGGGAGACCTCGGTGGCCAACGCCTGCAGTTCGGCGGCGCCCTTCGCGAAGTCGGCGACCGGCGCTGCCGATGCCGGTCCCGAGGACAGCATGCCCAAAGCGGCTGCGGACGCGAGAACGATTGCCGCTCGGCGGAAGACGGTGGAACGAGTCATATCGGCTCCTCGTTGTGCGCGGGATCGGAAGACCCCCATCGCAGTGAACTGCACCATGGCCAGAGTCTCAATGTCAACTTGAGGTTTAGCATCGTGCTCGCTTCGATATCTACGGCCGGGAGAAAATCGGCACCGTCGAACGTTGAACGATCAGACGGTCGACCCAGACCCTCGATGAACCCGGCCGTCCGAAAGGGGGCGTCATGTACGCCGCACTGTTCCTGCTGTACGTAGTGGTGGAGATCGCCGCCCTCGTTCTGGTCGGTCACGCGATCGGCGCGGTGTGGACCGTGCTCCTCCTGCTCGGGGGAACGCTGATCGGACTGCTGCTGATGCGGTCGCAGTGGCGTCGCGTGATGGACGGCCTGCGGCGGGCGGCGGGCGGCGACGGATCCCCGGGCGCCGCGGTCGCGGACGGCGCACTCGTCGCTCTGGGCTCCGCCCTGATGTTCGTTCCCGGCCTGGTCACCTCGGTGCTCGGACTGCTCTTCCTCATTCCGCCCACCCGGTGGGCCCTCCGCCCCGTCGTCGTCCTGCTGGCGGGCCGGCGCGCCGCGACCGTCGCGGCCGGGGCCGAGGCGTTCGCGCGGGCGCCCCGGCGCGGTCGCGGCGAGGTGATCGAGGGAGAGGTGGTCGACGAATTCTTCGAGGGCGAAGTGATCGACGAGGAGCATCGAACCCCGACCCGTGATCCCCGCGTTCTGCCCTAGCAGGCAGACTGGTTGCCTGTGACTACACAACTGCTGGTCGGCGGCCGAATCTACAGTTCCTTTGCTCCAGACGCCACGTCGATGGCAGTGACCGACGGCCTCGTGTCGTGGGTCGGCGACGACCGCGCGGCCCGCGCGTTGCACCCCGGCGCCGAGGTGGTCGACCTCGGCGGGGCGTTCGTCACCCCGGCGTTCGTCGACACCCACGTGCACGTCACGGCGCTCGGCCTGAACATCGTCGGACTCGACCTGGTGGGTGTCGGTTCGCTCCGCGAGTGCCTCGACCGGCTCGCATCCTTCGCCCGCACCCATTCCGACGCCGTCATCTGGGGACACGGCTGGGACGAATCGGCCTGGCCGGAAGGCACCGGCCCCACCACGGCGCAACTCGACGAGGCCGCCCCCGGACGCACGGTGTACCTGTCGCGGATCGACGTCCACTCGGCGGTGTGCTCGACGGCCCTGCGCCGGTCGGTGCCGGGTCTGAGCGAGGCGTCGGGGTTCTCGTCCGAGGGGCCGCTCACCTTCGAGGCGCACCACGCCGCCCGCACCGTCGCCCGCTCACTGCTGACGGCCGAGCAACGTTCCGCCGCCCGCGTCGCCGCCCTCGACGCCATCGCCTCACGCGGCATCGTCGCGGTCCACGAGTGCGGCGGACCCGACATCGCCGGACTCGACGATTTCCGTGAACTCCTCGCCACCGCGCACGGCGTGGAGGTGCGCGGCTACTGGGGTGAAGCGGTCACCGACGCCGACGAGGCCAGGAAGCTGCTCGACACCGCCGGCGCACACGCCCTGGGTGGCGACCTGTTCATCGACGGCTCCCTCGGCTCGCACACGGCGTGGCTGAGCGCACCCTATGCGGATCTGGACGGCGGCACCGGCAAGAGCTACCTCGGCGTCGACGAGATCGCCGCGCACGTGCGGGCCTGCACGATCGCCGGAATCCAGGCCGGGTTCCACGTCATCGGCGACGCCGCCGTCCGGGCCGCGGTCGACGCATTCGCCGTCGTCGCCGACGAGCTGGGCGGACCCGCGGTCGCGGCTGCCGGGCACCGACTCGAGCACGCCGAGATGATGACCGGTGACGACGCTGCCCGGCTGGCGCAGTGGGGTGTGATCGCCAGCGTCCAGCCCGCCTTCGACGCCCTGTGGGGTGGAACCGACGGCCTGTACGCGCAGCGCCTCGGAACCGAGCGGGCCCTCACTCTCAATCCGTTCGCCGCCGCCGCCTCCGCCGGGGTGTCGCTCGCGCTGAGCTCCGACGCGCCCGTCACCCCGGTCGAACCCTGGGCGATGCTGCGCGCGGCC
This sequence comes from Rhodococcus opacus B4, assembly GCF_000010805.1. Taxonomy (NCBI): domain Bacteria; kingdom Bacillati; phylum Actinomycetota; class Actinomycetes; order Mycobacteriales; family Nocardiaceae; genus Rhodococcus; species Rhodococcus opacus. Next base: position 284,744 of record NC_012522.1, on the reverse strand, counting down.
GTCCACCACCGCACACCCGGCAGCGGTATCTCCCCGCGCGCCGCGTTCTCGGCGGCCACCCGCGGTGCGTGGCGGGCGGGCGGTGTCCGCGACGGTCTCGCCGGGACGCTCGCTCCGGGTGCGCCGGCGTCGTACGCCGTGTGGGATGCCGGCGAACTGGTGGTCAGTGCCCCCAAGGATTCGGTGCAGCGATGGTCGACCGACCCCCGGTCCCGGGTGCCCGCCCTTCCGCGTCTCGAGGACGACGCGCCCACGCCGGTCCTGCTGCGTTCGGTTCACCGGGGGAGCGTCGTCCATGAGCGGTAGCGCGACGGCGCGCTGGACCACCGGAAAGCGGGGCGTGCTCCTGCGCTCCGTCCTGTCGGTGGCCGCCGGATTCCTCGTCTTCGCCGGATTTCCGCCCCGCCCCCTGTGGTTTCTCGCGCCCCTCGGCATCGCCCTGCTGACGCTGATCCTCACCGGTGCCGGCGGTGCGGCCCCGCGGCTGCGTGCGGGCTTCGGCTACGCCTACCTCGCGGGTCTCGGTCTTCTGGTGCCGCTGCTCCCGTGGATCGGGGTGTTCGTCGGCGCTCTCCCGTGGCTCGCGCTCGCAGCGGTCGAGTCGCTGTTCATCGGACTGTTCGGGACCCTCGCCGTGCTGGTCTCCCGGCTGCGCTGGGCGCCGCTGTGGATCGCGGCGTGCTGGTCGCTGACGGAATGGCTGCGGGCGAGCGTGCCGTTCGGCGGCTTCCCCTGGGGGCGGTTGGCGTTCGGCCAGTCGGAGGGCTGGTTCCTGCCGCTCGCGAGCATCGGCGGGTCCCCGCTGCTCAGCTTCGCCGTGGCGCTGACCGGCGCCGGACTCGCGTCCGTCGCGGTGACGGTGCGGGCCCGGGCGAGTGGGGCCGCGAACTGGGCGCGTCCGCTCGCGGGCGGTCTGGTGGCCGCCCTCGCCGCGACGGTCGCGTCGCTCGCGCTGTGGCCGACGCTGCCGGACATGGACTCGGGCGACCGGACGATCACCGTCGCCGCGATCCAGGGCAGCGTCCCCAAGCTCGGTCTCGACTTCAACGACCAACGCAAACGCGTCCTCGACAATCACGTCAACCGCACCCTCGAACTCGCCGACGACGTCGCGTCGGGCGCGGCGCCGCAACCCGAACTCGTCGTCTGGCCCGAGAACGCATCCGACATCGACCCACTGCGCAACGCCGACGCCGGCGCCGACATCTCCCGGGCGTCCGAGGCGATCGGCGCACCCATCCTGGTGGGAGCGGTGCTCGTGAACGCCGACCGCACCACCACCAATTCGGTGATCGTGTGGGACGGCAACTCCGGGCCGCAGGAGCGGCACGACAAGAAGATCATCCAGCCGTTCGGCGAGTACCTGCCGTACCGCGGATTCTTCCGGCACTTCTCCTCGTACGCCGACCGCGCGGGCAACTTCGTACCCGGCGACGGTGACGGCGTCGTCCACGCGAACGGGATCGCCGTCGGCGTCGCGACCTGCTACGAGGTCGCCTTCGACCGGGCGTTCGAGCAGTCGGTTCGCAGTGGCGCCGAACTCCTCGCCGTCCCCACCAACAACGCCACGTTCGGCGACACCGAAATGACCTACCAGCAGCTGGCAATGTCGAAGGTGCGGGCCGTGGAGCACGGGCGCGCCGTCGTCGTGGCCGCCACCAGCGGTGTGAGCGCGATCATCGGACCCGACGGGTCCACGGTGCAGCAGACCCCACTTTTCGTCCCGGCAGCCCTGGTGTCGCAGGTGCCGCTGAGCACCGGTACTACGCTGGCAAGTCGGCTCGGCCCGATACCGGAGGTTCTGCTCTGTCTCGCCGCCGTCGCCGCCGTTGCGTTCGCCGTGGTGCAACGACGACGCACTGATCGCACACCGATTTCCAGCAGTACCGAGAAGGCGCCGGCAGTTGCCGGCAGGGAGGATCCTCATGGCATCGGAGACCGATTCCGGGCAGAGCGGGGCACCGAGCGCACGGACTCTGGTGATCATTCCGACGTATGACGAGCGGGAGAATCTCGGCCTGATCGTGCGGCGCCTGCACGCGGCGCTGCCCCGGACTCATGTCCTCGTCGTCGACGACGGCAGCCCCGACGGCACCGGAGACGTCGCGGACGCGCTCGCGTCGAACGACGACGCCGGTCGCATCCACGTGATGCACCGGACGGAGAAGAACGGCCTCGGCGCCGCCTATATCGCCGGCTTCCGATGGGGCCTCGACCGCGACTACACCGTCCTCGTCGAAATGGACGCCGACGGAAGCCACGCCCCGGAACAGTTGCATCGCCTGCTCGACCAGGTCGACGCCGGCGCCGACCTCGTTCTCGGGTCGCGATACGTGCCGGGCGGCACGGTGGTCAACTGGCCGAAGCACCGCGAGTGGCTGTCGCGCGGCGGGAACATCTACTCCCGGCTGGCTCTCGGCGTGAAGATCAAGGACATCACCGGCGGGTACCGTGCGTACCGCCGTGAGGTGCTCGAGAAGCTCGACCTCGCCGCGGTGGAGTCGCACGGCTACTGCTTCCAGGTGGACCTGGCGTGGCGGGCCATCCAGGAGGGCTTCACGGTCCGTGAGGTTCCGATCACGTTCACGGAGCGCGAGATCGGCGAATCCAAGATGAGCGGCGGGATCGTCCGCGAGGCCCTCCTCAAGGTCACCCAGTGGGGGCTGCGGAACCGGCTCGCCAGGATCAAAGGTGTGGCGGCCAGGTAGCGCCCGCCGACCGCTGCCCCACTCCCTCCCCGGAAGGCGAGGGGCAGGTCCGTATTCACCGTCACAAACATGATGTACGTGGGCGAACGCCGCAGGTGTCCACATCGTGAGACATGCTGAAACAGTCCGAACCGCACGTCCGATAGGAACCTGAAGCGTACTCCCGGGTAAGGTTCGGTAAATTCCCAGGTTCGCAGGTCACTATTAGTTTCTTGGGTGGCCGGTGGGTTCATTCCCGCCGCCGGAGTGGGAAATGAGGACGAACAAGGTGGTCGAAGCTGTGCCGGGTGGTGAGGTGACCGCGCATGGTCGCATTCCGGACGGTGCGTTTCCTCTCTCCGCCGCTCAGCGGGGCATGTGGTTCGCCCAGCAGCTCGATCCCTCCGTGCCCGTCACCATCGCGCAGTGCGTCGAACTGGTCGGTGCCCTCGACGTGGCGCTGCTGTCGGAGTCGCTGATCACGGCGGGTCGCGAACTCGGCTCCGCCTTCCTCCGGCTGGTCGAGGTCGACGGCGTTCCCTACCAGCTGATCGATCCGACGCTGGAGGCATCGGTCAGTGTGGTCGACCTGCAGCACGAGCCCGATCCGAGGGCGGCGGCCACGGAATGGATGCGGCAGGAATACACCACCCCGCTCGACGTGTGCCGCGACCGGCTGGTGACCTCGGCGGTCCTGCGCATCGGGCCGAATCACCACTACTGGTACTGCCGCGTGCACCACGTCGCGCTCGACGGCATGGGCTCGGTGACGCTCGTCGACCGGACCGCGGAGTTGTACACCGCGGCCGTCGAGGGGCGCGCTGTGGCGCCGTCCAAGGCCGCCGAACTCACCGACGTCGCCCGCGTCGACGACGAGTACCGGACGTCGTCGCGCTACCTCGCCGACGGGGAGTACTGGTCCGAGCGGGTATCGAGCATCGGCGAACCGCACAGTCTCGTCGACCGGACCGCCCCCGCGCGGGCACGCAGCCGCACGACCGGCGGGCAGATCCTCGGCCCCCTCGCCGACCACCTCGACGCCGCGACGAACCGCCACGACTCGTCGGCCGCGTTCGAAGTCATCGCCGCCTTCGCCGCCTACCTCGCCCGGATGACCGGACGCGAGGAGGTCGCGGTCAGCCTGCCCGTCACCGCGCGCACCACCGCGCTGCTCCGCCGCTCCGGCGGCATGGTGTCCAACGTCGTCCCGCTTCGCCTGGACGTCCGCCCGGACATGACGAACACCGACCTGGTGGCAGCGGTCCGGCTGGAGGTCACCGGGGCGCTCCGCCACCAGCGGTACCCGCACATGGACATCCGGCGCGACGCCGCCACCGATCATCAGGGCTTCTACGGTCCGCTGATCAACGTCATGCTGTTCCACAACGAGATCACCCTCGGCAGCATCGTCGGCCGCCTCGAACTGCTGTCCACCGGCCCCATCAGCGACCTCGCCGTCAACGTCTACCACGGCGTCGCCGGCACCAGCATCAACCTCGACCTCGAGGCCAACCCCGACCTGTACTCCGACGACGCCCTCGCCGCGCACCACGCCCGCTTCACCCGATTCCTCGGCGCCTTCCTCACCTCCGACACCGGCACCCCACGCCGAATCGGCGACCTCGAGATCCTCGACGAGGACGAATGCCGCATCCTCGTCCCCGCCGCCGGGCGCGCCGGATTCGCACCGGTCGCGCTGCCGGATCTCCTCGCGGGCGCCGTGCGCAGCAACCCGGACGGTGACGCCCTCGTCGCGCCCGGGCACGGGACACCCGACGTCACCCTGAGCTACCGCGCCCTGGATGAGGAGTCCAACCGGCTCGCGCGCCTCCTGATCGATCTCCAGGTCGGTCCCGAGGTGTCGGTGGCGTTGGCATTGCCGCGGTCGGTGGAATCGGTGTCGAGTGTGTGGGCGGTGGCGAAGTCGGGGGCGGCGTTCGTTCCGGTGGATCCGGGTTATCCGTTCGAGCGGATCGTGCACATGCTCGAGGATTGCGGTGCGCCGATCGGTATCACGACGGCGGCATTGCGGGCGGGTCTGCCGGATTCGACATTGTGGTTGGTTCTCGACGACGACGAATTCGTGTCGGCCGTTGCCGCCTACCCGGCGGACCCGGTGACCGATGCGGACCGCACCGGTGTGCTGATGGTGGATCATCCGGCGTATGTGATCTATACGTCAGGGTCGACGGGGCGGCCGAAGGGTGTGGCGGTTTCGCATCGGGGTGTGGTGAATCTTGCTGCGGACGAGCGGGATCGGCTGGGGGTGTCGGCGGATTCTCGGGTGTTGCATTTCGCGTCGCCGAGTTTCGATGCCTCGGTGTTCGAGTTGGTGATGGCGGTGTGTGCGGGGGCGGCGCTGGTGGTGGCGCCGACCACGATGTTCGGTGGCGTCGAGCTGGCGGAATTCCTTGCCGAACACGAGGTGTCGCATGCGTTCTGCACACCTGCGGCATTGGCGTCGCTCGATCACCGCGGTCTGGACCACCTGACAACGGTAGTGGTGGCCGGGGATGTGTGTCCGCCGGAGCTGGTGGCGAAGTGGGCTCCGGGTCGGATCATGGTCAACGCCTATGGGCCGACGGAGACCACCATCATGTCGTCGGCAACCGGGCCGATGGTGCCCGGGCAGCCGGTCACCATCGGGTCTGCGACGGTGGGTGTCGACCTCGTCGTCCTCGACCACCGGTTGCGTCCGGTCCCGGTCGGGGTGCGCGGTGAACTGTACGTCCTCGGCTCCAGCTTGGCTCGCGGGTATGTGCATCGGGCCGGGTTGACGGCGGAGCGGTTCGTGGCGAGCCCGTTCGGCACTGGCGGGCGGATGTACCGCACGGGGGACGTGGTCCGCTGGGGGACCGTCCCGGACGGGCCTCCGGTTCTGGAGTTTCTGGGCCGCAGTGATTTTCAGGTGAAGATCCGGGGGTTCCGGATCGAATTGGGTGAGATCGACGCGGCGCTGTCCGCGCATCCGGTGGTGGAGTTCGCCCACACGGTCGGCTATGACGACGGGAGCGGCAGGAGTCGCCTGGTCTCGTATGTTCTGCCGGCGCCGGGAACTGACGTCGAAACCCGGGTGTTGTCGGAGTTCGTCGGGACGCGTCTTCCCGGATACATGGTGCCGTCGTCGATCATGGTGTTGAATATGTTGCCGCTGACCCCGGCGGGCAAACTCGACCGCAACGCACTGCCCGCACCGGTATTCGCCGCACGCTCGGCCGACATCGTGCGCCCGAGAACGGTCAGCGAAGAGATCCTCCTCGGGATCTTCCGCGACGTCCTCGGTCTCCCCGAACTGAGCGTCGACACCAGTTTCTTCGAACTCGGTGGCAATTCGCTGATGGCCACGCAGGTCGTGTCCCGTGTGAACGCCGCCCTCGACGTGCGGATCGGGGTCCGGGACCTCTTCCAGTCGCCGTCGGTGTCGAAACTGGCGGCCACGGTGGCGAACGCCGGTCCGCAGTCCGACCCGCGACCGGCGCTGGAACCCCGGGAGCGACCCGACCGCATGCCCCTCTCCGTTGCGCAGCAACGGATGTGGTTCCTCAACCAGTTCGACACCGCGTCCGCCGCCTACAACCTGCCGATCGCCCTGCGGCTCGCCGGCGCTCTCGACCGGGAAGCCCTGCGGGCGGCGCTCGGCGACGTCCAGGAACGGCACGAGGCGCTGCGCACCGTCTTCCCCGACAGCGCGGACGGACCCCACCAGCTGATCAAGCCCGCCGTGAGCGTGCTGGCCGACACGGATCCGCTCGACGTCGACCCCGAGTCGCTCACCGCCGCGGTGACGGCCCTCGGCAGCACCGGGTTCGACCTCACCGCCGACACACCGCTGCGCGCCGGGCTGTTCCGTGAGGCGCCCGAGCGGCATGTCCTCGTCCTCGTCGTCCACCACATCGCCGCCGACGGCTGGTCGATGACACCACTCGCCGCCGACGTGATGGTCGCGTACGCGGCGCGCGCCGCCGGGCATGCACCCATCTGGGCGCCGCTCCCCGTGCAGTACGTCGACTACAGCCTCTGGCAGCGGGACCTACTGGGGTCGGAAGACGACCCGAACAGCCTGTCCGCCAAGCAGATCGCACACTGGCGGGCAGCGCTTGCCGGCGTGCCGCAGCTGATCGAGCTGCCCACCGACCGCACGAGGCCCGCCGAGATGTCGCATCGCGGCGGGCGTGTCGAGTTCACGATCCCCGCCGACGTCCACGGGCGTCTCGTCGATCTCGCACAGAGCACCGGCACGACGCCATTCATGGTCACGCACGCCGCGCTGGCTGTATTACTCCGCCGGCTCGGCGCCGGATCGGACATCGTGATCGGCACGCCCGTCGCGGGACGCGGCGAGGAGGCCCTCGACCACCTCGTCGGGATGTTCGTCAACACCCTTGCGCTCCGTACGACCGTCGACCTCGGTGACACGTTCGAGGACGTTCTCGCCCGGACCCGCGCCGCCGACCTCGCCGCGTTCCAGCACGGCGACGTCCCGTTCGAGCGCCTCGTGGAGGTGCTCAGCCCCGCCCGGTCGTCGGCGCACCATCCGCTGTTCCAGGTGATGCTCACGTTCCAGAACACGGCGAACACCCGGGTGGAACTCGACGGACTCGAGGTCGAGGCCGCCGAGATCGACGTTCAGGTGGCGAAATTCGACCTGCACCTCACCGTCGCGGAGAATGTCGATGCCGCCGGCAACGCTGCGGGTCTGGCCGTGCAACTGTCCTACGCGACAGACCTGTTCGACCACAGCACGGTCGTGTCGATCGGCGAACGCTTCGGCCGGCTCCTCGACGCGGTGTCAGGCAACCCGCCGGTCGCCGTCGGTGACCTCGACCTCCTCGATTCGAGGGAACACGCCGCCCTCACCGCGGCCAACGCAACGCACCGTCCGGTGCCGGCGGACACCCTGGCGTCGCTGTTCGCGGCCCAGGCCGCCGCCACCCCGGACGCCGTGGCGCTGGTGTTCGACGATCGTCGGTTGACCTACGCCGAGTTCGACGAGCGCACCGACCGACTCGCCCGCCACCTGATCCGGACCGGCGTGGGGCCGGAGTCCGTCGTCGCGGTCGGGATGCGGCGCTCGATCGACCTGCTGGTCGCCGTCTACGCGATCGTGAAGGCCGGAGCCGCGTACCTGCCGATCGATCCCGACCATCCGGCCGAGCGCACCGCGTACGTGCTCGACACCGCACAGCCGGTCTGTGTGCTGACACGCGCCGCGGACGACACCACGTTCCGCACCGCAGCACCGGTGGTGAACATCGACACCCTCGACCTTCCCGACCAGGATCCGACACCGATCTCCACCGCGCTCACCGCGGGCAACACGGCGTACGTGATCTTCACGTCCGGGTCGACGGGCCGGCCGAAGGGGGTCGCGGTCACGCACGGTGCGATCGTGAACCGTCTGCTGTGGATGCAGCACGAGTACGGGCTGACGCCGGACGACGCGGTGATGCAGAAGACGCCGGTGACGTTCGACGTGTCGGTGTGGGAGCTGTTCTGGCCGCTGCAGGTGGGGGCGTCGATGGTGATCGCCGCACCCGACGGGCACCGCGATCCCGACTACCTCGCCACCCTCATCCGCCGGCACCGCGTTACCACCATGCACTTCGTGCCGTCGATGTTGTCGGTGTTCACTGCCGAACCTGCTGTGGCGGTGTGTGATTCGTTGAGGTTGGTGTTCTGTTCGGGGGAGGCGCTGACGCCGGAGCAGGTGTCGCGGTTCCGGGCGGTCAGTGGTGCGGGTCTGCACAATCTGTACGGTCCGACGGAGGCTGCGGTCGATGTGACGTACTGGGAGACGGGCGCGGCGGATGCGCTGTCGGTGCCGATCGGTCGTCCGGTGTGGAACACGCAGGTGCATGTGCTCGATGCGCGGTTGCATCCGGTGCCGAACGGGGTGGCGGGGGAGGTGTACCTTGCGGGTGACCAACTCGCGCGCGGCTACCTGAATCGGGCGGATCTGTCCTCGGACCGGTTCGTGGCGAATCCGTTCGTCGCGGGTGGGCGGATGTACCGGACGGGGGATCTGGTGCGTCGCCGGGGTGATGGGGCTCTGGAGTATCTGGGGCGTACGGATTTCCAGGTGAAATTGCGGGGGCAGCGGATCGAGTTGGGGGAGATCGAGTCGGCGCTGGAGGCGCATCCGGACGTCGTGCAGGCGGTGGTGGTGGTGCACCGGGACGAGCGCGGCGACGAAGCGCTCGTCGCGTACCTGGTGGGACGGCGCGCGGCCGAGTGGTCCGACGTGCGCGCACACCTGTCGACACGAGTCCCGTCGTACATGATCCCGGCGCGCGTCGTGCACCTGGACACCCTGCCGCTGTCGGTGAACGGCAAACTGGACCGCAAGGCCCTGCCCCCACCGACCCTCGACACTGCGACCGCCGAATACATCGCGCCGCAGACCCCGGCCGAGGTGGTCGTCGCCGGTGTCTTCGCCGAGATCCTGGGCGTCGAACGTGTCGGCACCCACGACCATTTCTTCGACCTCGGCGGCAACTCCCTCGTCGCCACCCGACTGGTGTCGCGACTGCGGATCGCACTCGGTGTCCCGGTGTCGCTGCGCGACGTCTTCGATGCGCCGACGGTCGGCGCGCTCGCGCACAGATTGGACCGGGTCGACCCTGCGGCGCACCCCGCACCTCCCGCACTGACCCCGCAGGAGCGGCCCGAGCAGGTGCCGTTGTCGCCTGCCCAGCAGCGTGTGTGGTTCCTCAACCAGTTCGACACCTCCAGCCCCGTCTACAATCTTCCTCTCGCCGTGCGGTTCTCGGGGGGCCTGGACGTCACGGCACTGCGTCGCGCGCTCCGCGCGGTACTGCACCGCCACGAATCGCTGCGGACCGTGTTCCCCGCATCGGATTCCAGCCCCTGGCAGCGCATCCTCGACGAGCACGACGTCGACCTCGACCTCACCGTCGTCGAGGCGACCGACGCCGAACTCGCGGCCGCGATCCGGGGATTCGCCCTCGCCGGCTTCGACGTCACCACCGAGATTCCGGTACGCGCTCGACTGTTGCGCGTGCGTAACGACGAACACGTGCTTGTTCTCGTCGTGCACCACATCGCCGCCGACGGATGGTCGTTCGCGCCGCTGTCTCGCGACCTGATGGTCGCGTACGCCGCGCACAGCGGCGGCCGCGACCTGCAGTGGGCCCCGCTGCCCGTGCAGTACGCCGACTACACACTGTGGCAGCGCGAACTCCTCGGCGAGAAGCACGACCCGGACTCGCGGGCGGCCCGCCAACTCGCGTATTGGGCAACCACGCTGGCCGGGCTGCCGGACAGCCTCGACCTGCCCACCGACCGGCCACGACCCAGCGTCGCGTCGAAGCACGGAGCCACCGTGTCGTGGGAGATCTCCACGGAACTGCACGAGCGCCTGCTGACCCTGGCCCGCACACAGGACACCACCCTGTTCATGGTCGCGCACTCCGCGCTGTCGGTGCTGCTCAGCCGGCTCAGCGCGACCACCGACATCGCCATCGGCACCCCCGTCGCCGGCCGCGGCGACCGTGACCTCGACGACCTGGTCGGCATGTTCGTCAACACCCTCGTGCTCCGCGCGCAACTGGACCCGGCGTCGTCGTTCGCCGAACTGTTGCAACAGGTCCGAGAGGTGGACCTCGCCGCATTCGCACACACGGACGTGCCGTTCGAACGTCTGGTGGAGCACCTGAACCCCACCCGTACCGCAGCACACCACCCGCTGTTCCAAGTGGCGCTGTTCTTCCAGAACCACGCCCCCGCGCACCTCGAACTCCCCGGCCTGTCGGTGTCGAGCCAACCGATCCTCCCCGACGTCGCCGCGTTCGACCTGCAACTCGTCCTCACCGACACCCGCGACGCCGACGGCACACCCGGCCCCATCACCGCCGAATTCAACTACGCCACCGAACTGTTCGACGAGAGCACGATCCGATCGTTCGGTAGCCAGTTCGTCCGGATCCTCGACGCCGTCACGATGGCGCCGCACACGCCGGTCGGCGACATCGCGATCGCGCACCCCGCCGCGCGCATCCGAGAACTGTCCGGATGGAATGCCACCGACCACGACGTCCCCGACACCACCCTGCCGGATCTGTTCGGCGCACAGGCGGCGCGCACTCCCGATGCCCCGGCGGTGGTGTTCGACGGCGCCTCGCTGACGTACCGCGAGTTCGACGAGCACGCGAATCGGCTCGCCCGGTATCTGATCTCGTGTGGAGTGGGGCCCGAGTCGCGGGTCGCGCTGGCGATGCGGCGGTCGTTGGACCTGGTGGTGGGGATGTACGCCGTGGTGAAGGCGGGCGGTGCGTATGTGCCCGTCGACCCGGATCATCCCGCCGACCGGATCGGATACGTGCTGCAGTCTGCCGGGCCGGTCTGCGTCCTGACGACGACCGCGGATCGCGGCGCGCTTCCGTCCGGCGACGTGGTCACGCTCGACTGCCTTGACCTGTCCGACTTCTCCGGCGCACCTGTCACCGACGCCGACCGGGTGTATCCCCTGCGCGCGGATAACACCGCTTATGTCATCTATACGTCGGGTTCGACCGGCAAGCCGAAGGGTGTGGCGGTTCCGCATGCCGCGATCGTGAATCAGTTGCTGTGGATGCAGTCGCAGTACGCGCTGACCGGCCGGGATGTGGTGTTGCAGAAGACGGCGACCACGTTCGATGTGTCGGTGTGGGGGTTTTTCTGGCCGTTGCAGGTGGGGGCCGCCCTGGTGTTGGCCGGCCCGGACGGCCATCGCGATCCGGACTATCTTGCGCGGACCATCGACGAACTCGGGGTGACGGTCACCGATTTCGTGCCGTCGATGCTCGATGTGTTCGTCGCGTCGGTACCCGCCGACTCGTGTTCGAGTCTGCGGCACGTGTTCGTGATCGGTGAGGCGCTGCCTCCCGAGACCGCGAGTCGTTTCCGGGACCTGTCGTCCGCCGGATTACACAACTTGTATGGACCCACCGAGGCAGCGGTGTCGGTGACGTACTGGGAGACGTCCGATGCGGACACCGTGACGGTGCCGATCGGCGTTCCGGAGTGGAACACGCAGGCGTACGTGCTGGATTCGCGTCTGCATCCGGTTGCTGCGGGGGTGCCGGGGGAGTTGTATCTGGGCGGGGTCCAGTTGGCGCGGGGGTATCTGGGTCGGGTGGATCTGACGTCGGACCGGTTCGTGGCGAACCCGTTCGGGGGTGCCGGTGCGCGGATGTACCGGACGGGGGATCTGGTGCGGCGCCGGCGTGACGGTGTGCTGGAGTACATCGGGCGTACCGATTTTCAGGTGAAGTTCCGCGGTCAGCGGATCGAGTTGGGTGAGATCGAGACGGTGCTGCGGTCGCATCCGGGTGTGACCGGTGCCGCGGTTGTGGTGTATTCGGATGCCACGACCGGTGATCATTTGGTGGCGTATGTGGTTCCCGCGCCCGACCGCGTTGCCGACACCGCGGAGATTCGCCGGCACGCTTCGGGTTCGCTGCCGTCATACATGGTGCCGTCGGCGGTGGTGTTGCTGGACGAGTTCCCGTTGAACACGAGTGGGAAGTTGGATCGGAAGGCGCTGCCTGCTCCCGAGTTCACCTCGGATGCAACCGAATACGTGGCACCGTCCACGAGCGTCGAGCGTGCTGTCGCATCGGTGTTCTGCGCGGTCCTCGGACTCGAGCGGGTGAGCGTCCGGGACAGTTTCTTCGAACTCGGCGGCAACTCGCTGATCGCCACCCAACTGGTGTCCCGACTCCGCGGTGAACTCGATGTGCCCGTCACGGTGCGGGACCTGTTCGAGACTCCGACCGTCGCGGAACTCGCGGCCAGACTGTCGCAGTCGACCGGTGCGGACACCCGACCGGCGCTGATCCGGCGGGAACGGCCGGAACGTATTCCGCTGTCGCCTGCCCAGCAGCGGATGTGGTTCCTCAACCAGTTCGATCCGTCGTCCCCGGCCTATAACCTGCCGTTCGCGGTGCGCTTCACCGGGCCACTCGACCGGGTGGCGCTCGAGGCGGCCGTCGCGGACCTCGTCGAACGGCACGAGTCGCTGCGGACCGTGTTCCCCGATTCGGCGACCGGGCCGCACCAGGTCGTGCGCGACACTGCGGATGCCCCGCCGAATCTGACTGTCGCGGACATCGCCGAGGACGAACTCGAGACCGTCCTGGCGCGATTCTTCACGACGGGTTTCGACGTCACGACGGACCTGCCTGTCCGTGTCACGTTGCTCCGGGTGAGCGCCCACGAACACGTGCTGGCGCTGGTGGTGCACCACATCTGCGGCGACGGCTGGTCGATGGCACCGATGGTGCGCGATGTGATGGTCGCCTACACGGCCCGCACCCGGGGAGAGCGCCCCGCCTGGACGCCGCTGCCCGTGCAGTACGCCGACTACGCCCTCTGGCAGCGCGAACTCCTCGGTGACGAATCGGACCCCGATACCCTCGCCGCCCGGCAGCTCGACTACTGGACCGACACCCTCGCGGGCATTCCCGACGAACTGGAACTCCCGACGGACCACCCGCGCCCCGCCGAGCAGTCCTATCGCGGCAGCCACGTCGACTTCGACATCGACGCGTCCGCGCACCGCGCACTGGCGGCACTCGCGCAGTCCCGGCGGGCCACGCTGTTCATGGTGATGCACACCGCCCTCGCCGTGCTGCTCGGACGTCTCAGCGCGTCGTCGGACGTCACCATCGGAACTCCCGTCGCCGGTCGCGGCGAACCCGAACTCGACGATCTGATCGGCATGTTCGTCAACACGGTGGCCCTGCGGACCCACGTCGATCCGGGGTCCGCGTTCACCGACGTGCTCGACCACGTCCGGGATGTGGATCTCGCGGCGTTCTCCCGCGCCGACGTGCCTTTCGAACGGCTGGTGGAGGTGCTCAGCCCCACCCGGCACGCGGCCCGGCACCCGTTGTTCCAGGTGATGCTCACGTTCCAGAATCTCGAGCAGACCGCACTCGAACTCGACGGACTCACCCTGCGCGGACTCGGCACCGACATCGACGTCGCAAAATTCGATCTGCACCTGACCCTCGTCGAGCGGTTCGACCCCGCAGGTAGACCCGACGGGATGACCGCGCAATTGACGTACGCGACCGATCTGTTCGACGCGGACACGGCCGACTCCATCGCCGCCCGATTCACCACGATCCTCGGCGCCGTCACCACCGACGCGACGACCCGCGTCGGCGACATCGCCCTGCTCGGCGCCGACGAGCGTGCCGCATTGACCCTCTGGAACTCGACCGAACACGCGGTCCCCGCGACGACCCTGCCGGTGCTGTTCGATGCGCAGGTGGCGCGTACTCCCGGTGCCCCGGCCCTGGTTCTCGACGGCGCCTCGCTGACGTACCGCGAGTTCGACGAGCACGCGAATCGGTTGGCTCGGTATCTGGTGTCGTGTGGAGTGGGGCCGGAGTCGCGGGTCGCGCTGGCGATGCGGCGGTCGTTGGACCTGGTGGTGGGGATGTACGCCGTGGTGAAGGCGGGCGGTGCGTATGTGCCCGTCGACCCGGATCATCCCGCCGACCGGATCGGATACGTGCTGCAGTCTGCCGGGCCGGTCTGCGTGCTGACGACTGCCGCGGATCGCGGCGCGCTTCCGTCCGGCGACGTGGTCACGCTCGACTGCCTTGACCTGTCCGACTTCTCCGGCGCACCTGTCACCGACGCCGACCGGGTGTATCCCCTGCGCGCGGATAACACCGCTTATGTCATCTATACGTCGGGTTCGACCGGCAAGCCGAAGGGTGTGGCGGTTCCGCATGCCGCGATCGTGAATCAGTTGCTGTGGATGCAGTCGCAGTACGCGCTGACCGGCCGGGATGTGGTGTTGCAGAAGACGGCGACCACGTTCGATGTGTCGGTGTGGGGGTTTTTCTGGCCGTTGCAGGTGGGGGCCGCCCTGGTGTTGGCCGGCCCGGACGGCCATCGCGATCCGGACTATCTTGCGCGGACCATCGACGAACTCGGGGTGACGGTCACCGATTTCGTGCCGTCGATGCTCGATGTGTTCGTCGCGTCGGTACCCGCCGACTCGTGTTCGAGTCTGCGGCACGTGTTCGTGATCGGTGAGGCGCTGCCTCCCGAGACCGCGAGTCGTTTCCGGGACCTGTCGTCCGCCGGATTACACAACTTGTATGGACCCACCGAGGCAGCGGTGTCGGTGACGTACTGGGAGACGTCCGATGCGGACACCGTGACGGTGCCGATCGGCGTTCCGGAGTGGAACACGCAGGCGTACGTGCTGGATTCGCGTCTGCATCCGGTTGCTGCGGGGGTGCCGGGGGAGTTGTATCTGGGCGGGGTCCAGTTGGCGCGGGGGTATCTGGGTCGGGTGGATCTGACGTCGGACCGGTTCGTGGCGAACCCGTTCGGGGGTGCCGGTGCGCGGATGTACCGGACGGGGGATCTGGTGCGGCGCCGGCGTGACGGTGTGCTGGAGTACATCGGGCGTACCGATTTTCAGGTGAAGTTCCGCGGTCAGCGGATCGAGTTGGGTGAGATCGAGACGGTGCTGCGGTCGCATCCGGGTGTGACCGGTGCCGCGGTTGTGGTGTATTCGGATGCCACGACCGGTGATCATTTGGTGGCGTATGTGGTTCCCGCGCCCGACCGCGTTGCCGACACCGCGGAGATTCGCCGGCACGCTTCGGGTTCGCTGCCGTCATACATGGTGCCGTCGGCGGTGGTGTTGCTGGACGAGTTCCCGTTGAACACGAGTGGGAAGTTGGATCGGAAGGCGCTGCCTGCTCCCGAGTTCAGCTCGGATGCAACCGAATACGTGGCACCGCGCAACGAGGTGGAACAGGCGCTCGCCGGCGTGTTCGCCGACGTGCTCGGTGCCGGCCGGGTCGGTGTGCACGACAGCTTCTTCGACCTCGGCGGCAACTCGCTGTCGGTCACCCGCCTTGCCGCGCGCATCACCGAGACGACCGGAACCCGGCTGTCGGTACGCGACGTGTTCGAGGCACCGACCGTGGCAGACCTGGCAGTGCGCATCGACCCCACCGCGAGGGACGTGCGCCCCGCGCTGACGGCAGCGCCCCGGCCCGCCCGCATCCCGTTGTCGCTGGCGCAGCAGCGTATGTGGCTCCTCAACCAGTTCGACGCCGACTCCCCGGCCTATAACCTGCCGTTCGCGGTACGCCTGTCCGGCGTCGTCGACACCGCAGCGCTGGCGGCCGCGTTCGACGACGTCGTCGAACGTCACGAGTCGCTGCGGACGGTGTTCCCGGACGGCGGGGACGGCCCTGAGCAGGTCGTACTGGCCGTCACCGACGTCTCCGTGACACTGCCTCCGGTCGACGTCACCGAAGCCGATCTCCCCGGCCGGATGGCGGCGCTCGCGTCCCGAACCTTCGACGTCACCGCCGAGACACCGGTACGGGCCACGCTGTTCCGCACCGCGCCCACCGAGCACGTCCTGGCGATCTCGCTGCATCACATCGCGGCCGACGGCTGGTCTTTCGGACCACTCGGCCGTGACGTCATGGTCGCCTACGCAGCCCGCACGGACGGCCACGCCCCGCAGTGGGCACCGTTCGAGGTCCAGTACGCCGACTTCAGCGTGTGGCAGCGGGACGTACTCGGCAGCGAAGACGACCCGGAATCCGTCCTGGCCACCCAACTCGGATTCTGGACCCGAACGCTCGCCGGGGCGCCCGACGAACTGCCCCTGCCCTTCGACCGGCCACGGCCCGCGCAACCGACGTTCGCCGGCGGATCGGTGGGCTTCGATATCGACCCCGAAACTCACCGTCGCATTCGATCACTGGCCCGGGACCACGGGGCCACCACCTTTATGGTCGCCCACACCGCCTTCGCGCTGCTGATGGCACGACTGTCGGCCACCGACGACGTCGCGATCGGCACCCCGATCGCCGGCCGCGGCGAACGCGCCCTCGACGACCTCGTCGGAATGTTCGTCAACACCCTCGTCCTGCGCACAGCCGTGAACGGCGGAGCCACCTTCGCCGAGATGCTGCGTACAGTCCGCGACACCGACCTCGCAGCGTTCGCCCACGCCGACGTCCCGTTCGAACGGCTGGTCGACGCCCTCGCCCCCACACGCACCGCGGCTCGTCACCCCATCTACCAGGTCGCGCTGTCGATGAACCCGCTGCAGTCACCGGACTACGAACTGCCGGGACTGCGGATCGGCGTCGAGGATGTGGATCCCGGGGTTGCCAAGATCGACCTCCAGCTGACACTGGGCGAGGAACTCGATCACACGGGCGCACCGTCCGGTATGCGTGCCGAATTCATCTACGCCACCGACCTGTTCGACGAGTCCACCATTAGCGACGTCGCATCGCGGCTGCAGCGGATTCTCGAGGCCGTGACGTCCGACCCGGATACCCTGGTCGGTGACCTCGATCTACTCCACGACGCCGAGCGGGACGCACTGGTCCCGGCAAGCGGCCGGCCCGGGCTCATACCGGTCACACTGCCGGATCTGCTGGCCGGCGCCGTCCGCAGCAACCCGGACGGTGACGCCCTCGTCGCGCCCGGGCACGGGACATCCGACGGCACCCTGAGCTACCGCGCCCTGGATGCAACGTCGAACCGACTGGCGCGGTTGCTGATCGACCTGCAGGTCGGTCCCGAGGTCTCGGTGGCGTTGGCGTTGCCCCGCTCTCGGGAATCGGTGGTGGCTACGTGGGCGGTTACGAAGTCGGGCGCCGCGTTCGTTCCGGTGGATCCGAACTATCCGGCTGACCGCATCGCGTTCATGCTCGAGGACTGTGGTGCGCCGATCGGCATCACCACCGCCGCGCTGCGGGAGAACCTGCCGGATTCGACTTTGTGGTTGGTTCTCGACGACGATGCCGTGATCGAGGCTCTGACATCGTATTCCTCGGAACCCGTGCAGGATTCGGATCGAGTTGCCGCGTTGTCGGTGGATCATCCGGCGTATCTGATTTACACATCGGGCTCGACGGGGCGGCCGAAGGGTGTGGCGGTTTCGCATCGGGGTGTGGTGAATCTTGCTGCGGATGAGCGGGTTCGGTTGGGGGTGTTGTCGGAGTCTCGGGTGTTGCATTTCGCGTCGCCGAGTTTCGATGCGTCGGTGTTCGAGTTGATGATGGCGGTGAGTGCGGGGGCGACGCTGGTAGTGGCGCCGACCACGATCTTCGGTGGCGAAGAGTTGGCGGAGTTCCTGGCCGAGCAGGAGGTGTCGCATGCGTTCTGCACGCCGGCGGCGTTGGCGTCGGTGAATCACCGCGGTCTGGATTCTCTGACGACGGTAGTGGTGGCCGGGGATGTGTGTCCGCCGGAGCTGGTGGCGCGGTGGGCTCCGGGCCGGGTGATGGTGAATGCATATGGTCCGAGTGAGGCGACGATCATGTCGTCGGCGACGGGTCCGTTGGTACCGGGGCAGCCGGTCACCATCGGGTCGCCGACCGTGGGTGTCGATCTCGTTGTGCTCGATTCCCGGTTGCGTCCGGTTCCGGCGGGGGTGCGGGGTGAACTGTATGTTCTCGGTTCGAGTTTGGCTCGGGGGTATGTGCGCCGGTCGGGGTTGACGGCGGAGCGTTTTGTGGCGTCGCCGTTCGGGTCCGGTGGTCGGATGTATCGCACGGGGGATGTGGTGCGGTGGGTGACCGCGCCGGACCGGCCGCCGGTTCTGGAGTTTCTGGGGCGCAGTGATTTTCAGGTCAAGATCCGGGGATTCCGGATCGAGTTGGGTGAGATCGACGCGGCGCTGACCGCGCATCCGGTGGTGGAGTTCGCGCACACGATCGGGTTCGACGACGGTTCCGGTCATGATCGGCTGGTGTCGTATGTGCTGCCGGCGCCGGCAGCCGAGGTCGATTCCCGGGTGTTGTCGGAGTTCGTGGGGGAGCGTCTTCCCGGGTACATGGTGCCGTCGTCGATCATGGTGTTGGATTCGCTGCCGCTGACCCCGGCGGGCAAGCTCGACCGCAACGCCCTGCCCACACCCGTTTTCGCGCAGCGGAGCGAGTTCACGGCACCGCAGACCCCGGCCGAGCAGGCGATCGCCGCCGTCTTCGCCGACGTCGTGGGGGAGCCGTCGATCGGCCTCGACGACAACTTCTTCGACCTCGGCGGCAACTCGCTGTCCGCCACCCAGGTCGTCTCCCGTGTCGGTTCGGCACTGGGAACACGCATCTCCGTCCGCACACTGTTCGACAACCCCACCGTGCGCGCACTCGCGACCGCCGCAGCGTCCGACACGACGGCCGAGCGGCCCGCCCTCGTCGCCGGTGAGCGACCCGCCACGATCCCGCTGTCGCCGGCACAGCAACGCATGTGGTTCCTCAACCAGTTCGACACCACCGCGGCCGCCTACACCATTCCGCTCGCGCTCCGCATGTCCGGCCGGATCGACGTCGCGACCCTGCGCACCGCACTCGGCGACGTCCTTGCCCGGCACGAGGCACTGCGCACCGTCTACCCGGCGACCGAGAACGGTGCGCACCAGGTGATCGTTCCGGTGGAGTCGATCCCCCTCGACCTCACGCCCACCCGACTGTCCGGCGAAGACCTCTCCGGTGCGATCCTGCGCCACGCCTCCGCCGGGTTCGACGTCACCACCGACCTGCCGCTGCGGGTCCACCTGTTCCGCGAGAGCCGGTCGGAGCACGTCCTGCTGTTCGTCGTCCACCACATCTCCGCGGACGGCTGGTCGTTCATCCCTCTCGCGTCCGACGTGATGACGTCCTACGCCGCCCGGACCGCCGGCGACGCCCCGGTGTGGAACGCGTTGCCGGTGCAGTACGCGGACTACGCGATGTGGCAGCGGCACCTGCTCGGTGACTCCGACGATCCGCAGTCGCTCGCCGCGAGTCAGATCGCGTACTGGAAGCGGACACTCGCAGGACTGCCGGATCAGGTCGCACTGCCCACCGACCGCCCCCGCCCACCGGCCCCGTCGAACCTCGGCGGCACGGCGCGACTGACCCTGGACGGCGACCTCCACCGGCAACTGCACGAACTGGCGCGCGCACACCACGCCAGCCTGTTCATGGTCGTCCACACCGCGCTGGCCGCACTGCTGTCCCGGTTGGGGGCCGGCCCGGATGTCGCCGTCGGAACGTCCGTCGCGGGCCGCGGCGAGCAGTCCCTCGACGGGCTCGTCGGCATGTTCGTCAACACGCTGGTGCTGCGTACCGACGTACACCCCGACTCGACGGGCGCCGCACTGCTCGAACAGGTCCGGCGCGTCGACCTCGAGGCGTTCTCCCACGTGGAGGTGCCGTTCGAGCAACTCGTCGACGCGATCAACCCGACCCGCTCGACCGCGTTCCACCCGCTGTTCCAGGTGGCGCTCGCGCTGCAGAACCTGCAGACCCCGACGCTCGAACTGCCGGGACTGGAAGTGTCCGCACTCGACATCGAGTCGCCGATCGCCAAGTTCGACCTGAACTTCGTGCTCGGTGAACGCCACGACGAGGACGGGAATCCGGCGGGCCTCGACCTCGAACTCGGCTACGCCAAGGACCTTTTCGACGCAGACACCGCCTCGAGGATCGGCGAGTCCTTCGTCCGGGTGCTGTCCGGACTGGCCCACGATCCGCGAACCCCGGTCGGCGACCTCGACCTGCTCGGCGACGACGCCCGGCTGCGTCTCCTCGCTCAGTCCCACGGTGCGACACGGGAGACGGTGCACTCCACCCTCGTCGGTCTGCTCGACGAACAGGTACGGGCAACCCCGAGCGCCCCCGCCGTGCGCTGGCGCGACACGGCTCTGACCTACGCCGAATTCGACGCCTGCGCGAACCGCCTCGCACGCAAGCTCATCGCCGACGGGGTGGGCCCCGACGCCGTCGTGGCCGTGGAGATCCCGCGGTCGCTCGACCTGCTCGTCGCGGTCCACGCCGTGGTGAAGGCCGGCGGCGCCTACACCCCACTCGACCCCGGCCAACCGGAGCAGCGCAACCGCGACATCGTCGAACAGTCCGGCGCGTCCCTGGTGCTCACCAGCAGCGAACTGCTCAGGCAGACCGGAGCGACCCGGCACGGAGTGCGGGCAATCGCGCCGGACGCCCTCGACCCGGCCGAGTTCGGCGGGGAGCCGATCCGCGCCGCCGAACGAATCGCGCCGCTGCGCCCGGACAACACGGCGTACGTCCTCTTCACGTCCGGATCCACGGGACGGCCCAAGGGCGTGGCCGTCTCGCACGCGGCGATCACGGCGCAACTCGAGTGGCTACGTGAGCAGTACGCGCTCGGCACCGCCGACACGATGCTGCTCAAGACCCCGGTGACGTTCGATGTGTCGGTGTGGGAGTGCTTCGCGCCGCTCGCAGCCGGCGCCCGCCTCGTCATCGCGGATCCCGACGGCCACCGCGACCCCGAGTACCTCGCGGAGATCGTCCGCACGCACGGCGTCACCGTCGTGCACTTCGTGCCGGCGATGCTGGCGGCCCTCACCTCCGGCCCCGGACTGACGGATATGCCCGCGCTGCGGCACGTGCTGGTCGGTGGCGAGGCGGTGTCCCCGGAGACGATCGACGACTTCCGTGCGTCCCATCCCGCCGAGATCGACAACACGTACGGACCCACCGAGGCGGCGGTGACCACCACCTTCTTCGCGGCACGGTCCGACAACTCCGACACCGTCCCGATCGGCCTGCCCGTCTGGAACACCAGCACTCTCGTTCTCGACGACCGTCTCCGCCCGGTCCCCGCCGGGGTGGCGGGAGAGCTGTACCTCGGCGGGGTCCAACTCGCTCGCGGATACCTGGGCCGCCCCGACCTCACCGCCGAACGTTTCGTCGCCGACCCCTTCTCGACGTCGGGTGCGCGGCTGTACCGCACCGGCGACCTCGTCCGCTGGACCGCGGCGGGCCGGCTCGAGTACCTCGGGCGCACCGACTTCCAGGTGAAGGTCCGCGGTTTCCGCATCGAACTCGGCGAAATCGTCTCCGCGCTGCTCCGGCACGAGGACGTGGACCAGGCGGTCGTCGTCCCGCACTCGGATCCGCACACCGGTGAGCACCTGGTCGGGTATGTCGTGCCGCGCGGCGCAGTCGCATTGGACTGTGACGCCGTCCTGGCCGAAGCGGCGGGCAGCCTGCCCTCCTACATGGTTCCGTCGCTGCTGGTCCCGTTGACGGAACTGCCGCTGACGCCGAACGGCAAGGTGGACCGGAACGCCCTGCCCGCACCGGTATTCGCAGGGAAGGCGGAGTACACGGCGCCGCGCACCGAGTCGGAACGCGTCGTGGCGGCCGTCTTCGCCGAGCTCCTCGGCGTTTCCCGCGTCGGTGTCGACGACAACTTCTTCGAACTCGGCGGCAACTCGCTGTCGGCCACCAAACTCAGTACCCGCATCGGTGTGGCGACGCAGACGCGGATCGCCATCCGCGACGTGTTCGACGCCCCCACCGTCGCGGCCCTGGCCCGGCGGCTCGACCAGCACGGTCCGTCCACCGCGATCGCACCGCTGACGGCGGCGGTCCGTCCCGGCCGGATACCGCTGTCGCTCGCGCAGCAGCGGATGTGGTTCCTCAACCAATTCGAAACGTCCTCGCCCGCCTACAACCTGCCCGCCGCGGTCCGGCTGACGGGATCGCTGGACACGGCGGCGCTGGCCGCGGCGATCGGTGACCTGATCGCCCGGCACGAATCGCTGCGGACCGTCTTCCCCGACTCGCGGGGTGGGCCGCACCAGGTGATTCTCGAGCCCGGAGACTTCACCCCCGACGTCGCACCGGTCCACGTGAGCGAGACCGGGTTGCGCGCGGATCTCCAGGAGTTCCTCCTGGCCGGTTTCGACGTGTCCGAGGCCGTGCCGCTGCGGGTGAAGGTGTACTCGCTCGGCCCCGCCGAGCACGTGCTCGCCCTCGTCGTCCACCACATCTCCGCCGACGGTGCGTCCATGGAACCTCTGATCCGCGACGTGATGATCGCCTACGGGAGCCGTGCCGCGGGCCACCCACCCACCTGGGCGCCGCTGCCGGTGCAGTACGCCGATTACGCGCTGTGGCAGCGGACGGTGCTCGGCTCCGAGTCCGAGCCGGGCAGCCTCGCCGCCGCCCAACTGGACTACTGGACCCGTGCCCTCGCCGGTGTCCCGGACCAGCTGTACCTGCCCGGCGACCGGGGCAGGCCCGCGGTGCCGACCCATCGCGGTGCGGCGACCCGTTTCACCTTGGACGCCGGCACACACCGGGCCCTGACGGAGCTCGCACGGGCGCACGGCGCGAGCCTCTTCATGGTCGCCCACGCCGCGCTCAGCGTCCTCCTGGGACGCCTCAGCACCACCGCCGACATCGCGGTCGGCACCGCCGTCGCCGGCCGCGGCCGAGTCGAACTCGACGACATCATCGGCATGTTCGTCAACACCCTCGTCCTGCGGACGACGCTGGATCCGGGAGCGTCGTTCGTGGCGCTGCTCGCGCAGACGCGGACCGTCGACCTCGAGGCGTTCGCCCACGCCGACCTGCCCTTCGAGCGGCTGGTGGAGGTCCTGAGCCCGGTCCGCTCCACCTCGCACCACCCGCTGTTCCAGGTGGCGCTCGGTGTGCAGGCCGTGTCCGCCGACGGACTGGAACTGGACGGGCTGTCGGTGACACCGCTCACCCTCGACGCGAGCATCGCCAAGTTCGACCTGCACTTCACGCTCACCGAGCGGCTCGACGACACCGCCGAACCCGCGGGCATCGACGCCGAACTCATCTACGCGACCGACATTTTCGACGAGAGCACGGCCGCCGGGTACGCGACCCGGCTGCGCCGGATCTTCGAGGCGGTGGTCGCCGACCCGCAGCGGCCGATCGGTGACATCCCCGTTCTCGGCGAAGACGAACACGCGGCGCTGACCCCGGTCCGCGGCGCCGACCCGCGACCGGTGCAGATGCTGCCCGAGATCCTCGCCGACGCCGTGGCCGCAGCACCCGACGGTCTCGCCGTCGTCTTCGACGGTGCCGGCCTGACATACCGGGACCTCGACGAACGGTCGAATCAGCTGGCCCGGTTGCTCGTCGACCGGGGAGTGGGACCCGAAACCAGCGTCGCGCTGGCGCTGCCGCGGTCCTTCGAGTCGGTGGTGGCCGTCTGGGCGGTGGCCAAGACCGGTGCCGCCTTCGTACCCGTCGACCCCGGCTATCCCGCCGACCGCATCGTGCACATGGTGCAGGACTCCGGGGCGATGGTCGGGATCACGGTGTCCGCG
This sequence comes from Rhodococcus opacus B4, assembly GCF_000010805.1. Classification (NCBI taxonomy): domain Bacteria; kingdom Bacillati; phylum Actinomycetota; class Actinomycetes; order Mycobacteriales; family Nocardiaceae; genus Rhodococcus; species Rhodococcus opacus. The sequence continues at coordinate 260,930 of NC_012522.1, read as the reverse complement.
AAGCGGGCACTGCTCCCGGACTCGATCCGGTGGATGCTCCTCGACGACCCGGCACTGGAGGTGCGCTGCACCCACGAGTCCCGGTTGCCTCTCACCAACCGCGACCGCATGCGGCCGATCCTGTCCGACCAGGTGGCGTACGTCATCTACACGTCGGGATCGACCGGCAGGCCCAAGGGCGTCGCGGTGACGCACCGCGGTCTGATGAACCTGGTGACCGACGAACGTGAGCTGCTCGCCGTCACGTCCCGTTCGCGGACACTGCATTTCGCGTCCCCGAGCTTCGATGCCTCCGTGTTCGAGATGCTGATGGCACTCGGCGCGGGAGCCACGATGGTGATCGCGCCGCCCACGATCTACGGCGGATCGGAACTCGCGGAACTGCTCGCGGCGGAACGCATCACCCATGCGTTCTCCACCCCCGCGGCGCTGGCGTCGGTGGACCACCACGGGCTCGACGAACTCGCCGTGGTGGTCGTCGCCGGTGACGTGTGCCCGCCGGAACTGGTCGCCCGCTGGGCGCCCGGGCGCCGCTTGGTCAACGCGTACGGCCCCAGCGAGGCGACGATCATGTCGTCCATCACCGAACCCCTCCGCGCCGGCGAACCGGTCACCATCGGCGGCCCGAGCCGCGGGGTGCGGGCGCTCGTGCTGGACGGGCGGCTGCGGCCGGTGCCGGTCGGGGTGCCGGGCGAACTGTACGTCGGGGGACCGAGCCTGGCCCGCGGCTACCTGGGACGACCGGGACTGACCGCCGAACGCTTCGTCGCCGACCCGTACGGCGAGCCCGGCGACCTCATGTACCGCACCGGCGACCTCGTCCGGTGGCGGGAGGACCGCGTCCTCGATTTCGTCGGCCGCACCGACCACCAGGTGAAGATCCGCGGATTCCGGATCGAACTCGGCGAGATCGACGCCGCCCTCACCGCACACCCGCAGATCGAGTACGCCACCACGATCGGGTACGAGCACCCGAACGGGGAGACCTCCCTCGTCGCGTACGTGCTGCCGTTCACCGGGGAGGACGTCGACCGGGTCGAGGTCGCGAATTTCGTCGGCCGCACCCTGCCGGCCTACATGGTGCCCGCGTCCGTCACCCTCCTCGACGCCCTGCCGCTCACCCCGGCGGGCAAACTCGACCGGTCCGCGCTACCCGAACCGATCTTCGCCGCGGCGGCCACGACATTCGAGGCGCCCCGGAACCCGATGGAGGTGATCGTCGCCGGCATCTTCGCGGACATCCTCGCCCTGCCCGAGATCGGCATCCACGACAGCTTCTTCGACCTCGGCGGCAACTCGCTGCTCGCCACCCAGGTGGTGTCGCGGATCAACGCCGCCCTCGACGTCCACGTCGGGGTCCGTGAGGTGTTCGAATCGCCCACCGTCGCCGCACTCGCGGCGCGGATCACCGAGACCACCACCCACGGTGCGCGGCGGCCCGCACTGACGGCGAGGGCGCGCCCCGAACACATTCCGCTGTCGCTCGCCCAGCAGCGGATGTGGTTCATCAACCAGTTCGACACCGCGTCACCGGCCTATAACCTTCCGGTCGCACTCCGGCTGTCGGGCGAGGTGGACCTGCGCGCCATGCAGATCGCGATCGCCGATCTCGTCGGACGGCACGAGGCACTGCGCACCGTCTACCCCGATTCCGGCGACGGCCCGCACCAGGTGATCGTGCCCGCCGCCGACGCGGTGCCCGACCTGACACCGGTGACGGCGCACCCCGACGACGTCCTCGAACGGGTGCTCGCACTTGTGACGACGGGCTTCGACGTGACCTCGGACGTGCCGCTGCGGGCGCGGATGTACCGCGTCGGCGCCGACGACTACGTGCTCGTCATGGTCGCCCACCACATCTCGGGGGACGGCTGGTCGCTCGCCCCGCTGGCCCGCGACGTCATGCTCGCCTACACCGCCCGCACCGAGGGCCACGTCCCCCTCTGGACGCCGCTGCCGGTGCAGTACGCCGACTACAGCCTGTGGCAGCGGGAACTCCTCGGCGACGAGGCCGACCCCGAATCGGTTGCCGCCGAACAGATCGCGTACTGGACCCGCACCCTGGACGGGCTGCCGGACCGGCTGTCCCTGCCGACCGACCGGCCGCGGCCCGCCGTCGCATCCCACCGGGGCGCGCACGTGCCGTTCACCATCGACGCCGCCACCCACCGCGCACTGCTGACCCTCGCGCGCGGCAGGAACACCTCGCTGTTCATGGTGATGCACACCGCGCTCGCGGTACTCCTCGCGCGACTGAGCAACGAATCCGACATCGCCGTCGGCGCCCCCATCGCCGGCCGTGGGGAGGAATCCCTCGACGAACTCGTCGGCATGTTCGTGAACACCCTGGTCCTGCGCACCCACGTCGACCTCGCGAGTTCGTTCGCGGACAGCCTGAACGTCGCACGGTCCACCGATCTGAGCGCGTTCGCGCACTCGGACATCCCGTTCGAGCGCCTCGTCGACGTGCTGAACCCGGCCCGTTCGCGCTCGCACCACCCACTGTTCCAGGTGGCGTTCTCGTTCCAGAACCTCGCCACCGCCACACTCGAACTTCCCGGGCTGCACGTCGAGGGACTCGACGTGCCGAACACGATCTCCACCTTCGACCTGCATCTGACACTGTCGGAGAAGCACGACGCCGACGGCACCCCGGACGTGATCGAGGCCCAGTTCACCTACGCCACCGACCTCTTCGACGACACGACCGTCCGGGCGTTCGCCGAACGCTTCACCCGCATCCTCGAGTCGGTCGTGCGGGATCCGGACCTCGCGGTCGGTGCCATCGACCTCCTGGGCGGTGCCGAGCGGCAGTCGGTGATCGCCGAATTCAACGACACCGCTGTCGATCTGCCGCCGACGACCCTCGCCGACCTGTTCTCCGCCCAGGCGGTGCGCACACCCGATTACCCCGCGGTGTTCTTCGAGGGCACCGAACTGACGTACTCCGAGTTCGACCGCCGCGTCGATGCGCTCGCCCACCGGCTGATCGATTCCGGTGTGGGACCGGACACGGTGGTGGGGCTCGCGATGAACCGGTCGATCGAACTGCTCGCCGGGATGTACGCGGTGTTGCGGGCCGGCGGCGCGTACCTGCCGATCGATCTCGGCCATCCCGCCGACCGGCTGGCGTACGTGCTGGAGACGGCACGCCCGGTGTGCGTCCTCACCACGTCCCCGGACGGTTTCACCGCCGAGAACGTCCCCGTGATCGAGATCGACACCCTCGACCTCACCGGTTCCCCACGCGGACCGGTGACGGACGCGCACCGCCGCGCCCCGCTGCGACCGGAGAACACGGCGTATCTGATCTTCACGTCCGGGTCCACCGGCCGACCCAAGGGTGTCGCGGTGTCGCACGCCGCCATCGCGAACCAACTCCGCTGGAAGCAGCACGAATACCCGCTCGACACCACCGACGCGGTCGTCCAGAAGACTCCGGTGACGTTCGACCTGTCGGTGTGGGAACTGTTCTGGCCGCTGATGTCGGGGGCCCGGCTCGTCATCTCCCGCCCGGACGGACACCGCGACCCGGCCTACCTGGCGGACCTGATGCGTCAGCAGCGCGTCACGACAGCACATTTCGTGCCGTCCCTGCTGGAGGCGTTCATCCCGGATGCGGGGGAGCAGCCGACTCTGCGCCGGGTCCTGTGCATCGGCGAGGCGCTGCCCGTCGACACCGCCGCCCGCTTCCGCAGCCGGTTCGCCTCCGTCGCCCTGCACAACCTGTACGGGCCCACCGAGGCGGCCGTGTCCGTGACCGCCTGGACCCACACGGACGTCGACACCGACACCGTCCCCATCGGCGGACCGGAATGGAACACGCAGGCCTTCGTGCTGGACGCCCGGCTGAACCCGGTCCCCGTCGGGGTGGCCGGGGAGCTGTACCTGGCCGGTGACCAGCTGGCCCGCGGTTACGTCGCCCGCACCGACCTGACCGCCGAGCGCTTCGTCGCGAACCCGTTCGGCGCACCCGGTGCACGGCTCTATCGCACCGGTGACGTGGTTCGCTGGCGCATCCGGGGCACGACGGGGGTCCTCGAGTATCTCGAACGCTCCGACTTCCAGGTGAAGGTCCGCGGATTCCGGATCGAACTCGGCGAGATCGAGTCGGCCCTCATTCGGTCCGCAGGAGTGGGGCAGGCCGTCGTGGTCGCCCACCGGAACCCGCACACCGGAACCGCCCTGGTCGCCTACGTGGTCCCCGAGGACGGCTCGACCGTCGATCCCACCGCGGTGCTGGCCGACGTCGGCGCCGCGGTGCCGAGCTACATGGTGCCCGCCGCCCTCGTCGTGCTCGCGGAACTACCGCTGACCGCGAACGGAAAACTCGACCGCAAGGCGCTTCCCGCGCCCGACTTCGCTTCGGCGGCAGCCGAATACCGCGCGCCCGCCACACCCACCGAGGAGATCGTCGCCGCCGTGTACGCCGACGTGCTCGGCGTCGAACAGGTCGGGACCGCCGCGAACTTCTTCGACCTCGGTGGCAACTCCCTCGTCGCCACCCGGGTGGTCGCCCGGCTGTCCGAGACGCTCGGCCGGCGCGTCGAGATTCGGTCCCTGTTCGAGGCGCCCGCCGTCGGCGCTCTTGCGGCGCTGCTGGACTCGACGGACGCGACCGCACCCACCCGCCCGGCGCTGACCCCGGCCGTGCGCCCCGAACTGCTCCCGCTGTCCTCGGCGCAGCAACGGATGTGGTTCCTCAACCGGTTCGACCCGGACTCCGCCGTCCACAACATCCCCGTGGCGGTCCGGCTGTCGGGCGTCCTCGACGTCGACGCACTGCAGCACGCGGTCGCCGACGTCCTCCACCGCCACGAGTCGCTGCGGACGATCTACCCGGACTCCGCCGACGGACCGCACCAGGTGATCCTGTCCACCGACCGGGTCGGGGCCGAAACGTCCGTCGACGCGGCCGACGAGGCCGCACTACCCGCCCTGATCGCCGACCTGGTGACCACCGGATTCGACGTCACCGCGGAGGTTCCGGTACGGGTGCGGATCTTCCGGATCTCCGCGACGGAGCACGTCCTCGCCGTGGTGGTCCACCACATCTCCGGCGACGGCTGGTCGATGGCGCCGATGGTGCGGGACGTGATGGCGGCGTATTCGGCGCGCTCGGCGGGCACGAGCCCGGACTGGGCGCCGCTGCCGGTGCAGTACGCCGACTACGCCCTGTGGCAGCGGGATCTCCTCGGCGACGAGACCGATCCCGACTCGGTGGCGGCGCGGCAACTCGCGTTCTGGACGCAGACCCTCGCGGGCGCGCCGGATCAGCTGGATCTGCCCACCGACCGGCCGCGTCCCGCGGTCGCGTCGTACCGCGGCGGCACCGTCGACTTCACCGTGCCGGCCGATCTGCACGGCACGGTGGTGGGTGCGGCGCGGGACGCGAACGCGTCCGTGTTCATGGTCGTGCACTCGGCGCTCGCGGTGCTGCTGAGCCGGCTCGCCGGTTCCGGGGACATCTCCATCGGCACCCCCGTCGCGGGTCGCGGCGAACGCGAACTCGACGACCTGATCGGCATGTTCGTCAACACGCTGGTCCTGCGACAGCACGTCGACGGCGGGCGCACGTTCGCCGAACTCCTCGCCGACGTCCGCGAGACCGATCTCGCCGCGTTCTCCCACGCCGACGTCCCGTTCGAGCGCCTCGTCGAGGTCGTCAATCCGTCGCGGTCCACCGGGCGGCACCCGCTGTTCCAGGTGATGCTCACGTTCCAGAACCTCGACCAGGAGTCCCTCGAACTCGGCGACCTGTCGGTGAGTGGTGTCGACCTCGACGTGGACATCGCCAAGTTCGACCTGCAGCTCACCCTGATGGAGCAGTTCGACTCCGAGGGAGGCCCCGACGGGATCGCCGCCCGCCTCACGTACGCCGCGGACCTGTTCGACGAGCCGTCCGCGCATGTGTTCGGGCAGCGGTTCCTGCAGGTGCTGCGGGCGGCGGTCGACGGTCCGGACACCGCGGTCGGCGATCTCGACGTCCTCGGCCGCGGCGAACGGAAGCAGATCGCCGGCACCAACGCGACGGCGCACCCCGTGCTTGCCGGAACCCTCGCCTCGTTGTTCGATACGGCGGTGGCGGCGGACCCCGACCGGATCGCGGTGGTCTTCGACCGGGACGAGCTGACGTACGCGAACTTCGACGCCCGCGTGAACAGGCTGGCGCGACGGCTGATCGAGCAGGGCGTCGGCCCCGAGTCGGTGGTGGCGGTGGCGATGCGCCGGTCGATCGATCTGCTCGTGGGGATCTATGCCGTCGTCAAGGCGGGCGGCGCCTACCTGCCGATCGATCCCGACCATCCGGTCGAGCGCACCGCGTACGTACTCGACACCGCACGGCCCGCATGCGTGCTGGTCAGCGGCGCCGGACTCGCCGACAGTGGCTCGGTCCCCGTCGTCGACATCGCATCCGAGGACCTCTCCCGGTACGGTAGCGCGCCGGTCACCGATCGGGACCGGCTCCGGCCGCTGACTGCGGCGAACACGGCGTATGTGATCTTCACGTCCGGGTCGACGGGCCGTCCGAAGGGGGTCGCGGTCACGCACGGTGCGATCGTGAACCGTCTGCTGTGGATGCAGCACGAATACGCGCTGACCAGCGCGGATGTTGTTTTGCAGAAGACGCCGGTGACGTTCGACGTGTCGGTGTGGGAGCTGTTCTGGCCGCTGCAGGTGGGGGCGTCGATGGTGATCGCCGCCCCCGACGGACATCGCGATCCGCGGTATCTGACTGGGCTGGTGCAGGAACGTCACGTGACGACCATGCACTTCGTGCCGTCGATGTTGTCGGTGTTCACTGCCGAACCTGCTGTGGCGGTGTGTGATTCGTTGCGGTTGGTGTTCTGTTCGGGGGAGGCGCTGACGCCGGAGCAGGTGTCGCGGTTCCGGGGGGTCAGTGGTGCGGGTCTGCACAATCTGTACGGTCCGACGGAGGCTGCGGTCGATGTGACGTTCTGGGAAACCGGTGAGTCGGACACGCACAGTGTCCCGATCGGTCGTCCGGTGTGGAACACGCAGGTGCATGTGCTCGATGCGCGGTTGCATCCGGTGCCGAACGGGGTGGCGGGGGAGTTGTATCTCGCGGGTGAGCAGTTGGCGCGGGGGTATCTCGGCCGGGTCGACCTCACCTCGGACCGATTCGTGGCGAATCCGTTCGTCGCGGGTGGGCGGATGTACCGGACGGGGGATCTGGTGCGTCGCCGGGGTGATGGGGCTCTGGAGTATCTGGGGCGTACGGATTTCCAGGTGAAATTGCGGGGGCAGCGGATCGAGTTGGGGGAGATCGAGTCGGCGCTGGAGGCGCATCCGGACGTCGTGCAGGCGGTGGTGGTGGTGCACCGGGACGAGCGCGGCGACGAAGCGCTCGTCGCGTACCTGGTGGGACGGCGCGCGGCCGAGTGGTCCGACGTGCGCGCACACCTGTCGACACGAGTCCCGTCGTACATGATCCCGGCGCGCGTCGTGCACCTGGACACCCTGCCGCTGTCGGTGAACGGCAAACTGGACCGCAAGGCCCTGCCCGCACCGGAAGTCCGCTCGGCCGCCGCCGAGTATCAGCCTCCACGATCGGCGGCCGAACGGGCTGTCGCCACGGTGTTCGGCGAGGTCCTCGAAATCGACCGGGTCGGAGCCACGGACAGCTTCTTCGACCTCGGGGGTAACTCGCTGATCGCCACCCGCGTCGCGGCCGCGCTCGGGTCCGAGCTGGGCATCGACTTCCCGCTGCAGTGGATGTTCAGCGACCCCACACCGCGGTCGCTGGGGCAACGTATCCAGAACGCGGCGATCGACGGAGTGCCCGGCGCCGGTGCCTCGCTCGACGTGCTGCTCCCGATCCGCACCCGCGGGACGGCGGAGCCGGTGTTCTGCGTCCACCCGTTCATCGGACTCGCATGGAGCTACGCGGGGCTGAGCCGGGAACTGACCGAGGACCGGCCGATCTACGGGCTGCAGTCGCCGGCGCTGACCGAGGCCGAGCCGCACCCGGGCACCATCACCGACTTCGCGGATCGCTACGTCCGCGAGATCCGCTCGATCCAGCCGCACGGCCCGTACCACCTGGTGGGCTGGTCACTGGGTGGGGTCATCGCTCACGAGATGGCGGTGCAGTTGCAGGAGGCGGGCGAAGAGGTGCGTCTGCTCGGGCTCCTCGACAGCTACGTCGGGCTCGACCGCAGCGTGGAGAACACCGCGACCACCGCGGATCTGCTCGGCGGTGCCGGCCTGGACCTGCCCGAAGACGGGGTTCTCGACGAACTCTCGCCGGACGGGCAGTTCGACGCCGAGCGGGCGGCCGCTCTGCTGCGGGTCGTCGGTGGTCCGCTGGCGGCGCTCACCGCCCCGGAACTCGACCGGATCTACCGCAACGCGCAGCAGGCCCCCGACCTGATCGACGCACACCGTCCGAGGGTGTTCGACGGCGAATTGGTGTTCTTCACCGCCGCCCTCGACGACGGCTTCCACGTCGACCCGGTGACGTGCTGGGGCCCGTACGTGCGCGGAAGGATCGACGAACACCCGGTGGACGCGACGCACTGGACGATGACGACGCCGGACGCGCTCGCCGCGATCGCGCCGCACCTCGCGCGTACGCAGCGCCGGCCGCGGCACGCCGCGCCCGACCCCGGCCGGGACACCGATCCCGACGACAGCGCGAACCGGCCGCATTCGGTGCGCTGACCGCCCCCGCCGCCGCTCAACCGACCGCGAGGTTTGGTTTGGGCGGTGAAGGGGGAATACCACGAAATGTGAGTGGTTGTAGTGGAAATGAGCGGTTGACCACCCGGAGCATCGTGGACGCCGGACCCGCCGTGGCTTCAGGGTGCCGGTTTCATACCCCAGGTGTGAGATCTGCCCGAAGAGAAGACCAAACCCTTGACTCCGCGGTACCGAATAGTAGATTGAGAGCGGTCATGTGACCTACCTCTCAAACGGTATGCAAGCCCGGGAGGTCGGTCATACGTGGTTTCTTCGACTGCGTGTTCGGGGCGTGACGCTCGGTGCTTGGTGTGCTCGGAATGTAACGCGCCCGCGTTCAGCAGATCGGAGTACTTGGATGAGTCCTGGCGAGACGGTGACCAGCCCAGTGACCTACAGAAGCTTGTCCGTGTCGAACATCCCGTCCCCGACCACACCGGGGTCGCGGACACCCCGGACCGCGCCGAAGGCGGGGTCGCAGACGCGGCGAACGCCGCCCCGGCAGAGCCGAGACGGCGTTCGTACGGTTCGGTGGCCTGTGTCAGGCTCCGCGGCGCTTCGCCTTCAGCAGGTCGAGGCGCTCCTTCAGCAGCTCTTCCAGTTCCTCCTTGGAGCGGCGTTCGAGCAGCATGTCCCAGTGGGTGCGCGGCGGCTTGACCTTCTTGGCTTCGGGCGCCGTGCCCTCGACCAGAGTTCCCTCGAGGCCGTTACGGCACAGCCACGTGCCGGGAATCTCGGCATCGTCGGCGAAGGGAATGTCGAAGACCTCACCGTTGTCGCACCGGTACTTGGCCATCCGACGGGGCGCGAGGTCGTGGTCACGGTCGGTCTCGTAGCTCACCGCTCCGAGTCGACTCCCTCGAAGTACGCGATCTGCCATGGTTGTGTCCTCTCCTCGATCGTCTCCGCGCGAGCACGCCTGGACCAGCACCAAGCGTTCACACTCATCTACAACGCCACGGCCTCCCGATTGGTTCCCGCACGCCGCGCAGATGCAACCTCGACATCTTACCGGGCGGGCTCGGGGGCGCCGCGCAGTAAGGTGGTCGACCATGACCAGCGCCTCCCGCAGACCGGATTCCTGTGTGTGGTGCGGGCGCGAAGTGGCCGAGACGGGGATGGGCCGGCGTCGCCGGTACTGCCGCCAATCGTGCCGGCAACGCGCGTACGAGCAGCGCAACCAGGTCAAGGGCACCAGCATCCCCGCCGATGCGGTTATGCTCACCGCGGAGGAAGCCTCCGCCATGGTCGACCGGGTTTTCCAGGTTCGATGTGCCGCCGAGGACGTGGCGACAGCCGTTGCCGAAGGTGCGGCGGCCCATGAGGTGGAATCCCTGTGCGCCGACCTCGTGCAACTCGCACGTGAGGCCGAACGCTTCCGCTGAGCCTCGGACAGAGGCAGGGGAGCGTGGGACGCACTCTGCTCGACCGGTCCGACCGTCGCCGATCGGTGGCGATTCCGAAACGAACATCACGAATCGATGCACACCGGGCCCACGCGTACAGCACGATCAGTACAGCGTGGGAGACCGGCGTCGGTTGGTCCGTCTCACGCGCAGGACTTGCGCATCCAAGGTCTTCTACCCGCTGGGGGAACGAGATGACGAGTGTGAATTCGCCGCAGCCGAATGACGGCGCCGGAGATGTGAACGTTCCCGAAGGGGCCTTCCCGCTCTCCTCGGTGCAACGGAGCATGTGGTTTGCCCAACAACTGAGCCCCACGGTCCCGAAGTTCATCGCCCAGTACATCGAGTTGCGGGGCGAGATAGACCTGGACCTGCTGAGCGACGCGGCCGTGCGGGCCGGTCAGGAGTTCCAGTCGCCGTTCCTGCGACTGCTCGATGTCGACGGGGAGCCGTACCAGGCGGTCGATTTCAGCATCGACCCGTCGATCGGCTTCCTCGACTTCCGGGGAGAGTCCGACCCGATGGACGCCGCGCGCAGGTGGATCGACGAGGACTACGCGACGCCGCTCCGGCTCACCCGGGACCGGCTGGTACAGATGAACGTCCTGCAGGTCGGTGAGCAGCACTACTTGTGGTACACCAGGATTCACCACGTCGCGCTCGACGGGTACAGCGGTATGACGATGGTGAACCGGATCGCGGCGCTGTACACCGCGGCGATCGAGGGCACCGAACCGGAACCGAATCGTGCCCTGGACCTGCGCGAGCTGTACGAACTCGACCAGAAGTACCGCAAGTCGAGCCGGTTCGAGAACGACCGGTTGTACTGGGCCGAACGGATAGTCGGCATCGAGCACGGTTCGACGCTCGCCACCCACGACGCCCCCGCGGCCGCGCAGAGCAGGCTCGAGAGCGCGAGGATCTCCGAATCCGCGCTGGGTTTCCTCGGCGAGTCGGATCAGCGGGTCGGTGCCACGTCGGCGGCCGTCCTGCTCGCCGGATTCGCCTGCTACCTGTCCCGCATGACGGGCAAGCGCGACGTGCTCATCAACCTCCCGGTGTCGGCGCGCACCACGGCGCCGCTGCAGCGGTCCGGCGGCATGCTGGTCAACGTCGCCCCGCTGCGGATCACGGTCCGCCCCGAGGACACAGTGGCCGAACTCGTGCAGCGGACGCAGCTCGAACTGATGGGTGCGCTGCGTCATCAGCGGTGCAGCCTCGAGGACATCCGCCGGGACGCGGGACTCGCGGGGACCGCGGAGGGCCTGGCCGGCCCGATGGTGAACGTCATGCTGTTCCACCAGGCGTTCACGCTGGGCACCGTCAGCGGCGAGTACCACATCGTGACGTCGGGCCCGGTGGACGACCTGCTGGTCAACATCTATCAGGGCGGCGACGGCGAGACGCTGCTCGATTTCCGCGGCAACCCCAACCGGTACGGCTCGGAGGAATTGCGCGCCCACCACCGCCGGTTCGTGGAGCTGATCGAGGAATTCGTCGCCGCGGAGCCGCAGGCGCGGACCGCCGACATCCACGCCGAGAGCGCACGCCTCGGCGCGCGGTTCCTGGAGCAGGAGTCCCAGCTGGCGTTCTGGAAGCGGGAGCTGGCGGGACTGCCCGAGGTGACGGGGCTGCCGCTGGACCGGCCGCGCCCGGCCGAGCGGGCCGGCGCGGGCGAGGTCGTGGGGTTCGCCGTCGACGCCGAGGTGCGGCACCGCGCGGCACTGCTGGCCGAGGAGGCCGGCACCGGCATCTTCACCACCCTGCACGCCGCGCTGGCCGTGCTGCTGGGCCGGTTGGGCGACACCGACGACGTCGTCGTCGGAACACCGATCGTCGGGCGCGACACGACCGACTCCGAAGACCCGGAAGCCGGAGCGTTCTTCAACAAGGCCGTCCTGCGGTCGCAGGTGGACGGGGCGTCGTCGTTCACCGACCACCTGAGCCGGGTCCGGGACGCCGACCGGGCCGCGTTCTCGCACGCGGCGCTGCCGTTCGACGATCTCGTCGCCGCCGTGGTGGCCGACCCCGACCCGTCGCACACGCCGCTGTTCCAGGTGATGCTCGAGTTCACCGACGGCGGCCATCCGCACGACTCCTCGGGGACCGTGACGGTCAGCCCGATCCAGCGTGAACACCGGGCCCTGGGGCTGGATCTCGTGTTCTCCCTCACCGAATCGGAGAACGGCGGCATCAACGGCCGGCTGCGGTTCGCCACGGACGTGTGGGACCGCGACAGCGCGGAGGCGCTCGCCGCCCGCTTCGTCCGCATCCTGCATGCGGTGACGGCGGATCCGGCCGCGCCGATCGGGGACGTCGACCTCCTCGAACCGGCCGAGTACGCGGAGCTCGCGCCGGTCCGCGACGAGCCCGCGGTGGAGCCCCGCACGCTGCCCGGACTCCTCGCCGGTGCCGTCACGGCGGGCGGCGACGGGGACGCCCTCGTCTACGAGGGGCGTACCCTGACGTACCCAGAACTCGACGAGCTCTCGAACCGGCTCGCCCGCATGCTGATCGGCCGCGGTGTGGGGCCGGGTTCGGTTGTGGCGCTGGCGATTGCGCGCTCGATCGAGTCGGTGCTGGCCACGTGGGCGGTGGCGAAGTCCGGGGCCGCGTTCGTCCCGGTCGACCCGAACTACCCGGCCGACCGGATCGAACACATGCTCACCGATTCCGGTGCTGTCGTCGGTCTCACGGCCACGGCGCACCGCTCGTCGCTGCCGACGATCACGCCGTGGCTGGTCATGGACGACCCGTCGTTCAGCCGGGAACTGGAGCAGCACACCGCCGGTGCGGTCACCGATGCCGACCGCCTCCGGCCGTTGCGGACGGCGGATCCGGCCTACCTGATCTACACGTCCGGCTCGACCGGCACCCCGAAGGGTGTGGTCGTCACGCACGTCGGCCTGGCGAATTTCGCCGAGGACGAGCGGCAGCGGTTCGACGTCACCGCGGAGGCGCGCACCCTGCACTTCTCCTCACCGAGTTTCGACGCGTCGATCCTGGAACTGCTTCTCGCCGTGGGCGCCGGCGCCACGATGGTGGTGGCACCGTCGACGGTGTACGGCGGCACCGAACTCGCCGACCTGCTGCGCCGCGAACGGGTGACGCACGCGTTCGTGACGCCCGCCGCGCTGGCGTCCGTCGATCCCACCGGTCTCGACCACATCCGGTGCGTCGTCACCGGTGGTGAGAGCTGTCCTCCTGCGCTGGTGCAGCAGTGGGCGCCGGGACGCGTCATGTTCAATGCGTACGGTCCCACCGAGGCCACCGTCGTCGCGAGTGTCGCGGGGCCGCTGACGGTCGGCGAACCCGTCACCATCGGCCGTCCGTCTCGCGGTTGCGGTCTGCTGGTGCTCGATTCGCGGTTGCACCCCGTTCCCGCCGGGGTGCCCGGCGAGCTGTACATCACCGGCGACGGCGTGGCACGCGGGTACCACGATCGGTCGGTCCCGACGGCCGAGCGGTTCGTCGCCGACCCGCACGGGACGCCCGGTGAGCGGATGTACCGCACCGGCGACCTGGCCCGGTGGAACGCCGCCGGTCAGCTGGAATACCTCGGCCGCACCGACTTCCAGGTGAAGATCCGCGGGTTCCGGATCGAACTCGGCGAGATCGACGCCGTCGTCCGATCGCACCCGAGTGTGGCGTTCGCGACCACCGTCGGACGCACCGCACCGTCCGGCGACACGGCGCTGGTGACGTACGTGCTGCCCGAGGACGGCGCGCAGATCGCCGTCGGCGACATCCTCGAGCACGCCGCCGCCGCGCTGCCCGCGCACATGGTGCCCGCCAGGGTGATGGAGCTCCTCGAGGTCCCGTTGACCCCGGCGGGCAAGCTCGACCGGAAGGCGTTGCCGGAACCGCAGTTCGAGGCGACGTCCACCGTCTACCGGGCGCCGGTGACCCCGACCGAGATGCAGATCGCGGAGGTGTTCGCGACGCTGCTCGGAGTCGAGCGCATCGGCGTCGACGACAGCTTCTTCGACCTCGGTGGCGACTCCCTCGTCGCGACCCGTGTGGTGTCCCGGGTCAACTCCGCTCTCGGCACGGAGATCGGGGTGCTGGATCTGTTCGAGGCGCCCAGCGTCGCGTTGCTCAGTGCCCGTGTGGATGCCGCCGGGCCCCGCACTTCCGCCCGCCCCGTGCTCGCGCCCCGGGCCGGTTCCGGCCCGGTGCAGGTGTCGCTGGCGCAGCAGCGGATGTGGTTCATCAACCAGTTGGACACGGCCTCGCCCGCCTACAACATTCCCGTCGGCATCCGGTTGCGCGGCACGCTCGACGTGAACGCGTTGCGGACCGCGGTGAGCGACGTCCTCACCCGCCACGAATCGCTGCGGACCGTGTTCCCGAACACCCCCAACGGTCCGATCCAGGTGGTGCTGCCGGCTGCGGAGGTGAGCCCCCGGCTCGACGTGATCGAGGTCGCCGAGAGCGAGCTCGAATCCCGCCTGATCGACGACGCCGCAACCGGATTCGACGTCACCGTGGAACCGCCGATCCGGGCGGAGCTCTACCGGACCGCCACCGACGACCACGTGCTGGTGTTCGTGGTGCACCACATCGCCGCCGACGGCCTGTCGATGACGCCGCTGACCCGGGACGTCATGGTGGCCTACCACGCCCGCGCCGCCGGCGAGGCGCCGCAGTGGGCGCCGCTCGAGGTGCAGTACGCCGATTTCGCGGTGTGGCAGCGAGAATTGCTCGGTTCACCCGACGATCCGACGAGTCTGCTGTCCCGGCAGCTGGCGTTCTGGGCCCGCACCCTCGACGGTGCCCCCGAGGTCATGGATCTGCCGACCGATCGCCCGCGCCCGGCCCGGCAGTCGATGATCGGTGCCACCGCCGACTTCACGATTCCGGCACGCATCCACACCGCGCTGCTCGACATCGCGGCCGCGAACGACGCCAGCCTGTTCATGGTGGTACACGCGGCTCTCGCGGTCCTGCTGTCCCGGTCGAGCGGGTCGTCCGACGTGTCGATCGGCTCCCCGGTCTCCGGCCGGGGAGAACGGCAACTCGACGACGTCGTCGGCATGTTCGTCAACACCGTCGTCCTGCGCACCACCGTCGACCCCGATCGCAACTTCCCCGAGATCCTCTCGCACACCCGCTCCGTGGATCTGGAGGCGTTCAGCAACACCGACCTGCCCTACGAGCGGCTCGTCGACGAACTGAAACCGACCCGCTCCGAGGCACATTCACCACTGTTCCAGGTGATGCTGGTGCTGCAGGGATTCGCGAACACGCGGCTCGAGCTGCCCGGACTCGACGTGGAGGTCGAGGCTCTCGAGACCGGCGCCGCCAAGTTCGACCTCCAGGTGATCCTCACCGAGCACATCGAGGACTCCGGTGCCCCGGGCGCGATCGACGTCCAGTTCTCCTACGCGTCGGAACTGTTCGACCCGCCGACGATGACGGCGCTGGCCGCGCGGTTCGTCACCCTGCTCGAGACCGTCACCGCCGGATCGGACGCGAAGGTCGGCGACCTCGACCTGATCGGCGCGGACGAGACGCACCGGATGCTCGAGCAGTGGATCGACACCGACGTTCCCGTCCCGGACTCCGCGACCCTGGTCAGCCTGTTCGAGTCGCAGGTCGCCCGGACCCCGGACGCCGTGGCCGTGGTGTTCGCCGAAGAGGAACTGCTCTACGCGGAGTTCGATGCCCGCGCCAACCGGCTGGCCCGCGAACTCCTCGCCCGCGGTGTCGGCCCCGAATCCCGGGTCGCCGTCGCGTTGCGCCGGTCCCTGGAACTGATGATCGCGATCTACGCGGTGGAGAAGACGGGTGCCGCGTACGTGCCGCTGGACCCCGACCATCCGGCGTCGCGGATCGCGTATGTGATCGAGAGTGCCGAACCCGCCTGCGTGCTCACCGCCTCCCGCGACCGGTGCGAGGGCGTCGACAGCGCGGACGCCGCCGTGATCGAGATCGACACCCTCAACCTGTCCCAGCGGCCCAGCACCCCGATCACCGACGCGGAGCGGGGCGGTCCGATCCACCCCGATTCGACCGCTTACGTGATCTACACGTCCGGTTCGACGGGCAGGCCGAAGGGTGTCGCCGTCAGTCACCGGGCGATCGCCAACCGGCTGCTGTGGATGCAGGACACGTACCGGATGGACCACACGGATGTGGTGCTGCAGAAGACGCCGGTCACGTTCGACGTGTCGGTGTGGGAACTGTTCTGGCCTCTCGAGGTCGGTGCGCGACTGGTTCTCGCCGCGCCGGACGGTCATCGGGACCCGACGTACCTGTCCCACATCATCGCCGACCACCAGGTCACCACCATGCACTTCGTGCCGTCGATGCTCGCTGTATTCACCGCGGGCGCCGAACCCGACCTGTGCGGTTCGCTGCGCCAGGTGTTCTGCAGTGGTGAGGCGCTGCCGCCGGCCACCGCCGACAGTTTCCGCGAATTCGGCTCCGCGGCGCTGCACAACCTGTACGGCCCGACGGAGGCCGCCGTCGACGTCACCTTCTGGGAGTGCACGGAAGGCGACCGCGCCTCGGTCCCGATCGGTGCACCCGTGTGGAACACGCAGCTGTACGTCCTCGACTCCCGGCTGCACCCGGTCCCGGTCGGGGTGCACGGCGAGCTGTACCTGGCCGGCGTTCAGCTGGCCCGCGGCTACGTCGGCCGCAGCGACCTGACGTCGGACCGGTTCGTGGCGAACCCGTTCGGCGCACCGGGACAGCGGATGTACCGCACCGGCGACGTGGTCCGCTGGCGCGCCGACGGCAACATCGAATACATCGGCCGCCGCGACTTCCAGGTCAAGCTCCGCGGACAGCGCATCGAACTCGGCGAGGTGGAGGCGGCCGTGCTGGCGCACCCGTCGGTGGCGCAGGCCGTCGTGACCGTGCACCGCAGCGAGGCCACCGGCGAAAGCCTCGTCGGCTACGTGATCCCGGTGGCGGGCGCCGACATCGACACCGCGGTCGTGCGCGACGCGGCGGCGGAGGCGCTGCCCGCGTACATGGTGCCGACCCGGATCATCGTGCTCGACCGGTTCCCGCTGGGCGCCACCGGAAAGCTGGATCGCGGCGCGCTGCCCGAGCCGGAATTCCTCAGCCCGTCCGCCGAATTCGTCACCCCGCGCAACCCGATCGAGGAGATCCTCGCGTCGATCTTCGCGGACCTGCTCGACGCACCGCGGATCGGCGTGTATGACAGCTTCTTCGACCTCGGCGGCAACTCGCTGGTGGCGACCCGGCTGGTGGCGCGGGTCAACGCCGCCCTCGGCAGCCGGATCGGGGTCCGGGAGATCTTCGACGCCCCGACCGTCGCGGCGCTGGCCACCCGGATCGAGTCCGAGGCCGGGCAGGGCGCCGAACGTCCGCCGCTGGTGGCCGGGGTGCGCCCCGCCCACCTGCCGGTCTCGCTGGCGCAGAAGCGCATGTGGTTCATCAACCAGTTCGACCTGGACTCCCCGGCCTACAACATCGCGCTCGCGGTGCGGCTGACGGGCGACCTCGACGAGGACGCGATGCAGGACGCCGTCGCCGACGTGATGGACAGGCACGAGTCGCTGCGCACCCGGTTCCCGATGGTGGAGGGCGAGCCCCTCCAGGTGATCCTGCCGACCGAGGACGTGGTGCCGGACCTCACGCCGATCGACTCGACGGAAGGGCAACTGCCCGAGCATATTTCGCGTCTTGCGGGCGCCGGTTTCGACGTCACGGTGTCGGTGCCGGTGCGCGCTGCCCTGTACCGCACGGATCCCGGCGAGCACGTTCTCGTCATCGTCGTCCACCACATCAGCGCCGACGGGTTCTCCATGGCCCCGCTCGCCCGGGACGTGATGACCGCCTACGCCGCCCGCACCGGGGGTCAGGCACCGGACTGGACGCCGCTGCCGGTGCAGTACGCCGACTTCGCGCTCTGGCAGCACCGGGTGCTCGGCAACGCCGACGACCCGGACAGTCTGCTCGCCGCCCAGCTCGACTACTGGACGCACACGCTCGCCGGGCTTCCGGAACTGCTAGCGCTGCCGACGGACCACCCGCGCCCGACGCAGCAGTCGATGCGCGGCGGCATCCACTCGTTCAGCATCGACCGGCAGATCCACAGCCGGTTGATCACGACTGCCCGCGAACACAATTCGAGTGTGTTCATGGCCGTCCACGCCGCGCTGGCCGTGCTGCTGGCCCGGTTGGGCGACACCGACGACGTGGCGGTGGGCACCCCGATCGCCGGCCGCGGCGACGCTGCGCTGGACGACATGGTCGGCATGTTCGTCAACACCCTGGTGCTGCGCACCCCGGTCGAACCGTCCGGCACGTTCACCGACCTGCTGTCCACGGTCCGAGACGCCGACCTCAACGCGTTCCACCACGCGGATCTGCCGTTCGAGCGGCTGGTCGACGCCATCTCGCCGGAACGCGCGACGTCGCATTCGCCGCTGTTCCAGGTGGTACTGGAGTTCCGCAACAACGAGCGGCCACGGCTGGAGCTGCCCGGGCTGACCGTCACCGGACTCGACCTGGCCACGGACATCTCCAACTTCGACCTGCAGCTCACACTGACCGAGGAATTCGGGGTGTCGGGGGAACCGGCCGGGATCTCCGTTGCGTTCACCTACGCGTCGAGCCTGTTCGATGCGTCGACGATCGCCGGTTTCGCCGACTATCTGCAGCGGATCTTCGACGCGGTGACGTCGGAGCCGGGCATGGCCGTCGGCGACATCGACCTGATGGTGGCGTCCGAACGCGCGGCGCTCACGCCGGTGATGGACGGGCCCGACGCCGAACCGCGGACTCTGCCGGAACTGCTCGCGTCCGCGGCGTCCGTGGACCCGAAGGCGGCCGCGCTGTCCTACGAAGGCAGCGAGGTGACGTACCGGGAGCTCGACGAGCGGTCGAACCGTCTCGCCCGCCTGCTGATCGGGCGGGGCATCGGCCCGGAATCGGTGGTCGCGCTGGCGATGGCGCGCTCACCCGAGTCGGTGCTGTCGCTGTGGGCGGTCGCCAAGACCGGTGCCGCGTTCGTCCCGGTCGACCCGAACTACCCGACCGACCGGATCGTCCACATGCTCAGCGACTCCGGTGCGGCGCTCGCGCTCACCGTCGCCGAGTTCCGGCCCACCCTGCCGGACTGCACCCCCTACGTCGTGGTCGACGCACCCGGCTTCGGCGACCAGGTGAGCGCGCACTCCGCCGCCGTCGTCACCGACGCCGACCGGACACACCCGCTCGCACTGGAGAACCCGGCCTATCTGATTTACACGTCCGGGTCCACCGGCACCCCGAAGGGGGTCGTCGTCACCCATCGCGGTCTCGCGAACTTCGCCACCGACGAACGCGTCCGGTTCGGTGTCACCCCGCGGTCGCGGACCCTGCACTTCTCGTCGCCGAGCTTCGACGCCTCCATCCTGGAACTGCTGCTGGCGGTCGGGTCCGGCGCGACGATGGTGATCGCCCCGGCCTCAGTCATCGGCGGCACCGAACTCGCCGACGTGCTCCGGGAGGGCCGGGTCACGCACGCGTTCATCACCCCGGCGGCCATGGCGTCCGTGGATCCCGCGGGACTCGACCAGCTCGAGTGCGTCGCCACCGGAGGCGACGTATGCCCGCCGGAGCTGGTGGCGCAGTGGGTGACCGGCGGCAGGCGGATGTTCAACGCGTACGGACCCACCGAGGCGACGGTCGTGTCGAGCGTGACAGGGCCCATGCTGCCCGGTGAGGGCGTCACCATCGGCCGTCCGCCGATGGGTACCGGCGAGATGGTGCTCGATTCCCGCCTGCACCCGGTGCCGAACGGGGTGACCGGCGAACTGTACGTCACCGGTTCCGGTCTGGCCCGCGGCTACAAGGACCGGGCGGGCACCACCGCGGAGCGGTTCGTCGCCAACCCGTACGGCGGCCTGGGCGCCCGCATGTACCGCACCGGTGACCTGGCGCGCTGGAACACCGACGGTCAGCTGGAGTACCTGGGCCGCAGCGACTTCCAGGTGAAGATCCGCGGGTTCCGGATCGAACTGGGTGAGATCGAGAACGCCCTCACCCGCTACCCGGGGGTGGCCCGCTCGGTGGTGTCCGCGCACAGGGGCAGCACCGGCGCCAACCGGCTCGTCGGCTACCTCGTCCCCACCGCAGGCGCCGAACTCGACCCGGAAGCCGTCCTCGATTTCGTCGGCGGATTCCTCGCCCCGTACATGGTGCCGTCCGCGCTGATCGTCCTCGACCAGTTGCCGCTCACCCCGGCGGGCAAGCTGGATCGTCGTGCGCTGCCCGAGCCCGACTTCGGGGCCCGGGTGTCGACCGGCCGCGCGCCGGTGTCGGAGATGGAAGAGGTGCTCGCCGGACTGTTCGCCGAGGTGCTCGGACTGGAATCCGCCGGTGTCGAGGACTCGTTCTTCGCGCTCGGCGGCGACAGCATCATGTCGATCCAGCTGGTGGCCCGCGCGAAGGCCGCGGGCGTGGTGCTCACCCCGCGGGACGTGTTCGAGGCCAAGACCGTCGCCGGTCTCGCCGCGGTGGCATCGTGGATCGGCGCCGCCGACATCGTCGTCCTCGACGAACTGCCCGGCGGCGGTGTCGGCGACATGCCGACCACCCCGATCACGAAGTGGCTGCTCGAACGGGGCGGCGAATTCAACCGGATGTCGCAGTCCGCGCTGCTGACCGCGCCGCCGAACCTGCGGGAACTCGAACCGCTGATCGGCACGTTCCAGGCCGTCCTCGACCGGCACGACATGCTGCGCGCGCAGCTGATGGTCTCCGCCGACGAATCGCATCTCGCCGTCCGCCCGATCGGTGCGGTGGAGGCGCAGGACCTGATCCGCCGGGTCGCGGTGTCCGCGGCCCCGGGAACACCGGCGTTCGCGGCCACCGTCATCGCGGACCTCGACGCCGCGCTGGACCGGCTCGATCCGGCGGCCGGCGTCATGATGCAGGTGGTGTGGTTCGACGCCGGGGAGTCCGGCGGCCGCCTGCTCGTGGTCGCGCACCACCTCGTCGTCGACGGTGTGTCGTGGCGCATCCTCGTCCCCGACCTCGCGACCGCGTGGGCGCAGATCTCGGCGGGCCAGGAACCGGCGCTCGAACAGGTCGGCACGTCCATGCGCCGGTGGGCGCACGGCCTGGTCGACGAGGCGGCGAACCGGGCGGGCGAACTGGATCTGTGGCAGCGCATCCTCGACTGCGAGGACCCGCTGGTCGGCAGCCGCCCGCTCGACCCCGACGTCGACGTCAACGCGACCGTGGGCCGGGTGACGGTGCAGTTGCCCGCCGAGGTCAGCGAGGCCGTCCTCACGGCCCTTCCGGAGGCGATCCACGGCAGCGTCAACGACGGCCTGCTCACCGCGCTGGCGATGGCGGTCACCCAGTGGCGGCGCACCCGCGGCCACACCCTGCACGGACGGTCCGTCGACGGCACCCTGGTGAGCCTCGAGGGCCACGGCCGCGAGGACCAGGTCGTGCCGGGTGCCGATCTGGGCCGCACCGTCGGCTGGTTCACGGCCATGTTCCCGGTGCGCCTGGATCTGTCGGGCATCGACCTCGACGACGCGTTCGACGGCGGCCGGGCCGCGGGGTCGGCGATCAAGGCGATCAAGGAACAGCTGCTGGCCATCCCGGACCACGGCATGGGGTACGGCATGCTGCGGTACCTCAACGCCGACACCGCACCGCTGCTCGCGGCCCGTTCGCTGCCGCAGATCAGCTTCAACTACCTGGGACGCTTCGCCGCCGACCTGTCCGAGGCGGCCACCCGCGCCGGCTGGACACCGACCGGTGAAGTCGACATGGACCGGGCGCAGGACCTCGACACCCCGGTCACCTCGGCCATCGACGTCAACGCCGTCACCACCGAGGTGGACGACCGGCCTCAGCTGCGCGCCACCTGGGCGTACGCGGCCGGTGTCCTCACGGTCGCCGAGGTGCGGGAACTCGCGGAACTGTGGGTGCGGGCGCTGACCGCGCTCACGACGTACGCGGCCCGCCCCGACGCCGGCGGCGTGACCCCGTCCGACCTCGAACTGGTCAGCCTCGACCAGGACGCCATCGACCGCATCGAGTCGCGCTTCCCGGCGCTGTCCGACATCTGGTCGCTGTCGCCACTGCAGTCCGGACTGCTGTTCCACGCGTTGCTGGCCGACGAGTCGATCGACTCCTACACCGTGCAGGTGACACTCGAACTGCGCGGCGCCGTCTCGTCCCGACTGCGGGTGGCCGGGCAGGCCCTGCTCGACCGGCACGCGAACCTGCGGGCGTCGTTCGTCTACGACGAGGGCGGCACCCCCGTCCAGGCGGTCCACGGGTACGCGGAACTGCCGTGGACGGAGATCGACCTGTCCGCACTCGACGAGGACAGCCGCGAAGCCGAGATCACCGAACTCCTCGACACCGACCGCCGCCGCGGGTTCGACATGGCCACCCCGCCGCTGCTGCGGTTCATGCTGATCCAGGTCGGTGCGGACGAGCAGCGCCTGATCATCACCAACCACCACATCCTGCTCGACGGCTGGTCGATGCCGCTGCTGATCCGCGACCTCCTGACCCTGTACGCCACGGAAGGGGACGCCACGGCGCTGCCGCGGGTGCACCCGTACCGCGACTACCTCGCGTGGATGTCGCACCGCAGCACCGAGGACTCCCTCGGTGTGTGGCATCGTGCCCTCGCCGGAGTGGAGGAGCCGACGCTGCTCGCGCCGGCCGACGCCGCGGCCAAGAGCGACACGCAGTCGAGTGAACTCATCGTCGAACTCGACGTCGACCGCACCGATCAGCTCAGTGTGCTCGCACGCGAACACGGGCTGACCCTCAGCACCCTGATCCGTACCGCGTGGGGAATCGTGCTGGGCGGCCTGGTCGGCCGCTCCGACGTCGTCTTCGGCGGGACGGTGTCGGGTCGGCCCCCGCAGATCGCGGGCATCGAGTCGATGGTCGGCCTGTTCATCAACACCCTCCCGGTGCGGGTCACCCTCGATCCGCGGGAAACGCTGGGGGAGTTGCTCGAACGCATCCAGGGCGAGCAGGCGGCACTGCTCGACCACCACTACGTCGGACTGACCGACATCCAGTCGGTGGCCGGTCCGGGCGCCGGTTTCGACACGCTGACGGTGTTCGAGTCCTACCCCGTCGACCGGGAAGGGCTGACCGAGCAGACCGACATCGCCGGCATGCACGTCCTCGACGTGCACGACAGCGCGAACGCCGCGCACTACCCGCTCGCGCTGATCGCCTCGGCGCACGAGAACCTGCAACTGAAGCTCGAATACGTCGAGGATCTGTTCGACCGCGCCGCCGTCGAACGGATCGGCGACCGGGTCGTCCGTGCGCTGATCGCGCTCGCCGAGCACCCCGGCATGAAGCTGGCACAGTTGCGCCTGCTGACCGACGTCGAGGAAGCGGAACTGGTTCCGGCCCGCGGCAAGCCGGGCCGGTCCGTGCGCACCCTGCCGCAGATGTTCGCCGACACGGCCGCCGCGTCGGGCGACGCGACCGCGCTCGTGTTCGGGGACCGCCGGATGTCCTACCGGGAACTCGACGAACGCTCCAACCAGCTCGCGCGCCTGCTCATCGGCCGCGGCGTCGGCCCGGAAGACATCGTGGCCCTGGGCATTTCACGGTCCATCGAATCGGTGCTCGCGGTGTGGTCGATCACCAAGACCGGCGCCGCGTTCGTCCCGGTCGACCCGACCTACCCGCGGGAACGGGTCGAGCACATGGTCACCGACTCCGGGTGCACGTTCGGCGTGCGGGTGGGCGCCGATCGCGACCGGCTGCCCGCCGCGGTCACGTGGCTGACCCTCGACGATGCCGAGACCGACGCCGCCGTCGGGGCGATGTCCACCGACACCGTGACCGACGACGAACGCGTCGTGCCGCTGCGGTTCGCGCACCCGGCGTACGTCATCTACACGTCCGGGTCCACCGGCAAACCGAAGGGTGTGGTGGTCAGCCACCGCGGTCTTGACAATTTCGCCGAGGAGCAGCGAGACCGCTACGCGACGGATTCGGCGTCCCGGGCCCTGCACTTCTCCTCGCCGAGTTTCGACGCCTCGGTCCTCGAGTACCTGCTGGCGTTCGCCGTCGGCGCGACGATGGTGATCGTGCCGCCGTCCGTCTACGGCGGTGAGGAACTCGCGGAGCTGATCCGGGCCGAGGGCGTCACCCACGGGTTCGTCACCCCCGCGGCGCTGGCCTCCGTGGACCCCGAGGGTCTCGACGTGTTCCAGAACGTCGTCGCCGGCGGCGAGGCCGTCCCACCGGAACTGGTGACCCGCTGGGCGCCGGGCCGCACCCTGTACAACGGCTACGGTCCCACCGAGACCACCATCATGAGCAACCTCAGCGACCACCTGCAGGTGGGGGAGACCGTCACCATCGGCGGTCCCGTCCGCGGCGTGTCCGAGGTGATCCTCGACTCGCGGCTGCAACCGGTCTCGGTCGGCGTCGCCGGCGAACTCTACATCTCCGGCGAGGGCCTGGCCCGCGGCTACCATGCCCGCGCCGGGCTGACCAGTGAGCGGTTCGTCGCCAACCCCTACGGCGAAGCGGGCGACCGGATGTACCGCACCGGTGACCTCGCGCGGTGGCGGTCCGATCACACCGTCGAATACCTGGGCCGCACCGACTTCCAGGTCAAGATCCGCGGCTTCCGCATCGAACTCGGCGACATCGACAGCGCACTCGCCGGGCACCCGTCCGTCGCGTTCGCCGTCACCCTCGGCCGCCCCGGTCCCGCCGGCGACACCGTGCTCGTGTCTTATGTGCTGCCGGAGGCCGAGTCGGTGCTCGAACCGCCGGAACTGAAGGAATGGACGGCGAACCTGCTGCCAGCGCACATGGTCCCGTCGAGCATCATGATCCTCGACGAGATCCCGCTCACCCCGGTCGGCAAGCTCGACCGGGCGGGGCTGCCCGAACCGCAGTTCCTGCCCACCTCCGACGCCTTCCGGCCGCCGTCGACGGTCCTCGAACACACGATCGCCGACGTCGTCACCACCGTCCTGGGCATCGAACGGGTCGGCATCGACGACAACTTCTTCGACATCGGCGGCAACTCGCTGATCGCGACCCGGGTCGCCGCCCGCCTGACAGCGGAACTCGACACCGACATCGGGGTCCGCACCCTGTTCGAGGCGCCGACGATCCACCAGCTGGCCCGCCTCATCGAGTCGACGGCATTCGCCCCCGCCCAGGACGGCGACCACGTGCGGCTCCCGCTCGGCCCGATGGCGCAGCCCGCGCACGTGCCGGTGTCGCTGGCGCAGAAGCGGATGTGGTTCCTCAACCAGTTCGACACGTCCTCGGCGGCCTACAACATCCCCCTGGCCGTGCGGCTGACAGGTCACCTGGACGTCGAGTCGCTGCGCGCGGCGGTGACGGACGTGTTCGTCCGGCACGAATCCTTGCGGACCGTCTTCCCGTCCCACGACGGTGAACCGACCCAAGTGGTGCTCTCGCCCGGTCAGTGGACACCGAACCTCGAGATCACCGAGGTGTCCGAGGCCGAACTCCGCGAGCACATCGCCGGCCTCGCGACCGCCGGCTTCGACGTGACGGCCGACGTGCCGATGCGGTCGGCGCTGTTCGCACTCGCCCCCGACGATCACGTGCTCGTCATCGTCGTGCACCACATCTGCGCCGACGGGTTCTCGCTGACCCCGCTCGCCCGCGACGTCATGACCGCGTACGCCGCCCGCATCGCGGGAAGCGCGCCGCAGTGGAACCCGCTGTCGGTGCAGTACGCCGACTACACGCTGTGGCAGCTGCAACTGCTGGGCGACGAGAGCGACTCCGAGTCGCTGATCTCCCAGCAGCTCCGGTACTGGACGGATCAGCTGGCCGACCTGCCCGAACTCCTCCAGCTGCCGACCGACCGGGCGCGCCCGGTCCAGCAGTCGTTCCGGGGTGCGCAGGTCGACTTCACGATTCCGGCGGACGTGCACCGGGCGCTGTCCGCGCTGGCGCGCAAACACAACTCCACCATGTTCATGGCCGTGCACGCGGCCCTGTCGGTGCTGCTGTCCGCGTTGTCGTCCACCGAGGACATCGCGGTCGGCACACCCATCGCGGGTCGCGGTGACGCCGCGCTCGACGACATGGTCGGCATGTTCGTCAACACCCTGGTGCTGCGGAGCGCCGTCGACCCGGCGGCGGGTTTCGGCGCCCTGATCGATCAGGTGCGGGGCACCGACCTCGCCGCGTTCCACCACTCGGACCTGCCGTTCGAGCGGCTCGTCGACGTGCTCGCGCCGGAGCGGTCCACCGCGCACTCGCCGCTGTTCCAGGCGCTGCTCGAGTTCCGCAACAACGAGACGCCGCGCCTCGAGCTACCCGAACTCACCGCGGCCGCCGTCGATTTCGACCTCGAGGTCGCCAAGTTCGACCTGCAGCTCAGCGTCGAGGAAGGATTCGACGCGGACGGAGTGGCGTCGGGGATCACCGCGGCGTTCATCTACGCCACCGACCTGTTCGACGCCGGAACCGTCCGCACGTTCGCCGACCGGTTCCTGCGCATCCTTACCGCCGTCACCGCCGACCCGCAGGCCCCGGTCGGTGACATCGTGATCACCGACGCCGCCGAGCGGTCGGCGATGGCGACCGTGTGGAACACCGCCGGAGTCGAGGCGGGCACCGACACCCTCGCGGACCGGTTCGCGCAGAGTGTGGCCCGGTTCCCCGGCGCCACGGCCGTGACGTCGGAGGACGTGGCGCTGACGTACGCGGAACTCGACGCCCGGGCGAACCGGCTGGCCCGCTTGCTCATCGCCCAGGGCGTGGGTCCGGAAACGCTGGTGGCCGTGGCCCTGCCGCGCACCTGCGATCTGATCATCGCCCTGCTGGCCGTGATCAAATCGGGCGGCGGCTACCTGCCCGTCGACATCACCTACCCGGCGGACCGGCTGGCGTTCGTGTTCGAGGACGCCGCACCGAACTGCGTGATCACCACCACCGGCGACGTCTCCGCCCTGCCCGATTCGGAGACCCCGGCGATCCTGCTCGACGACCCGGAGACCACGGCGGACCTCGCGCAGCAGTCGCCGGCGACGATCACCGACGCCGACCGGGTGACGCCGCTCGACGCCGCGTCGGTGGCGTACGTCATCTACACGTCCGGGTCCACGGGCCGTCCCAAGGGCGTCGTCGTCTCGCACCGCAACGTGCTGACCCTGTTCGCGAACACCCAGCCGCTGTACGGATTCGACGAGAACGACGTGTGGACGATGTTCCACTCGTACGCGTTCGACTTCTCGGTGTGGGAGCTGTGGGGGCCGCTGCTGTACGGCGGCCGGCTGGTCGTCGTCGACTACTACACGGCACGGTCGCCGGAGATGTTCCACGAGTTGCTGCGCAACGAACAGGTCACCGTCCTCAACCAGACCCCGACCGCGTTCTATCAGCTCGCCGAGACCGACCGCATCGTCTCGGAGATCGACGTGAACGCGGCGGCACTGGCGCTGCGGTACGTGATCTTCGGCGGTGAGGCTCTCGACCTCGGTCAGCTCGGCCGCTGGTACTCGCGGCACGACGACGCTGCCCCGACCCTGGCGAACATGTACGGCATCACCGAGACGACGGTCCACGTCAGCTACCTCGCGCTGGACCGTGCGTTCGCGGAGTCGGCGTCGGCCAGCGTGATCGGCCGCGGCATCGCCGGGCTCCACGTGCACGTCTTGGACCGGCGCCTCCACCCGGTGCCCCCGGGCACCATCGGCGAGATGTACGTCTCGGGCGATCAGGTCACCCGCGGCTACCTGGGCCGGGCCGGGCTCAGTTCCACCCGGTTCGTGGCCGACCCGCTCCGTCCCGGCGCCCGCATGTACCGCACCGGTGACCTGGCGCGCTGGAACACCGACGGCCAGCTGGAGTACCTGGGCCGCAGCGACTTCCAGGTGAAGATCCGCGGGTTCCGCATCGAACTCGGCGAGATCGAATCCGCCCTGCTCCGGTACCGCGGCATCGCGCAGGCCGTCGTCCTCACCCGAGACGACGGGCACGGCGGCCACCGGCTGATCGGCTACGTGGTTCCGGAATCCGGCGCCACCGTCGAGGTGTCTTCCGCCCTCGAGTTCGTCGGCACCCAGCTCACCTCGTACATGGTGCCCGCCACCCTCGTCGTGCTCGACGCGCTGCCGTTGACGAGCAACGGCAAACTCGACCGCCGCGCGCTGCCGGAACCCGATTTCGGGGCCCGGGTGTCGGCGGGCCGCGCCCCGGCGACGGAGATGGAAACCGTCCTGGCCGGCCTGTTCGCCGAGGTGCTCGGACTGGAATCGGTGGGGGTGGACGACTCGTTCTTCGCCCTCGGCGGCGACAGCATCATGTCGATCCAGCTGGTGGCCCGCGCGAAGGCCGCCGGTGTGGTGCTCACCCCCCGGGACGTGTTCGAGGCCAAGACCGTCGCCTCGCTCGCCGAGGCCGCGTCCTGGGCGGGCGCCGCCGACGTGGTGGTCCTCGACGAACTGCCCGGCGGCGGTATCGGCGAGATGCCGGTCACCCCGATCACGACGTGGCTGCTCGAACGCGGCGGCGACTTCCGCCGCTACACCCAGACCGCGCTGCTGTCGCTGCCCGCCGCGGCCGACGAGACGTTGCTGAAGCGCACGATCGCGGCCGTTGTCGATCACCACGACATGCTGCGGGCGCGGCTGGTCGGCGCAGCACCGCAGTGGCGGATCGAGGTGCAGGCCACGGGCGCCGTCGACGTGGACGACGTGCTGCACCGGGTCGAGGTCCCGTCGGTGGTCGGCTCCGCGTTCGCGGACGTCGCCACCCGCGAACTCGACTCCGCCGCAGAGCGACTGGACCCCGAGGCCGGGGTCATGCTGCAGATGGTGTGGTTCGACGCCGGCACCGAGGGCGGGCGGCTGCTGGTCGTCGCCCACCACCTGGTGGTCGACGGGGTGTCGTGGCGGATCCTGGTCCCCGACCTGGCGACGGCGTGGGCGCAGGTCTCCGCGGGTCAGGAACCGGCACTCGAGCCGGTCGGCACGTCGATGCGGCGCTGGTCGCACGGACTCGTCGACGCGACCCGCGAGCGCGGCGCCGAGATCGAACTGTGGCGCCGGGTGCTCGAGGCCGACGACCCGCTGATCGGATCGCGTCCGCTCGATCCCGCGATCGACGTCGCCGGGACCGTCGAGAAGGTCACCGTGGAGGTGCCCGCCGACGTCACGGACGCGCTGCTGACCCGGGTTCCGGAGGCGTTCCACGGCGGCGTCAACGACGGCCTGCTCACCGCGCTGGCGCTGGCGCTGGCGCAGTGGCGGCGCGGGCGCGGCGATCTCACGCGCGAATCGCTGGTGAGCCTGGAGGGCCACGGCCGCGAGGACCAGGTGCTGCCGGGTGCCGATCTGGGCCGCACCGTCGGCTGGTTCACGGCCATGTTCCCGGTGCGCCTGGACCTGTCGGGCATCGACCTCGACGACGCGTTCGCCGGCGGCCGGGGCGCGGGGTCGGCGATCAAGGCGATCAAGGAACAGCTGCTGGCCATCCCGGACCACGGCATCGGGTACGGCATGCTCCGCTACCTCGGCCAGGACAGCGCCGACCAGTTGCGGGCGCTCGCGAAGCCGCAGGTCACGTTCAACTACCTGGGCCGGCTGGGCGGGGCGACGTCCACCGACGTCCACGGGCACGCCTGGGTCCCGGTGACGGACACCAAACTCGACGACATCCCCGCCTCGGACATCCCGGTGGCGTCGGCGCTCGACATCAACGCCGTCACCGGCACCGGACCCGACGGCAACCGGCTGCGGGCCACGTGGGCATTCCCGACCGGGGTCCTCACCCCGTCCGAGGTCCGCGCGCTCGCCGACCTGTGGGTGCAGGCGCTGACCGCCCTGACCACCCACGTCGCGCGGCCCGACGCCGGCGGCGTGACACCGTCCGACCTGGACCTGGTCACGCTCGACCAGGACGCCATCGACCGGCTCGAGGCCCGGTTCCCGGCGCTGTCGGACATCTGGTCGCTGTCCCCGCTGCAGTCGGGGCTGCTGTTCCACGCCCAGTTCTCGGACGCCACGGTCGACCCGTACCTCGTGCAGTTGGCGCTGAAGCTGCGCGGCGACGTGAACCCGGACCGGTTCCGCCGGGCCGGGCAGGCCCTGCTGGACCGGCACCCCAACCTCCGGGCGGCGTTCGTCCACGACAGTGCCGGCGCCTCCGCGCAGATCATCCAGCAGCACGTGGAACTGCCGTGGTCGGAGTTCGACCTCTCGGCGCTCGGCCCCGAGGAGACCACCCGCGAATACGAGCGGATCGTGGCCCGGGACCGGTCGGTGAAGTTCGACATGGCGGACGCGCCGTTGCTGCGCCTCGCCCTGGTCCGGCTCACCGACGACGAGTACCGGCTGATCCTGACCAACCACCACATCCTGCTCGACGGCTGGTCGACGCCGCTGGTCCTCCGGGATCTGCTGACGCTGTACGCCCTGGACGCCGACGGCAGCCTGCTGCCGCGGGTCCACTCGTACCGCGACTACCTGACGTGGATGAAACGCCACGACACCACGGACTCCCTCGACGCCTGGCGCGCCGCGCTCGACGGTGTCGAGGAGCCGACGCTGCTGGCCCCGCTGGAGCGCGGTGAGGCGCACTCCGCCGTCGCGGAGGAAACCGCGTTCACGCTGTCCGAGGAGCACACCACCCGGTTGCGGGACCTGAGCCGCGAACGTGGGCTCACCCTCAACACCGTCGTCCAGACGGCGTGGGGAATCGTGCTGGGCGGGCTGGTCGGCCGCTCCGACGTGGTGTTCGGCGGGACGGTGTCCGGCAGGCCGCCGCAGATCTCCGGCATCGAGTCGATGGTGGGTCTGTTCATCAACACCCTCCCGGTGCGGGTCACCCTCGACCCGTGGGAGTCGCTGGGCGAGTTGCTCGAACGCGTGCAGCGCGAGCAGGCCACGCTGCTCGACCACCACTACGTGGGGCTGACCGACATCCAGTCGGCGGTCGGCGGCGGCGGCACGTTCGACACGCTGACCGTGTTCGAGTCGTACCCGGTGGACGAGGCGGGACTGACCGAACAGACCGACATCGCCGGGATGTTCGTCCTCGGCATCGACGGCAAGGACTCCGCGCACTACCCGCTCGCCGTCGTCGCCTCCGGTGACGCCCGGTTGAACTTCAAGTTCGAGTACCTCCCCGACGTGCTCGAGGAAAGCGCGGTCGACGAGATCGCGGACCGGCTGCGGCGGGTGCTCGACGCTCTCGCCGACCGGCCCGAGATCCCCCTGGCCCACATGCAACTGCTCACCGAGGCCGAACTCGCCGAGTTCGCGCCGGTGCGCGGCCGCCCCGGGTTCTCCGTCCGGACGCTGCCGCAGATCTTCGAGGACGCGGCGGCGCTGGATCCGAACCGCACGGCGCTGACGTTCGAGGGCCGCAACGTGTCCTACCGCGAACTCAACGAGCGCTCCAACCAGCTCGCCCGGGTCCTCATCTCCCGCGGCGCGGGCCCGGAGACGTTCGTGGCGCTCGGCATTCCCCGGTCGATCGAGTCGGTGCTCGCCGTGTGGGCGGTGGCCAAGACGGGTGCCGCGTTCGTCCCGGTCGACCCGAACTACCCGATGGACCGCATCGAGCACATGCTCACCGATTCGGGTGCCACCATCGGGCTGACCATGGCCGCGTACGAGAAGTCGCTGCCCGACTCGGTGCCGTGGCTGCAGCTCGACTCACCCAAGTTCGAGAAGGCGTGCCAGGCGAAACCTGCTCTGCCGGTGGCCGATTCGGACCGTCGGTCGCCGATAAGCCTCGACAACGCGGCGTACATCGTCTACACCTCCGGTTCCACGGGTAAGCCGAAGGGCGTCGTCGTCACCCACGAGGGCCTCGACAACTTCGCCGAGGACCAGCGGCAGCGCTTCGCGGCCGCCCAGACGTCCCGCACACTGCACTTCTCGACACCGAGCTTCGACGGGTCGGTGTTCGAGTACCTGCAGGCGTTCGGGGTCGGCGCCACGATGGTCATCGCGCCGCCGACGGTGTACGGCGGAGCGGAACTGGCCGAACTGATCAGGTCCGAACACGTCACCCACGCCTTCGTCACCACCGCGGCGCTGTCCACGGTGGACCCGGAGGGGCTCGACGAGTTCCAGCACGTGGTGTTCGGCGGCGAGGCGTGCCCGCCCGAACTGGTGACCCGCTGGGCGCCGGGCAGGCAGTTGTCCAACGCGTACGGGCCCACCGAGACCACGGTGATGGCCAACATCAGCGACCCGATGACGGTCGGCGAGCCGATCACTCTCGGCGGCCCGATCCGCGGCGTCGGCGAACTCGTCCTCGATTCCCGGCTCCAGCCGGTGCCCGTCGGTGTTCCCGGCGAGCTGTACATCACCGGTGCGGGTCTCGCCCGCGGCTACCACCGGCGCCCGGAACTGAGCAGCCAGCGGTTCGTCGCCAACCCGTTCGGGGAGGCGGGGGAGCGGATGTACCGCACCGGCGACATCGTCCGGTGGCGCGCCGATCACACCGTCGAGTACGTGGGCCGCAGCGACTTCCAGGTGAAGATCCGCGGGTTCCGCATCGAGCTCGGTGAGATCGACAACGAGATCGCCACGTTCCCCGGGGTCGGCTTCGCCGCGACGCTCGGTGCCCCCGGCCCGTCCGGTGACACCGTGCTGGTGACGTACCTGCTGCCCGTCACGGAGGGGGGTGTCGACCCCGCCGAGCTGACCGCGCACCTGTCGACGCGGCTGCCCGCGCACATGGTGCCGACGAGCATCATGTTCCTCGACGAGATCCCGTTGACCCCGGTGGGCAAACTGGACCGGTCGGCGCTGCCCGCGCCCGAGTTCCATGTCACCACCACGGAGTTCCAGCCGCCGACCAACGACCTCGAACGCAAGATCGTGGACATCTTCACCGACGTCCTCGGTCTCGAACGGATCGGCATCGACGACAACTTCTTCGACCTCGGTGGCAACTCGCTGGTCGCGACGCGCGTCACCGCGCGGCTGCGGGACGCCCTGGACACCGACATCGGGGTGCGTGCGCTGTTCGAGGCCCCCGACGCCCGGTCGCTGGCCGAACGCGTCGCCGACAGTGTGAGCGGCGGCGCCCGCCCCGCGCTCGCCCCCGTCGAACGGCCCGACCGGATTCCGCTGTCGCTGGCGCAGAAGCGGATGTGGTTCCTCAACCAGTTCGACACGTCCTCACCCGCCTACAACATTCCGCTGGCGGTGCGGCTGACCGGAACCCTGGACGAGGACGCCCTGCGCCTGGCGATGGCCGACGTCCTGGACCGGCACGAGACGCTGCGCACCGTCTTCCCGACGGTCGACAACGAACCGACCCAGCGGATCCTGGCCGCCGCCGACGCCCAACCGGGCGTCGACACGGTGCCGGTGGACGCGGCGGACCTGCCGCGGCACATCATGGACCTGGTGTCCCGCGGGTTCGACGTCAGCACCGACGTCCCGGTGCGGGCGGCCCTGTTCCGGACGGCGCCCGACCATCACGTGCTGACGATCGTGGTGCACCACATCTGCGCCGACGGATTCTCCCTGGCGCCGCTCGCCCGCGACGTCATGGTGGCGTACACGTCGCGGCTCGCGGGCGCGGGCCCGCAGTGGGCTCCGCTGCACGTGCAGTACGCCGACTACACCCTGTGGCAGCATGCCGGCCTCGGCTCGGAGAACGATCCCGAGTCGATGATCAACCGGCAGCTGCGGTTCTGGTCGGAGGCCCTCGCCGGGCTGCCGGACGTCATCCAGTTGCCGACCGACCGGCCACGGCCGATCCAGCAGACGTTCGAGGGGGATCGGGTCGAGTTCGCGATCGACGCCGATCTCCACCAGCGGCTGACGGCGCTGGCGCGGGCGAACAACGCGACGATGTTCATGGCCGTCCACGCCGCGCTGGCCGTCCTGCTGTCGCGGCTGGGCAGCACGGACGACGTGGTCATCGGCACCCCGGTCGCCGGGCGTGGCGAGGAGGCGCTCGACGAGATGGTCGGCATGTTCGTCAACACGCTGGTCCTGCGGAACCGGATCGATCCGTCCGCCACGTTCACCGAACTGGTGCAGCAGATCCGGGAATCCGACCTGGCGGCGTTCGCGCACGCCGATCTGCCGTTCGAGCGGCTCGTCGAGGAACTCAACCCGACCCGGTCCACGTCGTACTCACCGTTGTTCCAGGTGGCCCTCGAGTTCCAGAACAACGAGAACCCGACGCTGGAACTTCCGGACCTGCGGGTCGAGAACGTGGACCTCGAGACCCGGGTGGTGAAGGAAGATCTCGAGGTGATCCTGGCCGAGCGGTTCGATCAGGACGGGGCGCCCGCGGGTGTCGCGGGCGGCCTCGACTTCGCCGTCTCCCTGTTCGACCCCGACACGGCGCGCTCGATCGCGGACCGGTTCGTGCGGATCCTCGCCGCCGTCGTCGCAGATCCGGACCGGCCGATCGGCACCGTCCCGATGCTCGACGACGCGGAGATCGACGAGATGGTCCCGGCCCGCGGCAAGCCCGACGTGCGCCCCGAGGTGTGGCCGGACCTGCTGACGGCCGCCGCGGCCCTCGACCCCGACTCGGTGGCGCTGTCCTTCGAGGACCGGCAGGTCACGTACCGAGAACTCGACGAATGGTCCAACCGGCTGGCGCGGGTGCTGTGCGCTCAGGGTGCCGGGCCGGAGACGTTCGTGGCGATCGGCATGCCGCGGTCCATCGAGGAAGTGGTGTCGATCTGGTCGGTGGCCAAGTCGGGTGCCGCGTTCGTGCCCGTCGATCCCACCTACCCGCGGGACCGCATCGACTACATGCTCACCGACTGCCGGGCGTCGATCGGCCTGACCGTCGCCGGTCGGCGCGACAACCTGCCGGACACGGTGCCGTGGCTGGTGCTCGACGACCACGCGTTCGCCAAGCAGGTCGCGGACGTGTCCTCGGCGCCGGTCACCGACGCAGACCGCACGGCCCCGCTCCATCTGGCGCACCCGGCGTACCTGATCTACACGTCGGGATCGACCGGAAAGCCCAAGGGCGTCATCGTCACTCACCGCGGCATGGCCAACCTCACCGCGGAGGAGCACGAACGGTTCCAGGTCACGCACGACTCCCGGGTCTCGCATCTGGCGTCGCCGAGCTTCGACGCGTCGATCTTCGAGCTGATGATGGCGTTCGGTGCCTCGGCCCGGGTCGTGATCGTGCCGCCCACCGTGTTCGGCGGCGCCGAGTTGGCGGACCTGTTCCGGCGCAACGAGGTCACGCACGCGTTCATCACACCCACCGCACTGTCGTCCATCGAGGACGTGGGGCTCGAGTCGCTGCGGGTTCTCGCGGTGGCCGGTGAGGCGTGCCCGCCGGAGCTGGTGGAGATCTGGGGCAAGCACCGCAACATGCACAACGGGTACGGGCCCACCGAGACGACCATTCAGGCGAGCGTCAGCGCCCCGATGCGGCCGGGCGGCGTCGTGAACATCGGCGCCCCCGCGCTGGGCTTCGGTTCGCTGGTCCTCGACGAGCGCCTGCAGCCCGTCCCGGCAGGCGTGCCCGGCGAGCTGTACATCACCGGTCCCGGACTGGCACGCGGGTACCACAACCGGTCGGCGCTCACCTCCGAACGGTTCGTCGCCTGCCCGTACGGGGAGCCCGGCCGCCGGATGTACCGCACCGGCGACGTCGTGCGCTGGCGCGGCGACCACACCATCGAGTACATCGGCCGCACCGACTTCCAGGTGAAGGTCCGCGGCTTCCGTATCGAACTCGGTGAGATCGACGCCGTGCTCGCCCGCCACCCCGCGGTCGCGTTCGCGGCCACCATCGGTCACACCGGTCCGTCCGGCGACACGCTCCTCGCGTCGTACGTGCGGGCCGCCGAGGGCCACGACCTCGAGCCGGCGGAACTGCGCACCCACGCGTCCGACCGGCTGCCCGCGCACATGGTCCCCTCGGCCGTGGTGGTCCTGGACCAGATCCCGATGACCCCGGTCGGCAAGCTCGACCGCAAGGCGCTGCCCGCGCCCGAGTTCGGCACCACCGGCGCGGCCTTCCGGGCCCCGACGACGGCGACCGAGCGGATCATCGTCGAGGCCTTCGCCGAGGTGCTGGGCGTGGACCGGGTCGGCACCGCCGACAGCTTCTTCGACCTCGGTGGCAACTCGATCGTCGCCACCCGGGTGATCACGGTGCTGCAGGACCGCCTCGGACGGCAGATCCCGTTGCAGTCCATGTTCCTGGATCCCACGCCCGCGGGGCTGGCACTCCGGGTCGACACCGAGAACGCCGCCGGGTCGCCGGTGGACGAGGCGCTCGGCGTCGTCATCCCGCTGCGCCCGACGGGCGACAAGGCGCCGCTGTTCTGCATCCATCCCGGGATCGGACTGTCGTGGGGGTACGCGGGACTTCTGCAGCACCTCTCGCCGGACCGTCCGGCGTTCGGCCTGCAGTTGCCGATCATCAGCGGCGGCACGGCCGTCGACTCGATCGAGCAACTGGCACACCGGTACGTGCTGGAGATGCGCAAGGTCCAGGCGCACGGGCCGTACCACCTGCTGGGCTGGTCGCTCGGCGGCGTCATCGCCCACGCCATGGCCGTCGAGCTGCGGCGGGAGGGGGAGGCCGTCGACACCCTCGCCCTCATGGACAGCTACGTGGCGAACGGGACCGAGCAGGGCCCGGAGACGCTCACCGTGGCCGAGTTGCTGCACGGTCTGGGGCTGGATCTCGAGTCCGTCTCCGGGGAGGAACTCACGTACGAGCGGGCCGTCGAGTTGCTGGACGACGCGTTCGGGCAGAAGACCGGACTGACTCCCCGGCACCTCGAGCGGATCAGCGCCGGGTTCACGAACTCCTCGCGGATCATGAACAACTTCCGGCCCCAGGTGTTCGACGGGGACCTGCTGTTCTTCACCGCCGCCGGGTCGGCGTCTACGGGCGAGCATTCACCGGAGGAATGGCGTGATTCGGTCACCGGTGGCATCCGGGAAGTCAAGATCGAGTGCGAGCACAACCAGATGATCGAACCCGAGGTCCTGGCCGTGGTGGGGCCCGTCCTCGAGGACTATCTGGGCACGCACTGACCCATTTTCCGAGTGGGCGGGCCCGCCCTCGATTGCAGTGCAGTAACGGGCGGGCCCGATTACCGATATCTCCTGCGAACTCGGTAACAATCGATCTCTACCCACAACAGGAGGCGACATGAAGCGCTCACGTATCACGAGCCTCACGGCGAGCGCTCTGTGTGCCGCTTTCGTCGCCTGCAGCGCCGTCGCGAACGCCGGAGTCGCCACCGCCCTGCCGATCTATCCCGCCTCGGACCCCGATCCCTTCTATGGGCAGCCGCAGGGTCTGGCGGAGGCCGCGGTGGGTGAGCCGCTCGCGGTCCGCCCGATGCCGCCGCTGCTGGCCTTCCCCGACACCGATGTCTGGCAGGTGAAGTACCGCACCACCAACTCCGAGGATCACCCGATCTCGTCGGTGACCACTGTGCTGGTACCCCGTGACCGGCCGGTGAACGGGCCGCTGCTGTCGTATCAGCACATCATCAACGCGCTCGGGCCGCGGTGCGCGCCGTCTCGGACGCTGTACTCGAACGACCCGGACCTCCAGATCAAGGAGGCACCGGCGCTGAACCTGGCACTGCAGCGCGGCTGGACCGTCGCGCTGCCGGACCACCTCGGCCCGAACAGCGCCTACGGCGCAGCCCGGCTCGGCGGAACCATCACCCTCGACGGCATCCGCGCGGTGCAGCGGGTGCCGGAACTGGCGGTGGCGGAGAGCCCGGTCGCGCTGGCGGGGTACTCGGGCGGCGGCATGGCCTCGGCGTGGGCCGCGGCACTCGCACCGACCTACGCTCCGGAACTGAACATCGTCGGCGTCGCCGAGGGCGGTGTGCCCATGAACATCGGCAAGATGGCCAACGGTCTCGGCATGCAACCGCATCCGGCGTTCGGTCTCGCGATGGCGGCGGCGCTCGGACTCGAGCGGGAGTACCCGGACAAGCTTCCGATCAGCGAGCAACTCAACGACCGCGGACTGGCGATGCGCGACGAGATGGTCAACGCGTGCACCAACGGCATTCTCGCGGCCGGTGCCGGCCGCAGCGCCACGGAGGTCGCCAAGACCACGGACCTGATGAGCAGTCCGCAGGCCTGGGAGGTGCTGAACGAGAACAGCGTCGAGTTGTACCCGGGTGTGCCGACCGCCCCGATCTTCGAATGGCACAGCCCCACCGATGTGCTCATCCCGGTCGATTCGATCGAGGCCACGGTCGCCCGGTACTGCGCCGCGGGCGCCAAGGTGCAGTCGGACCTCTTCCCGAGTCCCGACCACCTGACCACGGCCGTTCTGGGCCTGCCGACCGCCCTGGACTACCTGGACGCCCGCTTCCGCGGCGACCCGGCACCGTCCAACTGCTGACCCGGCAGGAGCCGATCGGCGGCGGGCCACCCCAGGCTCGTCGCCGGATTGTGTTCTGGCCGTGCGCAGTCCGAAAAATGTTGAGCGTTTGAGCAGATCTACCCGGGGGTATCCCGAACCCATGCACCCCAGCACACGCACCGCAGTCGTGACGGGATCTGATTCGCCGATGGGCCGAGCCGTCGCCCTGGCGCTCGCGGACGACGGTTTCGACGTGGGCCTCGCCTACGTCGCGGACCGGGACAGCGCCGAGGCCACGGCCGCGGACGTCGAATCCAGATCGGTGCGCGCGGCCGTCCAGCACATGGACCTGGCCGACCTGCCGGGCTCCGCCGACGCCGTCGACGAGTTCGCCCGGGACCTGGGTGGAATCGGCGTTCTCGTCAGCTGCCCCGGCAGCACCGCCGTCGAGTGCATCCAGCGCGCCGTGCGGTACATGATCGCCGGCGGCGGGGGCGGGCGGGTCGTCAACGTCACCACCTCCTCGTCCGGTCTCGGCGGGCTGACCGGTCTGCTGGCCGCCGAGCTGGCGCGATATTCGATCACCGTCAATTCGGTGGTGGTGCCCGCGGTCGAACCGGACTTCGCGGCGCCCGGCCCCGGCGACCGGGAAGTCGCGGCGGTGGCGTCGTATCTGTGCGCGCCAGCCGGGATGTTCGTCACCGGTGCCGCGTACGTCGTCGACGGCGCGCGGATCGCGATGATCCCGCACAGCCTGACCGAGGCCGGTGCGCTGCGCCCGCCCCGCCGGGCAGGCCGCATCCGGTCCTACACCGGTCGCTGGGCGCCCACCCGCTGGACGCGGTGATCGGTCCGCGGGTCCTCCGAAACCCACGGACGCGCAGCCGAAAACAGGACGCGCAACCGAAAGCGTCGTTGCTCCCGCGCACCGGGAGTACCGTGTGCGCAGGGGGCTGCGAGTCGAGAGTGACGGTGTGATGCCGGCGGCAGTGAAGGGCACAGTGGGAAATCTGCCCCACGAACTGACGAGTTTCGTCGGCCGTCGCCGTGAGGTGACCGAGGCGCGGCGCCTGCTGTCCATGTCCCGTCTGGTGACTCTCGCCGGGATCGGGGGTGTCGGGAAGACCCGGCTGGCGCTGCGGGTGGCCGCCGACGCGAGTCGCGCCTTCGAAGACGGTGTATGGCTGGTCGAGTTGGGGGAACTGGACGACGACACCACGCTCGTCGACGCCGTGTCCTCGGCGCTGCGACTGCGGGAACAGCGCACCGGGAACCCGGAAGTACTGCTGACCGAGTACCTCGCCGACCGGCAACTGCTGCTGGTGCTCGACAACTGCGAGCACGTGGTCGCCGCGGCCGCAGCTTTGTCGGAGACGCTGCTGCGGAGCTGTCCGGAGTTGCGGATCCTCGCGACGACCCGTGAACCTCTCGCCATCGGCGGGGAGGCCGTGCTCCGGGTGCCGCCGCTGACGGTGCCGGAACCTGAACGAACCTCCCTGCAGGGCCTGCCTCAGTACGAGGCGGTGACGTTGTTCGTCGAACGGGCGGCCACCGCGGTGCCGGAGTTCGAACTCACCGACGAGAACCACGTGGCGGTGGCCCGGATCTGCCGCCAGCTGGACGGGTTGCCGCTGGCGATCGAGCTGGCGGCGGTGCGGCTGCGGGTGATGTCGGCGGAGCAGATTCTGCAGCGCCTGACCGACCGCTACCGGTTGCTGACGGTGGGGTCGCGGGGCGCGCCGAGCCGCCAGCAGACCCTGCGCCTGTGCGTCGACTGGAGTCACGAACTGTGCACCGACGAGGAACGCGAACTGTGGGCGCGACTGTCGGTGTTCGCGGGTGGATTCGAACTGGACGCGGTGGAGGGCATCTGCGCCGGCGACCTGCCCGTCGAGAACGTCCTCGACGTGGTGGCGTCGTTGATCGACAAGTCGATCCTGATCCGGGAAGAGGTCGGGCCTGCGGTGCGGTATCACCTGCTCGAGACGGTGCGCGACTACGGCCGGGAGAAACTGCAGGAGACCGGCGAGCTCGTGGCGCTGCGCCGGCGGCACCGCGACTGGTACGAGCAGCTGGTGGTGCGGTGCGAGGCCGAGTGGATCGGACCCCGGCAGGCGATGTGGATCGGACGGCTCGACGCGGAGAAGCTGAACGTGCGGGCCGCGCTGCATTTCTGCCTGACCGAGCCGGGGGAGGCCGAACCGGGACTGCGGACCGCTGCCGCACTGTATCCGTACTGGCGGGCCCGCGGACTGCTCCGCGAGGGGCGCCGCTGGCTCGGGCAGCTGCTGGGGCGGCACCCGGGCGGCGCGAGCCGGGAACGGATCGAGGCGCTGTACGTCGACAGTGTGCTCGCGGGCATGCACGGCGACCGGGAGGCCGCGAAGGCACTGGTCGACGAGGGGGCCGTCCTCGCCCAGCGGAACGGTGACCCGCTGCTCGGCGCCCTGGTGGTCCATGCCGCCGGGTGCTGCGCGATGTTCGCCGGCGACCTGCCGCGTGCGCGGGCGTGCTTCGAGGAGGCCCTGCCCGTGTTCCGCGACCGGGGCAGCCTGCTGCAACTGACGTGGGGACTGCTCGGAGTCGCACTGGTCAGCGGCATGCAGGGCGACGGGGCGGTGGCGAAGATGTGCGGATCCGAGATCTTCGCGCTCACCGAGGCCCACGGCGAATCCGTGTATCGCGGCTGGTCGCTGTGGGCGGCCGGAATGGCGGCCTGGCAGCGCGGGCATCTCGCCCTCGCCGACGACTACGTCAAGCAGGGGCTGCGGCTGTCGCACCTGGTGGACGACCGGATCAGCGCGTGCGGGGCGCTCGAGGTGCTCGCGTGGGTGGCCGTCGGCTCCGGCCGGGCCCGGAACGCCGCCGAACTGATGGGGGCCGCGGAGGCCGTCGCACAGGCCGTCGGCAACCCGAGCACCGTCTATCCGAACCTGCTCGTCCACCACGCGGAATGCGAGCAGCAGGCACGCGCCGTGATTGGGGACCGCGCGTTCGACGCGGCGTTCGACCACGGCATGCACACGTCCTTCGACGACGCGGTGGCCCTCGCGCTGGACGAGCGGCGACCCGACGCCGCGGCGTCGTCGAACGGGACGCCGCACCTGACCAAACGCGAATCGCAGGTGGCCGAACTGGTCGCCGACGGGCTGACCAACAAGGCGATCGCGGCACGGTTGGTCATCTCGCAGCGCACCGCGCAGGGGCACGTCGAGCACATTCTCGCGAAACTGGGTTTCACCTCACGCACCCAGATCGCGGCGTGGATCGTCGAACACGCACAGGACCCGCACCCCTGACCGGGCACCCGCGCGGGGCGAAATAGGTATGTCTCCGGGTCGTTCAGCCGCTGTACTTCCGCGCTGCGGACGGGATGCTCGTACACGTCCCCCCACTCCGGCTCCAGACCGAGGCCCCCGATGTCCACTGATCCCCGAATGCACCGAAAGCCCGACCCCCAACTTCCACTGCCCCCGCTTCTCCGTCGGGTGCGCACCGTCGACCGGTGTCTCGGGTGGACCGGGGGAAAGCAAGTGGCACACGACGCGGTGGGGCAGGATCTCGCGGGGGTGGCGGCGTGACCACGGACGGAATGACCCGCTGGCAGGGAATCGCCCAGAAGTGCGAACTGATGATCCAGCGCTGCCTCAACTGCACGACCCTGCTCGCGCCGTTGATGGCCACCTGCTCCGCCTGCCAGGGTTCGAACCTCGAGCGGGTCCCGTCCTGCGGGGTCGGGTCGATCGTGTCCTCGAAGGTGGTCGATCGTGGGCTGAGCGGCCTCGACCGCGGCCGCGTCCCCTGCACGATCGCGATCGTCGAACTCGACGAGGGTCCGTGGGTGTACACCTGGATCGACGGGGACGTCCCGGCACCGTCGGACTGCCCGGTTCGGGTCGAGTTCCGTCCCGCGTCGACGGCGGAACAGCTGCCGGTGTTCGCCGTCCGCGCCGGGGATCAGCGATGACCGCCGTGGCGACGGAGACCGAGGGCGAACCGGAAGAAGCGTTCGGCACCGAATGGCTGCGCCTGGCGCTGCGGCGGTGCGAGTTGCTCGCGCAGATGCACTCCGTGAGCTCGGATGCGCGCTGGATGATCAGTTTCGCGATCCAGTGGGCCCCGTTCGGCGGCGCGAGCGCGGCGGAACTGCTGGAGCGATTCGGCGTCAACCGCCGACGCTTCATGGAACTGGTGCTCGACGGACTCGCGCCGAAGGCCGGCGACATCCAGAAGATCCGTGCGATGAAAGCTCAGCTGCGGACCTCCCTCGTGCAGGCGTGGGGGGTGCAGTAGCCCCGTCCGGTCACCCCGGCAGCAGATCGTCCAGGTGGATCGGGACCTTCCGCACCCGGACCCCGGTGGCGTGATGCACCGCGTTCGCCACCGCGGCCGCGGCGCCGACGATGCCGATCTCGCCGGCACCCTTCGACCCCATCGGGCCGGCGTGCTCGTCGACGTCGTCGAGGCAGACCGCGTCCAGATACCCGATGTCGGCGTGCGTGCTGACGTGATACGAGGCCAGGTCCTGCGTCACGACGTGGCCGAACCGGGGGTCGTTCACGCTGCTCTCGTGCAACGCCATCGACACCCCCATCGTCATGCCGCCGATGAGCTGCGACCGCACCGTCCGGGCGTTGACCACCCGGCCGATCGCGAACACGCCGAGCATGCGTTCGACTCGGATCTCGCAGGAGTCGCGGCGGACGTGCGCCTCCACGAAGTGGGCGCCGAACGAATGGAGCGCGAACTCGGCGGCGTCGGGATTGTCGAGGGTCCCCGCAGCGGCCTCCGCCCCCGGGGACGGGTTCGTGCCGTGCTCGGCCCGGAACGCGCGGGCCGCCGCGACGATCGCGCTGCCCCAGGACGTGGTTCCCGTGGAGCCCCCGGCGACCGTCGCCGGCGGAAGGTTCGTGTCTCCGATCTGCAGGACGATCGAGTCCAGCGGGCACCCGAGCGCGTCGGCGGCGATCTGGGTGAGCGCCGTCCACGCACCGGTGCCGATGTCCACCGAGCCGATCTGCACGGTGTACGTGCCGTCGGACTGGTACACGATCCGGGCGACCGATCCCGGCATGGTGTTCGCGGGGTACGTCGCGGCGGCGACGCCCAACCCCACCTGCCACTCCGAGTCCGACCGCGACCGCGCCGTCGCATCGCGGTCCGCCCACCCGAAACGCCGGGCGCCCTCCCGCAGGCAGTCGGTGAGGCGCCGCCCCGACCACGGGCGGCCCGTACTCGGGTCGACCTCGGGTTCGTTGCGGATCCGCAGCTCGATAGGGTCGAGCCGGCACGCCGCGGCCAGCTCGTCCAACGCCACCTCCGCCGCGAACATCCCCGGCGTCTCACCGGGCGCACGCATCCACGACGGAGCGGGCACGTCGAGCGCCGCCAGCCGGTGGGTGGTGCGCCGGGTGGGTGCGGAGTACATCATCCGCGACGAAACCGCCGCCTGTTCGGCGAATTCCTTGATCTTCGCGGACTGGGTGATCACCTCGTGGGAGAGCGCGGTCAACCGTCCGTCGGCGTCCGCGCCGAGCCGGACGCGCTGCACGGTCGGCGCCCGGTAGGCGGACAGCGCGAACATCTGCTGCCGGGTCAGCGCGAATTTCACCGGCCGTCCGGCCACCCGCTGCGCCGCCAGCACCACGAGCACGTTGTGCGCGTGCGGCAGTCCCTTGGACCCGAATCCGCCGCCGACGTACGGGGCGATCACCCGCACCTGCTCCACCTCGAGTCCGAACAGCGGTGCCAGGGTCTTCCGCACGGAATGGACGCCCTGCGTCGAATCGTGCAGCGTCAGAACCGGTCCGCTGCCGCCCGGTGTCCACTGGGCGATGGTGGCGTGCGGCTCCATCGGATTGTTGTGTTCCATCGCGGTCGAGTACACCTGATCGACCGTGACGGTAGAACCGGCCAGTGCGGCGTCCACGTCGCCGTCGTCGGTGTCGGTCGGGAAGCCGGCGTTGACTTCGTCCGGGGCGTACAGATCGTCTCGGCCGGAACGGAAGTCGGTGTCGTGGGACGCCTCGTCGTAGTCGACCCGGACGAGGCCCGCCGCGTGCCGGGCGACCTCCGGTGATTCCGCGACCACCGCACCCACGAATTGACCGCGGAAGTGGACCTCGGGGTCCTGCAGGATCGCGAGTTCCCCGTCCGAGGTGTCCGCGAGACGGGGCGCATCG
Organism: Rhodococcus opacus B4; assembly: GCF_000010805.1. Lineage (NCBI taxonomy): Bacteria > Bacillati > Actinomycetota > Actinomycetes > Mycobacteriales > Nocardiaceae > Rhodococcus > Rhodococcus opacus. Next base: position 216,361 of record NC_012522.1, on the reverse strand, counting down.
AAGACCGTCAGGACCGCGAGCACCCCGTCCAGGGCCTCCGCGTCCGTCGTGTGCACGGCGGTGACCCGGCCGCGTCCGATCGTCGAGGGGATCGGGTACAGATGCGCCGGGTCGTCCACCGTGTGCTCGAACGCGTATGACGCCGTCCCGGTCACCTTGTCGTGGGCATCGAGGCGCTCGGCGGGGGTTCCGATCACCTTCGGCTCGACGAGCGTCATCGGCGTGCCTCCTCCGCGAGTGACCGGAGTACCGACACCAGGACCCGCCGGGTCAGCACGACCTTGAACTCGGTACCCGGAAGCGGCTGCGCGGCAGCGAGTTCCGCCTCAGCCGCCGCGGTGAACGTATTCTCCGTGGGCGGCGACCCGAGCAGGACCTCCTCGGCGCGCGTGGCGCGCCACGGCCGGTGCGCGACACCACCGAGCGCCACCCGCGCCGACGTGATCGACCTGTCGTCGACGGTCAGCTCGGCGGCCACCGACGTCACCGCGAACGCGAAGGACGCCCGGTCCCGCACCTTCCGGTACGTCGACCGGTTTCCGGCGGGCGGCGCCGGCAATTCCACGGCGGTCACGAGGTCGCCGTGCCCGAGGACGGTGTCGCGGTCGGGCCGGTCTCCGGGAAGGACGTAGAACTCGCGGAGCGGGATCCGCCGCTCCCCGTCGGCCGTGCGCACCACCACAACCGCGTCGAGGGCCGTCATCGCGACCGCCATGTCGGACGGATGCACGGCGACGCAGTGCTCCGAGGCGCCGAGAATGGCGTGGTAGCGGACGTAACCACCCAGCGCGGAACAGCCGGTGCCGGGCTCGCGTTTGTTGCACGGCGTCGTGACGTCCTGGAAGTACACACAGCGGGTCCGCTGAAGCAGGTTTCCCGCGGTCGTCGCGAGATTGCGCAGCTGTCCCGACGCACCGGACAGCAGCGCGCGCGACAGCATCGGGTACCGGGCTCTCACCACCTCGTGCGCGGCGAGGTCGCTGTTACGGACGGCGGCCCCAATCCGGAGTCCGCCGCCGGGAAGTGCCTCGACGTCGTCGAGGGGGAGACGGCTCACATCGACGAGGAGATGCGGCCGCGCCACCCCGAGTTTCATGTGGTCGACGAGGTTGGTGCCACCGGCGAGGTACGACGCCCCGGGATCGGCCGTGACGGTGGCGACGGCGCTGTCCACGTCGCTGGCCCGCTCGTAGTCGAAGGGAATCATGCCTCCGCCGCCTGCCGGATCGCCGCGAGGATGTTCGGGTAGGCGCCGCACCGGCAGAGGTTTCCGCTCATCCGTTCCCGGATCTCGTCGTCGGTGAGTTCGGGAGGAGCCGTGAGATTCTCGGTGACGGCGCTCGGCTGCAGGGCGAGGAACTCGTCGAACATCCCGATCGCCGAGCAGATCTGGCCGGGCGTGCAGTAGCCGCACTGCAGCCCGTCCTGCTCGACGAACGCCTGCTGGACGGAATGCAGCACGTCGCCGTCGGCCAGGCCGTGTGCGGTGACGACGCGGGCACCGTCGTGGGCGACGGCGAACGTCAGGCAGGACGTGGCGCGCCTGCCGTCGAGGAGAACGGTGCACGAACCGCACTGGCCGTGGTCGCAGCCCTTCTTCGGCGCGGTCACCCCGAGGTGGTCGCGGAGCGCGTCGAGCAGGGTGGTGCGGGTGTCCACGTCGAGGGTCCGTTCCTCGCCGTCCACGGTGAGCACGATCTTCCGGTAGCGGGGGCTGTCCGCGGCATTCATGGCGGGAGGTTACCCGCGGTGCGCGATCCCGAATCGGAGCCGGCGGTGGTTCCGCATACGACGGACTGGGTACTTGCTGAACCCGGAAACAGTGGATGATCGGAAAGGACGTCATGCGCGTCGAGCACATCACGGTGGTCGTGCCCGCCCACGACGAGGAGGCGCTGCTGCCGCGCTGCCTGGACGGCGTGCGGACCGCTGCGCGGGCGGTGTCGGTACCGGTCACGGTGGTGGTGGTGCTCGACGGGTGCACCGACGGCAGCGAGGCCGTCGCCCGCGCGGCGGACGTGGACGTCGTGGTGCTCGGTGCGCGGAACGTCGGCGCCGCACGGCGTGCGGGTTTCGGCTCGGTCGCTCCGCGACCACACGAGTGGTTCGCCACCACGGACGCGGATTCGGTCGTCCCCGCGCACTGGCTGTCGTCCCACCTGCAGCACGCGGGTCACGGCGCGCAGTTGGTGGCGGGCACGGTCTCGGTCACCGATTGGTCGGGGTGGCCCGACCACGTCCGCTCGCGGTACGGCAGCGCCTACCGCGCAGGCGCCGCCCACGGACACGTGCACGGTGCGTCCCTCGGTTTCTCCGCGGACCTGTATCGGGCGGTGGGCGGGTTTGCCTCCCTGCCCGCGCACGAGGACGTGGACCTGGTGCAGCGGATGGTCGAACACGGAGCGGACGTGGTGTGGAGTATCGACGCGCCGGTGGAGACGTCGGCGCGGTCCGACGCCCGCGCGCCACTGGGCTTCGCCACCTACCTGGAGGGACTGCAGGACCGATGAGCACCGACGTCACCCACGACAGCACCCCCACATCCGCCGCCGTGCGAGCGATCATCCGCTCGGGCGAGGCGGAACTGCCGCTGCCCGGCGACGGTTCCACCGCGGTCCGCTGGGGGCGACTGACCGAATGGTGCCGCCGCGACCTCTCGATCGGCCGGCTGCTCGAGGCACACGCGGACGCGGACGCGATCCTCGCCGAGATCGACGGCACCCGCGCCGGCCGGAACGAGTGGTGGGGAGTCTGGGCCAGCGAGCCACCACAGCCCGTCCTGGACGCTGCCCACGACTCGAGCGGATGGCGCCTGAGGGGAACGAAGGCGTGGTGCTCCGGGGCGTCGATGTGCACGCACGCCCTGATCACGGCACGCGTCGACGGCCGACCCCGGCTGTTCGCCGTCGATCTGCGGGAACCCGGGGTCACGCCGGGACGCGGGGGCTGGCGCAATCCGGGGATGGCGGCGACCGACACGGAGGCGGTGACATTCGACAGTGTTCCCGCGCGACCCGTCGGCTCCGCGGACCGGTACCTCGATCGAGCGGGGTTCTGGCACGGCGGCATCGGGGTGGCGGCGTGCTGGTTCGGTGGCGCGCTCGCCGTCGCGGAACCGCTGCGGGTTCGTGCCCGCGGTGGCCGGGCGGACAGTCACCAGCTCGCGCACCTCGGCGCGATCGACGTCGCCGTCAGCGCGGCTCGATGGGCACTCGCCTCCGCAGCCGCGGAGGTGGACTCGGATCCCCTCGACCGGCGGTCCGCCCAGGTGCGCGCGTTCCGGGTGCGGGGCCTCGTCGAGCGCACCGCGAGCGAGGTGATCGACCGCGTCGGGCGCGCGCTGGGCGCCGCGCCGCTCGCGAGCGACGCAGACCACGCCAGCACCGTCGCGGACCTGCTCGTCTACATCCGGCAATCCCATGCCGAGCGCGATCTGGCGACACTCGGCGAACTCGTCGCAGGGGAGGACTGACCGTGGGCAACGGCACCAGGTTCCGGGACACACCCGTGGCCGCGCGGGGCACCCCGGAGGAGGTGTGGCAGTCGTGGCTGGGCTCCGTCCACTGTCCGCCGATACCGCTCAAGGACTGCGACCGCATGGTCGTCGTTGCCCCGCATCCCGACGACGAGGTTCTCGGCGTGGGAGCGTTGATGGCGACCACGGCAACCGCCGGTGTGCCCGTCCAGGTCGTGGCCGTCACCGACGGCGGCGCGTCACATCCGCAGTCGCCGACCCTGCCGCCCGCCGCGCTGGCGGCGGCGCGGATCGCCGAATCGAACCGGGCGACAGCGCTGTTGGGCGTCGGCGAACCACTCCGATTCGGACTGCCGGACGGCGGGGTCAGCGCGCACGAACACGAGCTCACCACCCGCCTCGTCGACGTCCTCACCGCGACCTGCCGGGCGGGGGAGAGGGTGTGGGTCCTCGCGACCTGGCGGGGCGACGGCCATCCCGATCACGAAGCCACCGGAAGGGCTGCGGCAGAAGCCTGTTCGATTACCGGACACCGAATGGTGGAGTACCCGGTCTGGATGTGGCACTGGGCGCGTCCGGGCGAAGCGTCGGTCCCCTGGAACCGGATCCGTGTGCTGGCACCGACGGCCGACATCCTGGCGCGCAAACGTCGGGCCGTCGACGAATTCCGCACCCAGATCCTGCCGTTGTCCGACGACCCGCGGGACGCCGCGATCCTCCCACCGTGGGTTCTGGCTCGACTGATGCGCCCGACGGAACGGGTGCTGTGGTGAGCGCCATGGATCCCGGCTACTTCGAGTCGATGTACGCGGAATCGGCGGATCCGTGGGGATTCGACGAACGGTGGTACGAACGCCGCAAGTACGCGCTCACCCTCGCAGCCCTGCCCCGCCCGCACTATCGGCGGGCGTTCGAACCGGGATGCTCGATCGGGGTACTGACGGCGCAGTTGGCGAGACGCTGCGACCGGGTCGTCGCAACAGACGTGGTTTCCGGTGCGGTGGAGCGCGCGCGGGACCGTCTGCGCCGCGAAGGCGTAGCCGGCCGGGTGGAACTGTGCCTGGCCTCGCTCGTCGGCCCGTGGCCGCCCGGCACCTTCGACCTCGTCGTGTTCAGCGAGGTGCTGTATTACCTGACGCCGGCCGAGCTGGGAACAACCCTGAATCGAGCCGTCGACTCCCTGGAGGACGGCGGCACCCTCATCGCGGTGCACTGGCAGCACCACGTGCCCGAATATCCGCAGACCGGCCGCGCGGTGCACGACGCGATTGCGGCGACCGACGGCCTCGATCCTGCCGGGTCGTACCGGGACACGGACTTCCACCTCGACGTCTACACACGGGGTCCGGTGCCCTCGGTGGCCGCCGCGGACGGCTTGAGCTGACGTACCGACCGGCAGCGATCGACCCGAATGTGTTTGCGGGGGAGAGGTTCAGGCGTTGACCGAGGAGACGAGGTTCGCGGTTGCCGTGCGCTCGATGAGCAACGGCACGAAGTCCCGAATCCGCCCGCCTTCGAACTGGACGACCGCGTCCTGAACGGCGGCCTCGACCGACTCTCGCGGCACCGCCGGGAACTTTGTGATCAGTCGCGTGGTGACCTGCAAGATCTGGCGGGCTTCTTCCGCGGAATTCATGAACAAATGGTGCTCGCCTGTGTCAACCCGCGTCAATTTCGTGCGGGCTCTCTGTGACGAACGCATCTCCGGCGAAACCCGTTCGGACACTTGTTCAGTACCCGCGCCCACGACTACTCGGACGCGTGGGCGGGCCGGACATGTCCCCGCGGCCGGGATAGGAAAACCGACTTTCCGGACCAGAAGTGGGTATTGTTTGACCTGACGGACCGAAGGTGAGTGCCATGCGCTCGGCTCACGGTTGCGGTGACCGATCCTTTGAGAACAGCGGGCTGGACATGTCGGACGGCAGTGTTGAGCGGGATCAGGACGACGAGTGGAACTATCGCGCCCGGCACGAGACGGAAACCCAGCGGCTCGACCGCAACTGGGCAGCGCTGTTACAGGAACTCCGCGTTGTGCAGACCGGGGTGCAGCTGCTCACCGGCTTCCTGCTGACGTTGCCGTTCCAGCAGCGGTTCACCGATCTGACGGACTTCGAGGTGATCGTCTACCTCATGACGGTCGCTCTGTCGGTCCTGTCGACGATGCTGCTGGTCGCGCCGGCCGGATTCCACCGGGTGCTGTTCCGTCGGCATGCCCTTCCCGCGCTGGTGTCCGCGGCGCACAAGTTGACGGTGTGTGGTATCGCGACGTTCGGGGCGGCCCTCGTCGGGGTTGTGCTTCTCATCTTCAGTTTCGTAGTGTCGCCGAGGGTCGGTCTCGTCGCGGCAGTGGTTGCCGCAGGAATCTTCTGCGGGCTGTCCGTCCTTGCCGCGATCCTGCGTCTCCGGAACCGCGTCGACGATGATCCTCCCACGAGTGACCAGCGCCGATCCGATCGCGACTGACCGCACGGAGCCTGGAAGTCGCCGTCGTGTGGCGCTTACACTGAGGCGATGACCGTTTCGTCTGCGCCGGCGGCTCCGTTCGGGCGCGTGCTGACAGCGATGGCTACGGCGTTCACCGAGGACGGAGAACTCGACGAGGAGGCGACTGCCCGGATCGCCCTGCATTTGGTCGACCACGGACATGACGGACTTGTCGTCTCGGGCACGACCGGTGAGGCGGCCACGACTACCACCGCCGAAGACGGTCGGATATTGCGAGTGGTCAAGGATGCGGTGGGCAACCGGGCGAAGGTCGTTGCCGGGGTGGGGACGAACGACACACGGCACACGCTGGAATTGGCGAGGCAGGCTGTCGTGCACGGTGCCGACGGGTTGCTGCTGGTGACGCCGTACTACAACAAGCCGAGCCAGGGGGGTGTACTGCAGCACTTTCGGTACGTGGTGGATGCGGTCGACACTCCTGTCATGGTCTACGACATTCCCAGTCGGGCCGGCACCAAGCTGGCACCGTCGACATTCGAAGCGATGGCGGGGTGGCCGTCCGTGGTGGCGGTGAAGGACGCGGCTGGAGATCCCACCCAGGCGATCTTGCTGCGTGAATTGGGCTTTGCGGTTTATTCGGGCGACGACAGCCTCACGCTGGGTTTCCTGGCGTATGGGGCGTGCGGGGTCGTCTCTGTTCTCGGGCACGTGGCCGGTGACGAGATTCGCGCCATGATCGACGCCTTCTTCTCGGGGGACGTCGAATCGGCGCGGGAGATCAATGCCCGCCTGCAGCCGGCGTTGCGTGCGGTGATGGGTGTCCCCAATTACGGTGCGACCACGGTCAAGGGGGCGCTGCAGTTGCTCGGTGTCCTGCAGGACAGAACCGTGAGGTCCCCGCTGCTCGCCCTCGACGACGTCGAGTACGAAGCGCTTCGGGCGGGATTGTCGGCGTCGGAGTTGCTGCCCTGACCGGCTCTCAATTGCAATCCGACATCTTCGCATCGACCGTATCGACGGACAGGGACGGGCAGCCCAATCTCTCCGGAGGCGAGCCGCGCGTTCCCGGTCAACCCGGGGCAGGCCGGTTACGAGCAGCCGAAACGGCGCCGCCGTTCGGATTCAGGCGACTCGAGCGGAGTCGGGCTGCTGAACCGGCCCGCGACGGTCGCGCCTCGAATACCGTTGCGTGATATGGGTGATAGGCCACTGCATCGTTTTCGCACTCGGCAACGATCGAGCAGGCAGACGCTGCGTGTGCTCGGCATGGCGGTCGCCGTGGTCCTGAGCGCGGTGACCGGTTGCGCACAGAGCGCGGGTACCGCAGAAACCGACAGCACCGCGGGACTCTCGCAGCACGTTGTCTCCTCGGCGAGCGCAATGCTGGATAAATTCGTCGCCGACGGCCGTACTCCGGGCGCCGTAGTAGAGGTGAGCACCCCGGACGGCGTCTGGACCCATACGGCGGGCCGGTCGGCGACATCGCCGGATACTCCGATGTACGCCCAGTTGCAACATCGAATCGGCAGCATCACCAAGACCTTCACCACCACACTGATCCTGCAACTGGTCCAGGAGGGCAAGGTCGGGCTCGACGACCCGGTGTCGCGTTACGTCGAGGGTGTGCCCAATGGCGACCGCATCACGCTCCGAATGCTGGGGACGATGACCGCCGGACTGTCCGAGTACCTCGCGAATCCCGATTTCCGGAATCGATTCTTCGAGGATCCGATGCGCGTGTGGACGCCATCGGAACTGCTGGACGCGTCGTACGCTCTCGGCGCGCAGTTTCCGCCGGGAACGGATTCGGACTACTCGAACGCGAACACCGTGCTCCTCGGTCTCGTGGTCGAGAAGGTCGCGGGCGCCCCGTTCGGCGACGTGCTGACCGACAAGATCCTCCGGCCCCGCGGCCTCGACCACACGGTGTGGCCCGTCGACGCAAGCTTCCCGCAGGATCACGTTCTCGGCTACACCACACTGGACCCGGTGCGCGGGGTCACCGACTCCACGTCATGGAGTCCCACCCAGGCGTACTCCGCCGGTCAGATGATCTCCACTGCAGGCGATCTCACTCAATGGATTCGACTGCTCGGGCGCGGTGACCTACTCACTCCCGAACTGCAGGCCGAACGACTTCGGTGGCAGCCGCTCGGCGACAACGACGACAATTGGCACTACACCTTCGGCCTCGAGGAGAACTCCGGCTGGATCGGGCACAACGGTGCAATCCCCGGATACATGTCCTACGCCGTCTACCACCCCGCGCTCGACGCCACGATCGTCCTTCTGATCAACAGCGACGCGGCCATCGACGGCGAGCCGCCGGTGAACGTCCTGCTCCGTGACCTCAGTCCCGTCCTGTTCCCGGAACAACCGGTTCGAGTTCCAGTCGTCCGATGACGGCGACGAGCCGAACCGGGTTTTCGCCCTTACCGGCAACCGAATCAGGTGGCACTGCGTTGACTGGATCCCACTGCGTCGAGTACGTCGGTGCGCATCGCGGGGTCGGTGGTGACGGGATTCTCGGCGGTTCCGGTGCTGAGCAGTTGCCGCCACCTGGCCTCGTCGAACGGTAGTGGACGGGTGTCGGACAGGAACTTCTCGACGGTGTGCAGGAAGCGCATCGGGTCGTCCCGGAAGGGGAAATGACCGGCGGCCTCGAAGATCTCCAGGCGCGAGTCGGGCATCGCCGCGTGCGCGAGGTGGGCGTGGCCGACCGGGATGACGGTATCCCGGCCTCCCCAGATCAATTGAACCGGGATGCTTTCGGTCAGGTAGCAGCGGTCGAGAATGGTTACCATCTGTCCGCGCCGGTCGACGACTGCGCGCAGGGTGCGCAGGTATGCCTCGTGCGCGGTGGGGTCGGGCAGGTCGGTGAGGATCCGTACCAGATCCGGAGTGTCGTGCAATGCCGCGCCGGGGCGCAGAGGTGTCCCGTGCAGTCGAGTCAGGAGGGCGCCGGCCCATCGCATCACGGGCACCGCTCCGGGCAGTCGCAGCAGTTTCAGCGCTTCGTTGACAATCGGCGTCGCGGCGAGGCGTAGCACGGGATGAACGTCTTTGGTGACGCCTCCGGGGGATACGAGAACGAGTCGATCCACCATCTGTGGGTACTGATAGGCGAACTGCATCGCGACCCCACCGCCCAGCGAGTGCCCGATCACGGTGACGTGGTCGATTCCGAGGGTTGAGAGGAGGTCGCGCATGCCGTTGGCGTAGGCAGCGATGGAATAATCGGCGCGGGGTTTGTCGGAGCGTCCGTGGCCGAGCAGATCGGGCGCGATGACGGTGTAATTCTCGGCGAGGTGCGGAATGATCTCTGTCCAGGTGGTCGAGTTGTCGCCGATGCCGTGCAACAGCAGCAGTGCGGGGCCCTCACCGATCATGCGGAAGGCGCGCCGGTACCCGTGGATTGTGCGGAACATCATCTGTGGTCGGGTGTCGGGAACCGGCCTGAGCCTGCGCATGCGAGCAGCGTTCATCGCGTCCTCCTCGACTTTCGCGTTTCGTTGCCGATTCTTCGCTGCATCCGGTCGACATGCGCGTCGACACGCCCCACACGCGGGTGTCGATCTACGGTCGCTGCCGCATTCGGCATGCAGACCGGGCGCGAGATGCGTTCGTGAATTATTCGCTCCGGAGTCCGCGGTGTTACACGCGTCGGGGGGCTACCGCGCCTCGGGAACTGCCGGGCACGCCGTGGGTGGTGTGATGGCCAGGGAATCGTCGAGAGCGCGACTGGCAGCCCGTTCGACGAGTAGGGGCACGAAGTCTCGGATCTGGCATCCGTCGAAGTGGTGGTGGGCGGTCTTGATCGCACTGTCGACCCGGTCGGTCTCGAGGCACTGATACCGCTGGATCAGATGTGCGCACGGCGTCGATGTGCTGTTATTCGGTGACGTCCATGAGGGAGATTGTGCTCCCGTCGCCCGCGGTCGGGAAGGGCCGTGCGTCGGACCCGTAGATCGAACGTGACGTGCAGCATCATCGGTGGCCGCTACTGCGGAGGGTCGGGGTCGAGGTAGCGCAGCGGAGTGCGGGCATTGAGTAGCCAGGCCCCGCCTTTCGCGGTGTGGCCGATCGGGAAAGCGGGTGTGCCGTCGGCGCGGGTAATGGCGGCGAGTGCGGTGAGGATCTCTCCGTGGGTGCACCACAGGGTGCCGGCGAGGTCGATCGCGTCGAGGGCAGCGCACAGTTCGTCGGTCGCGGCATCCGGGGCGAGCAACGGGTGCTCCTGGACGTGAAGGCCGCGGGCAGCGGCCAACGGGGCGAGGGTGTCGAGGCAGCGGGTGGTCGGGCTGCAGTACAGGACGTGGAGGTCGACCCCGGCGAGGGTGCCTATGAGGCCGGTGGCCTGGTCGCGGCCGAGGTCACTGAGCGGCCGGAGGGCGTCGGACGCGGTCCAGTCCTGTTGTCCTATCGCGTGGGCATGCCGGAGCAGGACGAACATCCCGGGCCCTTTCCTACAAGAGTGAGCGTGTGCGCGCCAGCATAGGCTCATGAGAAGGCAAAAGATGAGGATTCGCGTCGCGCATGCTGAGTACCGGTGACGGGCGCTGCGTTGACTTGGGTGGTGGGTCCGGACATCGTGGTGGGCGAGGCGGGCACCGCGAGGCAGTGCCGGGCAGCAGCCTCACGGTGTCGCTGCCCCGCAACAACTTCGACCTCGGCGCCGGCGCCGAGTACGTCTTCGTGGCCGGAGGTATCGGCATCACACCGTTATTGCCGATGATCGCGGCAGCCGAGGCGGCAGGAGCGGCGTGGACCATGCACTACGGTGGCCGGTCCCGGCAGTCCATGGCCTACCTCGACGAGGTCGCCGTCTACGGTGACGGGGTCGGTGTGCTCCCTCAGGACGAATACGGCGTGCTGCCGCTCGCCGACATCCTGGCGCGCAGCGCCCCGAGAGCCCAGGTGTACTGCTGCGGACCGGAGCCGTTGCTCGCAGCGGTCGAATCCGTGATCGGACCGCGGGATGCGCAGCGGCTGCACGTCGAGCGGTTCCGGCCGCGCCCCACGGACGAGGAATCGGCTCCCGACCGCGACTTCACCGTTCGGATCGAGAGTACGGGTGCCACAGTCCGCGTCGGCGAAGGCCAGTCGATCGTCGACGCCCCCGAGGGTGTCGACGATCGACGTGGAGACGTCGTGCCGCGAGGGCACGTGCGCGAGCTGCGAGACCTCGGTTCTCGAAGGCGAGGTATGCCATCGCGATTCGGTGCTTTCCGCCGGTGAGCGCGAACAAAGCGCGTCGATCATGCTCTGCGTCTCGCGGGCGCGATCGGACCTGTTGGTGCTCGACCTGTAGAAATTCACACCTCACTGCTCGGGCAGGCTGCCGGTCTCCAGGAAGATGACACGCCTCCCGATTTCTACCGTGTGGTCGCAGAACCGCTCGTAGAAGCGGCCGAGCAGGGTGATGTCGACGGCCGACTGGACACCGTGCGGCCAGTCCTCGGCCTGGGTGATCGTGAACAGGCTGCGATGGAGGTCGTCCATCGCCTCGTCCGCCGTCAGTAACCCGCGGGCGCGCTCGGGGTCGCGGTGCTGCAGCACCTGCTCGGTCTCCCTCGCCTGCGCGACGGCGACCGAACCCATCTCGGTGAACACGTCCCGCACCTCGTCGGGGACGACGTGCTCGGGATGCCGCCGGCGGGCGATCTTTGCGATGTGCACCGCGAGACCGCCCATCCTGTGCAGATCTGCGGAGATATGGAGGCCGCCGACCATGAACCGGAGGTCGTGTGCGACCGGCGCCTGCAGGGCGAGCAGCGCGAACGCACGTTTCTCCCAGTGCGCCGCTGCATCGTCGAGCTCGCCGCTCGCGTCGATGACGTGCTCGGCGAGCCCGAGGTCTGCCTCCAGCAGTGCGTCGCTTGCCTCCGACATCGCGGTAACCGACAACCGGCACATCGAGGCGAGATCGCCGGACAGGCTGTCGAGATTTTCCGCGAAACGAGTACGCATCGGCTCAGCCTAGGGGTGTTCTGGAACGAGTGCCTCGCTCTACCGGGGGTCGGCGTGGGCGAGTTTCCGGTAGCCCTGCGCACCTGCCCGGTCGACCGCCGCCTTGACCAGGCCGAAGACGGTGCCCTGCACGGCGGCCGCGATCAGCACTTCGCGGGTGCTTCGGGACAGATCCTTCGGGTCGGGAACCTCGGATTCGCCTGCGAGCCGCTTCCACACCTGACCGAACACGGCGCTCGCCGCTATTCCACCGGCGACACTCGCAGCCAGCGCCAACGGTTTGTACATCGCCTTCGATGCCGCGCTCATGTACCCGCCCTTCGCATTCGAACCCGTCGATCGTTCTCCGCAGGTCGAGTACCCGGTTTCGCCGCACTCACACCGCCGCGGCCGTGACCGGGGATTGTTTCGTTCGACGCGTGGATGGGGAATGCCTTCCGTATGACCTACGAATCAGCTGGGGAGCCGACTCGCGTCGTCGTCGTCGTCGTGGGCAGCGGCTTCGCCGGCTTCGAATGCGCACGCGCCCTCGCGCGCCGCCTCCGGGGGACCGAAGCCCGCGTCATCATGATCTCGCCCCACGACTACATGCTCTACACGCCACTCCTGCCCGAGGTGGCGGGCGGAATCCTGGACGCACGGTTCGTCACCGTTCCGCTGTCCGAGGCGCTGCCGGACGTCGAACTGGTGACGGGACGTGTCGACGCCGTCGACTTCGAGGCCCGCACCGTGCACGTCACCGACTGCGAGCAAGGTTTCGAGCAGGTGGCCTGGGACCGGGTGGTGCTCACTCCCGGATCGGTGACCCGACTGTTCGACATTCCCGGACTCGCCGAGCACGCCAGGGGGCTGAAGACTCCGGCCGAGGCGCTGTACTTCCGCGACCAGCTGCTCACCCAGATCGAACTGGCCGAGCGGGACACCGATCCCCGGGTCGCCGACGCCCGCCGGACGGTCGTCGTGGTCGGTGCCTCCTACGCGGGCACCGAACTCACGGCCCAGCTCCGGGCCCTTGCCGATGAAGCCGCGTCCCGCCGCAACCTCGACCCCGCGAAGATCCGGTTCCTGCTGCTCGACGTCGCCGGCTCGGTGATGCCCGAGGTGGGGGAGAAGCTGGGAGACAAGGTGCTGGACGTGCTGCGCTCCCGCGGCATCGACGTGCGACTCGACACCACCCTGACGGAACTCGGACCCGAACACGTCACACTCGACGACGGAACGGTCGTTCCCACCCGCACGGTCGCCTGGGTGACGGGCGTGACCGCCAGTCCCCTCGTCGACACGCTCGGACTGCCCACCGAGAAGGGCAGATTGACGGTGCGCCCCGACCTCTCGGTGGACGGGCATCCCGACGTCTTCGCGGGCGGCGACGCCGCAGCGGTTCCCGATCCGAAGAACAGCGGATCGATCACCCCTCCCACCGCGCAGCACGCCGTCCGGCAGGGGCAGGCCCTCGCCCGCAACGTCGCGGCGAGCCTCGGCGTCGGCGACGCGAAACCGTACACCCACCGCGACATGGGCCTGGTGGTGGATCTCGGCCCGGGGTTCGCCGTTGCCAACCCCCTCGGCATCCAGCTGTCGGGGTTCCTCGCGAAGGTGGTCACACGGGCATATCACCTCTACGCCATGCCGAACGCCGCCAATCGCTGGGCCGTCGCGCTCGCCTACCTCACCGATCTGATCTTCCCGCGTCCACTCGTGTCGATCGGGCTCGTCACCGACTCGGAGTCACCGTTCGCGGCCGGTGAGGAAATCGGAGCGCAGGCCTGAACTGTCGGAAAGGAACAGATGATGAGTGACAGCAAGAAGGAATTCGTGGCCCTCCGCCTCGACGAGGTGATCCACGAATGGGAGGCGAACGCACCCGCCGGCGGTTCGGGATCGGAGGGGCCGCTGGTCACAGCGCAGCGGCATCGGGCCGAGATCGACAGCGCGAGCGACGACCGGGTCGACGAGATCGCTGAGGCGTATCCCGAGATCGCGCAGGCGTGGTCCTCGCGCGGCGCCTAGTTCCCCAAGAGTGCTGACAACGGGCTGGACTCGAGGTGGTCCAGCAGGTCCTGTGCGTCCTCGAACACGGCCACCGCGCCGGCTTCCGTCAGTTCGGCGCGGGAGATTCCGCCACTGAGGACACCGACGAACGTGACGCCGGCCCGCGAGGCCGCCTTGGCGTCCCACACCGCATCACCCACCATTACCGCGGAATCTGCCGACACGGATGCACGGTCCATCGCGGCCCGAAGCACTCCGGGATCCGGTTTCGCGTCGTCGACGTCCTCGGACGAGGTGGCGTGCGCGATGAACGAGTCGACCGACAGGACCTCCCGCAGCACGTCCAATTCCTCCTCGGGGGCCGATGTGGCGAGGACGACCTGCACACCGCGCCCGTGCAATTCCCGAATCAGGTCCCGGGCTCCGGCCAGTGGCCGCATGCTGTCCCGCGCGCCGAGGTAATACGTACTGTGAAGATCCTTCGCGCGCTGCCCGAGCATCCGCGCGTCGTCTCCGAGCAGCGATTCCAGGAGCAGCGACGAGTCCAACCCGATCGCGCGGTGCACCCGCCATGCGTCCACGTCGTGCCCGACCTCCCGGAACGCCCGCTGCCACGCCCGCACGTGCAGGTAGTTGGAATCGACCAGCGTGCCGTCGACGTCGAACAGCGCCGCTCGAGTGGAAGATGGGGTTTCCGAGGACATGCGCTCGAGCAAACCACAAGCCCAGGTCCGCGGCCACCACAACGTGACTCACGTTTTCGATAGGGTCGCCGAGGGTAAGCGCGAAGAGTCCGTCCAGTACTCGTTCGAGGGAGTGGTCGTCATCGAGGCACATCGCGACACATCGGCTTCGGCTTCGGAAGTGTGGTCCGTTCTCGCCAACGGGTGGTTGTACCCGTCCTGGGTGGTCGGGGCGACGCGCATGCGTGCCGTTTCCGCCGACTGGCCCGCGGTCGGAAGCCGCCTACACCACTCCGTCGGGTCCTGGCCCGCGCTGATCGACGACTCCACCGAGGTTCTCTTCGCCGAGGAGAACCGTGAACTTCGGCTGCTTGCCCAGGTATCACCCACGAAAGCAGTGGTCCGGCTCCGGTTGGAGCCGCGCGAATCCGGCTGCCACCTGGAGATGTCCGAGGCCGCAGCGTCTGCGCCGTTGACCTGGGTCCCACGGATTGCGCAGGACCTGGCGGTGCTCCCGCGCAATCTCGAATGCCTGCGCCGACTTTCATTCCTCGCCGAGCGAAACACGAAACCCTGACGTCGTGACAGTGCAGACAGTCGACGCCGTTGTCATCGGGGCCGGACCCAACGGGCTGGCCGCGACGGCCACTCTTGCCGCGGCGGGCTGGGACGTCGTGCTCCTCGAACAGCAACCGGAACCGGGCGGCGCGGTGCGGTCCGCGGAACTCTTCCCGGGTTTCCGCACCGACCTCTTCAGCGCGTTCTATCCGCTCGCGGCGGTGTCCCCGGCGATCCGGCACCTCGACCTCGGGGGCGTGGGACTGCGGTGGAGTCGGGCCCCCGCCGCGGTCGGGCACCCGAGGCATCCGGACGACGACGATGCTCCACTGATCCGCCGGGATCCGGCCGACACCGCGGCCGACCTGGAGCGCCGGCAACCGGGGGACGGGCAGGCGTGGCTCCGGCTCTTCGAGCAGTGGAAGGACGTCAAGGAGCCGTTTCTCGACACCCTGTTCCGCCCGTTCCCACCGGTCCGGGGTCCACGACGACTGCTGTCCCAACTCGGCACCGCGGAAGCGTTGCGGTTCGTGCGTTTCCTGATGTTGCCTGCGCGCCGGATGACGCACGAGTTGTTCGACGGCGACGCTGCCCGAGTGCTGTTGCTGGGTAACGCAATGCACGCCGATACCCCTGTCGATTCGCCAGGAAGCGGGGTCATGGGGTACCTCCTGACCATGCTCGCGCAGGACGACGGGTACGTCGTCCCGGTCGGTGGTGCCGGCGCTCTCTCGGCCGCGATGGCGGAGCGGGCGAGACGGGACGGCGCACACGTGCGGTGCGGCGAGGAGGTGACGTCGATCGAGGTCAGCGGGGGAGCGGCCACCGAGGTCCGGACAGCGGGCGGTGACCGCTACCTGGCCAGACGCGCCGTGCTCGCCGACGTGTCGGCACCGGCGCTGTACGGACGGCTGCTCGATTCCTCGGTAGTCCCCGTGGGTGTGCGCGCCGATCTCGAGAAGTTCGAATGGGATACCCCCGTCGTGAAGGTGAACTACGCACTCGACCGGAAGATCCCGTGGCGGTCCCGGAACCTCGAATCCGCGGGAACGGTGCATTTGGGCGCCGACGACGACGGGTTGGTCCGCTGGATGGCCGACCTGACGACGGGGGTCGTCCCGGAACGCCCGTTCCTGCTGTTCGGTCAGATGACGACGTCGGATCCCAGCCGTTCCCCGGACGGAACCGAAAGCGCCTGGGCCTACACCCATCTGCCGCGGGGAGTCACCGACGACGAATCGGCGGAGCGGCTGGCGCACCGAGTGGACGCCATGCTCGAATCGCACGCGCCGGGGTTCGCGGAGCGAGTGGTCGGCCGCAACGTGCAGCGCCCCGGCGACCTCGAAGCGAGCAACGCGAACCTGCACGGCGGGGCCGTCAACGGCGGCACCGCCCAGTTGTATCAGCAGCTCGTCTTCCGCCCGACTCCTGGTTCGTCCGGGCCCTACACGTCCATCGACCGGCTGTACCTTGCCAGTTCCGCCACCCACCCGGGCGGCGGTGTCCACGGGATGTGTGGATACAACGCGGCCCACGCAGCCCTGGCCGACGACGGACGGTGGGGATGGGCGCGGAAGAAGGTCCGTGGCCGCATCCTCGACCTCGTGGCCGCCCCCGACGGGCAGCAATCGCCGCGACACCGCTGACGGTCAGGAACTCGCGGCGTCGATGCGCGCAAAGAGCCACCGCGGACCGACCGTGACGGCTCCGAGCGCCTCGACGCGCGCCCGGAGCCCACGGTCTGCGGTGACGACCGTGATCTGCCGTTCGCCGTCCTTCTCAGCGGCCACGACGTCGACGATCGCGTCGTCGCCCGAACCGTGCGCCGACACCACCCGCAGGCCGTTCAATTCCCGATTCGGGTCCCCGGCAACCGCGGCCTTCGCCGCACCCTCGATCACGACCACCACCTCGGCGGGCTGGTCCAGATGCTGTTCCAGGGCGTCCAGTTGGACGAGCAATCGCCGGGCTGCACCGGCCCGATCACGCCACCAACCGTCGGGCCGCGAGCCGACGACGTTCGCCGCGTCCACCACGATCAGTCCAGTCCTGTTGTCGGCCATTTGCCCAGTGTTCCCTTTCCGGACGCCGGATTCGACGGGTCTCCCGAACCGGGCAACTGTGGGTGCTATGACAGAGGTGAAGGTGCGTCGTGGCGAGGAGGCCGAAATGGACGTCCGCTTCGTCTCCGACGACGGTGTGCGCTCGTGCGCGGCGACCGAACTGAAAGAGTTGCTCGACCGGCCCGACGGATTGGTCTGGGTGGACATCCCGACCTGGGACGATCAAGCACACGACACGTTGACGACTGTTTTCGATTGTCATCCTCTCGCCGTCCGGGATTCGAAGAACCGCAATCAGGTGCCGAAGGTGCACCGGTACGTGGACCAACTCTTCGTGGTTCTGCACGCGCCGCAGTCGGGAGCACACGGGCACGTGCACTATGTCGAACTGGACCAGTTCATCGGTGCCCGCTACCTGGTCACAGTGCACGGCCCCGTGAACCCGGCGATCGATCCCTCGACGGCGATGGTCGAGGTGAATGTGGTGCTGAGCCGACTGGAGTCGGGCAAGTTGCGGCCCGGCACGGCATTCGAGTTGTCGTTCGCGCTCCTGGCCGCGCTGACGGCGCGGATGCGGGCCTACACCGCCGAACTGACCAAGGACGTGTGGAAGCTCGAGCAACAGGTCACCGGCGGGCACCTCGGTGATCCGGAAACATTCCTCGACGAGATGTTCCGGGTCCGGCACGGTCTGCTCACAGTCGGCACCATGGCCGCGTTGAGCGGGGAGGTGTACGGCAGGATGGTCACCATCGAGGCATTCGGGGCAGGCAAGGGACAGGACCTCCTACTCGACGCGGTCGACCAATTCCAGCACCTGACGGTGATGGCCAGGGGACAGAAGGATTACCTGCAGGGCACGATCGAGTTCTACCAGGCGCGCACGAACACCAAGATGACCATCGCCGCGGAACGCCTCGCCGTCATCGCGGCTGTCACGCTGCCGATCACCGCCCTGTCCTCGATCATCGGGATGAACGTGATTGTGAACGAACGGACGCAGTGGCCCGCGGTAGCCGTGATCGTGCTCGTCATGCTCGCCATGTCCGGGGCACTGCTCGTCTGGGCGAAGCGCAAAGGCTGGTTCTGACGCGCGAGTGCGCCGCGGTGAGTAGGCGAAGTTGGGTGGGGACGGGGCCGGGTGAACATTCCTCGACGTCGCGTTGCGTGGGGCGGTTGTGTGACTGGAGGGACGCCGGAGACCGAGGAGAACGTTTCGCGGTGATGGGGGAGTAAAGCCACTGGCGCGGGGGGCCGGTTGTGATGTACAACGTACTCGTAAGTTTGTGACTCAGGTCACTCCACCGCAATCACGGGGTACGCCAGCACATGATCCGCACCACGGTGCAACAGCACGATCAGCGCACGATGTCGCCGCCCGCCGAGGAGCCGGCGGCAAAGCACACGCTGCGCCCGACCGTGTACATCGCTTCCATTTCGGCCGCGACCGCGACCGCGCCCGCCATCGTGGTGACGGGCTCCATTCTCGTCGCGGTGGCCACTTCCGTGACAGTGCTCGCCGCCGTTGCTCTTGCCGCGCTCTTGATCTGACCGAACGTCCGCATCGCGGACGACACACTTCGACCACCCCGCGGCTCTCGCCGACGCGGAAGACAGAAAGCACTGGAATGAACACCTTCACGCCCACCTCGGCTCGCAATCGTGGCTTTGCTCCTTCCCGCGGCTCGATGAGCACGGTGGAGATCAAGAACCGCATCGAAGCGATGTTCCGCGAGGACGACGAGCGCGAGTCGATTGCAGTTCGAGCGGAATAGGGGCCGGCACCGACTCTCGAGGACTTCAGCCCCGCACCTCGTCGCGAAGTTGCGAGTCGAGGGAGACCCGCACGAGGGCGGCGGCCAGTTCCGCGACTCGGCCGGGCGGGGCGAGATCGTACAGTGCGTGGGGATCGTCCGGTAGCCCCAGATCGCGCGCAGACTCGCGCGCTCGTGTGTCGAAATAGGGGCGCACCCACGACCACACGTCCTGCACTTCCCGGAGAAAAATATCGGCGCCCACCGGGCCGATCCCGTCGAATTCGGTCAGTAACCGGACCGCGGCGGACGTCGCGTGATCGCAGGCGGAAGCCAGCCGCCGCAGGTCGCCGCCGTACTCCTCGTCGACTCGAACGGCGGCGGCGTGCAAACGGGTAGCTGTGCTTTCGTCGTAGCGAACGTAGTTTCCTCGGCCGAGCGCAGAAATTACAGTGCGACGATCTGCCTCACGCATCGCGCGCGGGCTGCGCAGCCTCGCACGGAACAATTCCCTGGCCGCCGAGACGGCGATCTCCGAGGAAATTCGGGTGCTCAGAAGTAGCGACAGCGTCAGTAGTTGAAAAAGGGGTGTCGGGGTGTCCTTCAGCGTGATGTGCGACGCGGACGCATACGTCGGGCCGGCCTTGTCGAGGAGCATGCGCACGGTCTCCCCAGCACCTGACGTCGAACGCCCGCGGGTGGGTTGCTTCCCCGGCATCGCCGACCCCGATCAGCTGTGCGCGATCTTCTACACCCTGTCGACCGCGTCGTGAAGCGTGCTGCACGTCGGAATCGTGGCGCTCAGTCCGATGGCCTCGATGGGGCGCAGGACCGCTCGATTACCCGCCAGCGCCCACGTAATGTGCTGCCGCCTCGCCGATTCGGCGAACTCGGACAGAATCGACAGTCCCGACGTTCCGACAAAGTCGACTGCGGTCATGTCGACGATGACACGTGCGGACGAGACTCCGTCGGTCAGGCGTGCGAGAGCGAGCGCGAAGGACGGTGCCGCGAGCACATCGATTTCGCCCGAGATTCGTCCCACGGTGGCGTCCGCCTCCGCTGCGAATTCGACGGTCATTCGCAACCCGCGATCGTGGGTGAACGTATCTCCGGTGCAGCGGGTGGCCGGCGACGCCGTCGGGAGAGTTCCGTGGAACCACGTGCGTAACGTTTTCATGACCCTCCGATCGCGCGGAACCTGTCGGTCTCAGTGCGCTGTCGGTGGAAGAACGCACTGGCAGGAGTGCCACGGCGGCGGGGGAGTGCGCGATCCGTACGTCGCACACTGCTGCGGCCTCCAAAAACAATCTGCGGCTGTGTTCTCAACTACGCGCGATCAACACTACGTCTCCACCAGGTGGGCATCAACTGATTGCCGGCACCGTTCGAACTCAGTCGAATTTCGAATTGTGGTGCACGATTACTTCCCGTGCGACGCTGGTGAGCTTGATGTTCATGTCCTGCGACGTCTTGCGCAGCAGTTCGAAAGCCCGATCCTCGGAGATGTCGTGGAATGCCATCAACAGCCCGATGGCTTTCCCGATCTCACGGTTGCTGGCGAGGCCGTCGCGAAGAGTCTGCGCTTCCTGGTGTTCGTGGAGCGCTGTCAGGGTCACCGCCGCGAACGCCGTGATCAGGATCGCCTGATCGATCGATTCGTCGGTGAACTCTCCGGGGTTGTCCGCGAACAGGTTGAGTGCGCCGACCTTGCGTCCGTGAATCAGAAGCCGGAACCCAGCCGCGCCCCGGACGGGCGTCTCGGCAATCGCGCGCCGGGCGAGGCGCGGCCACTGCGTCGAACGCGCGAGTTCGGCCTCCACCTGCGGTGCGTCGTTCTCGATCGCGTCGAGGCAGGGGCCTTCCTGCTCGGCTCGCTCGAGCGCATCGACGTGCGCTGCGACCTCGTCGCTCGCCGCGACGGTGATGTGGCGATCCTTCTGCTTCAGCATGAGGCTGGCATGCGCGCACCCGGGAACCAGAGTTGCCGCGGCATCGCAGATGGCCTGGTAGACGTGATCGAAGTCGTCGCCGTTGTACACCATCTCCGCCAGCTTCGCGAAGACGGCGCTGGGACTGTCGCGTCCCACATGTGCCGCCTCCGAAGGATCATTCGACATGACTTGCCTCCCGAGGTGCGACAACGCGGCGTGAACCGGGCGCCGCAGTTCGAGCGACGTCCGCCCAATTCTGCCAGAACGGCGACAACCGCCGGTGGAGCGAGCCGACGGTCGCCGACCGGGAGCGACCCGGTTCGACTATTGCCGGGGGCTGCGGCCAGCAGTAGTTCGAACGTATATTCGAATACCCTTTGGGGGGTTGGTTGTGGGGCTCGTGGGTGGCACAGGATCTGGAGGAGTTGCGAGCGCTCGCGCCGGAGCGAGGGCGCGACGACGGCGCGGAATGGGGCGGGTTTGTGCCCGGTCGACGGCGCCGCGTCTGCCGTCCGCGGCGCGGCGGTCGGAGATCGAGGCGATCCTCATCGCGCACCTCCGAGCATCCTGAATCGACACCTATCGGGCACGGGTGTAACACCGCAGCGGCGTTGCGCGACTTGTCTGTTAACGCGTTGACACCTACTCGGGTGTTCGGAACGCGTCACTGACGGATGGGGTAGACCATGAAACGTCGCGTGTCAGCACGCAAGGTCGCGCATCGACGGAGAATCGCAGGCAGCCTGGTCGCCCCCGGCGCGCTGGGACTCGCGGCGCTGCTCGCGACACCGTGGTCGAACCCTGGTTCGCCGGCCACGACGGCGACAGCCTTGACCGCAGCGGCCTCGGACGCGTGCTACGACATGGTCAGCATCGCAGTGGCCGGCCGCGGCGACAGCCCGAGGCCGGGCACCCACCAGATGCTCGTGGCACCGGACGGCACGCCCCTTCCCGCGTCGTACTCCAGCAACTACACCAGTCCCTGGATCGATGAGGTGGTGAACGCCCCGCAGCAATCCGTCGGCGGAGGGTCCTACGCCGCGGTCTACATCGAGTATCCGGCGAACATGAACTCGTACGAGGACGCCGTGAACGCCGGTGTCGACAACACCGAAACCGTCATGCGCTCCATTCACGCGTCGTGCCCGGACACGAAGTTCTCGATCGTCGGCTACAGCGAAGGCGCCGATGTCGCGAGACGCGTTGCGATGGAGGTCGGGAACCAGGACGGCCAGGACGGCTCGTACGACATTCTCGATCCCGCGTCCGTTGTCGGTGTCGTCATCCTGGCGGACGCCGGACGCAACCTCGGCGAAGGAGCATTTCCGGGCGCCGAGAACGAATTCCGCAATCCGGACGGTTTCGATCTGGCCTACCAGTCGGGTCAGACCAGCACGTCCGGGAGGGGCGCTCTGCCCGGCACGTCCGGCAGTTTCGGCGCGCTGGACGGGAAGGTGGCGTCGTTCTGCTCGGAAGGCGATCTCACCTGCTCCGCTCCGGAGAACATTGCGTTGCTGCAACTCGCGATCAACGTGGGACGGCAGTTGAACGTCGACGCATTGCAGAAGGAAGGCCTGACCCCGGCGACAGGGCAGGATCTCGCGGTGGTGCTCGGGCAGATCGCTCTCGCCGCGTTCGCGGACATTCAGTCGCAGGACAATTGGATGCAGTCCGACGAGACGTTCCTCGACGTCTTGGTCAAGGTGTCGGATCCGGCGTACAAGCCCGCCGATCCCGTTGCGGCGCAGTCCGACACGCCGACCGGTCCGATCTCGTCCAACCAGGCGGTGGACCTCGTCTACCTGCCCACCAAGGTGCGGAACGAAATCATCGGGTTCATCGCGGACAACCAGAACACGATCCAGGTGGCGATGAGCGATCCGTACCAGCAGACGCTGGGGGAGGGGACCGGACACCACTTCGACTACTGGCGTGACGCGAACGCCGGAAATGGGAGACCGCTGACGTCTGCCCAGTATGCAGCGGCCTGGCTGACGCACCTCGCGCAGGAAGCGGAGAAGGGCGAGGCGCGCTCGGCCGCGTCGCAGCAAGCGACTGCGAAACTCGCCGCCGCCTCGACACCGGACACGGAAGCGGCGCAGGTCGCACCCACCACTACGGCCGGCGCTAAGAAGCCCGCGCTGGCGAGCGACGCGGTCAGTGCAACCACGACGACGACCGGTTCACCGGCGCCCACGACGGTCGCGTCCACGACTTCGCCCGAACCGACGACCGCCGAACCGACGACAGCCGTGGAGGTGGCGACGCCCAACACGACGTCGCCGCCTGCGGCGCAGGCCGTTTCGGAATCGTCCGCGGTGGCGACCACCACCGCCGAACCCGCGGCGAGCACGGCAACGGAGTCGGCGACCACCACGCCGGTAGTCACCACGACGACGGTGCAGCCGGCGGCCGGGTGAGTGCGGTCAGCCCTGGCCGGCTTCCCGGGCCGCCCGTTCGACGCGGGCACGGTAGCTCTCCCACCACGTGCGCTCGGCTGTAGGCAAGTTGTCGTTGTCCGCCCTCAGCCCGGCAGTTCCGTCGACGAGTTCACGGACGATGTCGGCGTGCCCCGCATGCCGGTGAGTTTCGGCGATCACGTGCACGAGAATCCGATGCAGCGTGACGTCGCGGCGGTCTTCCGGCCAGTGCCGTATTCGTCCGGGCGCGTCGATCGGCAGCGCCCGGACGGTGGCGTCGGTGTGCTCCCACGCCTGGCGGTACTGGCCGACGACGTAGTCGCGTGACTCGTCGGCGGTCGCCCACATGTCCACGTTGTCTTCGGCGTCGTCTGTCACCCACGGTGGGAAGTCGACGCCTCGGCCGAAGGGCTCCCCGAAGTAGCCGATCTCGACGCCGGTCAGGTGTTTGATCAGACCCAGCAGGTTCGTACCGGTCGCGGTCATCGGTCGGCGGATGTCGTACTCCGACAATCCGTCCAGCTTCCACAGCAGAGCGTCTCGCGCGGCCTGCAGGTAGTCGTGGAGGTCCGCCTTCGGATCGGTCAATGCCCTTCCTGATCGGTCAGCGTCTCGCCTTCGAGTGCTTTGACGCGCCGCCGTTCGAGGAGCACCAGCACGGTGCCGAGCACGAGGCACAGAACACAGGCGATGCCGCCGATCAGCGCCCAGCCCTCGAATCCGTAGCCCGCCGCGACCAAGGTCAACCCGAGCACGGCGATTCCGGTGGCGATCAGGATGTAGCCGGGCCAGTTCCGGCCGTCGGTGATCGCCTCACCGACGTGATTGCGCATGGTGTGGGCGTCGTCCTGTGGGCGGAATTCGGAATTCAACTCACGGCTGGGCCCGTTGTCCGGCTGATACGTCACAACATTCCTCCTGGGCTCGAGCGGCAATCCGGGCTCGGTCAGTCGTTCTCGGCGTCGGCGGAGTCTTCCGTCAATTCTGGCGCGTTCTCTCTCGTGGCCATGCCGCCGTCCTTGCCGTGATCGGCTGGGCCCGGGCGGCCGCCCTTCGGTTCGTCCTTCTCGTCGCGCGTGCTCTCGGACACGATCACCCTCTCCTTCCGCTGCCTCCGTTTCGCCTACCCGGAAGCGGGGAGACCAAAACGAGAGGCTCACCGATGCCGCGATAGCAGGATTGCGGCGAAGCCCCAGAGTCCGCAGAACATCACCAGCGCCGCAGCGGCCGCGACGGCTCGCGGTAGCTCCAGTCGGCGATCCGCGGGTGATCACCGCGTTCGACTCGGGGGGCACACCATCGCTGGGCGGGAAGTGGTGGAGAGGGCGGTGATCCGGTTGCTGGGGCGATGACCGGACCGGGCGAGGAGAAACCGGGCCTGCCCATTGTGTGATGGGCAGGCCCGGTTCCGCAGTCGGGCGTTTAACGTCGCCCGGTCACGAGTTTGACCAGGAACAGGAGTATCACCGCGCCGAGGAGGCAGGTGAAGAAGCTGAACCAGAGACCGCCGCCTTCCACGTCGGTGCCGAAGAGGCTGAGGATGAAACCGCCGAGTAGTCCGCCGACGATTCCGACGACGATGTTGAGGACGATCCCCATCTGGGCGTCGGTCTTCATGATCTTGCTGCCGATCCACCCGGCGAGACCGCCGATGATGATCCAGCCCAGAATTCCCAGTCCTAGCACGTATCAGTCCTTTCAGGGGTGAGTGTCGTCCGGCGGTGGCCGGTTGTCACTGTTCGGCGCGCTGGCGTGCTTCCTGTGCCTCGGCCTTGCCGCGGGCCTTCTCCGCTTCGGCTTCCTTCGCGGCTGCCTCGCGCTGGGCGGCGGCTTTGTCCTGCTGCGCCTTGCCCTCGCGGGTGAGGTCGTCCTGGCCGGACACCGCGCCCGCGGCTTCCTTCGCCTTGCCCTTGACGTCTTCGACGACGCCCTTGACGGCCTCTGCCGGTCCGCTGTTGTTCTCAGCCATGTTCGTCACCTTTCGGTAGTGGGTGGGTAGGCCGGTCCGTGCTCACCGCGCTTGCGAGGCGGCCTGCTTCTCGGTGTTCGCACCGTTGGTGGAGAGGCCGCCGCCGGAGTTTTCGAGGTGGGCGCGCACGAACCACTGGAACTTTTCGAGTTCGCCGGTCTGGCCGATGAGGAGGTCCTCGGTGATCGGGTCGAGGTCGCCCGTCTCCGCGATCGCCTTGCGGTTGTCCTCGACGACGCCGCTGTACACGAGGTCGAGGGCACCGAGGTGGGCCTGCGCCGTGTCGCGGTTGACCGAGTAGTCGTCCCACGTGCGGTCGCGGGTGATGGCGGCCGGCGTGCCGTCCGGCGACTTCCCGAGGGCGGCGATGCGCTCGGCCACCGCGTCCGCGTATCCGCGCACCAACTCGACCTGCGGGTCGATCATCTCGTGCACGCCGATGAAATTCGGACCCACCACATTCCAGTGAATGTGCTTGAGCGTCAGATGCAGGTCGTTGTATGCGCTGAGCCGCTTCTGCAGGATGTCGGCGACGCGCGCTCCCTGATCGTCGGAAAGACCTGGCACGGTGAACTTCGACATTCTCGGTCCTCTCGTTCGCTTACTGACTGCCTGCGGAACCCCGAGGCTTGGATGCCCCGCTCGGCCCCCGGCGGGGCGGCGCTTGGTGAACTCACCGCGTACCCTGACGGAAGGTCTCGAATCACGGGCCCCTGCCTCGCCGGTGACATCCGGTCGTGTCGCTCGAGCGTTCTCGACTCGAAAGTTCCGACGCTTCGAGCGTACTACAAAATCTATGTCGAGCAAGCCAGATCTTCTGTGGCTGTCGATGTGGATGCGTTGTGTCCGCCAGATCTCGATTGTGCAAACGCTCGGCCCGAACCGTCCCGCACGCGAGAGCGACGCACTACTTTCGGGTTGATTCGGCCAGGGGGCCGAAGGTACGCACGCCGAGGAGGAGCAATGCTCAACGTGGCTCTGCTTGTGGTTCTGCTCGTCGCGAGCCTGGGGGGCGGCGCCGCGCTCCACGGCCTGGCCGATCGGAAGACGGCACGATGAGCGCCGGCGACACACTGCCTGCCCGTCCGTCGACCGCCCTGCGGACCGGCACGGTGCGGTGGTTCAACGCCGACCAGGGTTTCGGGTTCCTCGCCCCGGCCGACGGATCCGACGACGTCTTCGTCCACGTCTCCGAAATCGCCGGCGACGGTCACCGCATCCTCGTGGAGGGACAGCGCGTCAGCTTCACCGTCTGCCGCACCGACACCGGCAACCAGGCACGCGACGTCCGGATCGCCTGAGACCTACGGAATCGGGTTCGTCGAACCACACGTCAGGGCCGCATTCGCACTTTCGTTCGCCGGCGGGTTGAGGGCCGCGGCAGCTGGGTACGCTGCCGGGAGTCGCAGAAACCGACGACACAGACGTGGAGTGCAGATGGCCGAGGTCGGCGAGGTTAGACGAATGAAAACGAGATCCGGTGTGCCCGTGGAACTTCGTGTGGCGGCGGAGTTCGAACAATTGCCTGTGGTGCGCGCCGTGGCGGAAACTCTCGCCGTTCTGGGAGACTTCACGCTCGACGACGTCGCCGATATCAAACTCGCCGTGGACGAGGTGTGTTCGGAACTGATCGCGGCTACGCCGGGTAGCGCCGAACTGACGTGTTCCTTCGCCGTGACGGAAACCGGGTTGCACGTGACGATCAGTGCACCCCTCAGTCGACGCGGCGTGCCCAACCGGGAGAGTTTCGGCTGGCATGTGCTCGAGACGTTGATGAACGCGGTTTCGGTGTCGGAGGGGCCCGTCGGCAACGGGTCCGTCGAGCGGACCGTGGCGGTGGAACTGGTCAAATACCGGGGCACCAACTAGTGTCACCGGTTTCGGAACGCAGCGAACGGCACCGTCCCGGCAGAGACGACTACAAGGACGTGGCGCCCGCCGTGGCGCGCCTGCGAATCTTGGAGGAATCGTCCGGGGAGGCGTCCGCGCTGCGCGACGAGATCATCACACGTTGCCTTCCGCTGGCCGATCACATCGCCCGCCGCTTCGGCGGCCGCGGCGAGGCGCACGAAGATTTGCTGCAGGTCGCCCGGCTGGGGCTGGTGAAGGCGGTCGACCGATTCGACCCGGACCGCGGCTTCGACTTCGTGTCCTACGCGGTACCCACGATCATGGGTGAGGTCCGCCGCTACTTTCGCGACACCGGCTGGTCGATGCGGGTGCCCCGCCGCATGCAGGAACTCCACGCGTTGATCGCCAAGGCCGTCGACGAACTGTCGCAGGAACTGGGTCGGTCGCCGTCGGCCAGCGAGATCGCCGCCGAACTCGAACTCGACGTCCGGGAAGTGTCCGAGGGCCTGCTCGCGAAGAATGCCTACCAAACCCTGTCGATGGATGCGGCCATGGGAGATGACCCCGACGACCTACCCCTCGCCGAGACACTCGGCGAAGAGGACCCCGAGCTCGCGAACGTGGAGAGTCACGCCTCGGTTCGGCCGGCGCTGGAGAAACTTCCGCCGCTCGAACGCCGAGTGTTGATGCTGCGCTTCTTCGGATCGATGACCCAGACGGAAATCGCCCAGCGCGTGGGCGTCTCGCAGATGCAGGTCTCGCGGATCCTGGCACGCACCCTGTCCGGGCTGCGGGAGCAGCTGGGCGGCGGCTGAGCGCGCTGTCTCGGCTCGTTCGAACCGACTCGGGTGAACCGGCAGAGCCGGGGACGGGATCGGTGGACGAAGTCGGTTCCCGGGTCGAGTAAAGTCTTCTCGACGGTAGAGACAACTGCTGCGTTCGTTCAGTGGGTGTCCTGTCGGTTACACCCGGAATCCGAGGTGTATCCGAGAATGTCCGAGACTGCGGGTGAGCGCCCTGAGTCGATGTCCCCTGATCTCGACGGGGGGACGATCGCTGCCCAACTGGGCTCCCTGGCAACCGCGTTGGACGAGTTCAACTGGAACTCCGGCTCACAGGTGGAGATGGGCCTGCTGCTGCAACGGGTCTGCGAACAGGTGGTGGACGCGATCGCCGACGCCGACATGGCCGGAGTGTCGTTGCTGCGCGACGGACTCGTCGAGACGGTCGCCTACGCGGACGAGACGGTCCGGCAGATCGACATTCAGAGCTTCCAGGCCATCGACGGCGACGACTACTTCGGCGTGGCGGGCAGCCGGAAGGTCGTCAAGGCGACGCGCGGGGAAGCCGCGGCCCGGTGGCCGTCCCTGGCCGACAACCTGGACCAGGCGGGAATGCGCAGTTTCCTGTCCGCGCCGCTCGCGGTGGACGAGGCCCTGGCCGGGACCCTCGACATCTACGGGCGGGGCGATCACGGTTTCAGTGAACTCGACGCCGTCGTGCTCCTCGTCTACACCACGGCGATCGAAGGATTGCTCAGGAGCGCGCGCAGCGTGGAGTTGGCCAGGAACGAGGTGACGGGTCTCACGCGGGCCATGAAGACCCGTGCGGTCATCGAGCAGGCCAAGGGGATCGTGATGGCACTGCGGGGTGTGTCCGCGGACCGGGCGTTCGAGATCCTCGTCGCGCAGTCGCAGCAGGAGCACGTGAAGTTGGCGGAGGTGGCGCGCCGCATCGTCGAATCGGTCACGAATCCGGAGTGAGGCCGGCCGGGACGGTGTGATCAGTCGGCCGCGTTCGGGTCGAGTGCTCCGAGGAAGGATTGCGCCCACCGGTGCACGTCGTGGTCGAGCACCTGCCGGTGCAGCCGCGACATTCTTCGCCGTCCCTGCTCTCGCTCCTGGCCGAGTGCGGCCACGATCGTGTTCTTCACCCCGTCGAGGTCGTGCGGGTTCACCAGGTAGGCGCCCCGGAGTTCGGCGGCGGCACCCGCGAATTCGCTGAGTACCAGCGCACCGCCCAGGTCGGCCCGGCAGGCAACGTACTCCTTGGCCACGAGATTCATCCCGTCGCGCATCGGGGTGACGAGCATGACGTCGGCGGCGAGGAACAGCGCGATCAGCTCGCTGCGATCGACCGGCTGGTAGAGGTAGTGCACCACCGGCCGGCCTATCTGCCCGTGGTCGCCGTTGATGTGGCTGACCTGCTCCTCGATGGAGCTGCGCATCTTCATGTAGTGCTCGACGCGTTCACGGCTGGGGGTGGCGAGTTGCACCATCACGGTGTCGGACGGGTCGAGCCGCCCCTCGTCGAGCAGTTCACCGAGCGCCGACAGCCGCAGGTCGATGCCCTTCGTGTAATCGAGTCGGTCGACGCCGAGGAGGATCTTCCGTGGGTTCCCGAGCTCCCGGCGGATCTCCGCGGCCCGTTCGACGACGGCGGGCTCGGTCGCCTGTTCGACGAGTTTCCGGGCGTCGACGGAGATGGGGAAGGCGCCGACGTGCACGACTCGGTCGTCGAGTGTCACCGTGCCGAGTGCGCCGCGCACGCCGACGCCCGCGGTGGTGGCGTCGAGTCCGAGCAGTCTGCGGGCCAGGAACAGGAAGTTGTGGGCGCCCCCGGGCAGATGGAAACCGATGAGGTCGGCCCCGAGGAGCCCCTCCACGATCTCCTTTCGCCACGGCAGCTGCATGAACAATTCGACCGGCGGGAACGGGATGTGAAGAAAGAATCCGATGGTCAGATCGGGGCGCATCTCCCGGAGCAGGCGCGGCACCAGCTGGAGTTGATAATCCTGCACCCACACCGTGGCGCCCTCGGCGGCGGTGCGCGCCGTCTCCTCCGCGAAGTGGCGATTCACCTCCAGGTAGGTATGCCACCAGTCCCGGTCGAACACCGGGGCCACCAGCACGTCGTGGTACAGCGGCCACAGCGTCGCGTTCGAGAACCCCTCGTAGTACCGGGCCACCTCGTCCGAACTCAGTTCCACCGGGAACAGATCGACCCCACCGGAGACGATCGGTTCGACCTTCGTATCGGGCACCCCCGGCCAGCCCACCCAGGATCCGCGCTCCCGTCCGAGGAGGATCGGTTCCAGGGCGGTGACGAGCCCTCCGGGACTGCGTTTCCAGCGTGTCGTTCCGTCGTCGAGTGTCTCCATGTCCACGGGCAGCCGGTTGGCGACGACCACGAAGTCGGACGTGCCGTGCGGAGCAGAATCGTTCACGCCGAGCGCCCACCCTGCCGCATTCCACCGGCGACCAGCCGAAACGCGTCCTCGAGGTCGGTGCAGAAGGGGATGGCCGCGGCCATGTTCATCGCCGTCAGCGGTCTGCGGAGTGCGTTGTTCCCGGTCACCGCCCACGGCACGGCGAGCCGGTGCGCGCGGGCGGACATGATCTCGAGAACCGGCAGGGCCGACGCGCAGAAGAACTGCACGTCGGTGAGGTCGAGAACGAACGGCAACCGTTCGTCGATCGCTTCCTCGAGATGACTCCCGAACGACGGGAGAGTGGTGACGTCGATGTCACCGGAGATCCGGACGACGAGGATCCCGTCGGCGGCGGGTGCACTGTCGACGGAGAGCCGCCCGTGCTCGGGCTCGACGGCCCAGCTGAACAGTGCCGGTTTCTCTGCGGGGGCGCGGCGCGTCGGTCGCGCTCCGAGAACAGTCTTCATGTCGTTTCCTCACGATCGAGCATCGAAGGAGACAGGCACGAAAGAAGGCGCGTGAACCGTGCCCGTCCATTGCGGCTGGGGGCTCAACCGTGCAGGACTCCGACGTTACCCCATCCCGGCAACGGCGGCGGGGGCTTTCGCCTCGCGGGGCACCGTCACCGCGGGTGAATACTCCGGGTTCCGTTGCCCTGCTTCTAGTTTCGCTCTCGATGATTCACTATTGCGGTCGGCGCCGTTTCTTCTTGTGCGAGCTGTCGCAGAAGGGGGCGATGCTCGTCCGACCGCACCGGCACAGGGCCACGGTGGCCCGGTCACCGCCGATCGGGTTACCTTCGGTGTCGAGGATCCGCGCCGCACCACGCACCAGGAGCGGGCCGTCCGGGCACACGGTGATGGTTACGTCGGATTCGCCGGCCCCGGAAAGGGGAATGGAGTTCATATGACCACCTTGCACTCTCGGTCGGCGTCGGGCACGGCGCCGCAGGCGGGAACGTCCATGCCCTGTCCGGCTCCGCGCGGTCCCGTCAGCGGTCTCCTGTTCCCCATTCTGCGCGGAGACACCGCCGAGGCCGAACCGTTCGTGACGGCGGCGCTCGCCCTCGCATCGGCGGAACGCGACGACCCGCGGGCGTTTCTGTTCGACGAGGACGCGCAGATCTGTCTGACCGCACTGTACGAACTGCACCTGCAGGGCATAGCCGGGGTCGACGACCGGTGGGAGTGGGACAGCGACCTGATCTTCGCCCGGTCGGCGCTGGAGGTGCCGTTCGATGCCGCGATCCGCGCCCTCGCGGATCCGCCGACGGCTGTCGGCGACGTGGTGGCGGCGCTGTGGGAGATGACCGCCCCCAGCACGGCGCCGGGACTGTCCGGATACATGGCCCACGACGCGGATCTCTCCCAGTTCCGGGAACTGCTGATCCACCGCTCCCTCAACCAGTTGCGTGAGGCGGATGTGCACACGCTCGGCATTCCGCGGCTCGCGGGCGCACCGAAGGCGGCGCTGGTGGAGGTGCAGTCCGACGAATACGGCGGCGGCCGACCCGAGCGGATGCACTCGGCGTTGTTCGCGACGACGATGCGCGAACTCGGACTGTCCGACGGGTACGCGCACTACGTCGACGCGGTGCCCGCCGTGACGCTGGCATCGCTGAACGCGCTGTCGCTGTTCGGCCTCCACCGCAGCCGGCTCGGCGCCCTGGTGGGGCACCTGTGCGCGGTCGAGACCACGTCCGCGTTGCCGAGCAAGAAGTACGCCGCCGGACTGCGTCGTCTCGGATTCGGGAAGGCGGCCACCCTGTTCTTCGACGAGCACGTGGAGGCCGACTCCGTGCACGAACAGATCGTGTGCCGGGACCTCGCCGGCGGGTTGGTCGCCGCCCGGCCCGCGGCGGCCGACGACGTCCTGCTGGGGGCCGCGGCGTGCCTCGCGTTCGACGACCTGGTCGGCGACCACGTCACCCGATGCTGGGAGCGTAATCGCACGTCCCTGCGGCAACCGGCCGGGTAGCGGCCGGTCAGGTGCCGGACGCGGCGACCGCGTTCTCCAGATCGGTCAGCGACGTCTCCAGGTGCGTGATGATCCGCTGGAGATGCGGGACGGCTTGCCGATCGCCCACCACGCCGACATCGAGCTGACCGGACCGGCTGGTGAGGGTGATACTCAGCGCCTGACCGCCGAGGACCGTCGGTGCCGGGTACACCGCGTCCAGGCGGGCGCCGTTCCAGTACCGCGGCCGCGACGGACCGGGCATGTAGGAGATCATGACGTTGAACGGCGGGGGAGTGTCGTCCACGAACCGGCGGACCGGTTCGAGCAGGATCGGGCTGATCGCCAGTGCGCTCATCACCTGGAACTGGGTGTGGCTCAGCGCGCCGAACACCCGATTGGTGTGCTCGACGGACTCGCTGATGCGGGCGAGGCGGGCGGCCGGGTCCGCTTCGTCGGTGGCCAGCCCGACGACCATCGCGCCGACCCCGTGGTCGCGGCCGCGTGGCCCGATCATGGTGCCGCCGAGGTCGAGCGGGACCGGCAGCATCGCAGTCAACGGCGCTTCGGGCAGCGCGTACTGCTCGACCAGATAGTGGCGCAGCGCCCCCGAGCACATCGCGAGCACCACCGCGTTGATCGTGGTGCGGGCGGCGGCGGCCACCGACACCAGCCGCCGGATCGGCCACGACCGCGCCGCAAGTTTCCGGGCCCGGCCGACGGGAACGTTGAGCATCGTGGGCGGCGACTGCAGCGGAAGCGTCAGATGCTGGTCGCGGACCCCGTCGTATGCGACTTTCGCGAGCGCGGGCAGCACCCCCACGATGCTGGTGGCCGCCCGCACCCCGGCCCGGACCGCGGCCACGGGCAGCGCGGATTCGCGCCGCGACGTGCCGGACACGCCGGGCGTCCACGGTGCGGGGCAGTCGCGGGCGTCGGGGTCGGTGGACAGGGCGTGGTGGAGCAGTCGCAGCCCCGCCGGTCCGTCCATCAGGGACAGGTGGATCTTCGAGAAGACGGCCGTCCGCCCGTCGGCGAGCCCTTCGATGACATGGATCTCCCACATCGGGTGTTGCGGATCGAGCGGCATGCCGTGCATCTGGGACACCAGCGACAGCAGGTCCTCCATTCGGCCCCGCCCCGGCACCGCCGTGTGCCGCACGTGGTAGCCGAGGTCGACGCGGTCGTCGACGGACCACCACGGGTAACTGGCGCCCCGGAGCGGGCGGACGGCGCGCCGGCGGAACGTGTCGGACGCACCCTCCTGCGAGATCAGCGCCTCGAACATGAGCCGGGCGTGATCGGGTCCCGATTCGCGCGGCGGTTCGAACAGTTCGAGCGCACCCATGTGCATGGGGTGCGAGGGTGTTTCGAACAGCACGAACATCGCCTCGGTGGGACTCATCACCGACATGCAGCGCCTCTTTCTCCTGCTCGGGACACGACCCCGAGCATGCCCCGGCGCATCCCACGTCTCCAGGGTAAGCAGAACATGGAAACTTCTTCCACAGGGCCGTTTTCGCGTCGCGCCCGCTCAACCGCGGTCGAGCTGCGGAAACACCGTCTCGCGGGCCAGGAGCAGAACGGCGGCGGCGACGGGAATCGCGAGCAGCGCCCCCACGATCCCCAGCAGTGCTCCGCCGATGAGGACGGCGACGACGGTGACCATCGGGGGCACCTTGACCGTTCTGCCGATGATGCGGGGAACGAGGAGATAGTCCTCGAACAGGCGGAGGGCGATGAAGAAGACGACGGTCGCCAGCGACACCGGGAGCGAGACGGTGAGGGCGACCAGTGCTACCACGACACCAGCGAGGGTGGAACCGACCACCGGAATCAGATCCAGCACGGCGACGAGGACGGCCAGCAACAGTGGGTAGGGGACGTCGAAGGCGACCAGCCACACGAAGGTGAGGACCGCGGTGATCAGTGAGATCAGGAGGTTCCCGAGCACGTAGCCGCCGACCTTCGCGAAGATCTCGTCGCCGATCAGAATCGTGCGCGGCCGCCGCGAGTTCGGGGCCAGGCGGTACAGGGACGCCCGGATGTGCCCGAAGTCGGCCAGGAAATACGCGGTGAGCACGACCACGATCACCGTGCCGCTGATGGCGCTGAACACGAACTTGCCCGCACCGACGATCCCGCCGAGCACCATCGGCGCATTGCCCGCGTCGAGCGCGCGGCGCAGTTCGTCCTGCAGATGGAAGCGGGCGCTCAGTTCCTGCAGGACCGGGTAGCGCTGCTCGAGGTGGCCCAGGTAGTCGGGGGCGTTGTGGACGAGAGCGGCGCCCTGGGTCACCATCGGCGGGATCGCCGCGGCGAGGAACCCGGCCAGCATCGCGAACGCGACCACGAAGACCGTTGCGACGGCGGCCCATCGGGGAAATCCGTGACGCACCAGCCAGGACACGGCCGGTTCGAGACCGATCGCGAGGAAGGCGGCGACGGCGATGAGCACCAGCACCCCGCGGGCGGCGAGGACGACCTCGATCAGCGCGTACGTGACGGCGACACCGGCGGCCCCGGCCATGCCGATGAAGAACGGGGACCGGCGGTCGAAGCGCGGACCGGGTCTGCCGAGCGGGTGCGCCGCCGTGCTGATCCGTGCCGCGCCCTGCTCCGCGGCGACGATCGGCTGCTCCTGGGCGGAGGAATGCGGTTGGGCCACATTGTCGTCGTGGCCTTCGGCGCCACCGGTCACGGTCGGCGGACGACTCTGTCCCGCCGTCCGCCGCCGGCGGCGTTGCCGATGCGGGGACAGCGATCCGCAGCGGCCGGTGCGACGGCACTGTGCGGGCCCGGCAGTGCCGGTGTGGAACGGCAATAGTCGTCGATCAATTCCGCCGCACGTTCCGCGCACCCGGCCGGCGACGGCATCCGGCCGAGGCCGAGGCCGTCGATCACGATAACGCTGCGGCGACCCAGTCCTTCGACGCCGAGCGACCAGCCGAAGGTCCGGTTCCAGGCCAGTACCGCGTTGCGACCGGGCAGATAGTGCAACCGGAACGGCAGCACGAGGACGGCGTCGAATCCGTCGCACTCCCACCAGTCGATGGAATCGGCGTGAACGCTCCTGGCCACCGTGTGGATGTAGTCCCGAACGGTGCGGGTGTCGGCAATGCCTGTTCCGCTCTTCATCGTCCACCGCCTCAGCTGTTTGACGATCGACATACCCGGCCCCGCGACAGTTGAAACTTCACCCACCGGTGGGTGTTCGAGGGGCGCAGCGCGCCGGTGTGCGGGTAGCCTCGCCGCATGCCGTACTTGGAACGCTCGGGTGATGTGTTCGTCCTGTACTTCGGGGAGGAGGGGGAACGGGACAGCGAGAACGCCTTCCATCCGGACTGGATCGTGAGTGTCGACGGTCTCCTCGATCGGGTCGAGCAGCACGACGGCCCCGCCGCGCTGGTGACCACCGCGGTCGGAAAGTTCTACTCCACCGGTCTCGACACCGCCTGGGTCCTCGCCAACACCGACAAGCTGAACTCCTACATCGACCGGGTGCAGGCCCTGTTCGCGCGGATCCTCACGTTCCCGCTGCCCACCGTGGCCGCGCTGACCGGGCACACCTTCGGCGGCGGCGCCATCCTCGCGGCCGCCCACGACCACCGGGTGATGCGGGAGGACCGCGGCTACTTCTGCCTGCCGGGGATCACCATCGGGGCGAGTTACGCACCCGGCAGCATCGCGCTGCTCGCGGCCCGCCTGCCCGCGCGGGCGGTGCACACCGCCCTGGTGACCGGCCGGCGGTATGGCGGCGTGGCGGCGAAGGAACTCGGATTCGTCGACGAGGTCGCCCCCGAGCAGCAGGTGCTCGCCGACGCCGTCGCACACGCGCAGGGACTCGTCGCGACGCGCGGCCGCACGCTCGGCGAGATCAAGTCCTCCCTCTACGCGGACGCCGTCGTCTCGCTGCGCACCCCGGTCGCGAACCTCGAGACGCAGGAGGCGTTGAACGGCGGCTGACGAAGTCACCGCGCACGCCGAGGGGTGCCTGCCGGGAAAACGGGTACTACTCCCGCGAGGAGCGGGGCGTCGGGCCTCCGTTCCCACTTGCACCCCGGAGGCGACCATCATGAAACGCGTACCGACACTTGTCCTGCCGATCCTGCTGGCCATCCTCGCGCTGGCCGCGTGCGGAAACGACAGCGACGACTCGTCCGCGTCGTCCGAGTCGGAGCACGGCGGGAACCACATGATGACCGACATGCCGTCGATGTCGATGCCGATGTCCATGCCGGCAGGTGCACGGGAGATCGTGATCAGCGACTTCAAGTACACGCTGCCCGGAACGTTCGCACCGGGAGAGCAGGTCACCGTCCGCAACGACGACACCGCCGAACACACCGTGACCGCTGACACCGGCGATCTGTTCGACGTCGAGGTCGAACCGGGCGCGGTCGCGACGTTCACGGTGCCCGGCCAGCCGGGCACGTTCGCCTTCCACTGCACCTACCACCCGAACATGGTGGGCACGCTCGAGGTTCGGTGACCCCGATCAGTCCAGCGGCTCGACGCGGAACACCTCGCACCGGTCCGCCGCGGCCGCGAACGCCTCCGGAGAGGAGTTCGCGACCGTCCCGGCCTTCAGGAACATGGTGACCCCGTGCGGCACCCGGATCGGGAACTCGCGGAGGATCCGGGCGCGCTCCGACACCGGCAGCGGTACCAGGCGAACCCGCTCGCGGCGACGTCCGCGGGTCAGTTCGCCGCGCCCGGCCGCGCGGGCGTTCTTCGCCCAATCCGATTCCGCGTACCCCGCGACGACGTAGGTGCGGCCGTCCACCTCGTACGGCGAGACCGGCGTCGACCGCAGCACCCCCGTCTCCCGGCCCGGGACGGTGAGCGCCGGCATCGGCATCGGAACACCCAGCCGGTGCAGGCCGACGATCACCTTGTTGACGGGGCCGAGATACCACGGCGGCAACACTCTCCCGGTCCGGCGCACCATGTGCTCGACTATTCCGAATCCGTGGCGCCCGTGGCAACCACCGACCGAAATCAGGGCTGCGCGGGCTGCTCGCTGTCCCGCCACCAGCAGAAGACGAACAACGCCAGGGACGCGACGAGTGTGGACACCACCCACACCGTGAGGGCGATGTCGACCCACGACCCGATCGGCGGGCTTCCCGGCAGGATTCCCCGCAACGGCACGACCGCGAACAGCATCGCCGCCATCCAGCCGAGCATGTCGGTGTTGACGGCGCGCTTGCGCCGGAACGTCTGCAGCGCGACGAACGCGGCGAGCCCCGCGAGGATCGTCATCATCAGCAGGAGGATGCCGGCGTAGATCAGGTTCCCGCCCGTGCGCGCGAATAACAATGCGGCGCCGGTGCCGTTCCGCGACAGGTCCGTGTCGACGGCCACCGCGTCGGCCCGCGCCTTCCACCCGTCGACCCTGCCGTCCACCAGGAGCCCCGTGGGCAGCAGTGCCCGGTCGGCGCCGGCGCCCTCGTACGCCTCCACCACCATCGGGTTCACCTCGAACCGGTCGAACGGCCAGTACGCCGCGTTGCCGGTGGCGATGAACTCGGTGTCGAACGTCGTCGGTGCGGCGCCCGCCCGGAACACGATCTCCTCGTGACTGGTGCTCGGGAAGAGCAGCAGGGTGATGTCCCGATTCAGGGTGTCGCCGTTGGCGTGCAGGTACTCCTCGCCGACGGCGATCGTCACCTCGGCCTGCACCCGGTCGGTGGTCGGCTGCAGCGATTTCGCCGTCACCAGGACCACGACCTCGTCGTCGTTGCCCGCGAACGGTCCCTCGTCCTCGGTGCGGCTGCTCAACCCGTACACGGTGAGCGACGCCGCGTAGATCAACGCGAGGAGAAGTGCCGGGGCGACCCATCGGAGGCGGGGGTGGTTGGGGTTCATGGGCGGCGGCGGATCACAGGGCGGCGGCGCTGATCTGGGCGGCCAGTTCCGCCATCTCGTCGGCGTGCGTGCGGGCGTGCAGGTCCGAGCCGCAGATCCCGCACCGGGACACGTCGATCAGCACCTGACCCCTGGCCGGGACCGGATCCGGGACGTCACCGAACTCCAGGCGAGTCTCGGTGCACACGACTGCCTTCATGGTGACTCCTCGGGGTGCGGCGGGGTCGGCCTCAGCTCCGAACGTAGAACACTCCCGCCGCCGGGACACGGCGATTGCCTAATGGCCGGGGTTGTCTCGATCCGGCCGCGGGTGTAGACCGACAGCATGAGCGTCCTCGGTCAGATGGACTCGTTTCGCCGCGTCTTTCCCACCGCCCGCCGCAACCGGGCCGACTTGTTTCGCTGGTTGCGCCGACGACCGCAGCTGCTCGCGGCCGTCGGATTCCACGAGGTCGCGCTGGCGGCGAGCGCCCGGGTCGACCCCCGGTTGAAGGCGCTCGCCGAGATCAAGGCGGCCGCGCTGACCAACTGCGAGTACTGCCTCGACATCGGCTCGGCGTTCAGCCGTGCCCTCGGCGTGAGCGACGCCCAGTTGCGCGCCCTGCCGGCGTTCCGCGAGAGCTCCGCGTTCGACGACACGGAGAAGCTGGTCCTGGAGTTCGCCGACGCGATGACACGCACCCCCGCCCACATCAGTGACGACCTGCGTGGTTCGCTGCTCGCCGCCTTCTCCGAGTCCCAGGTGACCGAACTCGCCGCGGCCATCGCCTGGGAGAATCACCGCGGACGTCTCAATCAGGCGCTCGGTGTGCGGCCTTCGGGCTTCTCCGACAGCGACTTCTGCGCCGTCCCCGAACAGTGACGCGGGCGTGGACGTCACCGCCGGGCGGTCAGCGGCTGCGCAACCGCGTCCATCCGTCGAGGACGTAACCGAGGCCCATCCCGAGCATCCACGTGTCCTTCGCGACAGCGATGCCGTTCTCGTTCGGCCAGATGCTGCCGGGGTTACGTAGGCCGGGGGTCCTCGCGTACATGGCCACGAGGCCGCCGGAAAACCCGGTGAGCGCGGCCCCCGCCACGGCGGTAGGCACGAACGGTGCGAGTAATGCTGCGCCCGTGCTTATTTCGGCGACGGACAGCAACTTGACGAATCGTTGCGGCGGGATCGCGTTCAGAAACGGGAACGCCCCCGCCGCCATACCGTGGATGCCCTGGGCGGTCTGCTCGTCCGCCGACCATTTCTGCAATCCCGAATGGAGTATGAAGCTCCCGGTCGCGATGCGTCCGGGAAGGTCGCCGAGGGTGGTCAGTCGCATGGTGGTCTCCTGCCGTCTGGGTCGAAACTTTCCGCACCTCAGCGTCTACATAGATCTCATACTTCCTACCACTGACGTGGCCGGCGTAGGAGATGTATGTACTTCACGGCTACCCGCATCACTCTGAGGTGGTGCGGGTTGGACCGTGTCCCACACCGACGCTCGAGGTGCAGGAACATATCTGTTTCGGAGTCACCCCCGCCCGCGGTGTCACGGTGGGCAGGCTGCGGCGGACCCTGCGGTGCCGCGGCGGACGCGGTGTCGGACCGGTCTTGTCCCGGGACTTGCGGACCGGCGCGTGCTCGGCGACCCGGATCGCGGGCATCTGCCCCCGCCGACGGGTCACCTTGGTTTTGCCGAGCAGTGCGCGTTTGGCCCGGTTGACCCCGGCGATATGGTCCCGGTTGCCGCCGACCCGGCACCCCTGGCACCACGCGGTGTGGTAGCCGCCGGGGCGTGCGAGGGGTGCGTCGCAGCCCGGACACCGCGCGGAGGATCCGCGGGCCGGCACCGACACCACCGTGATGCCGACACCCGCGGCGGTGTGCGCGAGGGCGATCACCGCCTTTCGGCGGGCGGACTGCGCGGCCCGATTGTTGTTGACCCGACCGTGCCCGCGGGACTCGAGGGTGGTCAGGTCCTCCACCGCGATCACCGTCGCGCTCGCCGCGGTGGCATAGTCGGTGACCTGGCGGGCGAAGTGGAATCCCAGTTCCCGGTTGATCTTGCCCCTCTTGGCACCCACCGCGGTGCGGTGGGCGTCGAGGAGGGCGATCTTCGCCTCGAGTTGGGTGCGGACCTCGGGTTCGGCGTTGGTGGCGAGTTGCGTCAGCCGGGCCGCCTTGCGGTGCAACATGTGCCCCTCCGCTTGCAGGCGGGCCAGTTTGGTCCCGAGGCCGCGGTCGTCGTCGTACGTCCAACCCTGAAAGTCCGAGGACAGCCCGTCCGGGGTTTCGGTGGTGATGGCGGCGGCACCGAGCGTGGCCGGCGACCAGTCGACGCCCACAGCGGTAGTTCCCGATGTCAGCTCGGCTGCGGGGACCGTCTCGGTGGCGGCGCACCGCAACAGCAGACCTCGGTGGTCGAGGACGAGGGTCGGCAGATGCCAGTCGCTGATCGGCCGGTCGTGCAGGTGCGCGGGGAGTGTGGCGGTCAGCCGGACTCGTCGCCACTGCGCGCGTCCCGTCGGGACGGGAGTGGTGGGCAGTTTCACAACGTCATGACGACGTCGGTGACGGCGAGTTGAGCGAGCTGCCGATCCGCTGCGGACAGCCGAGCCATCACCGAGGTCTTCGGTGGTGCCTGCATGTCGGTGATCCGCACCCGGCCGGACGGCACCGCGTTGCCCTCGCGGCGGGAGCGGGCAATCAGCTGGCGTCGCACTCCTCGGGCGAAACCCAATGGCACCCAGTCCGCGGCGCAGGTGGGTGGGGCTATCTGCCCGGTGGCCGGGTCGAACCGCTCAGACAGCGATGTGATCGCGGTGTCCCGGAAGGCGAGGGTCCGCAGGGTCGCCATCACCTGCGCGGTCACCACCCGCGTGACACGCGACGGAATGTAGACCCCGTCCGGGTAATGCGGGGTCCAGCCGAGGCGGGACGCGGCGACGTGACCCTGCGCGGGCAGCCTCCGGTCCTGCCGGTCCACGCCGGCGGCGAGGACATCGAAGGTGGCCGGCTGCCACAGCCGCGACAGCATCTGCGCTTCGGCGCCCGAGATCAGGTCGAGCAACCACCCCACCCGGGTGTCGACGCCGTCGAGCCCGATCGGCTCACCAGTGACGTCATCGACAGCGAGGTACGGGCGGGCGGTGAACGAGAACTGCCGCACCGCAGGCAATCCGGCATCGGCCATCAGGTAGTCCTCGCCAACCGTGCTGCCGCATCGCCAACGAAGTCGACGTTGATTCCGCTTCGACCGCAATTGGGCGGAAGCGGCCGGAAAACGAGGCGAGCAATGCCATGAAGTCATCCATCAGCTCCTCCACCAGCGACTTGGTCCCCCCGTTCACGCAGGACCTCGACCTTGACGCCGACCGCCGACAGGTAACGTTCGATCCACGCCACCGGAGAATCGCGCCAACCGATCCCGCCATACCACTCGCACCACCGTGAACCGGCCCTTGGTTGCGTCGTCGAGCATCCGATTCAGTCCCGTTCGGGTCTCCCGCAGACCGGAACCACGATCCTTGTAGACCCGGTACACGGTGCCGGTGGCACTCTCACGCAACATCTTCTCCTGATCGGCGAGCGAGGATTTCTGACCGGTCGAGCCGGACACCCGGCAATAGGATGCTTCCGCCCTGTCGGCCCGAACATTCTTCCATGTAGGTCGACCCAGGTAGACGTCGAGATCCGCCCGATCGAAGACTCGCTGACCGGAACCTGTACGCCGAGAAGGTAACCGGCCCGCCGACGCGGCCTTCCGGACCCCCACCACCGACACGTTCAGGCATGCCGCCGCCTCGCCGCTGCGCATTATCCGATAGTAGTAGGAAGGACTAGGAAGTATTAAAGATTACGGTAGCAGTTGACAGCCTCCCACTCGGCCGACGGCCGATGACCCGTTTCGGCGGAGCGCCCGCCCGGCGGTCGTCGCCGCATCCCGTGCGGGGACGCGGCGACGACCGTATGTGACTGGGTTCAGTGGGCGAGGACCACGTCGGTCGCGGTCGTGGACTCGGCGCCGGGTGCGCTCAGCTGCGAAATCCTGCGGGGCAGCGCGACGGCCACCATGGCGCCCAGCAGCGCCGAGATCGCGCCGATCACGAAAGCGATCGTGATACCGGTGTCCGTGTAGAAGACGGCGCCCTGCATCACGGTCGCAATGTGCGAGTTCAACACGGTGAAGGCGATGACCGGAAGGATGGCGGGCAGAATGCTCTGGAACACCGCCACCATGCTCGCCGTCGTCGCCTGCAGTTGCGGCGGCACCGCTGCGATGAGCAGGTTCGGGATGGAGGCGTACCCCATGCCCATTCCCACGCCCAGGAGGGCGGCGAAGCCGATGAGCAGTGCCTTGTCGTCGTGGATCGTCGCCGTGAGCAGGCAGGCCGCCGCCATCACCAGCATGCCCACGACCATCAGGATCCGCGGCCGCACGTTCCGGGGTACCAGGGTTCCGACGATCAGTCCGCCGAGCACTACCGCACCACCCAACGGCGCCTGGAAGATCGCAAATCCCTCTGCGCTGATGCCGAATCCGTAGCCGAGCCCCAGGATCGCCGGCGTCATGCACATCATCGGGAGCATGATCGTGAACACCGACGACGTCCCGTAGCAGAATCCGGCGCCCAATGCCGTCAGGAAGACGGGCCGCTTGCCGAAGAACCGGATGTCGATCAGCGGATCCGACAGCAGAAGTGCGGATCCGATCCACGCCACCAGCAGGGCGACACCGCCGGCGACGAACCCGAGGGTCGACCCCGACGTCCAGCCCCACGACGGCCCGAAGCTCACCCCGACGAGGATGCCGGCGAGTCCCGCGCCGAGCAGCGCGGCGCCGATCAGGTCGATGCGCGAACGCAGGCGGACGGGCGATTCGCCGGTCGTCGCCCGGATCAGGACGGCGAGGACCACGAGACCGGCCAGGAAGAACCAGAAGATGCTGCGGAACCCGAAGTTGTCGATCAGCCAACCGGTGAAGAACGGCGCGGGGATCGCGATGAGCCCCATGCCGCTCGTGGCGATGCTGACCGCCAGCGCCACCGTCCGGGCGGGGAAGACGTCACGGATCAGCGAATAGCTCAGGAACAGGCACGGCACGAGCAGCCCGGTCAGCGAGCGGCCGGCGATCAGCACCGCGTACGTCGGTGCGATCGCCGAGATCAGCGAGCCCAGCGCCGACAGGCCGACGGCCGTCAGCAGCAGCTTCCTCTTGCCGTGGGTGTCGGCGAGCTTGCCGATCAGCGGGCAGGTGATCGCCCCCACCAGCAGGAACGACGTGAGCAGCCACGCCCCCTGGGTCGTCCGGTAATGGGTGACGATCTGCGGCAGCGCGATCGAGATCATCATGTAGCTGACCGCGAGCATCTCCAGCAGTAACACGATCGAGGCGAGCGAGAAGATCAGTCGGGGCGTCCATCGCTCGTCGGTCGCGTCCTGCTGACGCGTCCGAGCCGATCCGCCGTCCGGCGCATGGGTGACCATCATTGGGTCCTTTCGAATACCTGCACGGGAACTCGAGGCGGCGCCGCGGCAGTGCGGCGCCGCCCGAGCCGGGCGGTAGGGGTGGGTGGTCACATTCGGTGGTCGAAGTCTCGCGAATGTGTAATTGACATCACAGTTCTCGGGGCTGCGGCACGCCATGCGGCGTTCCGCCCAGCGGGAGGCCGGCACCCCGGCCTGCACCCGCGCCGAGGGAAAGGCCAGGTCGCAACCCCGAATCAGGCGTAGCAGACGCGGCGGTCGGTTTCGTGGTCGGGCGCGGGGCCGGTTGATGCGAATCGGTGATTCCCGGTCACGGCTCGAGCGAGGATTGACCCATGGCCGACATGCAGCGCGAGAAACAGTTCCGCCGGCTGAGAACGCCACGCTCGGCGGCCGTCGCGGGCATCGTGTTCGCTGCGTTCTTCTCCGCCAGCCTCGTCCTCCTGCACACCGCACTGCCCGCCGACCCGTTCGACGAGACACCCTGGGTGGGAAGCGGTGAGACCCGGATCAAGACGGCCCTCGTGCTCGCCCCGTTCGCGGGCATCGCGTTCCTCTGGTTCATCGGCGTCATCCGCGACCGCCTCGGCGACCTCGAGGACCGTTTCTTCGCGACGGTATTCCTGGGTAGCGGCCTGCTGTTCCTCGCGATGGGCTTCATCTCGATGGGCGTCGCGGGCGGCGTCCTCGCGATCGCCCGGCACTCGGGCAGTTCCGCGGACGAGATCGTCTACTTCGGCCGCGAGATCATGCTGCAGATCAACCACGTATACGCGCTGCGCATGGCTGCGGTGTTCATGCTCTCGCTGGGAACGATCTGGCTCCGGACCGGGCTGATGCCGCGATTCCTCGTCGTGACCACATACCTGCTCGCCCTGGCTCTGCTGCTGGTCGTCAGCTTCAGCCTGTGGACGACACTGGCTTTCCCGGCCTGGGTGCTTCTGGTCAGCATCTACATCCTCGTCACCGGTCGGCGCATTCGCGCCGCCTGATCGAGTTCACCTGCGTGCGGGCGTGGTGGTGACGAAAGCGTCGATGATGTCGACCACCGCGGCAGGATCCTCGAGGTGCGGGTAGTGGCCGATACCGTCGAGCACGGCGAGCCGGCTGCCGGGCATCGCCTCGTGCGCCGCGTAACCGTGCGAGACCGGGATGATGCCATCGGAATCGCCCCAGATCAGTTGAGTGGGGAGACCCGCGTTCAGGTACAGCCGGCTCAGCGCGCTCACCGCCTGCCCCCGATGGTCGACGACCGCGCGGAGCGTCCGCAGGAACGCCTGCCGGGTCTCCGGATCGGACAGGGACGAATACGCGTGCCACATCTCGTCGCCGCGAACCGACTGCACCCCGATCGCCGCCAGCCAGCT
This sequence comes from Rhodococcus opacus B4, assembly GCF_000010805.1. NCBI lineage: Bacteria > Bacillati > Actinomycetota > Actinomycetes > Mycobacteriales > Nocardiaceae > Rhodococcus > Rhodococcus opacus. Next base: position 171,375 of record NC_012522.1, on the reverse strand, counting down.
GCGAACCTTGTTGCCGGCGTCGCGGATCGCGGGAGGCGCCATCAGGGGAAGTAGGAACTCGGACCCGGGCGCCGCCAGCAACCGCAGGGTCCAGTTCACGTCCGGTCCCAGTCCGCCGCTGCCGATGAGGACCAGGCGCTCACACAGTTCGGGATGCTGATAGCTGAACTGCATCGCCACCCCGCCGCCGAGCGACTGCCCGACCACGGTCACCCGTTCGATCGCCAACTCGTGCAACAGGTCGCGCAGCCACGCGGCGAACGCACCCAGCGAGTAGTCGCCGCGCGGTTTGGCGGAATCACCGTGACCGGGCAGGTCCGGAGCCAGCACCCGGTAGCGCTGCGCCAACTCCGGGAGAATCGCGCGCCACGCCGCCGAACTTCCGGCCATCCCGTGTACGAGCAGAAGCGTTTCGCCCTCACCGCTGAGCCGGTAGGCGATGTCGTCCCCGTGCAGTGCGATGTGCCGCAGTTCCGGCATGTGGCGACCTCCCGATCGGGTGATGCAGCGGTCTCACGGTAACGATAGGGGAGTTCCGCTCGATATCGTCATCAACCGCGGCGTGGGAACTTGATATTCGGCGCCGGGTCGATCTGCGGCACACCGACGTGAGGCTCGAAAACAGGAGGAATCCGCATGAACTCTGTGTCGAGCCCGGCCGTCGCCCGGCCGCGTGTCCTGCTCATCGACGCCGACGTCGAAAGCTCCCTCGTCGAACGCCTCCGGGACGGGGGATTCTTCGTCACGCGAACCTACGCGGAACCGGTACGTTCACGGATCGAACCCCCCGACGTGGTGATCGTCGACGCGCGTTCACCCCACCTCGACGCCGACACCACGGTGCGGGGGTTGAAGGCGATGCGATTCGCGCTCGCCATCGTGGTGATCGGCCGCTTCTGTTCCGGCAACCGTCGCAGCGACCTCCTCGAGGCCGGCGCCGACGACGTGCTGGAGATACCGGTCGGAGCGGACGAACTCGTCGCCCGGCTCCGCGCGATCCTCCGCCGTGTGAAACCCGACGTGCCGGCGCCGGCGCCCGTCGGCAGCCATGACGTCTGCCTGTGCGAGGAACGGCATGACACCGACTACGACGGGTTGCGCACCACGCTGACCAGGACGGAATTCATCCTCTTCACCGTGCTCGCGCAGAACGTCGACAGGGTCGTCACCCGCCGCGACCTGATGTTGATGGTGTGGGGTGTGACCGTCGAATCGAAGACGAACGTCCTCAACGCCTACATCTGCTCCCTTCGGCGGAAACTGGTGGCCGTCGGATCGCCGTACGTCGTGCATACCGTGCGCGGGGTGGGTTTCGCCCTCGGCGAGAACGTACGCCCGGGAAGCATCGACCCCGCCCGTGAGGTGTCCGTCGCCGTGTCGTGACCCGCCCCTCGGGTCGGGGCGAAGAACTCGAGCGCGCGTTCGAGCACCACTTCGGGCCGCTCGTCGACGAGAAAATGGGAAGCGCCGTCGACGAACTCCACACCGGCGCGGGATCCGCAGACCGCCGCCACCGCACTGACGGCCTGCGCGGAGGGACTGATCCTGCATCGCATCGCCCGCGAGGACACCACCGATCCGCGGCCGGCCTTCGAACTGGTGGTGCGGGCGGCGCTGAGCTGACACGTGCCCGGACTCACGGAAGGGGAGCGGACCACCGGAGCGTGGTCCCACCGCCGAGGGTCGAGTCGACGGCGCAGTGCCCGTTCACTTCCCGCGCCCGGGCGGCCAGGTTGTCCAGTCCGCTGGTGAGGACGCTTCCCTCGAACCCCTTGCCGTCGTCCGCGACCTCGATGGCGAGGTCGTCGTAGACCGAGATGCTGACCGTCACCGTGTCGGCTCCGGCGTGCCGGACCGCGTTGCTCAACGCCTCACGCAGAACCGCCTCGGCATGCTCGGCGAGCGTGGCGTCGATGACGGACAGCGGCCCCGACATGTGCACCGTCGTGCGCAATCCGGAATCGGCGGTGGTCTCGGCCACGATCTCGTGCAGCCGCCGCCGGAATTGGGTGATCCCGCCCGAACCACCGTGCAGGTCGAAGATGGCAGTGCGGATGTCCCGCACGATGTCGTGCAGGTCGTCGATCGACTGTTCGAGTCGGTCCTTGACGACGGGTGCCTTCGCCCGCTGCAGGGTGCTCTGCAACGACAGGCCGACCGCGAAGAGCCGCTGGATGACGTGGTCGTGGAGATCACGCGCGATCCGGTCGCGGTCGGACAGGACGTCGAGCTCATGCATCCGGCGCTGACTGTTCGCCAGCTGCAACGCGACGGCGGCCTGATCCGCGAAACCCGACATCAACGCCAGCTGGTCATCCGTGAACGGTGATGCATCGACGTGGCGGAGCGTCACCAGCACCCCGGACACCGATTGCGCGGCACGCAGGGGCAGCGCCAGCGCCGGCCCGAACCGGGCGCCCGTTTCGAACCCGGGATCGAACGCCAGCGCGCTGACGCGCAGCGGGGTCCGCTCCCGGAACGCCTCACCGGACGTCGACCGCTCGACCGGGATCGCCCGGCCGATGATCCGATCCGACACCGTACCCGCCGACGCCGTGACCACGAGCTCGGTGACCTCGTCCGACGGGATGTCGGGATCGTCCGGCACCGCGAGAAAGGCACTGTCGGCGGCGGTCAGGGCAAGCGCGTCGTCGGCGATCACCTGCAGCACGTCTGCCGTCTCGCTGCCGGCGAGCAATTCAGTCGCGATCTCCCGGGTCGCCTCCAGCCACGCCTGCCTCGTCCGGGACTCCTCGTAGAGGCGGGCGTTCTCGATCGCGATGCCGGCGGCGGCCGCCAGCGCGCGCAGAAGCACCTCGTCGTCCTCGGTGAACTGCGCACCGTTGGCCTTCTCCGTGAGATACAGATTCCCGAACACCTCGTCACGGACCTGAATGGGAACTCCCAGAAAGGTTTTCATCGGCGGATGGTCGGGCGGGAATCCCACCGACACCGGATGCCGGGACAGGTCCACCAGCCGGACCGGCTTCGGATCCGTGATCAGGAAACCGAGGACGCCGCGGCCGCGGGGCAGGTCGCCGATCCGCTCCCGAGTCTCCTGGTCGATGCCCTCGTAGACGAACTCGCTCAGTCCCTCGGTCGGGGCGAGGACCCCCAGCGCACCGTATCGGGCGTCGACGAGATCGATCGCGGCGTGCACGATGGTGCGCAGCGTGTTGTCGAGGTCGAGCCCTGACGTGACCGCGAGCATCGCCTCGAGCAGGCCGTCGACGTGATCGCGCACATCGACGATCTGCGCGATGCGGTCCTGCACCTCGGTCAGGAGTTCGCGCAGCCTGAGCTCGGACAGGCTACCGAGTAGAGGTCCTCGGTCGCGCTCGTCCGGTAGACGGGTCACACGACGCATTGTCCCACCCGGCGACCTCGCGAGGAGCCGGAACAACCATAGGTCTTATCAGGTGCATGTCGGTTTCGGCGGCATCTTCGTCGCCAGCACCGCCGCCTGCGTCCTGCGCTCCACCCCCAGTTTGGTCAGCAGCCGGGACACGTAATTCTTGACCGTCTTCTCCGCGAGGAACATGCGTGCGGCGATCTGCCGGTTGGTCAGCCCCTCACCGAGCAGGGCGAGCAAGGTCCGCTCCTGATTGGTCAGGTGCGCGAAGATGCCGTCCTTCCCGTCGGCGTCCGCGCGAACCTTGTCCATCAGGACGCCGGCGGCACGACTGTCCAGCAATGATTTGCCGGCCCCCACATCGTGGACCGCCTGAGCCAGCTCCATGCCCCGGATGTCCTTCACGACGTATCCGCTGGCCCCGGCGAGGATCGCGTCGAGCATCGCCTGCTCGTCCGTGAACGAGGTCAGGATGAGGCAATGCAGGTCCGGCATCAGCGAGTGCAGTTCCCGGCACAGCTCGATTCCGTTGCCGTCGGGCAGGCGCACGTCCAGGACCGCGACATCCGGTTTCAGGGCAGGCACCCGCGCCATCGCCTGCGCGTACGACGCGGCCTCACCGATGACCGTCAGAGCGGGATCGGAAGCGAGGAGATCCGCGATCCCGCGTCGGACCACCTCATGGTCGTCCACCAGGAAAACCCTGATCATGGGCACCCTCCAGAACTTGCTGCGTCACCCTCGGAGAATCCAGATTACGCCGGCGAAGATCGGAAACGGGGCCGGTCAGCGCGCGGCCGGCCGGAACGGGCCGGATCCGCGACGGCGCGGCCGGTGCGGCATCAACATTGCCGCCGCCAACCCCACGGTGGCGACGAGCGTTGCCGCGGCGCCGACTCCGACGAGCGGAGTCGCGAGCCACGCACCGAGCAGGACCACCAGGCCCGCGGTCACCGCCCCCGACACCACCGCGAGCGCGAACCCCGCGGGATGCACGTACAGGAATTCGCCGGGTTCGTCCTCCCACCGGTGACGATCCTCGCGCGGCGATGCGGTGGAGTGTTCGAACATGGTGTCCTCGTTCCTTCACCGGCTGCTTGCGTCTTGCGCCGGCCCTCGTACAACGGTGCGATAACGGGGAGCGCAATTCCAGGGCCGAAGGTCACACGTCCGTCCTCAGATGTCGGCGGCGCCGAACCACCGGGGTAGCACACCGAGCAGATCCCGCCACGCGGCCGTCCGCTCGTCCTGCCCGCCACGGACAGCCCGCCCGTCTGGTCGAGCAGCAATCCGCGTCCGCCGTGCATCAGCCTGTACAGGCGACCGCGCTTCAGGGCGGCGTCCCGAAGCCGCCCGCCGAGCAGGTCGGACATGTCCGAGAAGAAGCCGTCGATCTCGTACCGTCTGCCCTCCGCGAGGAATCGGTTCAGCAGGTCGCGCTGATCCATCAGTTCGTTGCTGCGCACGTGCAGGCTGGGTGAGCGAACCACGTTGGTCGGCTCCGGTTCCTCGTCCGGCATGAGCACGGCCACACCGTGCAGCCTCAACTTGCCGGCCGGCATCCGGCCGGTCCGCCGCCGGCCACGATCACGTCGACATGAATACCCCCATTCGCGACTTCGACGTTGAAGGGAGCACGGAGTGGACGATCCCTGCCCTTCTTAACGAGACGACATGGCTGGTGGAGGTCGTCGTCGACGAACACGACTCGGATGAAGGCGGCTCCAGAATCCGCGCGCAGGCTCGGCTCCGAACCCGCGACACCCGCACGTTCGTCGGGTCCGGGCTCGCCCGCCGGAACCCGGACGATGCCGAAATCTCCGAGATCGGAGAGGTATTGGCCACCGCACGCGCGCTGTCCGACCTCGCCCACCAACTGATCGAGGCGACCGCGGCCGACGTGGAAACAGCCACTCACAGCCGAGTCCATCTCGCCGGATAAGTGCGCCCGTCGACGCACACCCGTCAGTCAGTGGGGGATGCGGCGGCCGACGGAGAGGACCGATTCGACGGGCCGTCTCGGTGTCTGCCGCGGTGCCGACTTCTTCTCGGTAGTACCCACCCTGATCAGCGCCTGCGGGAACCCGCGGTCGGGGAGCAGGTCGCGGATGATGTCCCTGCCCTGACGGAGTTCGGTCATGTGGGTGAGCGGACAGGTCGACAAACCGCCGACGGTGGCCTCGAGCAGCACCGCCGACAGGGCCTCTCCGGCGCGGAGCCACTCACCGCGACCGTCCGCGGCCGTGCTCAACACCAGCACCGTCGAGCGGTCCGGCTCCGTGGTCGCACCGGCGTCCAGGCCGGCGGGGAAGCGACGCCCGATGTCGACGCGGTCCCGGTCGTCCGCGGTGGCGAGCGCATCGGGGGGAATTCCGCCCTGAGCGATGGAATGACCGGCCCACCAATGCAGCTCGGCCTGGTAGGCGGTGTCGTACTTTCGTGCGGCCGCGGTCGTTTCCGTTGCTCGCGCGAGCGTCGGTCGCGCCTCCTGCCTCAGCACGGTCAGGTTCACGTCTCGGCGGTGTACCACGTCGTTCAGCGCGGCGGGCAGCGGCGTCTTCACGCTGACCGGCCCGAAGGGCCTGCGGTCGGAGTGCCGGTGCCGGATCGCGGCGAGCAGATCGAAGTCGTGCGACTGGGGCCGGGCCTCGTGACGGAACCGGATCGTCGCCAGGTGACCCGAGTGCGGCCCCTCCGGGACACGCCGGACGTCCGCTGCCCATTTGAGTGCAGTCAGCGCCGTCTGGAGATGATGCAGTGCTGCACCGCAGCTGACGACCAACTGCCGGCCCGTCGGGTCGGTGGAAGCCAGGACGCGGCCGCGTGCGGTGTAGAGGTCGAGTTGGCCGTCGGTGTAGGTCCATTGCCACGGCTGGCTGTTGTGTACCGACGGCGCCCGGCAGGCAAGGTCCACGGCGATTCGGACGACGTTCTCGTCGGGAATGGTGCTGTCCACGACCGCCTCCTGGGGTGAATCGCGTTCCGCCTCGGCCGACGCGGAACGCCGGTGCCTAGATCCCAGTGTTCGCCGTCCATCGACGCGAGATTAGGGCCGATGGTCACCGCCGGGGCAACGATTCGCGGACGGGATTGCTTCCATTTCGGCGCAGCGTCGAAATGAAACGACAGCGGCGCGACGGTTGCTGGTCGTTTGCGGTGACCAGTACGGTATCGACCCTCATGCCCGGTGTGCGCACGCGGTCATAGATGCAGAATCGGACGAGTCGCCTCCGACCGTGACCAGGTGGTGCGCCAGCCGACACCCTCGGCGTCGCCATCCCCAACGTGCGGTCCGCACCATCCCGACTGGTTGCGTGCCGTCGGGGGGGTCCACCAGGTCGCGAACGCCGCAGTGGCGGCCTGTTTCGACGATCTGCGGACGCCGCACCGCGATCCCGGCGACGTGGTCGATGCTGGCCGTGCGCGGGTTGTCGGTCAACGCGTAGGTCGGCACCACACCGAAGCGGCGCACCGAGGCACGCGATCAACGTCGGCAATGTTTGGTCCCCCACCGGGATCACCACCCGGTAGCGTGACCAGGCCAGCCAGGCGCAGAACAGCAGCGTCGAGCGCAGGGCTCCGCCCGCTCCGGGTACTTTCGGGCCTTCACCCCAGTCGAATTGCATCCACAGCCCGGGTTCGGTGATTCTCCCACTCGTGGGAGGTACCCCCCAGGTCGGTAGGTGCGGTGGTGCCCGGCCCGCCATGCGGCTTTCGCCTCCGCGACGGCGCGTCGAGTGGCGTGTTCGGTGCCGTCGAAGCAGAGGGCAAGGAGGCGTTCGTGGACGATGTCGGCGCGGACCCTGCCTTTGCTGCGCTCAACCCATTGCTCGATCTGGGGTAGATGATCGTCGATGATGCGGGGTCGCCGCGACGGGCCGGTCACCGGCATGCCGGCGTCGGACGGTGACGTAATGCCGGACGGTTTTCGGATCGACCCCGGCCAACGACGCCGCGGAGTGCGCGGTGCCGGTGGTGTCGTAGGCCTCGAGAATTTCCATGATGTCCCTGTCAGACCTCTTCATGCGTCCCTCCGGTGGGAGTCGCTCGTATGTGGTCGAAGACCTCGAGCAAAACCCCGGAAGGGGCGTCTGTGCCAGGGCCGACACACCGCCGGCCCCATGTCCATCGACAGGGAGATCAGCTGTCCGTCAGCAGGGACGAACCTGTCCGCCTACAGGGAGGTTGGTAGGTCCGCTTGCAGCTGTCCGGTGCTTCGCCCGATGGACAGGTCAGTGCGCAAGTCGGATAGGCACGCTGCTGTGACGCTCCTACTGTTTCCTTCACGTGATCTGAGTCACGTCGGTACGTGACCGTGGAAGCAGAGGAGTTCGCCTTGTCGGGAAGTTGTTGTTCGTCCGGTTCCGAACCTGGCCTGTCGCGACGGGGCCTGCTGGGCGCGTTGGGAATAGGTGCTGTTGCTGCCGGTGTCGCTGCTTGCTCGGGTCCCTCTGCTGGGGCGGGAGCGCAGACGGGACCAGTCTCAAACCTGGATGCGGACGGGCCGTTCGGGCCACTCGAACTCGTACTTCTCGGAACCAAGGCGGGTCCGCCCATCGTCCCGTCTCGCGCCGGAATCTCGACGGCCCTCGTGATCGACGGAGCGACTTACGTCATCGACTGTGGCCGGTCATCGACTACCCAGTTCGCGCGGGCCGGTCTCAGGTTCGACGGGCTGCGTTCAATTTTCATCACCCATCTTCACGCCGACCATATCGCGGATTACTACAACTATTTTCTGCTTGCGGGTTCTATTCCCAACCAGGAGACTCGGGACGCGCTGGCCAACCCAGTCAGTGTGTTCGGGCCGGGACCGGCGGGTGGACTCCCTGAGAAGTTCGGTGGTGGTCAGGCCCCAACGGTATCGGCCGAAGATCCGACTCCCGGACTTGCAGCGTTCACCGAAAAATGCCACGACGCCTTTGCATACAGCTCCAACGTGTTTCTCCGGGACACCGGAATACGCGACATTCGCACACTGGTGGACGTGCACGAGATAGCCGTTCCTGACGTGGGCGCGAGTTACACGATGACGAGCCCGCGCATGGATCCGTTTCCGGTCATGGAGGACGACCACGTCGCGGTGACTGCCGTGCTCGTGCCCCATGGTCCCGTATTTCCCTCGTTCGCGTTCCGCTTCGACACCGCCCACGGGTCGGTGACCTTCTCCGGTGATACCAGCTATTCCGACAACTTGATCGCTCTGGCACGGGGATCGGACGTCCTCGTCCACGAGGCCATCAACGTGCAAGGACCAAATGTCTCACTGCCGCCCGCGGCGATGGACCACATGCTGCAGTCGCATGTGGAGGTGCAGAAGGTCGGTGCGATCGCGCGCGCGGCGGGGGTGCGGACACTAGTGCTGAGTCACCTCAGCGACTTCGACGAGGAACCCCTCGATCCTGTGCGTTGGCGAAAGTGGATAGAACCGGAGTTCGACGGCGAGATCGTGATCGGGGACGATCTGCAACGGATACCGATCCCATCATCGCTCTAGACCCAGCGCCACGAACGGCACTTCCGTCGTCGAACGGGACCCACACGGTCTTTCCGCCGCTGTGTCGCTTATCGTCTCATGACGGGGCCCGTGCGCGACCGCGCAGATGACTGGTTCGGCGCCCCTTCGAGCCGACCTTTTGCCTGGTGGTCGTCGCGGCGGCACCGTTCCTCCTCCTGGCAGGATTCGGCGCAGCGTACGCGGACCCCGGGCCCTCGATTCCGGCGGAGTTCGATCCGTGCGGTGCGGCGACGTTGGCGTACGACCCGAACTGCGATATAGCGACGGGGCACGAGGCGATCGGTGGTGCCGGTCTTCCTTGCTCCGTGAGGACAGGATCGAGCGCGACGCGAGGACACGGCGGAGCACGCCGTCGGTTTCCGTTCGGTGCGTCGTCGGTAGATCGGCGGAGCTGCTCTGAACTGCTCAGCAGAATTGCGCGACGTTGCCGATATCAGACGGCCGGCAACGGGGGACGTTTGTGGAGTTCCCGATCGACTGTCGGCCGGCAGTGTGACCCATGCAGAAAGTAGCGTGTCCTGCGTCATAGTTCCCGAATTGTCGTGGCACGGTTTCTACACTCGTCGTCGCATCGGCACGCCCCCCCGCATTCGAGCCGTGCTGCGACCCCGCCAGCCGACCCCCAGTGGCCGGCGGGGTTCGAGCATCGTGATTGCGATGCGCAATTGGGGCGTCTGGTCTGTTTTGCGCGCGCTGGGTCGTGTCTCGAGGGGGTCGCCCACATCGCGCACCAAGAGTCGTCACGTCCGCTCCGCGATGCGAGGGGGAGGGGCGTGTGTGCGCGAACTGCGGGCACAACTCCGCTGCCGGCGTCCGGGTCTGCTCGCGCGGTGTCGCCCGGGGCTGGCGCCCACGGCCTCGAGCAACGACTCGGAGCGGACTCGTGTCACCGCCTCGACCTCGAGCCCCAGGGTTGTTCTCCCGGGCCAGATTTCAGAATGCCGAGCACGCTGCCCCGCCCGGTCCGGGTCGGGTAACCGGGTTGCGTCGCCGGGATCCGACCCGGTGAGAGAGCTTGCGCGGGCTTCCGGCGTTGTCGGCTACCTCGAAGACCCCGGCCGGCCATCACCGGATGCCCGTCGGTTGTGACCGGTCGCAACCGCGCACTCACGAACCCCAGTGCACGGGGTCGAGGTGGTGCGTCCGGGTGAGGTGCTGACGCTTCGCGACGTGCGCACCGGCGACCGTCACGAGGTCACCGATCCGGCCGCCAGTAGGGCGCTGGGTGGCCAGGTGACTCGTGTTGTGCCCGAGTGGTCCCCACCGATTCCATGAAGTAGACCTGCGAACCCGAGGGTCGCGACCGGGGCAGTGTGGTCGGCTGATCGAGTTGCTCGTCCCGGCGCCCAACGATCCGCGGGGAGCTCATCGCGTTCCTCCGCGGCCCGGTTTGCTACGACTGGCCGGGGTGCCGGGTTCGCCGTGGATCTGCCCGGTTCTCGGGTGGGGCCGAAAGCTCGGTCGTTGCTGGCCTATTGCGGCTATGCGTATTGCGGAATTGTTATCGGACCGGTATAAAGATCCACATCGTGTGCTGTGCGTCACGATTCTCCGAATAAATCGAACTGGAGTTACACATGGATCTCGCATTCTTCGCCGACTTCTTCTCGAACGTCTCCACCCTTCTCGGCGTTCTCGACTTCTTCTCGGGTTCTGCCGAGGCGCTCAGCGGCGCGTAGCGGCTGGCCGGGAGTCTGAACTGCTCTTTCGTGACAGGAAGGGTCCGTATTTCACTGTGCGGACCCCTTCTGATGTGCTGGAACTCCCCGTCGTGTCTCTGCCGCGTCGGTTCCTCGCGGGATATCTCAAGGACGTAATTCTCCGCGGATGGGAAACCCACTTCAAGATCATTTGCTGGTTCGCGCGCCGACCTATCTCGATTCGGTAACTCGACATTCGAGGGCCGCATTATGCGTGTCGCCGGGTAATGGAAAACAAAGGAGTTACTCCGACGGTGGGCGGCGCGCGGGCCGGTAAGGCGGTGGCGGCGCACGCTCGATCGTCGCACTCTCCGGTCCTACTGCGGCTGTGGGCTCCTGAAAGTCCTTCCCACAAGCGTTGTTCGGAGTCCGGCGCCGAGCGGGTGTGCGCGGGGGCAGGTCGCCTACTCGAACCGTGGACCGGCGCGGGCGACCTCATCTTCATCGGTTCGGTGTACCGGCCGAGTCGGTGCGCTGAGACCACTTTCTTCCGCCAGCTGTGGTCGGCGGCTCGGGCTGCGTACCAACCTCGGATCGGGGGGTCGGGGAGGACGAGGATGTGTCCCCACGGTAATTGCGCAGCAGGTGCTGGCAATTGGTCAGGGTATTCGGCGGCGAGGGTGCGCATTTGGACCGGGTTCCGCTAGAGCAACTCGCGCATGCGGCGTTGCTCGGGGGCCCGATGTGAAGAATAACCGGCAGAAATAGGCATCCCAATGGGCCGAACTGCCCGTGTGCAACCCCGCAGTTCAACCCACAATTGTGACCGAACCGAATCACGGCAGCATCGCCAGCAGGCCCCCGGAGGGAGGTCGCCGGACACAGCGTCCGATCCACAACTTCACTCGCAGACACGCGAGCAGCACACCCCGCGCAGACAGGCAACATGCGCCCCCTTATGAGGGATCGGTGCTGCACTCCAAGACCGCACCCACGCCCAGGTGCGAGTCGGGGGATGGCCCGCCCGTACGCCGGCTCTGTCGTACGGGCGGGTTCTCCGGCGTCATTCGGGTGGCCAGGAATGAAGACTGCCAACCACGGGGCAGGTACTGGCGTGTCGGAGCGATCCGCCGGAACTCCATCGCATGTGCCGAACTGCATCGCCCCACGAACGCTCGGTGTCCGTCCCTCTCCCTCTCGGGCTGCAGGAGCGACGACCATACGGCGGATCGCTTCCTCCCTCCCGCAACGACCAGCGAGCGTGTCGACCTGCTGCGTGCAGTGCCCCTCTCGTCGAAGACCTGGTCCGCTATCGTCACCAGGCAGGACCGACGCTTGCGAGGCGGAAGGCGAATCAGCACGGGTGAACGCGAGCAGCTGCTTCCCGGGCCTCCGACATCACTGACGAACCGCATCAGGAACTCGCGCGATGGGGGCGGCATGTCTGTGCGGAATGTGGCGTCAACTGCGCCGGGCATGAAACGCCGCGGTCAGCATCGCCCGATGGTGGGCCGGAACATGGTCTTCCTCGCATAACGGAAGGTGCCGACAACACACTCATCATCATTCGGCCATCTTCGAAAGATACTGTCGAGCAACTGATGTGCCACCCGAGCGTTCACGCCGTATCGGCGACGCCAAGCACGCTCGCAGCGCGCAAACTGACCTGCACCGAGAGGGCATCGCCGCAGCGGCACGCGAGCTGGGGGAGCAGTAGGCCGGTCTCACCACTGAACGCACCCCTCCGACGCATAGGGGAGAGATCCACGCAGTCCTCGACAATCACGCCCGCTTCGCGGATCCAGGAGGATCGGCGGGTGAACGAGATCCTGGACTTCCTGCACGCTCGTATAGACGAGGACGAAGCGGTCGCGAAGGCAATCCACGTCGACCGGAATTGAGCTTACGACGGGACCAGCGGCGTCGGCGGGTTCGTCTACGAGTGTGGGTACGGCGCATGGACAGGGTGGGCCAGTGAAGGGAGCGCACATCGCACGTCAGGATCCTGCGTGAGGTGGAGGCGAAACGCGCCACCATCGATATTCTTGCGCATCGGCCGAAGGGGTCACGCGCCAGGATCCCGTTCGGCTCCACCCCTTACCGACTTGCGGCACATGGCTTTTCTGCGTACGCCGGCCACCGGGAATATCGGCAGGAGTGGGCTGTGTCATCCCAATCCGTTATCGACCTGGGTGCGGCCGGAGCGGCGTCCGTCGCTCAGACCGAGCCGATCGGCCCGAACGGTCCCACCGGTGGTCCGTGCCCGATCGTGACCACGTACTCGCAGGGTAATGAGACGGTGACCTACGGCAAACCCGGTGACCGCAACGGTGCCCTGGTGTGCGGTGCGGACGGTGAATGGACGATCGGTAGGTCGAAGGGCAACCCCGGGCAGATCCAGACTCAGCCCGGTCTGTCGGTCGGATGGGAGATGACTCCCTGATCCCAGTAGGGCATTCGCCGTCGGAGGGGTCGTGTCGTCGCTGCTGGTGTAAGGCATTGCGGGCGGTCGGCAGTCAGCTCCGACCCGTGGCCGACCGTCACCCTTGCGCAAATCCGCCGCGTTAAATCCCCAGCAGATGAAGCAATTTCGGGAAAATACTTTGGAGATTTGCCTCTGCCAAGGGCGAGCCACGCTCGTCGCGCATGAAGACCGGTGCGATGTGAGTTTGGTCTCCCAGGGGTCGTGTTGGTCTGCCGCATGGACAATGTTTTAGGCATTGAAATGTCAGTTCGGGTGAGCTTCCTCATTACCGAGACGGGTCTGCCGTTACTGTGTGCGGTCGACGATTGCCGATGTAGAAGGAGAGCACTATGGCGGTATCACCGAGGAATTCCGCAGGGTCGGCGAAGAGGACGACCAAAGAGATCCGTGAGTGGGCGATTGGAGAGGGTCGTGAAGTGTCGCCTCGCGGTCGGATTTCGGCCGAGGTCGAGCGAGCTTTCCATGACGCTCAGACAAAATCGGCGCCAGCGAAGAAGACGGCCGTGAAGAAGACGGCTGTGGAGAAGGCAGTCGCCAGGAAGGCGCCCGCGGCGAAGAAGGTGGCTGTCAAGAAGGCGGCTGCGAAGAAGGCAACAGCGCCGAACACGACGGCCTCGGAGAAGACAGTCGCGACGAAGGCGCCGGCGAAGAGCGCGGCAACGGTCGGCAAGGCCCCGGCGAAGACGACGACCAAACAGATCCGTGAGTGGGCGATTGGAGAGGGCCGTGAAGTGTCGCCTCGCGGTCGGATTCCGGCCGAGGTCGAGCGAGCTTTCCATGACGCTCAGACAAAATCGGCGCCCGCGAGGAAGGTAGCCGCGAAATCGTCGGCCGCGAAGAAGACGGCCGTGAAGAAGACGGCTGCGGAGAAGGCAGTCGCCAAGAAGGCGCCGCCGGCGAAGAAGGTGGCTGTCAAGAAGGCGGCTGCGACGAAGGCAACAGCGCCGAACACGACGGCCTCGGAGAAGACAGTCGCGACGAAGGCGCCGGCGAAGAGCGCGGCAACGGTCGGCAAGGCCCCGGCGAAGACGACGACCAAACAGATCCGTGAGTGGGCGATCGGAGAGGGCCGTGAAGTGTCGCCTCGCGGTCGGATTCCGGCCGAGGTCGAGCGAGCTTTCCATGAAGCTCAGACAAAGGAGATTCAGGCAGAAGCGATGCCGGCGAAGAAGACGCCTGTGAAGAAGGTAGTTGCTGAGAACGCTCCGGCGGAGACGTCGGTTGCGAAGAAGACGGTCGCGAAGAAGGCATCGGCGGCGAAGAAGGTGGCTGCGAAGAAGGCTACGGCGAAGACAGCAGCGCCGAAGACGACGGCCGCGGAGATTACGGCCGTGAAGAAGAAGGTCGCGAGGAATGCTCCGGCGAAGACCTCGGGCGCGAAGACGGCGGCTGTGGAGTCGGCTGTGGAGTCGGCTGCAGATGCGGAGACGACGGCTGCGAAGACGACGGCCGTGAAGAAGAACGTCGCGCGGAAGGCTCCGGCGACGGGAGCAGCGGCGGGCACCGCTCCGGCGGACGCGACGACCGAGGAGACTCGCGAGTGGGCAATCGGGGAGGGTCGTAAAGTGTCCTTCCGCGGGCGGATTTCGGCCGCGATTGTGCGAGCATTCCATGACGCTGCAGCAAAGTTGCCGCTCCCGCTCGGCTGAAACGGGCGAGGGTCCGCTGATGAGCGTGACCGACCGACTCCTGTTGCCGCGGTATGCCGTCTCGGGCGATCCCATGTTCGGCGCCGTGGAGGTCACCATCGAGGAGCTTGCTGAGTTGCTCGAACGTCAAGTCCCTCCCCGTGACCAGGATGCTGAGCCGCAGCGACGGTGCCTCTCGTGTGTAGTGTCGGCGTTGCCCTCGATCAGGACGTCACCGCGCGAGGCGGGCCGCCCCGGCGGATGCCGGTGGTGGTGTCGAGCCGGAACCACTCGCGCTGGGACGTCGCCCGCCCGGGTGTCATGGGTGCGGATCAGGTCGCCGCGCTGAGAGTCGCCGTCCTGGCTTATCTGTGACGGCGCGACGTGGCCGTGGCCCGAAGTGTGGGCGTGAGAGGTGTTGTGGCGCAGCCAAGCGCAGCCCCCGCCAACGATGGAGATCAGCTGGCAGGGGCGCTACACGGACAACCTGCACGTGATGACGAGCGGCGCATTTCTGATCTTCGTGAGCGGCGGCATCGAAGTCCAGGGAGTGTGATCCACACCATCACACTATTTTCGGCCAGCTCGGGCCGGATTGCCGCGAGGGGCGATGGTGTACGGCGCCGCGTACGAGCGGGTACTGGAGGTAACCGGCGCGGGGCCGGCCCGGCGTCGTCTTCGACCGGTTCGGGCGGGGTGTGGTCCGACGGAGGCGTGTCAGAGTGCGGCGGCTGTCAGGGCGGCGATGCCGGCGACCGCGACAAGTATCACCAGGACGAGCGGTGACGAGCCGAGGACAGCGGCCCACACCAGAATGACCAGCAGCGCCAGACCGAGGGGTATGGCGATGCCCGCTTCCCGGCCCTCGACCAGGGCGAGTCCTCCGGTGTGGCGCCGTCGCTCGTGGTCGGTGGTTCGCACGGGGCGGCAGGGGCAGTCAAGATCCTCCTTAAGAGGGTCAAGATCCTCCTTAAGAGGGTATGGTGCCGGGGCGGACCATCAGGAGGTCGTTTCCGATGGAGTTTGCGATTGGCGACCGAGCACTCGGGGTAGTCGCGGTATACGCCTCGCGCGCACCGATGCGCCCGTAGTTCCCATGCTCCCGGCACCGACGCAGTGCGTGGCGCCGACACACAGCAAGTGGGGTTGATCATGAAAATAATGAAGGCCAGATCCAAAGTTGAGGTTGCCGCAGCGGTCGGCGCCGGGTACCTACTGGGGCGTACGCACCAGTTGAGAATGGCCGTGAAGATTGCTGGTGCGGGCGGGCGGTGCCCCATGGGGCCTGAGGATCTGCTCGCACAGGGATCCGAGTTCCTGGCCGCGTCTCCGGAGATCGCGGATCTCGGCGATTCGGTTCGGGATGAGCTACTCGACACGGCGGCGGCGACGGCCGAGGCCAGCAGCGAGCACGTCGGTTCGTTCCGCGACCGCGTCCGGTCGGGCGGCGCGCACTTCGTGGCCGGCGGTGGGAATTTGGTCGCCGGGGTGAAGAGGATTGGCCGTCGCGGGCACGCCCACCCGCGGGACCCCGAGGATTCCACCGTCGACGGGGCGCTGGACCACGGAAAAGGCGAGGACGGACCATCCTCTCCGGCGGTCCAAGAAGAACGACAGCCGAAGCCTCGCAGACGGCGCAAACCACGGATCACGACCCCCAGCGACTCGGCGGGGGCGTCCCGGGACGAATCCGCACCGGAAGCACGACCGGACACAGCCGCACGGCGGAAGGGAACGGCTAAGGCTCACTAGTCTCCTCACCCGCTGGCTGCCCGGTACGCATCTATCAGCGCCGGGTTGTCAGTGCCCGCAATGCCGCAATCGATGCTCGTCAGTTCGCTCTGACCGGCGCCGAACCGCATCTTCGTCTCATGCAGCAACTCCTCGCGGACAACGAACACTTCCTCACCGTCGTGATGTGCGTGGTCGTGGTGGCGCTCGTCGCCGCCGCGGTGTGGACGATCTTTCGCTGACCGGACATGCCCTCCGGTCGCCGAGCGGATGGGGCGCCGGATATCGACACCTACTGACGCGTGTGAGGGCAGGCGGGCCGGGCCGGAGCGTGACCGAACCCGGCGGGTATCGGCAGCTTGCACACCGAATCCGTACGAGTTGGTGCTGAGCGATGCGATACCGGAGCGGGCTCGACGCACACTAGTCGAACAGAAGGTAGTCGGGCGCCCGGCCGGTCGATCACCGTCCTGCGCGAGTCGATGCGCAGACCACCCGAGGATCTGACCGGGATGCACCGCGAAGTGCATCGGCATGCTCGTCCGGACTGTGATCGCCAGACGGGAAACCTATGGCGTACAAAGGGTCGGCGAGCGCGCTTGGAGATGAAGCACTTCGGACGTCACGTCATGACCCAGTCCGTTCTCCATCCCGACGAGATAGAGGGTGGCGCGGAGAGATCCGGGATGGCAAGGTTGTCGAACCCGACGAGTCCGAGGACTACCAGGAACCGGCCGAGGACGAAGCGCAACCCGATGCGGGTGACGAGGACGAGTACGAGGAGTCGGAGGAAGAGCAAACATCGCCGCCGCCGGCACGCCGTGGCCGCCCGCGCAAAACCTCCGGCCAAGTCTGGCCGCTCGAAGCAAGGAGCGCGGGCGGTGACGTCTATACAACCCGCAGGCAGTGGCGGCGGCGGAGTCAGCGGCGGTCCCAGATCGGGCAGCCTCGCCGACGTCATCGACAAGGTGGCGGTGGCCGGCATCTGCCACTTCCGACGATCACTTCGCGACCTGGACACCGTGGCCAGCGCCGACGCGGGACTGTCCCGTTCGCCGTCCCAACACCGACTTGCTCGCAGGGCATCGTAGCGTCGGCTGAAGGAACGCCAGGGAGTTGAGTGAGCAACGGTGCCCATGCTGTGAGACACACGAGAGATGTGCAGGTCCCAGCTACTCGAAAAGTTGAGATCTCGAGATCGATTCGACCGCCAGGACATCAGGATCATGCCGTTTGCGTGTTCTCTGCCGTACTGCTTCTAGCATTGGTCGTATGGAGGGCACAGGGCCGTCCTCGATACCGCTCGGAGATCTGCTGAACTCGCGGCGCCGGCGAACCTACGTCGGCCGCGAGGGGGAGCGTGAATTGGTCCGGGCCAGGCTGGAGTCGGCCGATCCGCAGTGGTCCGTGCTGTACCTGCACGGTCCCGGAGGGATCGGGAAGACCGCACTGCTCGACGTGCTGGCCGAGATCGCCGAGGACGTGGGCGCCACGGTCGTTCGGCTCGACGGCCGCGACCTCTCGCCGTCGCCCTCCGCCATCCTCGCGGCGTTGAGCGACGCCGTCGAGGTGCCCGTCACCGGCGTGATCACGTCCACGGAGGAACGGCTCTGCGTCCTTGTCGACAGCTATGAGGTGCTGGGGCCGATCGACGAGTGGATGCGTACTCGGTTGCTGCCGCGGCTACCGGCGACGGCGCTCACTGTGATCGCGGCCCGGACACCGCCCAGCCCACAATGGCGGGCCGATGCGGCGTGGAGTGCACTGTTGCGGGTCGTGTCCCTGCGAAACCTCACCCCGGGGGAGTGCCGGGAGTTTCTTCGCGCGGTGGCGGTGTCGACGCAGTTGCACGATCGGATCTGCCAGGTCACGCACGGGCATCCGCTGGCGCTGTCATTGCTGGCCGACGTGGCATCCCGGGGTGGCGAGGTCGCCGCCGATCCGTTGACCCCCGACCTCATCGGGGTGCTCATGCAACGGTTCATCGAGGTGGTGCCGAGTCCCGTGCACCGCCGGGCGCTCGAGGTGTGCGCCCTCGCCCGGGTGACCACCGAGTCCCTGCTGCGGGACGTCCTCGAACTCGACGATGCGCATGAGGTGTTCGCGTGGCTGCGGCAGTTGTCGTTCGTCGAGGCAGGCCCGGAGGGACTGTTCCCGCACGATCTGGCTCGCGACGTCGTCGACGTGGATCTGCGGTGGCGCGACCTCGACTTCTACACGGAGGTGTTCCACCGCGTGTGGCGGCACCTCCGTCGCCGGTTGACCTCGTGTAGCGGGCGCGAACAGCAGCGCGTGATCTTCGACCTGAAATTCGTGTTCCGGAATCTTCCCGGGGTCCTGTCCCCTGTGGACTGGGAGTCGTGGGGCCACCACTACCCGGAGCCCGCATGCGAGGAGGATCGCGAGACGATCGTCGAGTTGGTCCGCTCCCACGAGGGTGCGGAGTCGGCGGAGATAGCCGCCGCGTGGTTCCGGCGCCAACCGGAGGGGTTCTACATCGTGCGCCGTCCCGACGGCACGGCCCGTGGGTTCTTCGGTCTGCTCGATCTGAGCCGCGCGTCCGCCGACGACATCGCCGCCGATCCCGGTGCCGCGGCTGCCTGGGACTTCGCCCGCACCCAGTCGCCGCCCAGAGAAGGGGAGGCGATCACCCAGACCCGGTTCGTCATCGACGCCACCGCCTATCAGGACCCGTCGCCCACGTTGAACGCGATCCCGATCATGACCATGCAGCGGTACCTGTGCACCCCGAGGCTGTCCTGGGACTTCCTCACCCTGGCCGAGCCGGACCGGTGGAACGAGTATTTCGCGGTTGCCGACCTTCCGCGGGCCGGGGGCGCCGATTTCGAGGTCGGTGCGCGGAGGTATGGGCTGTTCTCACACGACTTCCGTCGCGTCCCGGTGGATGCCTGGTTCGAGCAGGTCGCCGTTCGCGCATTGTCCGACAATCCCGTTGCACCCAAGCGGCCGGCGCCGCAACTGCTGGTGCTGTCCCAACCCGAGTTCGAGCAGGCGGTCCGGCAGGCGCTGCACGACTGGCGCCGCCCCGACCTGCTCCGGCGGAATCCGTTGATGCGCACTCGGGTCGTGTGCGATCGCGGCGGCGCCGAGCCGGATGTCGCTGAACTGGACACCGTGCTCCGCGACGCGGTGGACGCCCTGGCCGACGATCCCCGCGACGACAAAATGGTACGTGCGGTCGACCGGACGTATCTGCGCCCGGCCGCGACCCAGGAGGCCGCCGCCCAGATCCTCGGGTTGCCGTTCAGCACGTATCGGCGCCACCTCACACAGGGGGTTGCGCAGGTCGTCTCGTGGTTGTGGGATCGCGAAATCTACGGACGTCACGAGTGAACACCACCGAGCAGTAATCGGACTGGTGATCGAGCACCGAATTCTCGCACCCTTCTCGTAGTTGTCATCCATCACATCGAGGAGGCTCTCATGACAACTCGAATCGGTCACCGAGCAGTGGTGCTCGGCGCCAGCATCGCCGGCTTACTCGCGGCCCGGGTGCTGTCCGAGGCGTATGCGCAGGTGATCGTGGTGGATCACGATCACCTCCCGGGTACCGCGGCCCCACGCCGCTGTGTGCCCCAAGCCCGGCACACCCACGTGCTGATCGAACGCGGTCAGCAGGTCCTCGAGGAGCTGTTCCCGGGCTTCACCGACGACCTGGCTGCGCGTGGGGTGCCGACATTGGACAACCTGCGCGACGTGCGATGGTGCCTGAGCGGGCACCGGTTTCCGCAGCCGGAGAGCGGGATGACCGTCGTCAGCGCCAGCCGATCGTACCTGGAGGGCTGCGTGCGTGCCCGGGTGAGCGAACTCCCCGGTGTCACACTCGTGGATTGCTGCGACGCCGCCGGCCTGACCATGACGCCCGACCGTCGCCGCGTCACCGGGGTCCGTGTGCTTCGACGGGCCGACGGCAGCGCCGAGGAGGTCCTCGACGCCGACCTGGTCGTCGACGCGACCGGGCGGGGTTCACGAGCCCCAACATGGTTGGCGGAGCTGGGTTTTGAATCGCCAGAGGAGGAGAAGCTGCAGGTGGGTCTCGGCTACACGACCCAGATCTACCGAGCCCCGGCCCCGGGTTTGGGCAATGACCTCGGGGTCGTGATCGGTCCGACGCCCGATGCTCCGCGGGGCGGCGCCTTGCAGCTGCTTGAGGGGAACCGCTTTCTGGTGACGCTGATGGGAATGCTCGGCGACTATCCGCCCACCGATCCGGACGGCTTTCTCGACTTCGCCCGTACCCTACCGATCCCGGATCTCTGCGACGTGATCCGGGACGCCGAGCCGCTCGAGCGGGCCCGGTCGTTCCGGTTTCCGGCGAGCGTCCGCCGGCGGTATGAACGCCTGTCACGATTCCCCGCCGGATTCCTCGTGACCGGAGACGCCCTGTGCAGCTTCAACCCGATTTACGCGCAGGGCATGACTGTCGCGGCTCTCGAGGCGATTACGCTGCGACGTCACCTGCAACGAGCCACCGAACCCCACCCACGTACGTTCTTTCGCGACGTCGCGAAAATGATCGACGTGCCGTGGGACATGTCGGTCGGCGCGGACCTGGCCTTCCCCGACGTGATCGGAGCCCGCAGCCCGAAGATGCGGATCGCCAACGCCTATATTCCGCGTCTGCATGCGGCTGCCGCCCATGATCCCGTGCTCGCCACGACCTTCATCCGCGTCGCCGCCCTGGTCGATCGCCCGGAGCGGCTGATGAGCCCCGGCACCGTGCTGCGCGTCCTGCGCCAGATCCTGCCCCGCCCCCGCTAGCTGGGACGCGCCATCTCGACCGGCGCCACCCCGGATCGTCGAGCGGTCACAACCATTCACGAAACCGGATCCGCATGTGCGGTGCGGGTCAGGCGGCCGGGATGAGGGTGACGTGGCGGAGGGTTTCGAGTTGCCGATGTGATTGCGTATCTTCATGTCCGGGTTTGACGTTGCGGCTGGAGTGCTCGGTCCCGAGGCCGTGGAAAGTGGCGCCCGCGCCGTCGAGGGGGTGCCAGATGATGGCCAGGATGGACCGACCGTCGGCAACGATTTCCTCTGCGTTGCTTTTCCGTTTCCCGCCACCGTGTCTGGCGTGCCGGCCGTCGACCACGCGAAAAGGGATGGGGGTTTACGCGTTGGCTTGTGCGAGTACCGACGCGATGCGCGGTGCAGAGTAGACGTCTCGGATGGGCACCGACCCGCCGAGGACGCCGAAGATCCGCTCGACTACCTCCGGTTGGGTGGCGGCCGCTCTGTAGAACGCAGTGAGTCCGTTCGAGAGCGGCGCGAGGCGGGCCGTGTTGAGCGCCAATTCGAAGCCGTTGGCGGTGAGCTGGTCGCGCTGACGCTGGTAGTCGCCGAGTGCGTCGTCGACGGAACGGCCGGCGCGCGCGCTCTGGATGGCCTTCGCGAGCAGGTCGGCGCTGAGGAACGCATCGGCGATGCCCATCCCCGTGGAGGGGTCCTTGTGGTGGCCGGCATCGCCGAGCAGCGCCCAGCCCGGTCCGACCGATGTTCGGTACTGGTTGGGTAGGTCGGCGGTACCGACGAAACGTTGTTCGCGGTGGCCGGAGGCGACCGTGTCACGCAGTCCGGGCACCAGATCGAGGGCGGCCTGAAAGCTTCGGTCGAGGTCTGTGCGGACACGCGCAAATTCCCGGCGGGGCCAACCGACGTAGATGCAGGTGAGTCCGTCGTTGGTGGGCCAGACCAGGATCAGCTGGCCGGTTCGGGCGTGGAACGACGCGCGCACATTGCCGAGGCCACTCCAATAGGAGTAGTACACGCACGTCAGCGGCGGATGGTGGTTGTAGACACGAGCAGCGACTCGCCGCGCGACGGTTGAGTGCAGACCGTCGGCCCCGACGACCAGCGGTGCCCGCAACGACAACGAGCCGCCGACACCTCGGCAACGGCCGCGCACGCCCGATACCCGACCGTCCGCCCACACCACGTCGTCGACGACGACGCCGTCGATCAGTTCGGCGCCCGCCTCGACGGCCGCCTCGACCAGCACCGCGTCGAGAACCGTCCGCCTCGGGCAGTACACGGCCGTCTGCCCTTCGACGCCCGGCCCGATACCCGACATCTGCACCGGGCCGACGTCGAAGGTGATCTGCTCGATCGGTGCGCAGCCGCGGGCGTGCAACCGATCGAGCAACCCCCAATCCCGCAGTCGGAACGCGGCACGTTGCCACAGGAAATGGGTGGACATGGTGTCGCTGGGAAACGACGCTCGATCGACCACCGCGACACGGTGCCCGCCCCGTGCCAGAAGCATCGCCAATGATGCGCCTGCGCATCGGGCGCCCACCACGATCACGTCGAACATCAGGCCTTCTCCTTCGGGCCGGCACGAAGGCCGACCGGAATTGACGATAGCACGATCGTTCGTGCTGTACTAGGGTGAGTTCATGGCACAGAAGCGGAACACGACCCCAGGCGCCAAGACGCGGGAGACCGTGCTGCACGCGGCTGCCGACGTCGCATCGATCGATGGTCTGGACGGACTCACCATCGGGCATCTCGCGAGCCTGACCGGGATGAGCAAGAGTGGGCTGTTCGCCCACTTCGGGTCGAAGCAAGACCTCCAGTTGGCCACCATCGAGGTCGCGCGCCAGCGTTACGTGCGCGAGGTGGTCACACCGGCGCTCGAGTCGGGTCCGGGCATGCAACGCCTCACCGCCCTCTGTGAGTCGTTCCTGTCGTATGTCGAACGGGGAGTCTTTCCTGGGGGATGCTTCTTCGCCGCCGCGATGGCCGAGTTCGACGGCAAGACGCCCGGCCCGGTCCGTGACGCCGTCACCGAGTGCCAGCGCCAGTGGATGGAGACCCTCGCGCAGTCGGCACATGAGGCGCAGCAATCCGGTGAGCTGTGCATCGACACCGATCCGGACCAGCTCGCGTTCGAGCTGGAAGGCACGCTGCTGGCGGCCAACTCATATTTCCATCTCTTCGCCGACACGCGTTATCTCGACCGCGCTCGCCTCGCGGTACGTACGCGCCTGTCGAGTGGAGCATCGACACCAGAACGGACGGCAACCCGCGCATGAGCACCCCCACAACCGGCAACGTCGCCTCCGGCGTCAGCGCTACCCGGCGCGGCCTCGGTATCTGCGTGACCCCACTCGAAACGCGCCGTGACGTGATACTGCATGTCGCCCGCCGCGCCGAAGATCTCGGCTATGACGGGTTTTTCCTCGCCGAGGGGTGGAGTCAGGATGCCGCCGTCCTGCTCACCGAAATCGCCACCAAGACCGAACGAATCACCATCGGTACCGGTGTGCTCAGCGTCTGGGGCCGCACCGCCGGCACCCTCGCGATGCTCGCCACCAGCCTCGACCAGGTCTCACACGGCCGTTTCGTCCTCGGCTTGGGTGCAAGCAGCCCACAGCTCGTCGAAGGACTGCACGACCAATCGTTCACCGCGCCGGTGGCCAAGCTGCGCGCGGTCACCGCACAGGTCCGTCGACTGCTCGACGGCGAGCGAGTCAGCCCGACAACGACCCACGACCACCGGTCCCTGCGGCTGGGTGTCGCCGCGCGCACCGGCCTGCCGATCTACCTCGCCGGACTCGGAAACAAATCCATCCAACTCGCCGGTGAACTGGCGGACGGCTGGATGCCCTTCCTGGTCCCGCGGTCGTGGCTGCCCCACGGAATCGACCTGCTCCAGCAGGCGGGCGCCCGATCCGGCCACACCACACGCCCCTTGGTGTGTCCGGCCGTCCCCACCGCCGTCGCGGCCGATCAGGCAAAGGCCCACGAGATCGCGTCCTGGTGGATCGCGTTCTACCTCACCAGCATGGGCTCGCTCTACCGCCGCTCGCTGAGCGAACGGGGATACCACCACCAGGTCGAGGCCGTGCTCGCCAGCAACCCGACCCACGACACCACCGACGTGCCAGCCGCAGCCCATGCTCTGCTCGACGAGCTCACCGTCTGGGGCACACCCGACACCGCTCACGACCACCTCCAGCGCTGGTACACCGCAGGCGCCGAGACACCGATCCTCACCCTCACCCTCCCACCCCACCGCACCACCGCCGAACTCGACTACATGCTCGAAACCATGCGCCCACACCCCTGACGTTCCGCGGGAGCGGACGGTGCGGCCGCGGCGGCGACAACGACCGTCAGCTTCCGATGTGATCGCGTGGTGAAGTACCCGCCCGCCCTGTCGAGGCATAGATATGAGTCGCTCCATCAGACCGCACACGCGGCCTGAAACTGCACACCCCATGTGTCAACCAGGGGGCAGTCCCGGCCTCCTACGCCGCGGTGGGACTTGAGACCCCCAGCATTCGCCGGGAACCATTTGGAGCGGGCGACCCTGCCCCTACATGGCATCAGGTGTGTCTACTCCAAGGGTCAGCCTCGCATTGCTTGCCGAGGAAGGACACTCTGAAGAGTCGTAGACCCACGCCGCCTACGACCAGGCGACCGCGTGATCGCACCGTCAGCACACCATCGCTGCTTGACATCCGAGATCCAGGGATGTCTGACTTCAGCGGTGCCGTCGCACCGGTCCGACCCACAATCCGGTGGCGGGTGGATGGGGCGGCGGGGCGTCGGCCACCACGACGCGAATCAATGGTGGGGCCGCGGCCCACGGTGCTCGCCCGCGCCGTCGTCCCCGAGGTTCGGGCACTATCGCCTCGGCGTCCACCCGGTCTGCTTCTGTCCGGTCTGCTTCTGCCTGGTTGTGGGCGGCGCGGTGGTCGGGGTCGCGGAGCAGGGCGTAGGCGGTCATGACCTGCTGGAGGTACTCGTCCGCCGCCGGGTCGGCGGGGTGACGGGTGCGGGTGTCGGGGTGGTGCCGGCGCAGCAGCCGCCGGTAGGCGCTGGCGATGTCGGCCTGGGACGCCGACGGGGACAGGCCCAGCACCCGATAGGGATCGCGTTCGGTGGCCATCACCTCGCCTCACTCGTGGTGCATGAGAATAGGTGGTTCCGGGCTCGGGATGCCGGAACCACCAGGGCGGGGCGGGCCCGCCCGCACGAAGGGACCCGCCCCCGCTTGTCGGCTTCAATGCTGGGTGGGCACTGCCCGCCCGGACGGCCGACGAGATACTGTATGTGCCAGTCAATGGCGGTGCGCCCCGGTCGAATCCGCTCGCGAATGCGTGTTCGTCGAATTCTCGGTCGGCGCCGTTACTGTCATCTCGGTGGATCGGCGGTGCCGGACGGTGTGCCCGGGTTTCGCCGCGCCGCGTCTTGAGAACATTGACAGGAAGGAGACGGCGGCGGGCGAAACCCCGTCCATTGGGTCGTCTCTGGTTCCTCACTCCTTTCGACACATCAGACCTTGCCCGGCTTCTCCGGCCTCGGAGGTGAGCGCTGCGTGGCGCGGATCTCGGGCAGCGGCGGGGGAAGCGCCGTCCACCCCACCGGAGTGGGAGGAGATGGACGCGCCCGGCCGGCCGGTGCGGTGGCCACCCGGTGGAGCAGGACCACGGCCTGCGGCGTGAGCGCGTCGGCGAGGATGCGGTCCGAATCGGCCACGAGCAGTGCGTAGTCGAGCTCGTGCCACGGCCACATCGTCTCGCGTTCGGTGCGCTCCCTGGTGTCGGTGGCGTTCACCTCGGCAACCGGGTTTGTCGATGTCATCGTCTGTTCACCCCCTCCCGGATCGTCGAACCTCGGTCAGGTGCAGCGGGTCGCGGTCGTCCCGCGCTGTCAGGCGTTGACGGCCTTCTGTTCGGAATGACCGTTGCTGCTGATTTCGATCTTGCGGGGCTTGGCCTTCTCCGCGATCGGGATCGTCAACCGCAGTACGCCGGCGTCGTAGTTCGCCTCGATCTTGTCGACGTCGAGGTTCTCGCCGAGGAACAGTTGCCGGCTGAACACCCCGCGCGGGCGTTCGGCGGCGACCATCTCCCGGTTCTCGTTCAGTGCGGCCCGTTCGGCGTGCACTGTCAGGGTGTTCTTCTCGACGTCCAGATCCAGCGAGTCGGCGTTCACTCCGGGGAGATCGAACTCCACGACGAATCGGTCCTCTTCCCGCCAGGCGTCCATCGGCATCACCGCCGGACGGGCCGCGGTACCGAAGATCTGCTGGGTGAGTCGGTCCAGATCGCGGAACGGATCCGTGCGCATCAACATCATGTCCACCTACCTCCAGAATCCTTTCATCCCATCAGGTAAACTTCCTACAGATGCTGTAGGTTCGTTATAGCATTTGTCGTAGACTATGACAAGAGATTGAGCGAGAAAATTCCCGATCGGAGCGAAAACATGTCCGAAGAATCCGGCCGTCGGGATCGCGAATCGCCGTCAGTGCGTGGTGTTTACGGAATCTCGGTGGCCGCCGAGCTGTCCGGGTTCGGGGTCGCGGCGCTGCGCCTGTACGAGGAGTACGGACTGATCACCCCGGGTCGCACCGGCGGTGGCACCCGCCGCTACAGCGACTTCGACCTGGCCCGGCTGCGGCGCATCGCCGAACTCATTGACGCCGGGGTCAACCTCGTCGGGATCGGCCGGGTCCTCGACCTCGAGCACCGTACCGGCGAACTCGAACGCGACAACCGCCGGCTGGAAGCGGACAACGCGCAGCTGCGCGCCGACCAGGACCCCGACGCCGCCTCCGCTGACGATCCCGCCGGTGAGACGGCACCGGAGCCGGGAACCGGCCGAACCGGGCGGCGTCGGTCCCCGACGTCCCAGGGTCGAACCTGCGTGGGGGGCGGCGCTGCCCGGGAACAAGCCGGCGGCGACCACCACTAGAGCGACACCGGGGCGCTTCACCTCGGGCACTACGAGTGTCGACGATGAACTTCGCCGGCGGCCGGCAGTGCGGGGCCCCGGCGTCGGGGGGTTACGTCGGGGCCCGGTGTTCCTCGAATCGGACTCGGATGGGATTTTCTTCGGGGAACGGTGTCGAGAATACGCCGCACCCCTCGGCGGTGAACAGCACCTGCCGACCGGTGGTGGCAGGCCATGTTCGAGGACCTTCGGCCTTGGCCGGGACGGTGTCGTGGTCGTGGTCGTGGTGATCGGATGCTGCCGTCCCCGGCAGGTGAGGGCGGCGCCGCGAAGATTGACCCACCGCACGGCGTGTGTTCGGCAACTATCGGGTACCCAACGGGGTGAGCGGCGTCGAACCCGGGACGACATTCTCGCCCCGGCGTCGGTGCACTCCTCAGCCGCGGCCGCCGGGTCGTCACGTCAGCTAAATGTGAACGTGGGCGAATCCGTTGTGCGGCTGAGGTTGCACCTGACCGGGGTGTGCTGCACCGCAGGATCGATCGGACCGGTGGGCATCGCGTGGTGCGCTGACGACCCGTGACACGAGGAGGCCGAGGTCGATGACCACATCACCGCATATCACCACCGATCACGCCGAGATCCGTCGATGGATCCAGGCCCATCGCGGCGGACCGGCACGCGACGGCACAGGCAGTCTCCGGATCGACTTCCTCGGTGTCGCCACCGGACTCGAGCATCTGTCCTGGAAGCAGTGGTTCACCGCCTTCGAGGACCAGAACCTGGCCCTGTGCTATCCGCAGCCGCATGTTCACGGCGGCACCAGCGCCTGGTGCGAACTGGCGCCGCGCACCCGAACCGCCACCGGCGCAGCCGGTTCGGTCCGATGAGCACACCGACCCGCTCGACCACCCCTCCCTCGTCCGGCCTGCCGACGGCGGGGCCGACCGATTCCCGGGTTCTCCCGTCGGCTGCGCGATCACGGACGGGACAGGGTGAGAAGTGACAACGGTCGAAGTGGCGAGGGTGGTCGTGGGGGAGCGGCGACGGCATCCTCACCGCCTGGGAGCAATCCGCCGCCGACCATGACGAGCTATCCCTCCAACGCGCCACCCGCGACCTCGACCACCGCCAGGGGCCGGTAACCGCGCGGCGGTCCGGGTCCGGGCAGTTGTCGACGCCGCCGCGCACGGGCGTTCGGATCCGGACTGGCCCTGACCAGCGCCGGTCGCGGTGTCGGTGGGGGTCGCCGTGATCCCGGGTTCGCCGACGCCGCGCGAGCAGGTCCTGCGCCCGGGCGGTCGCCCGAGCGACGTGTGGTCCGGCCTGCTCGATCAGCAGCAAGACATTCTCGGTGTCCTCGAACGCTTGCACCCCGGGTGCCCGGGCCGACACGCCTGGGCGCAGGTGGTCGGTGACCGCCCGCCACAACGACTCGGTGTGGTGGAAGAGGGAGGCTGGAGGCCATGACCACCGTCCCGGATCCTCCCCGCCGCGGGGTGCTGCGGCGCGCCCACATCGGGCGGGCGGACCGTGCCGAGTGCGACGGCATGCCACCGGTGCGGCTACGCCGACCAGGTATGCGTCACCGCCTCCCCAGGCGAAGTCAGCGGAGGGGTGGCCGGTGATCGGCAGGGCCAGCGCCGCGCCGGTGGACCACGGTCGGGACCGGAAAGCGTTCCGGGGACCGGCATTCGAGGTGCAGCAGGTCGGTGATCACCTCGTCGGCCCGATCCGCGATGCACTCCGGTAGCGGCTGCCGGCCGAGCCCGAGCCCGCCGATGATCAGGACCCGATCGGGACCCTGTCCCTCGATGCCCAACGACCACCCGAAATGATGGTTCCAGGCGAGAAGGATGCGTCGCCCGCTGCAGTACCGGCTCTGCTTCGACAGCACCACCACCGCGTCGAAGGTGACCTCGTCCCATCGGCGGATCGTCTCGGCGCTTAATGCCCGCGCGACCGCGAACACGTACGCACTGCTGTCGGGATTGTCGCCGGCGCCGACGCCGCTGCTCATCGTGGACACATCCTTCATCCGCGGAACCATGCACCCGTCCGCGGCGATGTCGAACCTACCCCTCGGCGCTGGTCGGGGCCGCAAGATCGACCGATTTCGTTGGCGGAGTGTGCCTACGGTGGGGATGGGTACCCGGCGGTCATGGGGTCCGATCTCGGCGGGCGCTTCGGCCCGGATGCGGAGGTGGCCGGCCACCTGCTCGCGCTGGTCTCCGAACACCGGTACCCGGCGCTGGGCCGGGAGCTGTCCTCGCTGATGGCGCCGCCGGATCCCGCGGCCGGCGGCGGGAGTTGCTACGGCGGGGTGCTGGCCTGGCTGACCGGCGCAATCGCCGACGTGGCCGTCGCCCGGCTCGGGCCTGCCGCGCAGGATGAATCGTTCATCCTCGAGGTCCGCACCGCGGCCGGGCAGCTCGTCGACGCCCGGAAGCTGCCGCCGCGGCAGGCCCGGGTGGCGCGGTCGGTGCTGGCCCTGCTGGCCGGCGACCGAGCCGCCGCCCGGGTGCACCTGGGTGCCGCCGAACGTGAACCCGACTCGCAGGTGCGGGTCACCACCCTGATCGAGGCACTGACCTGGCTCAACGCCCTCCTCGACGCCCCCACCCCGGCGCTGCCCGACCCACCACCCCAATAGGGAGAGGAAAGGTGGTCGCCACTCGGCGGACCGACGACCCAGCGGAACGCGAACAGGCGCGCCCGGGCAACAGGGCCAGCGAACGAGCGGACCGGCGAACGAGCGGACCGGCGAACGAGCGGACCGACGAATAGGGGTCCAACGAGCCGGCGAAGAGGGGCGCCCTCGTTCGGATTCGGGTGCGGGTCTCGGGTATTCCGGTCAGTGATGCGGTGAGGTCCCGCTCGATGAGACAAAGCGTTCCGGTGATATCAACGCAACCTGCCCAGCGTGGTTCTCGTTCGCCACCCCGGTTCAGGCGGCGTCCCTGCTGGTGGGGGCGGTGTTCCTGGTGGTCGGGGTGCTCGGGTTCATCCCCGGGGGTGACCACCGACTACGACACGCTCACCTTCGCCGGCCATCACACCGAGGCCGCACTGCTGGGAATATTCCAGGTGTCCGTCCTGCACAACATCGTGCATCTGCTGTTCGGGGTGGCCGGGATCGCGGCGGCGCGCACGGCCGGCGCCGCGAAAGGCTTCCTCGTCGGCGGCGGGCTCATCTATCTGGTGCTGTGGATCTACGGTCTGGTCATCGATCAGGACGGCAGCGCGTACTTTGTGCCGGTCAACACCGCCGACAACTGGCTGCACCTCGTCCTCGGTGCCGGGATGGTTGTCCTCGGGTTGCTGTTGCCGCGGCTGCGCACCACCGCACCGAGATTGATCCCACCGCCTCTGCCCGGCCGCGGTGCCGTCGCCCTGCGGCTATCGGTGGCCGGGCCAGGCGGCGCGGGGGTCGAATCCGGTGGCCTTCTCGGCCTTGTCGTAGGCGCGTAGGGCGTCGACGGCGCTGCGGTCCAGCCGGGTCGGCACGGCGACCTGCACGGTCACCCGCAGATCCCCTGCGGGGCCGCCGCCGCGGTGCACGCCGCGACCACGTAACCGGAAGGTGCGCCCGGACGGGGTGCCGGCGGGGATCTTCACGCTGACCCGCCCGTCGAGGGTGGGCACCGAGATGGTGGTGCCGAGGGCGAGTTCGCCGAACCCGACCGGCACGGTCACGGTGAGATCGTCGCCGTCGCGGCCGAAGACCGGATCCGGATCCACCGTGACGGTGACGTACAGATCCCCGGCGGGTGCCCCGCGCAGGCCGGGCTCGCCGTGCGCGGGCAACCGAATGCGTTGGCCGTCGGTGACCCCGGGTGGGATGCGGACGTTGATGGTACGGGTGCGGTGCCCGACCCCAGTTCCCTGGCAGTCCGCGCACGGGTGGTCGACGATCATCCCGGTGCCGCGACAGTCGTCGCAGGGTTCGCTGAACCCGAAGCCGCCCTGATTGCGGGTCAGGGTCCCGGCACCGCCGCACGAGGGGCACCGCCTTGGACGGGTTCCGGGCCGGGCGCCGCTGCCGTGGCAGGTGGTGCACACCGTGGGTCCGCTGACCTGCAGGGGCAGCACCACCCCGGTGACGGCCTGCCGCAGCGGTAGCCGGGTCTGCGCCTCGACGTCGCTGCCCCGGCGGGGGCGGGACGAGGCGGTGGTGGTGCGGGTGCCGCTGCGCCGGAACAGATCTCCGAACACGTCTCCGAATCCGGCGTCGCCGGAGGTGAACGCGGCACTCCCGCTCCCGAACAGGTCGGAGAGGTCGAACCCACCCATCCCGCCGCCCGACCGGGCGGCGGCGCCGGCGCGGGTGCCGGCCTGCCGGAAGGACCCGGACCGGTACAGCTGCCGGGTCCGGTCGTACTCGGCGCGGGTGGCCGGATCCGAGAGCACCGCGTGCGCCTCGCTGACCGCCTTGAATCGTTCTCCGGCCGCCGCGTCGTCCGGGTTGGCGTCCGGGTGCAATCGGCGGGCGAGCGTGCGGTAGGCGCGTTTGATCTGCTCCGCCGACGCCGTGGAGGGCACACCCAGGTCTGCGTAGAAGTCACGCTCGATCCACTCCTGCTGCGTCACAGGGTATCTCCTCCCTCCACCAACGCTGCGTCACTTCTCACCATCACCCGGCAGCAGACTCCGGTGGCGACCGGCATGCCGCCGCGACCACGTCATCCGCAGCGGTAGGGATTCGGGTCGTCACCCGGGTCCCCGGCCCCGCCGGACTCCGGCCGCGCGTCGGTGTCCGCCGGGGGGCCGGGGTTGCTGGTGTTCTCGTACCGGTCGCGGTCGATCACGGTGACCAACGCGGTCCGCAGCACCGTGTGCACGCCGAAGGTGTAGCCGCGGCGCAGCACGGTGTCCACCACCAGGTCGGTGCCGTGACCGTCGTGGCTGGCGGCCTCGTGCAGGGTGGGATCGAAGCGGTCCCCGCGCTCCCCGAACGCCGCGACCCCCATCCGGGCCAGGATGGTCCGGATCTTCCGAGACAGGCTGTGCCGCGGCTCCCGGGCGGTGTCACCGTGCTCGCGGGCCCAGTCCAGGTCGTCGAGAACACCGAGGAACTCGGCGACGACCGACGCTTTCGCGTTCTCCGCGGCCGCCGCCCGGTCCCGCTCGACCCGGCGCCGGTAGTTGGCGTACTCGGCCTGCAGGCGCTGTAGATCGGCCGTCAACTCCGCCACCCGGTCCGAGTCGACCTGCCGGGGCTCCGGCCGCGCGGCACCCGTGTCCAAGGACGATGTGCCTGCCTTCTCGCCCGGGGACGCCTTCCCGCTCAGCGTCGATGCCCCTCGATCCTGCGGGGAATGGGATCCGGGTGTGTCCTGCCGGACCCGGCCGGTGACCGGGTCGATGCGGCGCCGGTCGGTGATCGCGATCGGCTCGCGCGGCGGCTGCCGACCGTTGCCCCGGCCGCGACCGGCCGTTCCGGAACGTTGCTGCTCGTCGTATGGTGTGTTCATCCCGCATCACCGTCCCTCCCGGGGTTCGTCCACCACCTCCGCGTCGACGACGTCGTCGGCGCCGTGCCCGTCACCGGACGCTCCGGCTCCGGCCCCGGGGCCGCCGTCGCCACCGGCTGACGCTCCGTCCTGCTGGGCTTGGGCGGCGTAGATGGCCTGGCCGAGGGCCTGGGATTCGGTACCCAGCTTCTCCATAGCCGTCTTGATCGCCGCGATGTCGGTGCCGGCCAACGCGTCCTGCACCTGTGCGATCGCGGACCGCACCTTGTCTGTGACGTCGGCGGGTACCTTGTTGTCGTTGTCCTTGATGAATTTCTCGGTCTGATATACCAGCGACTCGGCCTGGTTGCGGGTTTCGGCTTCCTCCCGGCGCCGGCTGTCCTCGGCGGCGTGTGCCTCGGCGTCGCGGATCATCCGGTCGATGTCCTCCTTCGACAGTGCCGAGCCTTCCTGGATGCGGATCCGGTTCTCCTTGCCGGTGCCCTTGTCCTTGGCGGTCACGTGCACGATGCCGTTGGCGTCGATGTCGAAGGTGACCTCGATCTGCGGCACCCCCCGCGGGGCGGGCGGAATCCCGGCCAGCT
Source organism: Rhodococcus opacus B4 (assembly GCF_000010805.1). Classification (NCBI taxonomy): domain Bacteria; kingdom Bacillati; phylum Actinomycetota; class Actinomycetes; order Mycobacteriales; family Nocardiaceae; genus Rhodococcus; species Rhodococcus opacus. The sequence continues at coordinate 138,256 of NC_012522.1, read as the reverse complement.
CGAAGCTGCCGAGCAGCTTGTTGTGCGAGGCGATCTCGCGCTCCCCCTGATACACCTGGATCTGCACCGACGGCTGGTTGTCGTCGGCGGTGGTGAAGGTCTCCGACCTTTTGGTCGGGATGGTGGTGTTGCGCTCGATGAGCTTGGTCATCACCCCGCCCTTGGTCTCGATGCCGAGCGAGAGCGGGGTGACGTCGAGGAGCAGCACGTCCTTGACCTCACCGCCGAGCACACCGGCCTGCAGGGCGGCGCCGACGGCGACGACCTCGTCCGGATTGACACCCTTGTTCGGTTCCTTCCCGCCGGTCAGCTCGCGCACCAGATTCGTCACCGCGGGCATCCGGGTGGAACCACCGACCAGCACCACGTGGTCGATGTCGCCCACGGAGATCTTCGCGTCCTTGATCACCGAGTCGAACGGGGCCCGGGTGCGGCCGAGGAGGTCGGAGGTGATCTTCTCGAACTCGCTGCGCGAGAGCTGCTCGTCGAGGAACAGCGGGTTCTTGTCCGCGTCGACGGTGATGTAGGGCAGGTTGATCGAGGTGCTGTGCGACGAGGACAGTTCGATCTTCGCCTTCTCCGCGGCCTCCCGCAGCCGCTGCAGCGCCATCTTGTCCTTGGTCAGGTCGAATCCGCTGGACGCCTTGAACTTCTCGGCCAACCACCGCACGATGCGGTCGTCCCAGTCGTCACCGCCGAGGTGGTTGTCACCGGAGGTGGCGCGGACCTCGACGACGCCCTCGCCGATTTCGAGCAGGGAGACGTCGAAGGTTCCGCCGCCGAGGTCGAAGACCAGGATGGTCTGTTCCTTGCCGCCCTTGTCCAGGCCGTACGCCAACGCCGCGGCCGTCGGTTCGTTGATGATCCGCAGCACGGTCAGCCCGGCGATCTGCCCGGCTTCCTTGGTGGCCTGCCGTTGGGCGTCGTTGAAGTAGGCGGGGACGGTGATCACCGCGTCGGTGATGTCCTCGCCCAGATACGATTCCGCGTCCCGCTTGAGTTTCATCAGCACCCGGGCGCTGATCTCCTGCGCGGTGTAGTTCTTGTCGTCGATCGCCACCGTCCAGTCGGTGCCGATCTCGCGTTTGACCGAGCGCACCGTCCGGTCCACGTTGGTGACGGCCTGATTCTTGGCGGGCTGGCCGACCAGCACCTCGCCACTTTTCGCGAATGCCACCACCGACGGCGTGGTGCGGGAGCCCTCCGAGTTGGCGACCACCACCGGGTCACCGCCCTCGAGCACGCACACCACCGAGTTCGTGGTACCCAGATCGATCCCGACCGCCCGCGCCATGACCGTCCCTCCTCACACCCCGGGCACGCCGCCGGCGCACCCGCCGAACCCTTCCGTTGACAACTCAATTTTCTCCCCGTACAACAACCACGGTCAAGAAAATATGCTGCAAACACACGAACTTTTCTCAACCATCCGAAGGCCGCGGATGCGTAGTGGGCGGCGCGTGGGATCCGCTCCGTCTCAGGGGTGTCGACTCGGCGCCGACGGCGCGGGAGGAACTCGTCGCAGCCGGGCGCGCTCCCGCCTTGCGGCACCGCGCACCACGGAGGCGGAACTCGTAAGCAGTCACCCGAACCGATAAAACCCTTCCAATTCACAGAGATTTTCTCTGTCAATCGCGGGAGGTCGGTGGCATAATGAAGGCCACTCCGGCAGGCTCCGGATGGTCGGCGCCCGCACACACGTGATCGGGGGTGGTGAGGATGACGGACGAAACGCTCGTGGCTCTGAAGAACTACGAATATCTGATCCTCGAGCACGGCTGCGAGAACGTCAGCCTGGTCTGGCACACCGATTCGGTGGTCTTCGGCGACGACGGGTGGGCGGACATCGACATGCTCACCCAGCCGGGTTTCACCCCGGCCACGGAATGCTTCGCCCACCGCGACTGACCTTCGCTCGAGCTGTCATTGGGTGCCGGTGATGGTCCGGTGAGGTCACCGATAGTGCTCTCGCTGAGCCCGTCGACACCGCCACCTACCCCACCCTGACCGGCCGCCCACCCCCGGCCGGGGTGGGCGAGCGGGCACCGGCGGGTGCATCGACCGACATCTACCCAGCACCTCGGAGACCGAGACACCCAGAACAATCCGAGGGAGCACAGAAAGGACACTGGTGATGGACGACACCGAATTCCTGTCACGGGTCCGCGAATACGGTGAATACGACAGCCTCGGGCAGGCCACGCGGGTGACGACGGTGGTGCTCCGCAAGCTCGGGGCGCGGCTGACGCCCGGAAAGGTGCGGGCCCTGGCCGCGCAGCTGCCGCCGCTGGCGCGCAACGCCCTCGGCCCCATCGAGGACGGGCGGTCCGCACCCGACTTCGGGGTCGAGGAGTTCCGGCACCGGATCGCCCAGGCCCTCGACGCCCACCCCGCCACCGCCGAATGGGATACCAGCGCGGTGCTGGCCACGGTGGCACAGGCCGTCGACGACGACTGCCTCCGCGCCGTTCTGGGGTCCCTGCCCGAGGGTTTCGCGCCGCTGTTCGGCCGGCCCGAAACGGTGTGAGCTACCACGATTTCCGGGCTGCCGGATCACGCCTCGAGTTCTTCGCTGGGTGACGTCGTCACCCGGCGATCTCCCCTGTGCCTGTCCAGACGGGCGGCCCCGCCGAGGACGAGGACAACCGTGCGCGCTGGGTGGGTGAGCGGGACCGGGTGAGCCGGGTCCCGAGCCCGTCGCGCCGGTCGATTCTGGACGTGACGTGCCGTCCGGCGAGGTCGGCGGCCTCGGTCACCTCCGCCGCGTCCACGTGATCGAGCCGGGCGGGTTTCGGTGTCATCGACCACAGGAAACCTGTTGTTGGACAACATTATTCGGGCAGTGATCAGCTCATCGCGAGGTCACCGTCCCGCTGCGCCACCGCAGCAACACCGCGTCGGCCCGGTGCCGTTCAGTCCGCACCGGTGCCGTTCAGCCCCACCCGGTGCCGTTCAGGGCCGGAACAGGGCACCCCATTCGGTGCGGGCCGCGTCGTCCGCGGCGGCATCGGGTGACTCGGTCCCGCCGGCGAGCGCGACCAGGGCCTCGGCGAGGGCGAAGAGGGAGACGCCGTGCCGGCGGGCCGCACCGACCAGTTCGTCGAACGGGTCCGCGGCCGGGATGCGGCGGATTCCGATCAGCACCCCCTCGGCGGTGTCGAGGGCGCGGGTACGCGATCCCGTGCCGCGGGGATGGGTGTGGGGACTGTGCAAGGAGGCCGCCATCGAGAACACCTCCGTCGAAGTCAGGGAGCGGAAAGTCAGGGAGCGGAAAGTCAGGGAGCGGATCAGGGAGCGGATATGTGTGCGTCGTGCCCGAACGGGTGGAATCTCAAACGTGTCCCGACCCCACGCCTGGAGAATTTCCGGACACATCGGCCGCACAGGCCCTCGCCGCGACGCCCCCGGGTTGCGCGACCCACCGGACCTGTGCCTACCGCCCGCACGGAGGGTCCCGGAGAGTTCGACGTCCGCGTTCGTACTGGTGACACCGGGTGCCGAAAACATGCTGGACGCCCGTCCGAGCAGCACAATCCTGGCAGCTTCCTGTACAAAGGAACTCATCGACACCTACTTGTGACTCATCTCACACCAGTTTGTGATGGGGGTGTACGGATGGACGTTTGTGCAATCTCCGACCGGACCCCGCCGGCGTGCGCACCCGGGGAGGGGGGAGGAATGGGTTCTGCACCGATGTTGTTGCCGATGTCGCCGACCGATTCGTTGTTTCTGCTGGGGGAATCCCGCGAGCATCCGATGCACGTGGGTGGGCTGGCGGTGTTCACCCCGCCCGAGGGCGCCGACGCCGCGGTGGTGCGGGAGATGTTCGAGGCCGCTGTCGACGACGAGCAGGTGGCATCGTTGTTCCGCAGGCGGGCCCGCCGGTCGCTGACCTCACTGGGCCAGTGGGGCTGGGACACCGCCGACCACGTCGATCTCGGCCATCACGTCCGCCGGGACGCGCTGCCCCGGCCCGGGGGCACCGGGGAGCTGCTGACCCTGGTGTCCCGGCTGCATGCGACCCTGCTGGATCGGTCCCGGCCGCTGTGGGAGATGCACCTGATCGAGGGCCTGGCCGACGGCCGGTACGCGGTTTACACCAAGATCCACCACGCCCTCGCCGACGGCGCGACGGCGATGACCCTGCTGCAACGCAGCATGACCGAGGATCCGTACCGCCGCGGCATGTCCGCCCCTGGCAACCGACCCGCGCCGAGAATGAATCGTCCCGAGTTTGATGCACACCTTCTTTCTTGGGAAGGTGTGCATCAAACTCGGGACGATTCAAGGTGCGGTGGGTGCTGACGAAGGGCAAGTTGCCGACGGCGACGTGGGTGGAGGTGGTGACCACGGCGCACGAGGTGGGGTTGCGGTCGAGTTCGACGACGATGTAGGGGCATGTGGACAATCCGAGGCATTGGGTGGGGCATCTGCGGGTGCTGTCCGGGATTCAGGATCGGATCGGGGGGTTCACGGAGTTCGTGCCGTTGCCGTTCGTGCATCAGAGTGCGCCGTTGTATCTGGCGGGGGCGTCGCGGCCGGGTCCGACGAATCGGGACAACCGGGCGGTTCATGCGTTGGCGCGGATCATGTTGCACGGGCGGATCCCGAACATTCAGACCAGTTGGGTCAAGTTGGGGGTGACGGGTACGCAGGTGATGTTGCAGGGCGGGGCGAACGACCTCGGGGGCACGTTGATGGAGGAGACCATCTCGAGGATGGCCGGGTCCGAGCACGGGTCGGAGAAGACCGTCGAAGAGTTGCGGGCCATCGCCGAGGGCATCGGCCGCCCTGCACGCGAAACGCACCACCACACACGCCCGCCAGCACCCCCTCCCCGCGCTGTTATGAGCACGATCGGGGTCGACGGCTATGCGGTGGTGGTGCCGATCAGATCCCTGAGGATGGCGAAGAGTCGACTTCGGACATCCGACACGATGCGTTCGCAACTCGCGTTGGCGTTCTTCCTCGACACGATCACCGCCCTCGAACGCAAGCACCGAGGTGGAGCGGATCGTGGTGGTCTCCGGCGACGCCACCATCCAGGCGTTGGCGCGGGGGCGCTGCGACGTCCTGACGGACGACGAAACGGGCCTCCCCGACGCAATCAATCGCGGCATCGAAAGGCTCCGAAGGATAAGCCATTCCGGGCCGGTGGCCGTCGTCCTCCCGGAACTGCCCTATGCGACCGCTGGCGCGTTCGACATGCTTCTCGCCTCTGCACGCGAACACCTGCGGGCCTACCTGGCTGACGCCACTGGCACCGGCACAACGTGCGTGATAGCCGCCTCGACCGAGGCGGTGATCCACCGTTTCGGATCAAACTCGGCGCGAGCTCATGCCGAGGCCGGCCTTGCAGCATTCGATATTCCAGTCCCCGGCCTACGTGCCGACGTAGATGTCGTCGACGATTTGTGTCGGCAACCGTTTTGGCTAGGTGTTGGGACCGGCAGGGTGACGGAGTGTCGGCGTGGAACTGGTTAGCGCGAATGCACCGATTCGCTGATGCGGCTCGGTGTGGATCGGCGCCGGGGGTTGGCCGGAATCACGGCGGGGGCCGGTGGGGGAGCGACGGCCACGGTTGTCGTGGGCGTGACCGGGGTGATCGGCGGGGCGACGGCCGCCGATCTGGTCACAGGCAGGGCGGCGGTTGCCGTGGTGGGCGCCGGCCCGTGGTGGTCGTGGGCCGTGCGCTCGATACGTCGACCAGCCGGGCCACCGATGCCGTGGTGGTGGTCGATGTGCTGCTGGACTGCGTGCCGCCACCGGCAGCCGCTGAGGAGTGCGGAAATGGCCAGCGCTGCCATCGCGAGGGTTGTCTTCTTCATTCCGGCATGAATCAGCAAACCGGACGCTGGTATCGCTGAGTGACCGACAGGCGCCCGAAGATCGCCGCATAGACCGAGTCGTTGTTGCGGTTGTTTCGTTTGTTGCGTATATTTCGTTTAGGAGGTGCGTGATGGCCGCAGCACATGATCAGCCGACCGTTGTCGAGCAGGAGCAGGCCCGGCAGGCCCTGCAGTTGCTTCGTGACGTCGATCCGGCGGGGGAGACCCTCGATGTGACCGTGGCCGGCACCTCGGAGTCGGTGCATCTTCCTCGCGCGGCCCTCGATCTGATCCGCGAGGTGTTGGCGAATATGGCCGCGGGGCAGGGGGTCACCGTCGTCCCGGCGCACGCGGAACTGACTACCCAGCAGGCCGCACAGATGCTCAATGTCTCGCGCCCGCATGTGATCAAGCTCCTCGACGAGGGGCACATCGAGTACCGGATGGTCGGCCGCCATCGCCGGATCCTCACATCGTCGCTGCTTGCCTACCAGCGGACGCAACTGGGGGCCTCGCGTGCCGCCGCCGACGAGCTGGCGGCCCTGACGGAAGACCTCGGGCTGTACTGACGTGACCTTCACCGTGCTCTACGACGCGAATGTGCTGTACCCGAATGTGTTACGAGATGTGCTGATCCGGCTCGCGCAGACCGGCCTGGTGCACGCGCGGTGGACGGATCGCATCCTGAACGAGACGTTCGAGAACTTGGCCGAAGATCGCCCGGACATCCCGGCAGCGACGTTGACGAAGCTACGGGAGCTGATGAACAGGGCGGTACCGGACTGCCTGGTCACCGGCTACGAGAAACTCATCCCCGCACTCACGCTGCCGGATGCGGACGACCGACATGTGCTCGCCGCGGCGATCCGCGCCGGCGCCCAGGTCATCGTCACCGCCAATCTGCGGGACTTCCCCGACGCGGAGCTGGCGCAGTTCGGCATCGAGGCCAAACATCCGGACGAGTTCGTGATGGATCTGTTCCACCTCGACGGGGTACGGGTCCATCAAGCGGTCAGCGCGACGGCCGCGGCCTGGCGCAATCCACCCGGGACCCCGGCCGATGTGTGTGACCGCCTTGCGGCGGCGGGCCTTCCCATCTCCGCGGCCGCGCTCCGCCGCTGAGCGGTGCCAACGACCAGTCCGGTGGCGACTGCTGTTGCCGCTCGGTGTGGGGACACGGACCGTTAGGTGGTCGGCCCGATTGCGGCGCCCGCCGGCCAGTTGCTTCTGCTTTGGAAATATTGGGTGGCCTCCGGGGTTTCGGTGTATTCGAGGAGGTTGCCGACGTGGGCGGCGAGGACGTCGCGGACTTGGGCTGGTGTGGCGAAGAAGAATTCGCGGCGCGGGTTGGCGTGGTTGAGTCGTTGCCCGGTGAATGCGTTATGCAGTTTGTTTTCGAGTGTGATGGCGTCGTCGGAGAAGTACAGGGCGTGGGTGTCGAAGGGGAAGGGCACCGAGGCGCTGCCGAGCTCGCGGACCCGGTCGGTGGGGTCGAGGCGCCGGGTCATGCCGATCTTGACGACGTTGGGGCCGAATGCGCCTTGGTTGCTGATGACGTAGACGTAGCCGGCGCGGATGTTGGCTTGCCGGTGGTCGTTGTCCTCGATGGCCTTGTCGAGGTCGGCGATTTTGTCGAGGATCCGCTGCTTCTCCTGCGGGTCGGTGCCGCCGATTGAGGTGAGCACTTTGCGGTAGTGGGCGCGTTCGTTGTCGAGTTTTTCGCGTTGGGCGGCGAGTTCTTGTTCGACTTTGCGTTCTTCCCGGAGGTGTTCGCGTTCGGCGCGGGCGGCTTCTTTCTCTTCCTGCGCCTTCATCAGGTAGTCCGCGGTCAGTTCGAGCTCCCGGATCCGCAGGGCGTGATAGGTGTCGGCGAGGTGCATGTCCATCATGGCGCCGAGCTTGGTGATCGTGGTGGCGGCTTTGTTCAGGCGTGTGATCGCGGTGGTGAGGTTGCCGGCGCGGAGGGTGCGCACGCAGATGTCGGCTTCGGCGTTGTAGGCGCGCAGCATCAGTTTCGACAGGTCCGCGGTCTTTTTGCGGCCGTTGGCGAGGGAGTTGTTGGAGCTGAACATGTTCGAGGCGGCGGTCGCCTCACCACTGGTGACCGCGTCCTTGATCTGGGCTTGCAGGGTGTCGAGTTGGTCGCGGTATTGGGCGGCGTTCTCGAGGGGTGGTGGTAGGTGTAGATCCCGACTTCTTGCAGCACGAGGCGATCGTCGGTCTCGACGATGCCGGGATCGGTGCCGCCGCCGGTGGGTGCACGATCCTGGGAGGATGGCGCGGCGGCGCGGCGGCGTTCTCGGTGGCGTGCGCGGGGTCGCGTTCGAGGCCGGCGATCCGGTCGAGGAGGGTGTTGGCCTCGCGTTCTTTGATCACGAGCATCTCGCGCAGGGCTGTGATGGTGACGGCGGGGGCGGGGGTGGTCATCGATGTTCCCTCTCGCCTGTTAGCCGCGGACGCCGCGGGAGTGGGCGACCGGCACCAGGTCGTGCGGATTCTTCGACACCCCGGCCCGCAGATGGTCGAGGGTGGCGCGGGCCTCGACCCGGGAGAGGTCGAGGCGGGTGAAGGTGTCCCGGTCGGTGGCCACCTGCACCACGGTGATGGTGGTGTCGTGCCCGGTGCCGGGGTCGACCACGAGGGTGCCGAGTTCCATCGAGATGGTCTGCACCGCCCATACCGCACCGCCCATACCGCACTGCCCATACCGCACCGCCCGTACCGCACTGCCCCTCGTGACCGCGTATGGGCAGCTTTTCATGTTCGCCGACAGACAGCGGCTCGGAGCAGAAGTCGCCGGTGCCGGACCTGGTGACCGGCTCGGTCGGCCGCGGCGTGGGGGCGGCGTCGGCGTTGTCGAAGTGCATTCGGCGCGTGAGGTCAGGGGAAGGTCGCCCGGGCGCGGTGACGCGTTCGGGTCTACCCGACACCGCTGAATCGAGGATCCGTCGGGCGCCGGTTCCGGTGGGTGTCGAGACGGAGGAGGCGGGACCATGGCGCGTACGGGTGGGAGTGGGACGGACGATCCGGTCGTGAACCGGAGCGCGTGGAGTGTGCTGCGGACGCCACGCCTGGTGATGGCCCCGGTCGTTTTGGTCTGCATCGTGATGTCGCTGCTGGCTGTTCTGTACATGGGCGCCATGCTCGATCCCACCAAGCACCTCCATCACTTCCCGATCGCCCTCGTCGACCAGGACGAGGGCGACACCGTGCCCGGCTCGGATCCACCGGTGCAGCGGAAGCTCGGTGACCAGATCGCGGCCGGGCTGATCGACGGCGTCGATCCGGAGAAGATCCAGTTCCGACGGATGGGCATCGTCGAGGCGCGGTCGCTGCTCGACGACGGGAAGATCTACGGTGCCATCGGCATCCCGAGCGACTTCACCAAACGTACCTTCGTCCTCGCGCAGGCGAGTGTGGTTCCCGGCGACGTGGATCGTCCGGTGATTACCGTCTACACCAATCCCCGGGCCGGCACGATCAGCGCCAACATCGTCAGGGCCGTCGGTGCGACGGCCCTGGACGAGGCCAACCGGGCATTGGGCGAACAGCTCACCGCACAGGTGAACGAGCAGTTGGCGGCGGGTGGCGGCGGGACGCAGCTGTCGGGGGCGAGCCGACTCGTACTCGCCGACCCGATCGACGTTCGGACGGTCGCGCACAACCCGTTACCCTTCGGCACGGGTTTCGGCCTGGCCGCGTTCTATTACGCTCTCCTGCTCGTGTTGGCGGGGTTCACGGGGGCGAACCTCGTCAACGCGCTCGTCGACGGCATGCTCGGCTTCACCCCCACCGAGGTCGGTCCGCTGTATCTGTATCGAGCGGCCGTGCCGATCTCCCGCTTCCACACCCTGCTGGTCAAGTGGGCAATCGTGGTCGCTCTCGGCATGATCGTCTCCGGGCTGTACCTCGGGATCGGTTCGGCGCTGGGACTGCCCGTCACCGACCCGCTGGCACTGTGGGGATACGGCGCGTTCGCGATCGCCGCCGTCGGGATCACGGCCGTGTCCGTCGTTGCCGCGATCGGCAACCTCGGACTGCTCGCAATCTGCTCTTGTTCGTGATGCTGGGGCTGCCGTCGTCGGGCGGCACCATCCCGCTCGAGGCGACTCCGTCGCTGTACCGGTGGCTCGGCGGGTTCGAGCCGATGCATCAGATCTACCGCGGCGTCCGCGCGATCATCTTCTTCGGGGCGAGCGGCGCCGCCGGCCTCATCCACGCGGTGTGGATGACGTTCGCCGGCCTGGTTATCGGGCTCGTTGTCGGGGCCGTCATCACCCGGTTCTACGACCGAAAGGGTCTGCACCGACGCCTCGAAGCGCAGGCACCGGTACCTGTGGAAGCTCGGAGCTGAGGGGTCTTCGCCGGTGTCGCCGACGGCAGTCCCGGCGGCGGTCTCTGCAACCACGTTGTGTCGCAGGGCGTCTCGTTCTCGCTGAGCACGCGGTTCGTGCAGAACGACTCGGTGATGGAGAGCGAACTGTACGAGCGTTGCCTGTCGCTGGAGTTGCTCCCGATTCTTCTGCTATGTGCCGGCGGTGGTGGTGTGGGTTTCAGCTTCGTCAGCACGGTTGGCGGCGCCTCGTCCGTACCGGAGCGCTCTCCCTCACCTTGCTGACCGCGCACTTTATAAGTAGATTGAAAGTATGTCTGTGGGTGAGGTGCCGTTCTCGGATATTCAGAACAAGGGGAAGGCGACGTTGGCGGAGTGGCAGCGGTCGGGTGCGCGGCCGTTGCGGGTGACGCGCCGCGACGATGAGGATTTGGTGTTGATGACGGCGGTGCGGGCGGATCAGGAGCGGGAGGTGCTGGCGGCGGCGACGGCGATGGTCGAGGCCCTGTTGCACTCTGATGATCGTGTTTTGGTCCGCAAGGTGGTGGCGGCGGCGTTTCCGTGGGTGAGCTACCTCTCGGGTGAGGAGCTCGCCGACTTCGTCGACGAGCTGATCGCGTCGCTGCGGGCGGGGTCGTCGCTGGATAATCCGGCTCCGCCTGCTCGCACGATCGAGACGTGGCGGCACACGGCGGAGGTGTATGCCGATCCGGATCTTGCCCGGATCCTGTCGGCGCCGTCCGGCGGTGACTTCGGGGTCGTGCCGGTGCCGGAGCTGTGAGCCCGAAGCGGGGCGAGCGGGTCGCGCCGCCGGCCGCTGGGGAGCTGTGGGACCTGCGGTTCGCGACGAGTGATGCGGCGAAGGGGTGGGACGAGCTGTGCCGGCAGGCGCCGGCGAACACGCTGGTGGCGTACGAGGAACTACGTCGCCGCGCGGTCGGGCAGGAGTCGACGACGCGTCATCACCGGTTGAAGGGCAGGCTCGCGACCGGGGTGCACAACGGGGTGGAGATGGAGCAGTGGCAGTACGAGGTCACCGCCGGCGGGCGGGTCTGGTACGTGGTGGACGTCGAGCACCGCACGTTGTGGCTGAAGTATGCGGGCACGGCGCACCCCAAACAGACCGAATGATGGTGCCGCTGGCACGAATAGGAACCTACTCGTCAATCGGCGAGGCGGAGGTCGGGGGTCGAGGTGGCCGGCTCCAGACCTCGAACCGCGCCGCAACGAGCGATGGTTGGCCGTGCTAGGTATCGAGGACGTCCCCTTCTCTGCCAAGGACCCCACGCAGTGCTGAAACCTTGCCGTTGACCATGCCGAGCTCGAAGTCCGTTGTGCCGGAGACTGCCGGCGCCCGCGCCGCCGGCGGCGCCTCTGATTTTGGTCCCGCCGCGTAACAACCGCCCTGCCTCGGTTCCCGGTCGCCGGCGCCTGGGGGTGAGAGGGTGCGGGGTATGACAGTGCGGCTGCCGACCACCCTCGCGGGTGGTTTCGGACGCTGCTGCGGCGATCGCGGCCCTGACCCTCCGGTTCGGCTCGCCGGCGGGCGCGGCGACTGGTTCGAGGAGTCGCCCTGCGGTGTCGGTGCCGATGATGAGGAGCCGTTCCTCGCCGTCGTCCTCGTACTCGGCGTAGCGGATCGCGTTCTCGAACGCGTGGGTGATGTCGGTGTTGCTGATGTGGTGTTTACGTGCCGAGTCGGTGATCCGCACTTGCAACGGTCACCTTTACGCGTGTGGTTGTCAAGGTTTCCTTTACAAGGTGGCTATCGGCAAGAGAACGGGTGGGGCGAGGGCGTGTGGATGTATGTGGCTTCCGCGAACGTGGTGGTTTTCGCCGGCTGCGTCGGGTGGCCGTCGTCGGATCGATGCGCATCTGTGCCGCCGGCCGGTCTCGAATGTCCCTGTGGGTCATCGGCGACCCTCGATCACGTCCGCGGCCGCGACCAGTTCGGCGGCGATTCTGCGGGCCTCTTCCGGTGTCAGGCGTGGCCGGAACTCGGGGTGGTTACCGACCTCCCAGGTCATGGAGACGCGGGGTCGGCGGTCTGCCTCTCGGACAGGGGTGACGAAGCAGAACGACGATTCGATGCCGTCGTCGTCCAGTGTGAGGTAGTCGAGTGCTGCGGTCAGCTCGATGCAGTTGCTGTTGTCACCGGTGCAGGTGTGATCGTTGCGCCCGCGGGCGTCCTCGTTGGTGCACCAGGGTGCGCATTCGGTTCCGGTCGTCTCGTTGGTGTTCATGTGTCGATCCTCCTCCGGTGACCGTTCGGCTGTTGCGAGTATCGGCGCGGGTGGACCCGGGTTCGTGTGCGGAGGGTGGGTGACAAGGCACCCAGGTGTGGGTGACGGTGGACTTCGATATGCGGATCAGGTCGACGACGTTCGGGAGCGGGTGAGGCGGGATCGGAGTTTTTGGAGTCCTGTCATGACTCTTTCGGCCTTGCTCCCGGGTGCGGGGAGCAAGCCCTCCTGCAAGGCGATGTCGTCATGTTGGTGATGATCCGCAGTGGCGATTTTGCCGTCGCGGTATTCGTGGATGTCGACGCCGTCGAATTCGATGTGTGTGCCGGTGGCGGGGATACCGGGTGGGTCGAGCGGGCCTTGGTGGGTGGCGGTCGTCTTCACCAGTAGGCGGCGCGGGGGCCGTCGTTCGTTGTGTGTGGGGCCGGCGGCGAGTTCGAAGGTCAGGTCGGGGAACGCGCGCCAGCCGTGGTCGAGGAACTCTCGTACGTCGGCTGTGCCGCGCATGGGCTTGGGCCGGGCCGAGTGTCGTTGTAGACGATGTCGTCGGTGAGCAGCTCGAGGACCTGTTCGGGGTCGTGGGCATTCCAGGCGTTTCCCCAGCGCTCGGCGAACTCGCCCACCCACGCGGGGTCGAGGTTCTGCGCCGATGTCTGCTCTTCGATGACTTCACTGTTACGGGGGTGCGGGTCGGTTTTGCTGGCTGTGATGGGGCTGTGACCTGGTGTGATGACATGTCCCCGGTTTGTGATGTGTGGGGCCGTCGACCTGCTCGGAGACGCTGCCGGCGCTGGGGTGTCGGCGGGTGAGGGTATCCGTTTCGTCCGTGTTCGAGTCGTTTTGAAAGATGTTGTTATCCAATGTATTTGGATAATCAATTGATGGATAAGTATTTACGTATGTTGTGCACAAGCTGTGCGGATTGATGTGCGTGAAGCTGTGCGGATTGATGTGCGTGAAGCTGTGCGTGGCGGCAGGCGTGTCGCAATGCGTGCTGACGCACGAGAGCAGATGCGTGTGGTTCAGCGAGTACGTCTCTGGCTGGAGGCCGAAGGTCCCGGAACTACCCGAAGCAGGGTTGGCCGGTGGCCGTCTCGGAGTGCGGCAGAGAAGTTCTGATCTATTTCGTCCACATCGACTGGAATTTGACAGTCCTTCCCCTCGCCGAGCGCCGGAGCATGTGCACGGCTATCAGTCCGGACGCTGTGTCCTTCGCCGCGTCGTGGGTGTGGCCGACTGGGATGGGCGCTACCCCTGTCCGCCTCATAGAGCGCGAGTGTCGATCTGTCTGAGGGACAGGTGGTGGTGGCTATCGCATCGGGTGCGCTGAGAGTCGTGGTCCCCGTGGGCGCGGCCCGGGGGACACCCCGAGGACTGCTAGGGGGCGCCGCTCGTTGTCCGGCAGTGCGTTGGCTCGCCACTTTTTCACTGCCCGGTAGAGCCACTGGCCCACCTGTTCACCGTCGGCGGTGACATAGTTTGCGGGGACGAGTGCGTCGCCGTGTTCTTCGCGGTAGGCGGCGATTTCGGTGAGCATCCGTCGCCGCTTGCCCTCGGCCGGTGGCACGGCAGGGAGCGGCGCGCTGTCATCGGTCCACACGAAGCCGATCGCATCGAGTTGCGTAATGCGTTGCGGCGGCAGGGTGCCGAGCATGCGGGCAACCCGCTGACGGTTCTGCCAACGTCCCAGTCGGAAGCCGCACTCGGTGACGTAGTTGGCGGGCATCACGAGTGCGGGGTGACGGCGGCGAAACTCGGCGTAGAGCTGCAGAGGTGAGGCCGCCGGCGGCCGTGCTCGCATCGAGATCACATCCTTAGAAAGGCCGTCACGTGTTGCCTGGTAGTCACTCAGTCAAAGTATGTCCACTTCTTTGACGATCCGTCATGGAAGTCGACGCGTGTCGGATGGCAACCTGTGCACAGGTCGTGACACTGGTGGAGCCCAGAAGCTGATCGACAGCGCGCAGGACCATTCCGCGCTCGCGCACCGGCCCGCCGAGATCCGAGGCCGCCCCCGGTGCAGGCCAAGCGCCCTCCCCGTCCTGGCGTCGGCCTGATCACTCCGGCCCGTGCCCGCGGCGATCTCGGTGCACTGTCGCCGCCGGGCGGACATGTCGTAGTCACGGGGCACGCTTGAAAAAGTGCGGATCGGGTCACAGGTTCCAGAGTCGGAGCAGCGCGGCCCGCAGGCTGGCGGAGACGATGCGGTGGTCGGTGCGCAGCCGGGGACCCGGGTGCCCGGCATCGGCGAGCAGTACTTCCGCATCGGTCACCGCGATCGGCTCCAGGTCGACTCGGGTACGCAGGTGGTACGCCACCGCTGTGCGAGTGTGGGGGATCGCGTTCGGGTCGGAGTCCACGACCGCCGGCGAGTAGAGCCATTCGTTGTCGGCGGTGACCTGGAGCAGGACGTCGTCCCGCTGGAGCCGGCCACGGCCGCGGCTGCCGGGGGTGTCGATGCGGAACCAGTCGAGCTGGTACTTCGCCGCCGGACCCGCGGACGTACGGTGGCGGCTGATGTGGGCTGCACGCTCGTGTTGTTCCGCCGCGCCGGGCTGGTAATGGGTGATGTGCCACAGGAACATCCGGGTTACCGGGGTGGGGAGGAAGTCGGGTTCGCCGCGGTTGCGGCCGCCGATCCCGGGCAGGGGTACGGCCCGGCCGATCTGCCAGACGGCGGTGGCGTTGTCGAGGAACACCTGGTCGACCTCGGTGATCTCGTCGATACCGTCGATGAAGGCCCGGACGGCGGCCACGACCTCGCCGATCATCGGTGACGACGACGGCCTCATCCGAGATCGTGGAGCTGTGGGAGGCGCCTGCGGAGCCGATGACCGCCCGTCTGTCGGTGGCGATGACGTTGGCGTGCAGGTTCGGTGACGACAGCACCCGCACCCCGGCGTCGAGGTAGTAGGCGAGCGCGATCGGGGAGGTGGCGTGCGCGCGCACGGCGGCGCGGGAGGCGTTGACGACGAGGACGTCCCCGGCGCGCAGCGGCAGCAGGGTGGGCGCGTCCTGGCCGAGGTGGGCGATCGCGGCGTGCCGAGGTCCGCGCGTGCGGATGGCGCGGGTGATGTGCGGCCAGGGGCTCGGCCCGTGGAAGGTGGTCCCCATACGCGGAAAGAGTAGCGGGATGATCACTGTTAGCTTCCTTGCAGCAGTGTCGGCGGCTTTCCTCCCTCACAAAGTCCGCGGCTCCCGTATCTTCGGCGGAGACGGGGCGCGGCGCGGGTCGGGCTCTCGGAATTCGCTCGAGGAGTGACATCGAGCGTGTGGGACTGATGTCCTCCCGGTGCCGGCGTTCGAGCTCGCACACGTTCGACGTGACCCACTCGGTTCTGCTCGCGGCCACCGGTAATACTCAGTTCTCGCTGTGCCGAGCGGGGCGATGCTCTCCAGCCACCGGTTCCGTTCCTTGTCCGTCGCCGAACCGGGACACACATTCTCGTGGCCCGGCGACCATCATGTGGGGAGCGGGGGGAGTCGCAGCATAATCGCAGTTCAAGTGGGCTAGAAAAAGTTGTCGATGAGGTGGGGAGTGAGGATGAAAAGCGGCACTGAAGCGGGTTCAAAGACACTCGATCAGGCCGGTAGCGCCCATCTCGGCGATGCCGGTCAGGAGCCGTCCGCACCGCAACGCGGCGGTGCGCATACTCCCCTGGCACATCGGTCGGAAATTTCGCATCCGCGCTGGTCTCGACCGGCTGCCCGACGACCTGCTCTCGCCCAACCCGCGGTGTGGTGTCCGGTGCGTCATTCTGTTTTCGGATCGAAGGGCGCCGGTGATGTCGATGCTCCGATCGATCGACGGCGCTCTTGTCCGGGCCGCCACGAGAGTGCCGTCCCCTGTTTCGGTCGGCGCGCCTCAAGGCGGCTACCCGCGGGAAGCTGACCGGCAGCGGTTCAGTCGCCCCGGCGCCCGACTGGTGTTGCCGCGGTCTACACAAGACCGCGGCGCCATCATTGCCGGGCGAAGAGTGCCTCGACGAGCGCGGCCGCTGATGCGGTCTTCGCCGCGGTTTTCGTGGTCGCATCGGCGGTGGCGGTGTGGCCGGCGAGGTGCACGGTGGCGGTGAAGCGGGGTGCGTGCGCGGGACCGTCGGTGCGGATCTCCCACTCGGGCGGAGCCTGACGGTTGTTCTGGGCGAGACTCATCAGCCAGGCGATGGGGTTGGACAGGGCCTTGGACTTCTTCGCCCCGTCCAGGTTCAATACGGTCAGCGTGGCCGTATCGTGCGGTGGCGAGGCGATGGCCGGGCCGGGATCTGCGGCCGCGGGCGTGGCAGGGGGCTGCGGGTTCTGCGGTGCTGCAAGCCATTCGGGTTCCGGGTCGGGGTGGTTGGTGCCGGTCAGTTGCGCGCGCAGTCCGGCCCAGAGGGCGGCCTGTTCGGCCAGCTTTTTCGCGGCCGCGATGGTCCAGGGTCCGTGGATGCCAAGGTGGGTGGCGCGGGCGGCGAACAGTGGGTGGTGGTCGGCGCCGCCCCGCCGGGTCTCGAGGTCGGTGGCGGGGTGGTCGGGGTGGGTTTGCCGCCACACCGACGCCACGCTGGGGCCCATCTCGGGATGGGTGTCGGCGAGGGTGTCCAGGACGCGGAGTTGGAGGGGCAGCCAGGTGGGGTCGGCGGCGTCGATCAGGACCGCGACGTCCGGGGCGGTCATCAGGTCGGCGTCGACCCGGCGGGCGAGTTCGGTGGCGATCTCGTCGCGAAGCGGCGCGGCGGCTGCAGATTTGAGGACCTTGTGGAAGGTGCGGGCATCGAGGGCGGTGAGATCGCGTGCCGCCTCCTGGGCGATGATGCGTTGGTCGGCGTGTTTGAAGTGATTCTTCTTCGCCTCCCGGGCGGCGCGGGTGCGCCGGTTCAGATCGTCGCCGAGGGCGGCCAACTGATCCGAGGTGTAAGGGGTGGGGGAGGAGTCGAGGTGGGCGAGAATGACCCGCTGGTTGATCAGGTCCGCCACCCGGCGCAGCGGTGAGGTGACATGGGTGTACGCGCTCAGCCGTAATCCGTAGTGGCCGTGGACCGTCGGGTCGTAGGTCGCGGCCCGCAGCGTCGACAGCAGCCGTCCGCGGAGTTTTGCGAACAGGTCCGGGTCCCCGGCCGCGGCGGCGATCTCGGTCATCAGCTCGTCGGTGCTGCCGGCGACCGGGTTGGGTCGGTGGTTGCGGAACAAGATCGGCAACCCCCGCTCCACACACCACAACGCGACGGCCTCGTTGGTGGCGATCATCAGCTCTTGCACGATGACGTAGGCGACGGTCCGCAGCGCATCCGGGATCGCCACGATGGCCCCGTCCTCATTGCTCGCCCAGCCGCGGGTGAGGTCGTAGAACGCCAGCGCCCCGCCGTCGCGGCGGGCGCCGAGCAAGACTTGCGCGGCGGCATCCGCCGCGGCCAACCAGGCATGGAGCGGATGCTGCGGGTCGGTCAGGATGCCGGGCGCCTGAGCGTGATCGACCGCCACGCACCGACCCGACGGGATCTGTCCGCGGGCGACGGTGACGTCGACCAGCCGGCCGTCGGTGGTGAGGGTGCCGGTGACCCGCAGACTGGTCCGCGCGGCTTCGGAGGTCAAGGTGGCGGCCTGTTCGGCCGTCTCGCCGAGCATCGCAATGGTGCGGCTGCGCAGGTACCGGGTCTCGGCTCGCAGGAACGCCTGCTCGTCGGCGACCGACCCCAGGCCGACGACGTCGGCGACACCGGCGATGTGGACGTCGACCGCCCACCCGCGGCCGCCGGCGGGCGGGGTGACGGCGAAGGCGTCGTCTCGGTCCCGTGCATGCTGCGAGTCGATCATCAGCAGCGTCGCCATGTCGGTCGTGGTCGGTGATGTCATGGCCGCGTACCCCCTTTGTTTCTACGCAGGTCCGACGATAACCAATCTCTTCCCCATGCCCCTCGTGACGCGCCTTGCTGGTCCATCACCGCCCGTCCCCAAAACCGGTTTCAGGTATCAGTCCCCCTGGGGTGCGGTGATCCGCTCATCACCCGGTTGCAGAAAAGGCGTCGACCACCGCCTGCGGCCGAGGCTCTCGAGTAGCCGGCCACGGTCGCCACCTCGCGGCGAGGACTACGCCGGATGGGGAGCGCTGGCAGCAACCGGAAACCTTAGAGCCCCAACGCTTCCCGCAGCCGGTGCGCGCTCATCGCCCCCGGCCGATCCTGCTGAGGGAAGGAGTCGAGCAGCCGGATCAGCTCGTCGCGGCGGGTGGGGTCGGCCGCGCACTGGCGCGGGGTGTGACCGCCGAGGGCGGGGATCGCCTCGTCGAGCCACTGCTGCTCGTATCGGCGGATGTGCTCGTCGAGCGTCGCCGCGATCTCGGGGTCCTCGGGGTCGACGGGTTGGTGTGGGTGAGCGCCGTTGTCCTGGGTTTGTGCGATCAGTTCCGCTGCCGGCGTGCGGGTCTGCTCGCGCAGTCTCCCGCCGGGGTCGGCGGCGCGCACGGCGTCGATCAGGGACTCGAAGCGTGGCTCGTTCATCGCCTCGGCCTCGAGCTCCCAGCGGTCGGTGCTCCGGGTGAGGGTGAGCACGCCGAGCACACTGTTTTGTTCGGTCCAGGTCCACCGGTCGTTGTCGGCGGCGCCGAAGCGGCGGCTGAGCTTGCGCCGGATGCCGGTGGTGTCGGCGATCTCGAACACGGCCCGGCATGCCACCATCGGATGCCCGTCGGGGGTGATAAGCCGTGGCGGCGCGAATCGGGCGCTGAGGAACTCGACGAGCTCTTCGGGGTCGGTGGCGTTCGAGTCGAGCAGCTCGATCAACTGTCCACGCTGCCCGGGGGCGATCGGTTCGATGCCGCCGAAGATCTGCGTCGTGGATCCGGCGGGAACGACGCGGGCGCAGAAGAAGTCGCCGACCCGAAGCTGTCTGCTGGCGGTGCGTTCGGTGACCTCGTGGCGGTCGCCGGTGCGGACGTCGCGCAGGGTCAGCCCCTCGCCGGGACGCACGGTCTCGACCTCGTGCACCGACCGCTCGGTGAGCGACCACTGCTGTGCGAGCAGCAGTTCGTCCGCGGGCAGCAGCACGCCGCGCTCGGCGACGAACCGCGCGAAGGCTCCGCATTCGAACATCACCACATCCGCGACCAGCGGGTCGTCGAGCGCGTGATACAGCGCGAACGGGTCGTCGTTGTGTACGGACCGAATTTGTGCGAGCGAGAGCAGCAGCGGTCGCCACTCGATGCCCTGCGCGAACGAGCCCGCCTTCTGGTACAGCCACCCAGCCCGCTGCTCGAGTGAGTGTTCGGCCGTGCCGAGGTGGCACGCCTTGTATTTGCGCCCGGATCCGCACCAGCACCGATCGTTGCGCCCCAGGTCCGGCCGGTCGACAGGAAGAAACGACTGGAGCAGGTCGTACATGGGTTCGCGATACGCACCCTCGACCCGGTCGAGCAGTCCGATCGCGCGCACCGCGTCACCACGATCGGACGCGAAGCGGGCCAAAGCCTCGAGCGCCTCGTCCCAGTTCGGGTCCACGGCCAGGGCCCGCTCGTAGTGCCGCTCGGCGTCTGCGGTCCATCCGTCGAGTTCGGCTGCCTTGCCCGCCAGCCAATGCGCGGTCGGGGCGATCCGGCGGGGGCCGCGGTCGCGGAGTACCGCGGCGGCCGACCGTAGGGTGTCGGTGCCGGCGTGTGCGGTTGCGTATGCCTCGCCAAACGCGGCGCGGGCCGCGTTCGGGTGGGCGAGCCCGGCGAACCGGTCACCGAAGTTCGCCGCGACCGCGTCGACGGCGGCCGCGCGCTGGTCGTCGGGGGTGCGTTCGAGCACCCCGATCAGGGCCAGGAACGCCAGGACCGCGTCGGTCTGATCGTCGGTGAGATGATGCGCCGCCGCGACCGTCGCCATGTGCGCCTTCCCTCGGTGGGCGGCGAAGTCGAACCCCGCGGCCGCGATGTCGTCGCCGTCGCACACGTATCCGGCGGCGGTGATCAGCTCACCGAGCGGGGTGGTCGGCGCCGTCAGCAGGGACGGGTCGTCGGCCATCAGCTGCCAGATCACACCGTCGAGGGGCTCAGGGCGATCCTCGGTCACCAGGCCGGTCAGGGCGGCGGTGAGATCGGGTGCGGGTGCGGGTGGGTTTTCCGCGGCGGTGAGCCGCAGGACGCCGCCTGTGAAGGTGAGCGCGACCAGATCACCGGGCCGCAATCCGGTGAGCGCGTCCGGTTCGAGCAGCAGCGCCGCGTCCGCCGGCCAGTCCGCGTCGAGGGCGCCGCGCTCGTCGAACACGTCGTCATCGAGGTCACGAAAGAGGATGCGCAGGCCGCCTGCGGCCGGGTCGTCATCGTCGAAGGGCAGCAGCGGCATCAGGTCCGGATTGGCGTCGAGGATGCCGGAGGAGATTTCCATCTCGGTGAGCCGGTGGGTGAGCACCCGACCGTCGAGCAGCGCGTCGAGGGCCGCGCTGCGACCGTCGGCCAGGTAGCCGAGCCGGGGATGACCGATGTACTCGGTGAGTTCCTCCATGTCGGCGAGGTAGCCGTGTCCCTCGGCGACCAGCCGCCGCGCCCATTCGTCGGGGTGCAGGGGCCCGTGCTCGCGGAGGAGGCTCATGGCGGCTTCGGCGGTGGGATCTGTCGGATCGGTCACCGAGCGATGGTATCGACGCACCCAGGTATCTCGTCGGACCCGCAGACTCGGCGTGGGAGGGGATCATGTTTCCGGGTGACGGTGCGCTAACTGGCATTAGCGGTTGTTCCCCCACCAAAACGGGCAACGAGTTGGGGCGGATGCCGACGCACCCGGAAAATCCCAGGTCGTCGTCGTGTGGGGGAGCGGGAGGGTCCGCCGGTGTGTGGAGTGGCTGCGGTATCACAACATTTCCGCAGCGTCTCGATCAAAAAGCCAGTTCAGCACACCTTTTGCTCTGCAGAACGCTGTCGGCGTGAGCCGGCCAGCGGGTTCGCGCAGGGCGGAAACGCCCCTGCAGGCGCTGCGTCGGGCGACGTCCGACAAGCCCGCGCGGTAACAGCGCGGATCAGGCGCGGCGGGATGTCGGCGGTGTGATCGGGTCCAGGTGCATGGTCGTCACGGCCGTCGGTAACCCGATCTGCGGCCATCCGGTGGCCAGGGTGAGCGCCCACGCCGGTGCGGTGGGCAGCCAGTACAGCGGTTCGCTGCGGTAGGAGCAGATCCCGGACGCGGCGGCCTGCAGGTCCGGGCGTGGGAAGTAGGGATCCGCGGCCGCGAGGTCGCCGCTTCCGGCCCACACCTCCAGGTACGACCAGTGCGCCGACAGATCGGTGGGGTCGGTCAGCGGCCGGGTCTCGTGCCAGGCCCGCCGCGCCGGCCGTCCGGTCGCGGTCAACGCCAGTTGGACCGCGAGCCCGGACGGGTAGGAGGTGATCCGCACCAGCTCCAGCATCAGGTCGGTGTTCCTCGTCAGCGGCAGCCGGTCGTGCACCCGGTCACCGCCGCAGGGCGGTGGGGCGGTCGCGGGCCAGCGGGCTCTGCGCACGACCCCGATGGTCCTCCACCACCTGGCCTCCGGCAATGGTTCGGCTCGGTGAAAGTGGCTGTACGCGTGAGTAACCTGCCGCAGCCGGATGCTTCCGGGGTATTCGGGTCGCCTGCCGGTGGGCGTGGTGCTTATGCTCCACTCCCGGGGAGTTCGCCGAGCGAAGAGGTGCAGCGATGGCCCACAGAAGCAGTACCAGGCGGGTACACGGCCCCGAGTTGAAGGTCGGCGCCCGGGTGCTCGTCCGCCGGCACGCCGAAGCCGACGTGATCGGGGAGGTCGTCGAGGACTACGGGCCACTGACCGAATCCGGTGGTCGTGGGCACGAGTGGGCACCGGCGCATCGGTGGGCGGTCGCGCTCGACGACGGGCGGCTGATCTTCGCGGACACCGACGAGGTAACCGTCGATCCCGGTAACCGCTGACGCTGGGCGGTCGGCGAAGGCCCCACCGGTGCGAAACACGACTGACGCAACCGGTGGAGCAGTAGTGACACCGCCCGGAAGCCCGCGGGTGTTACAGGAAGCCCCACCAGCTGGGGCGCGGTGCAGATCTCGTAGCGAAGCGGGTCGGGCCGACGTCGTAGGTCTGCCCCGGTGACTCGGCTTGCTAGTGGTTTCCGGTGGCGTCCGTGGGTGTCGTGGTCTCCTGCGTGCCGGGCGGTTTGGGATGACGCCGGGTGACGTGCGTGTTCTCGTGCTCGGCGATCGCGTTCTGCCAGTCCGCGTCGGAAGGTGTACCACCGGCGCCGGTGGTGTGCGGGGTCGGTACTCCGAGTCGTGCGCCGATCTCTGCCCAGGAGGCGCCGTCGGCGAGGGCGGCGGCCACTGCCCGGGCGAGGAATTCCTCGCCCAACTCGGCGGCGGGACGGATGCCGGCCCGCCCGGACGGTCGTCTTCCGTCGGGTCCGGTGGGCTGTGTGCGCGGTCCGTCATCGCGACCGATGGTAGAGGGACATTCGCACCGGATCGGCGGAGTCCGCCCGCCCTCCCGCGGCCGCCCCGCGCCCGAGTACGCACCTTCGGCCGTAACCCCGCGCGCGTGCGACGGGGTGGGATCTGACCAGGCCGGATAGCGGTGAGTAGGTGGCCGCGTCCTCCAGCGTTCGCGGGTCCGGCGGATTTAGGATCGGGTGGTGGCGCGCACAGCAGGCTTCGTCAAGCAGGTGATCTCCTCGACGCTCTACCGGCCGGACGGGACGGTCGAAACGACACGAGACCCGGCGGTATGGACACTCGCTCACCGCGGCTACAGTGGATCCGCGCGCCTGGATGTGTGGGCCTACCGAACGAAGGACGACGCGCTGCGGGCCGGCGCGAGACTGGCGATGGACTGCGGCATGGACGAGGACGCTCGGTGCCGGGAGCTGTTCGATGCCGGTCGCTGGACGGCGGTGATGGAACGCTACGAGGAACTCAGCCCGGACGGGCATCTGCTGCGCGTGCAGGCCGCGTTCCTGCAACTCGACGACGAATGAACCGTGTTTGTCCCGGGGGCTTCCCACGGGCCGAGTGGCCGCACCGTCCGGTGCGAGCCTTGAGCTCAGCACGTCCACCCTGGAGGACTTCGAGCGTGTGTTTGCCGGAGTTGGCCTCGATCCTATTTGGTGCACAACGCGGTCAAGGCGATCGCTGCGGGACCTACCCGTTGCCGCAGTTCGTGCGCGCGCGTCGCGCGTGTTGGTGGGGCTGCTTGTAGTGATGGCTGGTGAACTCGATACTGGGGATGCCCCGGCATGGCGTCCGCGGGAAGTGGTCCCGGGAGCTCTCCGGATGGTGAGTCGCCCGGGGTCTTGCGCAACCAGGGATCGCCCACGACGGAGAGGGGCTTTGCATTGGCGCAATCGTTGGTCGAGTTGGCGGCCTGGCCCAGGCGGAGGGTCTGCACACCGTTGATCTGTTTTTGCCGCGGGTGCAGTTCCGGAGCGTGGGGCTCAGCGATCTCGACGCGTGTCTGGATTGGTTCGCGGAATTGACCATGACGGTGGATCTCGACGACGCCGACGATGTGGTCGTCGGTTCCCTCGACTTCACGCTGATCCGCCTGGGTACCGAGGATCCGATCGCCCTGTGCCTGGGCCAATTCGACGGCGATCGCGAGATTATGGCCTGTTCGATGGCAATCAACTCGCCGAACAGGTCGAGGAGCAGTACGAGACGCTGGCCGTGATCACCGAGGTGGTGCTCATCCCCAACATCGCGTCCGTCACCGAACCGTTGCGGGGTCACGATCTTGGAGTGTGGTTGGTGGCCGAGACAATTCATCGGATGCTGCCTGCCGGGATCGTGCTGATGTGGCCCTATCCGGTGCTCTCCGTCGACGCTGAACCCGACCCTGAGCTCGGCTAGGATTCGGATGCGGTGCAGCTCGCGGCGCTCGATGATGCCAGCCGGCCTCGTCGGCAGCCTCGGCCCCAGAGGCGTTCTCGTCCGGCAAAGTTTTGCAGCAGTATGCCGCCCTCGTCTTAGGTTTTCAGCCGGCTGCCGCCGCCTGCGTGATACGGTGCGCGTCGGCGAGGCGCTCCAGGGATTCGGCGATGACATCGACTGTCGTGTCATGCATGACCCGATCCTTGAAGGTCAGCCACTGCGGAACCAGACCATCTACGACTGTGGCGATCGCTCGAGCCAGAACCTCGACCAACTTGACGTTGTCGTCGGGCCTCAAACCCTGCCGCAACAAGCCTTCGAGCACGTCGAGATGAAGTTGATACAGCCGCTTCGCCAGATCGCCATCTTGCCTGAAGACCCAGAAGAACAATTCCAATTGAGCCTGCGCGTATGTGTCCTCCTTCCCGAACCATGCTTCGATCTGACGCAGAAGTCCCGCCGCTGCCCGGCCGAGTCCTGAGCCTTCGCGTACGTGAAAACCTTCTCTCAACTGCGACGCGGCCATATCCTCATAGATGGCGAGGAACAACTCCTCTTTCGTATGGAAGCAGTAGTGCAAGCTCGCCAGCGGTGCCTGTGCACGTTCCGCGATGCGGCGGGTGGTCGCCCCATGCATCCCGCGTTCAGCAATAATCTGCACCGCCGCGGCGATGAAGTCCTTTCGACGTTGCCCGGCAGGCAGACGTGCCATCTTCGTTTCTCGTTTCTCCCTTAGATCCGATAGCTATCAGCCTGTCGGATAGTGGGTCCCATTGACTTGGTCGCGAATTCGATGCGCATAGGCATGCGAGATGTAGTCCAGAAGACCGCACGACGGCGTGTCCTGTAGTGACAATGCTTTGGAAGCCGCAGTTCAGGACTACATGCGCTCGCGGTGATACCCGGTCAGTTGCACGAATAGCCCTTGTCTCGCGCGAATCCCGTTTGATGTTCACGATTCTGTTCGGCAGGTCAATTGGGCCGATTCGAGGGTGAGAAGAGAAGTGGGGACTCTTCGGTATTTCTGGCGATTCGATCTACGGAGACAGAAACAGTCACCTCTCATCCTTCCTGGGAAGTTCAATGTTGCGGCATTACCCTGCTCTGTCGGGATGATGTGCGCTACTGAAAGGTGCAACGGCTGGAACGGCGTGTGGGTGAATTGTGCACACATTCCGGAACGACGTCTGGCTGCCGGATGCGCGGACCTGCGACGGCGCTTCGGAAGGGTGCACCCTGCACCGGGCTGCGCGCGAATGTGCGCCAAATCGTAATCGCCTGACGATGCTGCCTGGTGCAACATGCTTCACGTCACACCCCGAGGGTGGGTGATCGAAGCGAATTGAACGTGCGTGGGCAGTTCGCGGCACCGCAGACCAGCCTCCGGAGTGGCGGTACCCCCGGAACACTCCGACGCACCCGATCTTCAGAACAAGGAGCCGAACTGATGCTGACTTCTGACACCCTTGCCGCGGCGCGTAACCGGATCAAGACCATGCAGGTTACACACTTCATCGACGGTGCCTTCGTGGATCCCGAGAGCGGTTGCGACAGCACCGATATTGTCAATCCCGCTGACGAATCGGTTCTGGCGACAGCTCCCCGCGGAGGTCCCGAGGAAGTCGGCCGAGCCGTCGACGCCGCCCGACGGGCGCGCCGACGCTGGGCCAAGACCACCCCGGGGGAGCGAGCTGCGGTGCTGTTGCATATGGCCGACGTCATCGACGCGAATGTCGAGCTCTTCGCAGCCGTCGAGTCGTTGAACGTCGGCAAGCCGCTCGCAGCGGTAATGGAAGAGATCCCGGTCGCCTCCGACTGCCTTCGATTCATGGCGGGCGCGGTCCGCACCGCGCAGGCTCCGGCCACGGCCGAGTACGTGTCCGGTCACCTGTCGACCATCCGCCGGGAGCCCGTCGGAGTAGTCGGAGCAGTGGTTCCGTGGAACTACCCGCTGATGATGGCCGCCTGGAAGATCGCACCGATTCTCGCGGCCGGCAACACTCTGGTCCTGACGAATCTGGGCGCCCTATGGCGGAGCACCCGATGACGAGACATTCCAACGATTCGGGATGTCACGACCACGTTTCGTCGACAAGCTTTGGCAAAGCGTTCGAGACAGCGGATGCGGCCAGCATCTCGAAAGCCAACTCGCCCTTGCCTATCCCCGCCCAACGTTCCGCACACTGAGCCAGCACGATCCGACCAACACCACATCCGATTACGAAAGACCACTCCGGGTGCCGAACCCAGATCCACAAGTTGGTTCGGACTGAGTTCATCACCCGCCACAGTCAATCTTCGGATACTCCGCCGCCTTCCGACTCTGTCAACCGAACGCCCTCGCGCCGCAGTACAACCGGTGGTCACGGCGACGATCCAACACCACAAGGCCCTCGCCGCTACGGCGCAACTCTGTTTCATGGTGACTACGCCTACGGGACAGTTCCTCGACCGAAACGCCCACAACCTCGCGCCCCGTCTACCCGCCGACGTCACACCTTGCGCGAACCGTAACAGGATGAAAGAAGCGGTCCATGCCACTCCTTACCCTCTCGAGGGTAGGAAACCTACCCTCCGAGCTGTCCAGCTTTGTCGGTCGCCGAAGCGAAGTCTCCGAGGTCAAACACCTTCTCAGCGCATTCCGGCTCGTCACCCTCACCGGGTTCGGCGGGGTGGGCAAAACACGACTTGCGCTGCGAGTGGCTACGGACGTGAGCCGGGCCTTTACGGACGGGGTATGGCTGATCGAACTCGGTGAGCAGCAAGACGACACGCGGTTCACCGAAACAGTAGCCCGCGCCCTCGGTATCGAGATGCCATCGGCCACGATGCCGCTCGAAGCCTTAACCGAGTACCTCGCCCCCCGACAGCTCCTACTCGTGCTCGACAATTGCGAGCACGTGGTTGATGGAATCGCTGCCCCGGCGACGACATTGCTCCGGAAGTGCCCAAGACTTCGCATTCTCGCCACCAGCCGGGAGACTTTGGCAATTGCAGGGGAGGCCGCGCTTCCCCTGCGGCCACTGACTTTTCCAGACCCGAACCCATCCTGCTCAGCGCAAGATCTGTCAAGCTATGAGGCAGTGCGGCTGTTTACTGAGCGTGCGCGCGCCGCCGTCCCAGGGTTCGGCGTGACCGAGGATAACAAGGCCGTCATTGCACGGATCTGCCAGCGGCTCGATGGCCTGCCGCTGCCGATCGAGCTCGCGGCAGCGGGGTTGCGGGTGTTGTCGGCGCAGCAGATCTTGCTTCGCCTGAGCGATCGATACCGACCTCCGAGCATCACGAACCGGGGTACACCTGCTCGTCAACAGAGCCTGCGAAGGTGTATTGATTGGAGCCACGAGCTCTGCACGGCACGCGAGCGTGAGGTGTGGAGAAGGGTCTCGGTTTTCACAGGAGGATTCGAGCTGGACGGGGCGGAGGCGCTCTGCGCTGGGGAGTTCAGCCCGAACGAGCTGTTGGAGGTGTTGGCCGCGCTTGTCAACAAGTCGATCCTGATCCCAGAGCAGACACACGGTGTCATCCGGTACCGGATGCTGGAAACGGTTCGCGACTACGGGCGGGACAGGCTTCGGGAGAGCGGCGAGTACTCGACGTTTCAACGACGGCACCGGGACTGGTTCGAACAACTGACCGTGCGGGCACACGCCGAATGGCTCGGCCCCAGGCAGGCAGAGTGGACCACCCGGTTGGATCGCGAGCTCCCCAATCTTCGCGACGCGATGACGTATTGCCTTGCTGATCCGATCCACGCTCCGGTCGGCTTGCACATAGCCAACGCTCTTCGCCGCTTTTGGATCTCCCGTGGCCTCCTGAGCGAAGGTAGGCAATGGCTCCGTCGGGCATTGACCTCCCAGGTGGAGCAACCAACCACATCGCAGGTCACAGCGCTCTGCACCGAGGGCATGCTCGCCGCGATGCAGGGCGATGTCACCGATCCCGTCGCTCTGGTGGCGAAAGCGCGTCACTATGCCGCGGGCGTGGCGGACCCGGGACTGGAACAGTTGGTTACCCGCACCGAGGCCCAACTAGCACTCTCGAGCGGCGATGCGGCACTGGCTGTCACCCATTTCGAGAAGGTTCTCGACGCGTGCCGAGCATCCGAAGACCTCGATACGCAACTCGAGGTGCTACTCGGACTGGGAGTTGCGTGCGGACGGTGCGGGGATCGAGCACGAGCGATGACCTGCTTTGAAGAAATCCTCGCCATCACCGAGCCTTTGGGTGACACTGTCCACCGAGCGCAAGCCCTAGCAGCGCTCGGGTCGACCATCTCGTGCACCGACCCCGTTCAAGCGGCTCACCTGCTGACACGCGGCTTGCAACTGAGTCGTAGCCTCAACACGCCTGGGACCGCAACCAGCTGCCTCTACACATGCGCGTGGATCGCCGCCACCGAGCACCGAACCGAGCACGCCGCGGTGCTGATCGGAGCAGTGGAGAAGCTGGCGGAATCCACGGAGGCCCACTGGCTGAATGGATACACCATCGACACGGGTCAGGAATCGAGCCTGGCCCGCGTCCGTCTCGTACTTGGTGAGCGAGCCTTCAGTAAGGCCGTCGAACACGGTCGAGGTCTTACCCTCAGAGAAGCGGTAGCCTATGCGCTCGGTGAGAACACAGCAGCCGACGACCCATCAAGATCCGGTCCGAGCAAAGACCTGACACCGCGTGAACGGCAAGTCGCGGACCTCGTGGCGCAGGGGCTGACCAATAGAGCGATTGCGGACAAACTCGTGATATCCCAGCGAACCGCGCAGGGGCATGTCGAGCACGTCCTCGCCAAACTCGGATTTGGCTCGCGGGCACAGATCGCGGCGTGGGTTGCGCCGAACGCAGGTGAACGATAGCGGACGAACTCGCCCCCACCTTCGACTGTCCGCTGTTCCGTAAGACGACCGGCCAGCGGAACACCGCCGCTGCGAATCGCTCCCCTGCTCACCACTGTTCCGTTCGAGTGTTCCGCGTATTGTTCCGGTGAACCCCCGCCCTATGGAACGCTGGATGGATGGGTGAGCCGTTCCGCGTCGGATCCGCCCGATGCTCCACCGACGAACAGGATGTCGGGATCCAGACCGAACAGCTGCTCGCGCTCGCAGTGCCGCGCGAGCGGATCTTCATCGACAAGGGGTTCTCCGGCACGACCCGCAAGAACCGGGCCGGGCTGGACAACGCGCTCGCCGCGGTCACCTCCGCCGCCGCGGCCGTCACCGGCCGGCAGGTGGTGCTGACGACAACGAAATTCGACCGGTTCGCGCGCAACATGGCCGAGGCCGGCGAGATCCTGACCGGCCTACGCGAGCGCGAAGTGCTGTTCGGGCTCGGTAATTCGGTGTACGACTGGAACGACCCGTTCGGCAAGCTGTTCCTGCAGACGCTAGCGATGGTTGCCGAAGCGAACCTGAACCACCTGCGGACCCGCGAGGGCATGGCGAAGGCCCGCGCGAAAGGGCGCCTCAAGGGTAAGCAACCGAAACTGCCTCTCGCCGCACGCAAGACGATCCACCGCCGGTACCACGACCCCGACGACGACGCGAGCTTGGCGGACCTGGCCGACGAGTACAGCGTCGGTCGCTCCACCATCCACCGTATCGTCAGCGGCACCACACCGCGGGCGTAACTCCACCTCGAGGCCCATCGCGCCGCGGCGCCACGTCACGGCAACGTGGCGCTGTCGAATTCGAGGCGTGCCAGCAGAATGGCCCGGGCCGCGCTCTGCCTGTCGGCGCATCGCACAAGTAGATGCCGTTGCGGTGATGCGCCCACCAGCTAAGTCACCCCCGACCAGCGGCTACGCCAAATCCGCCCGTTTTTCGGCGGATACTACGGCGACCCGCACCGCCGACACGAAGGAGACGCGATGACCACTCCACCCATCCCCGCGGGCCGGTCGATCCGATCGGCGCCGACCTGTTCGCCCTTCTCAATGCCCTCAAACTCGGTGCCCTCAAGGACACCCTGCCCGAGCGACTCGCCCTGGCCCGCCAACACCAACTCAGCCACGTCGCCTTCCTGGAACTGCTCCTCGCCGACGAGGTGTCACGGCGGGAATCGCGCTCGGCCATTTTGCGTTCGATGAAGGTCGGGTTGGATCAGTCGATGCGGATCGACACCTGGAACGCTCTCGACGACCTGCGTTATGACCGATCCCTGCTGTCGGATCTGGTGTCGTTGCGGTTCGCCGAGGCCGGCCACTCGGTTCTGGTTCTGGGTCCGGTCGGAGTCGGCAAGACGCATTTGGCGACCGCCCTCGGGCACGTCGCGATCCGGCGGCGGATGACGGTGCTCTGCGCCCGGGCCGACAAACTGTTCGCCCTTCTGCGCGCCGCCCGGCTGGACAACTCGGTCGAGGCGGAGATGCGGCGCATCGCCACCGTCGATCTCCTGGTTCGACGATTTTGCGTTGCGGCCCCTGGGCGCCACCGAGACCAACGACTTCTACGAGTTGGTCACCTCGCGCCATCGCCGCAAGGCGACGATCGTCAGCTCGAACGGGGAGCCTTCTAAAGCGCACAGGTTCGTGCGAACGTGTGCACGGTGACGCCTGAAATCTCACAGGTCCGCGAGCAGGGTGCGATCGACACGGTCGGCGAAGTATGCCAGGACGCCCTCGGCGCTCATGCCGTAGGTGGTGGCAATCAGATGGGGATCGTGGCTGTTGGCCAAGGCCAGCAATCGGGAGGCGCGCAGCGTGGAGATCGTGGCGTCGGCGGGGTCGAGGAGGTGGTCGAGGTAGGGCTGGGACGCCCGGTGTCCGCCCGGATCGGGTTCGGCTGGTGACGATGACATGGGGATTGTAGGTGCCGGATGTGCGGTGCTCAAGGCATCGGGTCAGTGCGGCCCAGGTCGCCGGGTCCAGCGGGATCGGATGTGGGCGGCGGCCGAGCCGATTGTTTCGGACAGGATGTGGATCTTCGATCCCTTCTTGCCGCGGTCAACGGGACTGGGGCCCGCGGCTACCACGGCACCCCCACCACGACCTCAAAGCGGTGTTCTTCAAAAGCGCGGCTGGACAGCGGCAACGCCGTCGCACACCGCATCCTGGAATGCAGTGGCGGAGCGCTGTCCCATTTCGAGGAACTTCAAGGTGCACATTGCACCATCGCTTCCCAAAACCCTCTAGCTATTGGCGTAGATTCTCGCCGCCTGACGGGCGCAGGCTGAGATCCGGTCACAGCGACTGTGTCACAGCACACTGCGATGTTGCCGTGCCCCGATGAATTCGGAAGCCCTCGGCGCCCAAGGAGCGATGAAATGAATGCAGCGAAGTTTGACTACGACACGGTGGTCATCGGAGGTGGCTTTGCCGGGGTGAGCGCCTGCCGTGACCTTGCCGATCAGGGCTACTCCGTGCTGCTTCTCGAGGCACGTCATCGTCTGGGCGGTCGCACCTGGTCCGAACAGCGAACGGTCGGCGACTTCGAGGGTGTCATTGAGCTCGGCGGTCAGTGGGTCTGGCCGGACCGTCAGGTGAACATGATGGCCGAGATCGAGCGTTACGGACTCAACCTGACGCACAGCGCAATGCCCGAGCGCTACCCCACTTTCCTGGCAGGAAAGTACAACGAGGGACCGCTTCCTGTGCCCGTCGAGGACGTCTACGACTTCGAGAAGGCGGCTTTCAAGTTCCTGACCGATGCCCATCGAATCCAGCGTGGAGTCCCCCTGGATCGCCAGAACCTCGACGACCTGGACATCCCGTTCAGCGAGTACCTGGACAACCTCGGCGTCAGTGACGCCACGCGAGGCTTCTTCACCTTCTTCGGGACCGTGTTCCAGGGCCGTAACCCGGAGGATATCTCGGCGCTTTTGCCGCTCGCATTCATTGCCCAGATGGACCACAGTCTTATCGGCGCCTGGGGCATCCTCGATGCGTACATCGTCGAAGGCACGAGCGCCTTGATCAACGCCATGGCCGAGGATTCCGGTGCCGACATCCGCTTCGAGACACCGGTCGCAAGGGTCGTTCAGGACGAGGACGGTGTGACAGTGACGACTCAGGCGGGCGACGCGTTCACCGCACGGACCGTAGTCGTGGCCACACCCGTTGCATGCTGGGCGGACATCCAGTTCGAGCCGCCGCTGAGCGAGGTGAAGTTCATCGTCTCCAGCGATGGCGGCGTGGCTAAGGTCTGCAAGGTTTACGCGCAGGTGAAGAATGCGCCTCGACTTCCGTACATGATTGCGGACGCGCCAGCGGCCAACGGGGCCGCGATCATCTCCGGCGCGTATGACCTGGACGAGGACGGCCAACTCATGATCGGCTTCTTCATCGACGACCCCGACAACGTGGATCGGTTTGGCGCCGACTTCGCCGGTATCGAGCGATTCGTCAAGACGATGTGTCCCGAGGCCGAGCTCGTCGCCTATGAGTGCCACGAATGGGTGAGCGACCCCTGGGCGGGCTACGGCGGATATCCGGCGTACAAGCCTGGCCGGCTCAGCAAGGGGCATTCCGAGCTGACGCGGCCGGAGGGTCGGCTGTTCTTCGCCACGGCGGACATTGCCAACACTTTCATGGTCTGGATGGAGGGGGCCGTCGAGATGGGCAAGAAGGCGGCACTGGACTCCCAGCGTCGGATGGAACGCGACGCCTTGGAAATCAAGGTCCACGCACGAGCCCGAGCATCGAGCGATGCTGCGTCGGCGCGGAATAACGCGTGAGGAACGACGGCGAAGCACCGGTGGCGAAGCAAGGGAGCCCGAGCGAGGTCGAGCCGGTGTTCAACCGGGACGCGTTGAGGTCCGGCTTCACCACGCGAGCGCTGGAGGCGCTGGACTGGGCGCAGGCGCAGAGCATTCCGGTCGCGACACGCCCAGAGCACGTGCTGATGGCGTTGCTGGATCAGGACGCCACCATCGTCGAACCAGTGTTTGAAGCATTGGGTGTGGACGCAGATGACCTGCGGAGGTCCTCGCCCAGCGTCACGGTCCGGCGGGGCGCTGCCGCCTCCGCGGCCGCGCCCGGGATCGACGCCGACATGGCGTCCCTGCTTCGCGCCGCTGAACATGAGGCGCGTCAGTTGAGTGATCACCTGGTTTCCATCGAGCATCTGCTCATCGCACTCGCGGGCCGCCGCGACGGCGTCGGGGAGGCGCTGCGAGCCGCTGGTGCGGACAGGAGCTCGATGTTGGAGGCCGTGCGCCGCGTGCGTGGACCTGCAGCAGTCGTGGACGCGGAGCCTGAACGCACCTATCTGGGCGTCAGGTGGCGTCCGCCTGCGGTGTCGAGCCAGGTCCTTCGGTACAGCCGAGACCTCACCGAGCTCGCCTTCCGGGCCGAGCTGGACCCGGTGGTCGGCCGCGATGCCGAGATCGAACGCGTCATTCAGGTCCTGTCCCGGCGCAGGAAGAACAATCCCGTCCTTATCGGCGACCCCGGTGTGGGCAAGACCGCGATCGCCGAAGGTCTGGCGCAGCGAATCGTGGCCGGCGATGTCCCTGCGGCGCTGCTGAACCGGAGGGTGATCGCGCTCGACGTCGGCGCTCTGGTGGCAGGGGCCACGTATCGCGGTGAGTTCGAGGACCGCGTCAAGTCCCTCCTGAAGGACGTGGTGGGCGCCGACGGCGGAATCATCGTCTTCATCGACGAGCTGCACACGATCGTCGGCGCGGGCGCGGCCGAAGGCGCTGTCGACGCCGGGAACCTCTTGAAGCCGATGCTGGCCCGGGGCGAGTTCAGAACGCTGGGCGCGACCACCCTGGATGAGTATCGGAAGCATGTCGAATCCGATGGTGCGCTCGAGCGCCGCTTTCAGCCGGTCCGGGTCGACGAACCATCCTCCGCGAACGCGCTCGAGATGCTCCGAGGTCTCCGCAGCAGATACGAAAGCCACCACGGCGTGGCCATCACAGACGCTGCATTGTCCGCCGCGGTATCACTCAGCGACCGCTACATCGCTGATCGGTTCCTACCGGACAAAGCGATCGACCTGATCGACGAGGCCTGCTCGCGGCGCCGCATCCAGAGCGATTCGCTGTCATCCGTCACGCGCGGGGCCGGCTCGTGCACGCCGCCGCTGGTCGATGACGACGACATCGCGCGCCTCGTCGGGCAATGGACGGGGATCCCGGTCTCACGGCTGCAGGAGGAAGAGCTCGAGCGGCTGGTGCACATGGAACACCGCCTCGCAGAACGTGTCGTCGGTCAGGCCAAGGCGGTCGTCGGCGTCTCGGCGGCACTGAGGAACTCTCGCACTGGCCTGTCGGATCCCAACCGGCCCATCGCGTCGCTGATGTTCTGTGGTCCTCTGGGAGTGGGGAAGACGTACCTTGCCCGCGTACTGGCAGACGTCATGCTCGACAGCGGCGAGGCACTCGTCCAGCTCGACATGTCCGACTACGCCGAGAAGCATTCCGTCACGCGACTCGTCGGCGCCTCTCCGGGATACGTCGGATACGAAGAAGGTGGACAGCTGACCGATGCCGTCCGCCGCCGCCCATACTGCGTCGTCCTGCTCGACGACATCGAACAGGCGCACCCGGATGTTCACGGCTTGCTTCGCCAGGTGATCGACGACGGGTCTCTGACCGACGGTCAAGGCCGCGTGGTGAGCTTCCGCCATGTGATCCTTGTCATGACCTCGAGCCTGCCCGATCTGGGTGCCGTCAACCAGCATTTTCGCGCCGAATTCTTGACTCGACTCGACGATGTGCTCGAGTTCGCACCTCTCCGCCGGAAGGATCTCGAGCAGCTCGTCGACATTCAGGTTCGATCCGTTGCCGCCCGGCTGTCGGATCGCGGCATCGCACTCGAACTCACCCACGAGGCACGGGCGTTGATCGCCGAGCTGGGCGACGACTCCCGCCAGGGTGCGCGGCCACTCGTGCGCGTCGTGCAGAAGGAGTTGATCTCCGCAGTCTCCCGCAGCATCCTCCTCGGCGATGCCTGCCCCGGGGACACGATTCGCGTCGACCAAGAGGGGACGTCGGTCACGCTTACTGTGCTCTCACGTCCCGCCGAGGCTGTGCCCCAACTCAGCTGACCGCAGGTCGCCGCAGCGTCGGCAGAACTGCACGGATACAACCGGGCATGCCACCGCGACGCGACTCCGACGAGACGCGTTTCGACTCAGACGAACCGGCGAAGAAGCCCGAGACCGCAGGCCTCTTCGCCGGTTGGGCCAAGGCGGACCGGTTCGGGATCGTCGTGGCGAAGCCCCTTCGGTGCCCTCATTCTCATTCTGCTTGCCGTCTCGGACTTCCTCGCAGCGTGCGCTGACCGAGACGATGTCGCGCCCGTCCATCCTGAGATCGGGGGTCAAGGAACAACCGAGCGTATTGATGCCGAAATGTAAACTCGAGCAACGTCAGTCGTGAGCCGGTGAACGAGCTGAAGGTCCATGTTTTGCACCATCGCGAGAATGGATGTCAGTCGTGCGAGGAGACGAGTGGCGCGAGGAGACGAGTGCTGCGGCGGCATCAATATGATTGCAGCGGATTCCGTCGACGTCTTGTGCCTATCGGCCGAAACGCGACCCCGACGCCCCACAGATCGTGGAGGGATTTCTCGACGGTTGGGACCCATGGGAATCGGTGCGCTGACATCCACAACCACAGCGCCCCCGTGCAACCACAAGGGTGAGCCGACGGCGCCACATGCACGCATCACCTACTCGACGACGGATTCCAGGTGTTGCACATCGTCGTCGGAGTCCACCCATACAATCGCCGCGCCACATGATCGCCGGTGAGAGCGGATCCGAGTTGCGCTTCCGCTCGTGCCCGCACGTTGTGGATGCTTCGCAGCAAAACTCCACGGTCACGTAGCTCTGCACATGGGCGCCAGGGGCGACCTCGGAGCACACCTCGTCAACGGCGCATTGGCAGCGTTGAGCTGCGGGGGTAGCCGGCGATTATCGCGGCGGCCGCATCCGCAGCCCACCCTCGTCGACAACCTCCGCTGCCTGCAAACGGTAGGAGCTTCCGGCACTAGTTCGGCTCCCTCGCACACCCGCTGCGAGGGAGCCGAACACAGCTTGTCGAAAGCATTCACTGTGCGCCGCACGGCACGATGTGAGCCGACAGCGACAACGTCACTGACCGGATAGGCAAGAGCAGCGACCGGGTGCGCTCACTCCACAAATCACCACCGTGTGATCGTCCGCTTCAAAACCTACATTTCATTCGATCCCGATTGCCACGTGCGGCAACACTGATCGCCGCGCCGCGATGACCGCTGCGGACGACCTCACCGACACTCAGCCGGCACGTCCAGCTTCGTTGATCATTTGTTCGACAGCTGCCTCGTCGGCGTAGTAGACGTCGCGAATGATCTTCATCGACGTGGGATCGAAGGTGAAGAAGGAGCTGGTCAGCCACCGCACCTTCGTACCGTCTGGGGACGCCTTCTCATCGGTCGCGGGAAGTTCCACAGTCGTCTCGAACAGCATTCCCAGCGTTGTCTGCTCCAGATGCGCGGCGACCGGCCGTGGCGTGTACTCGGGAAACGACGCCCAGATGTCGTTCAAGAAATTGACGAGCTCCGCCTTACCGGGCACCGTAGTTCCTGTCACCCCGTTGACGAATACGCAATCCTCAGCGAAGTGGTCCAGGACGCCTTCGAGGTCCCGCGCGACAACAGCCATGCATACGCTTTCGATCCGTTCCACACAGGCTTCGGTGTCCACCCGGTTTTCCGTGTTGGTCATACGAACTCCTTATCCATTTGCCGCACCGTCCTTGATCGAGTGCGTTGGTCTATTGCGTGCTTCTGGCGGGCGAGTGTTATGCAGGTCGTGGGTGAGGGCGGCGGCCTTTACCGCTTCCGCGCGGATGGCGTCAACCACTCTCTATGGCATCGGACGCGAGCCTTGGTCCCGCAGTTGTTCGTTGGACCGGTATCTGCCCACAGCGCGACCACCCCTTCACAGCAAACACTGCGCCACTAACCGCTTGCGGGTTCGGCGCATCAGTCACCACGTACCCCCACCGAGACTGGAGACGCGCCAGTCCGAGACGCAGCCCGGTGCTCGATGACCCGTCGCCCCACTCAGGCTCGTCGCACGCGCATCTTGATCAGTAGGCGGGCACGGTGCACCAGGTCGTCCGACACCGCGCCGGGAGAGATGCGTGCCAGCGCATCCCGCACCTCTTCCGGTCAGCGACCGCACCCCGCCGAGGGCACCTCAGACATCGGTCCCCCCGCCGAGGTATGATCTGCACCATCCTCGACACAAAGTCATGACATGAAGGCGTGGAGATTTCCACCCGATGACTGGACGATGACGCGGAAGGAATTGCTCACCGACACAGGAGAGTAGCGGGCATGGTTCACCCCGTCGTCGCCACCGAAAGTCGACATCTGCGTCATCGGGGCAGGCAATACGTCACCGGCGCTGCGCGGAACCTCCCACAGCAGTTCCCCACACCATCGAATGTCTCCGCTGACCCGGCCCAGAGGTGGACGAATCCATGAACACCCGCGAAAATCACCTCTGGCGCCACGGCCGTCGCGCCGCGTCGATCACTACTTCAGTTCAGATCTTTGCGGCGGCCTGACGTGCCTCGAAGATGCTTTGCTCGATTCCTCGGGG
The DNA here is from genome assembly GCF_000010805.1 of Rhodococcus opacus B4. Classification (NCBI taxonomy): domain Bacteria; kingdom Bacillati; phylum Actinomycetota; class Actinomycetes; order Mycobacteriales; family Nocardiaceae; genus Rhodococcus; species Rhodococcus opacus. The sequence continues at coordinate 100,492 of NC_012522.1, read as the reverse complement.
CGCGTACGCGTCGCCGATCAGGTCGATGCGGAGGTTGGTGTCGCTCAGCTGATGGAAGAGTCCGTCTTCCGCGACGGGAGGGGCGACCCACACGAGACCGTCGAGTTCTTCGATTCGCAACTCCGTCTTTGAGAAGCCCGCCCGCAGTCGAACTGCTGACGGCTCGACTCCCACGATCTCGCTGACCGGGTGGAACTCGACTCCCGCTGCGACGAGATTCGCGTACTCGATGCGCCAGTTTGTCATTTCGAGCGAGCTTCCGGGATACGGCGTCGGCGAGATGTATTCGACCTTAGCGCCACGTGCCGCCAGAACATGGGTCAGGCTGATGCCGTGCCAGTCGCCGAAGCTGTCGAACACCGCGATGCGCCCGGTGAAACTTGGGGTCGATAGGACACTCTCGGCGTCGATGATGGGCAGCGAGTCGCCGGCGAACGGGTTCTCTGGCAGGCGCGATCCCGTGGCGAGGGCGACGATGTCGGGCGACAGGTCGAGGATGCTCTCTCGCGATGCCGTGGTGCCGATTCGGAATTCCACGCCGAGCTCCAGGCACTGTTCATGCAGCCACTCGGTGATCGAGGAGAGCTCACCGCGGGTCGGCGCTTTGGACACCGCGAGCGCCCGGCCGCCGATCCTGGACTGTTCGACGACGGTGACCTGGTGCCCCCTGCGCGCTGCTACCCGTGCGTACTCGAGACCGGCCGGGCCTGCACCGACCACGAGTACCGTGCCCGGCTTCGGTGACGAGCCGACGTCCTCCGATAGCTCCCCCTCGTGACCGACCGCGGGGTTGTGAATGCAGCGGATTCCGCGTCCTTGGTCGAGCCGGTGGAGGCAGTTCATCGCACCGACGCAGGGCCGGATCTGTTCGACCTTCCCGGTCTTCGACTTCTGCGGAAGGTAGGGGTCGGCGATGAGTGCACGAACCATCGCGACCGCATCACAGCTGTGCGACTCGATCATCTCTTCCGCGATCCGCGGATGGTTGATGCGGCCGACCATGAAGGTCGGTACCTCCAACACGCTCTTGATGGCACGACCGTATCGCTGCCAGAGGCCCGGAGGAAACGTCATGTTCGGGATGTTCCGTGCGGTGTTTAGCGCGTCGGAGTACCGCCCCATGGTCAGTGAGACGTAGTCGAGCAGATCCCAGGATCCGACGGTTCCGATGATCTCGGTGGAGTCCATGACCCCGGGATCATCGGGTTCGAGCCCGGTGGCTGTCATTCTCGCGCCGACGGCCACATTCGGACCCACTGCATTCCGAACGGCGTTCAGGACGTGTTCGGCGAATCGCAACCGATTCTCGAGAGGACCGCCCCATTCGTCGGTCCTGCGATTGGTCCGAGGCGAGATGAACTGTTCGATGAGATTCCCGTGACCGAGGTGAATCTCGATGACCGACACCCCGGCATCGCTGCACCGTCGAGCGGCGGCTGCGAATGCGTCGACGATCTGGAGTATTTCCCGTTCTGTCAATGCGTGCGGTACTCGCCAGCCGGCATGAAAGTAGTTAGACGGCACTCCTGAAGGACCGACATATACGTCGGTGCCGGTTCCTTCGTAGCTGCCCTGGCTACCCGGATGGTAGAGCTCGACGCCGTAGTGTGCGCCGAACTCACCGACAGCTCGAACGGCTTCTCGATACTGGGGAATGATCTCGTCCGACACATTGTGCATGTCGAGATACCCGGGGACTACGGAGTTCGCCTGCGACATGATCAGCGCAGCTCCGCCGCGTGCGCGCTCGCGATGATACTCGATCAGCTGCGGCGAATAGCCCTTGTCTCGTGCGAATCCCGTTTGATGCGGAGCGTTCACGATTCTGTTCGGCAGGTCAATCGGGCCGATTCGGAGGGGTGAGAACAGAAGTGGGAACTCTTCGGTCTCTTCGGCGATTCGATCTGCAGAGGCAGAAGCAGTCACTTCTCGTCCTTCCTGAGGATGTCGGTGTTGAGTCATCACCCTGCTCTCTCGGGATGTTGTGCGCTACTGAAAGGTGCAACGGTTGGAACGGCGTGTGGGTGAATTGTGCACACCTTCCGGAACGACGTCAGACTGCCGGATGCGCGGACCTGCGACGGCACTTCGGAGGGGTGCACCCTGCACCGGGCCGCGCAGGAATGTGCGCCAAATCGTAATCGCCTTCACGATGCTGCCTGGTGCAACATGCTTTACGTCACACCCCGACGGTGGGCGACGGAAGCGAATTGAACGCGCGGAGGCAGTTCGTGGCACGGCAAACCAGCCCCCCCGGGTGTGGTGGTCATCCCCGGACTCTCCGACGCATCCGATCTTCAGAACAAGGAACCGAACTCATGCTGACTTCTGACACCCTCACCGCGGCGCGCGACCGGATCAAGACCATGCGAGTAACACACTTCATCGACGGTGCCTTCGTTGAATCCGAGAGCGGCTGCGACACCACAGATATCGTCAATCCCGCTGACGAATCGGTTCTGGCGACAGCTCCCCGGGGAGGCCGCGAGGAAGTCGGCCGAGCCGTCGACGCCGCCCGACGGGCGCGCCGACGCTGGGCCAAGACCACCCCGGGGGAGCGAGCTGCGGTGCTGTTGCACATCGCCGACGTCATCGACGCGAATGTAGAGCTCCTCGCTGCCGTCGAGTCGTTGAATGTCGGGAAGCCGCTCGCAGCGGTCATGGAAGAGATCCCGGTTGCCTCCGACTGCCTCCGATTCATGGCGGGCGCGGTCCGCACCGCGCAGGCTCCGGCCACGGCCGAGTACGTGTCCGGCCACCTGTCGACGATCCGCCGGGAGCCCGTCGGAGTAGTCGGAGCAGTGGTTCCGTGGAACTACCCGCTGATGATGGCCGCCTGGAAGATCGCACCGATCCTCGCGGCCGGCAACACTCTGGTCCTGAAGCCGTCCGAGCTGACGCCGCTGTCGATGGTGCTCCTCGCCGAACTGGTGTCGGACGTCCTTCCCGAGGGCGTCCTGAACGTGGTGCTGGGCCCCGGCCGCGTGGTCGGCGACGCGCTCGGCCGGCACCCCGGTATTGACATGATCGCGCTCACCGGCAGCACTCGCGCCGGTCAGGAGGTTGCCGCGGGAGCATCGGGGACAGTGAAACGGCTGCACCTCGAGCTCGGCGGCAAGGCGCCGGTCGTCGTGTTCGACGACGCCGATCTCGAAGCGGCGGTCGAAGCCGTCGTCGCCGCAGGCTTCGTGAACGCGGGTCAGGAGTGCGGTGCGGCGACGCGGGTGCTGGTTCACCGAGATGTCCACGACGAGCTCGTTGAACGACTCAGCCGCGCCGCCGCAGCGTTGATCATGGGCGATCCGGCGGACGGGTCGTCGATCGAGCTGGGACCGATGGTCAGTGGCGCGCAACGGGCCCGGGTAGCAGCGATGGTCGAGCGCGCGATCGTCGCCGGCGCCGTTGCGGTTGCCGGCGGTGCGGTTCCAGAGTGCCGAGGCTTCTTCTATCCGGCGACGGTGCTCACCGGCATCGAGGCGGGCTCGGAGATGGCTCGCGAAGAGGTGTTCGGTCCGGTGGTGACGGTGGAGACCTTCGAGACGGAGTCGGAAGCGATCGCCAAGGCGAACGATGTGGTCTATGGCCTTGCTGGGTCGGTGTGGACGCGCGACCACGGACGCGCACTCCGGGTCGTCGACCAGCTCGACTTCGGCTCGGTGTGGACCAACGCGCACCTGATCTTCTCCAGTGAGATGCCGTGGGTCGGCTTCTCGCAGTCCGGCTACGGGCGCGACAACTCCACGTACGCGCTCGACGACTACACCCGTACCAAGCACATCACGATGTCGATGGGTATGCCCGCGGACCAGGCCCGCTAGCGGGCCGCACGGTTCCGGATTCGTGACACCCGAGAAGAAGAGGAAGAACTGACATGAAGGTGAAGGCAGCAGTTTTCGAACGGGTGGGGGAACCTATCCACGTCGAGGAACTCGATCTGGAAGACCCCAAGCGGGGCGAGGTTCTTGTCCGGCTCGAGGCCGCCGGCGTGTGCCACAGCGACTACCACGTCGTGAAGGGTGAGTGGGAGTCTGCCGGACCGCTGGTCCTCGGACACGAAGGCGCCGGCGTCGTCGAGAAGATCGGCCCGGGTGTCACTTCGGTGTCCGTCGGCGACCACGTCGTCCTGTCGTGGGTCCCGTACTGCGGCACCTGTGCATACTGCATGGCCGGCAAACCGGCCCTGTGCCCGAAGGTCGAGGAGACCGCCTACCAGAACGTCCAGTACGACGGCACGTCCCGACTCTCCCGCGGCGACGAATCGGTACCGAGCTACCTCGCGACCGGTGCGTTCGCAGATCGGGTCATCGTCCACGAAACCGGTGCGGTGCCCATTCGCAAGGACGCCCCGCTCGACCGCGCCGCCCTGGTCGGATGTGCTGTCGCCACCGGTGTGGGGGCGGTCTTGAACACCGCAGACGTCCAGCCCGGCGACACCGTCCTGGTGTTCGGCTGCGGCGGCGTGGGCCTGTCGGTGATCATGGGGGCCGGCCTCGTGTCGGCGGGTCAGATCATCGCGGTCGACATGAGCGACAAGGCCCTCGAGCTGGCGAAGTCGCTGGGCGCCACCGCCATTATCAATCCGTCGCGCGATGATGTCGCGACCACTGTCCGGGGGTTGGTCGACGAGCGCGGCGTCGATTGGGCGTTCGAGGCGATCGGTCTCAAGCCGACCATCGAGCAGGCGTACGAACTCATCAGCCCGGGCGGCACGGTTGTCGTCGTCGGCCAGTCCGCGGACGGTGTCACTATCGAGATCGACCCGATGGTGATGTCGGACCGGGAGAAGTCGATCATCGGCTGCAATTACGGAAGCAGCCGCCCCGCAATCGACTTCCCGCGTCTTATCGATCTCTACATGCAGGGCAAGCTCGACCTCGACCGTCTGGTGGGTCATACGAGTTCCATCAACGAGGTCAACGAAGCCTTCACGCGAATGGGGCAGGGCGAGGGCGGACGCACTGTCATCCTCTACGACCACGCGTAATCCTGCCGACCACGCGCACGAGGTGTGCGGAAGTTTTCTACGAACAAAGGACGTCTATTGACTGCCAAGTACATCGATTTCAGAATACGGCCGGCTGATGAGGCCACGTCCGTGGACCTCGCCGGAACCGACAGTGAGGGCTACACGCGGGTATACGGCCAAGGGTTCACCGGCGGTCGTTCGCTCGATCACCTCGTCGGCGAGCTCGAACAACACGACGTCGCCGGCGTGATGCAGGCCGAGTGGGAAGAGGACGATCCGGCAAAGGTCAACACGCGGGTGGCCGAGGCGATCGCCACACACCCGGACCACCTGGTGGCCGGCATCGCGACGACGGATCCACGACTGCCGAACGCGCTCGAGATCCTCAAGCACGCCCACGACGAGCAGGGACTGCGCGGATGGAACTTCCAGCCTGGATTCCTGAAGGTCGCGGCGAACGATCCGAGTGTCGCCCCGTTGCTCGACTACTGCCAGGAGAACGGCCATCCGGTCACGATCCACTCGGGCATCAACTTCAGCGAGACCGGCCCGATCAAGTTCGGGCATCCCGGGGCGCTGTGTGAGGTCGCGTGCGCCTATCCGGACCTGACGATCGTCGCGAGTCACGGTGGCTGGCCGTGGGTCACCGAGATGCTCGCGGTGATGTGGAAGCACTCGAACGTCTACGCAGACTTCGGCGCCATCGCCCCGAAGCGCATGGTCGGACCGAGGGGCGGCTGGGAGCCTATCGCGCACTGGATGAACACGATGGTGGCCGACCAGGTCCTCATGGCCACCGACTGGCCGATGATCCGGCACGAACGACTCCTCGCCGAGCTCGACTACCTGGAGCTGAGCGACGAGTCGCGGGCGAAGTTCACCTTCCTCAACGCGGCACGCCTGTTGGACAAGCACTGGGGAATCAAGCTGACGAACAACGACCAGGTAGGAGAACTCTGATGCCGATCAGCGAAGCACTCGCACCGGACGAGACCGGGCCCGGAATCTTCGACCTCACGGAACGACGAGTAATCGTCACGGGTGCGTCCCGCGGCCTCGGACGCCAGCTGGCGCGGGGTCTCGCGGCGTTCGGCGCCTCGGTGGCCTGCGTGGCCCGCGACCAGGCCGCCCTGGACGAGACCGTGGCCCTCATCGAGGCTCAGGGCGGGAAGGCATCGGCGTACGTTGCCGACCTGGGAGATCCCGACGCAGTGACATCGCTCATCGAGCGAGTCGCCATCGACATGGGAGGCATCGACGTCCTCCTCAACAATGCCGGTGTCGATCACGACTCGCCGATCGAAGAGACGAGCCTGGAGACCTGGGAAAAGGTGATCGAGGTCAACAATCGGTCGGTATTTCTGATGATTCAAGCCGCCTCCCCGTACCTCCGGGCCTCGGGCGGCTACGGCAAGGTCATCAATATCGCGTCGATCCTCGGCACCGTCGCGATGCGCGACAACTCCGCGTACGTCATGTCGAAGCATGCGGCGATCGGTCTGACCAAGTCGATCGCCCTCGAGTGGGGTCGTCGCGGCGTCCAGGTCAACGCACTGTGCCCCGGCTTCCTGGTCACGGACATGACCATCCACTCCGTCAGCGATGAAGCCTCCAGTAAGTGGATCACTTCGCGCACACCGATGGGGCGCTGGGGCCAGCCGAGCGATTACGTCGGCGCGGCAGTGTTCCTCGCATCACGAGCTTCGGACTTCATGACAGGCCAGACGCTGTACATCGACGGCGGCTGGACGGCCCAGTAGGTGAAAGCAGCGAGCACCGACCACGAAACGAACTACGGAGAAGGAATAGTCGTGGAAAACAACCCGCAACCCGTCGTCGCGATCCAGCAGGATCGGTACACCTTCGACAACGGTCCAATGAAACTCGAACTGCGCAGTGCGCGAACAGGTATCGACCAGCTGGCGGGAGGCATTCTGCGGTTCGACGACGGTGGTGCCGGCGAGCCCTGGAAGCTTCCGTACGACGAGATGCTGTACGTGATCACGGGAACCCTCCGGCTGCGTTTCGCCGACCAGATCCTCTCGCTGGCGCCGGGCGAGGTCGCGGCCATCCCCCGCGGCGCAGAAGTGGTCTACGAGGGTGAACCCGGCACCACGGCCTTCTACGCGCTGACGCCCGCCGACTGGCACGTCGAGCATCCGGACGGACTGTAGCCGCTCCACCGAGGCCATCCCGACTCTGACGAAAGGTACCGGAGTGTATCGGACAATTCTCAGCACTCTCGATGACGCCGTGGAGCGCGAGCCCGACACTCCAGCACTGGTCTTCGAGGGCCGCACGTACACGAACGAGCAATTGAAGACCGCCGCACTCGTGCGACTCGGCGCGATCCAGGCTGCGGGGCTGCTCCCGTCCACTCCGGTCCTGGTGATGCTCGACAACACCGACGAGGCGGTCATCACCTGGCTCGCGCTCGCACTGGGCGGGTACACGGAGGTCCCGGTCAACACCGCGTACATCGGGGAGACTCTTGCGCATCTGTGCCGGGACTCCGGTGCGCCCACGATCATCACGGAAGGCCGCTTCGTCGAACGCCTTTCGTCGACTCTGCTCGGCGATGTGACATCGATCCTGCTGGTGCCGACCGGAACCGAGGCGGCCTCCGGACTCGGGGAGGAATCAGTCCTCCGGGATGATCCCTCCTCGCTGGGCAGCATCGTGGTTCGGGACGAGCTGGACGAGACCGCGGTCATGTACACCTCCGGCACCACCGGACCGTCGAAGGGCGCGGTGATCACGGAGCGTCACGCCTACACGTATGCGAGTTCCGTCGCGGAGACGATCGATCTGAAGCGCGGCGATGTGTACTACGCACCGCTGCCACTGTTCCACATCGCGGGCCGGTGGGCCGTGGTCTACGCGGCTCTCCAGCGCGGTGCGTGCACCGTGTTGGTTCGGCGCTTCAGCATCACATCGTTCTGGCAGGACGTGCGCCACCATCAGGTCACTGCGACGTTCTTGCTCGGAGCCATGGCCCAGTTCGTCCTCAGCGCACCGCCGCGCCCCGACGATGACGACAACCCGTTGGAACGGGTGCTGATGGTGCCGCTGATCGAGGGCGTCGACGATTTTCGCGCTCGGTTCGGTGTTCAGGTGGCGACGTGTTTCGGGTCGACTGAAGCCAACGTGCCGCTGGCGTCGGGATGGGACGCGGGCATCGACGACGGGGTCGGCCGGCCACGGGCAGGCTTCCGACTCAGGCTCGTGACCGCGGAGGGTGAGGACGCTATCCAAGGGGAGCGAGGTGAACTCCTGGTGTCGACCGATGAGGACGGGATCTGCCTCGCGAGGTATCACCACAATCCGGACGCGACGAGCCGGGCGGTGATCGACGGCTGGCTGCACACCGGCGACATCTTCGTTCTTGATGAGCAGGCCCGATATCACTTCGTCGACCGGCTCAAGGACGCGCTGCGCAAGCGCGGAGAGAACATCTCGACGTTCGAGGTCGAACGAGAAGTGCGATCACATCCGGGGGTCGCGGAGTGCGCGGTCGTCGGCGTGGCATCGGAGCACACCGAAGAAGACGTAGTGGCGTTCGTCCAGTTGCGCTCGGAGTCCGGCCCGGTCACGCCGCAGGAGATCCGGGAGCACGTGCTGGCACGAGCGCCGAAGTTCCTCGCACCGGACCACGTGATCCTCGTGTCGGACTTTCCGACAACTCCTACCGGCAAGATTCAGAAGTTCGAGCTCCGGGAGACCGCGCACCGCATGATGGCCGCCCCGACGGCGGCGGCGGACTGACCGGCCGGCAGGCGTGTGCGAAGGAAATCCAACAAAGAAATTCGAGGTGTCAATCGGCATGGGCAAGACCCGGGTCGTCATTGTCGGAGCGGGAGTCGTCGGACTGTCCGCCGCGCTGCAGTTGTCCGAGGCGGGAAATTACGACATCACGGTCGCCGAGACCGATCACATCGGATCGGGCTCGTCCTCGCGCTCCGTCGGAATCGTCGAGACCCAGTACATCGAGCACTTCGACATCGAGGTGCGGGCGTACGGTCACCGATTCATCCGTGCACTGGCGGAGCAGTCGGATCTGCAGTTGCACATGAACGGGTATCTGAGGCTCGCGGATTCGGATGCGACGCTCGGCCAGTACGAGCTCAGCGTGGCGCGGCAGCGGGAATGCGGCGTGGGCGACGCCCAGGTCCTCGACGTCGACGACGTCAAGGCGCTGATTCCGTTCATGGAGATGTCCGACCGCGCCGGAGCCCTGCTCGGCGCGTCGGACTTCTATCTCGACGGATACCTGTTCGCCAACCTGATGGCGGCACGCGCCCGCGACAACGGCGTCACTGTGCTGCAGCGGGCGCGAGTGCTGGAGTGTGAGTGGACCGCAGACGGTGAAGCCGAGCTGCGCACGGAGCGGGGAACGCTCCACGCGGACCTGGTCGTCAATGCCGCCGGAGCCTGGGCAGGCCGGGTCGGCGAGATCCTGGGCGCCCCGGTGACCCTTTACCCCGAACTGCATCACGCGGTGACGGTCGTGTCGAAGACCGCTGCGGCCTCCCGCATCCCGTCCGTCATGGACTACGTGCCGGGCGACGGCGCCGAGGGCGTCTATCTGCGGCCCGAGGGGGAGTCGGAGTTCTTCGCCGGACTTCACTCGGAGCAGGCGAGCCGTTCCGCGGTCGACCTCGACGACGTCCCGCTCAGTGCCGTCGACGGTGACTTCGTCGCTGCACTCGCCGAATCATTCTCGACCCGGTTCCCTGGGCTCGAGGACGCACAACTCGGTAGCGGCTGGTCCGGACTGTTCCCGATGTCATTCGACAGCCGGCCGTTGGTCGGCCCCCATCCGGCGAACGAACAGGTCATCTGTGCTCTGGGAAGTGGGGGAAACGGGATTCAGCTCTCGCCTGCGATCGGGCGGACCGTCGTCGAATACGTTCGCGGCGAACGCCCGTCGATGGCCGCCCCCGGATCGGACTGGGACCCACAGCGAATGCCGGCAAACCCCGGCGACATAGCCGGCATCCAACAATCGACACCAACGAGTGGAGTTCGAGAATGAAAGCCGAGAGTCACGGCATCGAATTCATCCCGCAGTCTGAGCGCTACGGGCATCCGCGCAGACTGTTCAGCATCTGGTTCAGCGCGAACATGCAGGTGACGACCATGGTGGTCGGTGCGTTGGGCGTGGTCGCAGGCCTGGGCCTCACCTGGGTCGTCCTCGGGCTGGTACTGGGCAATCTGGTGGGCGGCATCTTCATGGCCGGGCACTCGGCGCAAGGCCCGCACCTCGGCATACCGCAGATGATCCAGAGCCGGGCGCAGTTCGGCGTGTACGGCGCGGGGATCCCGCTCGCCGCAGTGGTGGTTGCGTACGTGCTCTTCTTCGCGGCGAACGCGGTCATGATGCGCGACGCCGTGGAACGAGCGCTTCCCGTCGGGGACAACACTGCGCTCATCCTGTTCGGCACGGTCACCCTCGTCGTCGCCTTCTTCGGATACGAGCTGATACACCGCCTCGGTGTGGTCATGGCGTGGGCGTCAGGCCTGCTGTTCGCGGCCGTGTTCGTGATCGTGTCGCTGTCCGACGAGCCGGGGGCCGCGATCGTCGAGTCGATTCCCTCGACATCGTTCTCCCTCCCGATATTCCTTCTCGTCTTCACCCAGGCGCTGTCGTGGTCGCTCGGATTCGGCCCGTTCGTCGCGGACTACTCGCGGTACCTGCCGGAGACCGTCTCGTCTCGGGCGACGTTCATGTACAGCTACGCCGGCCAGGTGCTGGGTGCTTCGATCGTGATGGTGATCGGTGCGGTGGTGACTTCGGCGGCGGTCGATGTCCAGGCGAGCCCGGCTATCGGCATCGCCGCCCTGTTCGGACCGCTCGGCTCTGTCGGTCTCATCGTGCTTCTGTTGGGCGTGGTGATGTTCAACGTCCTGTGTCTGTACAGCGGCTTCATGTCGACAGTGACGATCTTCAGCAGCATGCGCGGGTCGAACACGATCCGTCCGGGGACGAAACTGCTCATCATGTCCGCGATAGCGGCTGTCGGAACGGTTGTTGCGATCGCCACCCAGCACGACTTCTACACGTTCTTCGGTGACATCCTCGTCGCCCAGGTCTACTTCCTCGTCCCGTGGACCGCGATCAACCTCGTCGACTTCTACGTGGTGAGGAAGGGCAAATACCGGATCCGCGATGTGTTCGACCCCGACGGGACCTACGGCAGGTTCAATGTCCCCACGATCGCGATCTTCGTGGTGAGCGTCCTCGCCCAGCTACCGTTCATGAATCTGAATGTGTACCACGGGCCGGCCGCCCGATGGATCGGCGCGGACATCAGCTGCGTCGTCGGTCTGGTCGTGCCCGTCGTCCTCTATCTGGCAATGGCACGCATCGGCCGGCTCGATTCGCGAGGCCCGGCCGATGACGTGAGCGCCGAATCCTCAGCTGTTCCATCACCGTGAATCGGAGGGTCAGATGACCGAGAAATCTGAATCAACAGAGATGCTCGACCGGTATTGCGCAGTGATCAGGGAGTTGTGCGATGCTGTCGCCGCTCACGACACCGACCACATGCTCCGCTACTTCGACGACTCCTGTGTGTTCGTCAACGGCGTGGACGGACGACACACCGCGAAAGACGGGTTGGTCGAGTTCTTCCAGCAAGTCTGGGAGTCGTTCCCCGATTACGCTCCGGTGCCCGTCGAGATGCACCTGAACGGGGATGTCCTCGCGGTGATCTTCCGGACGACGGCGACTGTTCGTGTCGGGGAATCCGAGCAGATCGTCAGCTGGCTGATGACGTCGTTCTCGACGTTCGACCCGGAGACCGTCACAATCGTGCGCGACGTCTATTTCGCAGACGAAGAAGCGCTCGAAGAGACGATTCAGCGCCTTCACGAGGCCGCGACGGTCCAGTGAACACCGATACCGATTTCGTTGACGTCATCGTCATTGGCGGAGGTCTTTCCGGCCTGACCGCTGCGCGTCGTCTGATCCAGGCAGGGATCACGTCTATTCGCGTCCTGGAAGCCAAGGACCGGGTGGGTGGGAGAACGCGTCTGCGTACGCTGGGCGGCGGGCGCGTCGTCGAGGACGGCGGGCAGCTGATCGGTCCCGAGTACCACCGGCTCCAAGCGCTCGGTGAGGAACGGGGAATCGAGACCTGGCCTCACTACGACGCCGGCAAGTCCATCATCGAGCGTGATGGACGTGTCCTCGAGTTCAGCGGGTCCATGCCCTGGAGCAGCGATCCGATCGGCTCGGCAGACTTCGCCCAGTCACTGCTTCGCCTCGGACGATTGGTGAAGAGTGCACCGGCCGATGACGAACTGGGCACACTCGAGGCGGCGCGACTCGACTCGACTCGATGACGTTCATGTCCTGGGTGACACGAACCACCAAGACCGTCTTCGCCCGGACGCTGTGGAGCATCATCGGAGCGTTGACGATCGGCTCCCAGCCGGGCGAGATGTCGCTGCTGTACGTGCTGCGACATGTGCGTGCACTCGGCGGAATGGACTCGTTGTTCGCCTCACTGTCTGGTGGCAATGAACGCTCCTTCACCGGCGGCTCTGCCCGGCTGGCCGAGATGATGGCAGCCGACCTGGGAGATCGCCTCGCGGTCGACTGCCCGATCTCTTCCGTTCGCTACCACGACCAGAGTGTCGAGGTGACGACAGTCGAGGGTGAGGTGCTTCGCGCGCGTCATGTCATCATTGCGATGAGTCCGGCGGATCGTGAGTCGATCCGGTTCGATCCGCCGCTACCTGCGGCACACCGGACGCTGGGCGAACGAATGAGCATGGCACATGCGTACAAGGTGCATGTCGTCTACTCCTCGCCGTTCTGGCGCGACCGCGGACTCAATGGTTCGATCATGACCGATACCGGTCCACTGATCCTCACCTTCGACGACACTCCGCCGGATTCGCAGGAAGGAGTGATCGTCGGATTCGGTCGAGCTGACGGGGGACCGAACTGCTATCTGCCCGACGCCATGCCGTCCGATCCGGCCGAACGTAAGCGAGCGGTGCTAGCGGGCTTGGCGCGCGCGTGCGGTGAGCAGGCTATGAGCCCCACCGAGTACCACGAGTTCGACTGGACGCAGGAGCCGTACACGGTCGGATGCATCCCTGTCTGGCCGCCGGGGTTGGTCACCGCGGTGGGAGCGGGTTTTACCGACCCCGTGGGTCCGCTGCACTGGGCTGGATCAGAACTGTCACCGAGGTGGGCAGGAACGATGGAGGGTGCGATCGTTACCGGCGAGCGGGCGGCAACCGAGGTCGTCGTGCGCATGTGCACTGGTTAGCCTTGGAGAACCCCGAGTATCCGCGTCGCTGAGCGACATTCTCGTCGTCCTGGACGGTGCAGATGTCGCTGAGCGACGCGGTCCTTGTCGGTGGCCGGGCACCGACCGCGAGGCGCTGTCAGTGGCCGGTGCGGATGTTCAGCAGCGTGAGTGCTGCGACGACTCCAGCGGGGTCGCTGGCCAACGGTTTCGGCAGCAACTCGTCGATGCGCGCGAGTCTGCGGTCGATGGTGTTGCGGTGCGTGTAGAGGCGTTCGGCTGCGCTCGACCGGTTGAACCCCGCCTGAACGCAGGTCAGGACCGTCTGGTGCAGAACCGGATCCGCATCCGCGAACTCACCGAGAACGTCCAGGACGTACTGGGCCGCGAGGGCCGGGTCGGCCGACATCAGATCGACCAGCTGTACATCCTCGTATCGCACGATCGACAGTCTGGAATTGAGACGGGCCAGCAGTCGCTGAGCCGCTGCTGCATCCATGTGAGTTCGCCGGAACCCCGCGACGCTGGCAGACATCCGGCCGAAGGCCACACGGATCCCTTTGATGTGCTTGATGCGGTCCGCCACGTCCGACACCTCGGGGACGAGTCGCGACGGCATCCACAACCACAACGCTGCGGTGCCGGCCACCACGGTCAAACGTGAGACGGCGCCGCAGGCGCGCATGATCTGCTCCGCGGCCGGTTCGAGACCACCCACGTCCTCTTCGGAGTCCGCCCAGATGATGGCGCCGACATGCGACCCGGTCAACGCGTATCCCAGTTGTGCCTCCGCACGCGACGGCTCGATGTTAGATCCGTGCAACAGCAGTTCGACAGTCGCGTATCGCTGGAGTTGTGGTCCGCCGGCGAGCTCCTCGCGGACCGCTTGGATGTAGTCGGCGAGAGCGGCGATCGAATCGTCGACGAACGCGGTCAGCGAGTTCGCCGACACCTCGACCAGTTCGTGGAGGACGTCTGTGTCGTCGGTCGCGGCGAAGCACTCATTGAGCCACCAGTGCCAGGTGACCCGATGGGTCGCACGCCACGAGGCGACGTCGTCGGTGGTCAGCTCGCGCAGTACCACATCGCGAGCGTAGATCTTGATCTCCTGGCTCGCATGGGTCGGGACTCGGCGGCCCGGGTCGGCGATGTTGGAGGTCAGCCAGTGCTTGAGATTTGCGACGCTGAGGCGGGCATCGGCCTCGGCGAGGACTGGATCGGCCGCAATCTCGTGGTAGCGCGGATCAGCGAGCGACGCGGCGACAAGCTCGTCGACGACCTCGTGGTAACGGGGGATCAACGATTCGGCGATGTCGCGAATCAGGGTTCGAACGCTTTCCGACGGCGTCGGCCAGAGTGCTTCGGTCACGCGCGTGCGGCCTTTCGATTAGAACGGGTGCTCATTGACGATTGTGGCCGAGAAGTACGGCATTCGTCGGGAAAATTGCCTCGCGACCCTCCGAGGACCAGGAGGGGATGAGGATGCGTCGAACACGCAAGATTCCGGGTGAGCACGACGTGCCGTGCTCACCCGGAATCTAGTGCGGATTCCCGAACGAATCCACTGCCCGCTACTCGGCGATGTGACGTGTCCTCGACACATTGATCCTGACGACGCCGAAGAGCAGGGCGATCGCCACGGGTGCGACCCAGATCATCGAGTCCGCCGGCGCCGGCGGCGGGTTGACCAGACCGTTCGTGTAGGCCCACGTCATCGTCGCAGCACCGGCGACGGCGGCGATCCACAGCCCCGGCCGGAACTCACGCAGCCGAATCGACAGCCTGATGGCACCCACGCAGATGATCACGTAGGGCACGACCCACATATACACGAGCAGCGTCGCGTTGGGCGTGTAGGCGGAGATGATGTCGCCTGTCCAGAGCAGCATCCCGGAGATCGTCAGGAACGCGCACAACGTCATCAGCAGGACGGCGGCGGAAGGACTCTTGTGCTTGGGATGGAGGCGAGAGAACACGGAGGGCAGGAGGCCGTCCTCGGACAGTGTCATCGTGAATCGGGCGGCGTAGTTCAAGAATCCGACCAGCGAGGCGAACGAGGCCGCGGCGAGAACCAGATCTGTGGCGGTTGCGACCCCGTGACCGAGACCTGAAAGTTGAGCCAGAGCAGCCGGAGCGGAGACACCGGCGGCCAGCTCGTCGGACGTCGCGATGAGCCCGGGGACCTGCAGAATCGTCACGATCGGGAACAGGCCGCCGAGGATTACCGGCACTGCCATGATCGCCGTGGGTACGCTGTGCTTGGGGTCCTTGGTCTCGGTGGCCAGTGCCGCGCAGCTCTCGAAGCCTACGAGGAACGCGGCGCCCACCGCGATCCCCTGGAACACCGGGCCCACTTCGAAGCCGGTGAAGCTGAATTGCGTGCCGAGGTCGAGTCCGGTGTGTGCGGCACTCGCCACGGTGATGATCAAGACCAGTGGAAGGGCGATCACCGCAAGCGTGACAGCGACCATGACGGACGTGTCGAGACCCCGGATGGCGACAGCGGCGGCAAGGACCAGCGCGAGTCCGAACACGATGACCTGAGTGTCGAAGTTCAATGCGCCGTGGATGCCCCTCGCGTGGAGGAAACTGCCGACGAACACGCCGACGACGGCGGCGAGCGCCGCGACGCCGACAATGAACCCGGCGAGTAGCGACGCGGCCGTGAGATGGCGGGCCCACGGGCCGAACACTTCACCGACGTACGAGTAGAGCGAACCGGAGGCGACGTAACGGCGAGCGAACGCGATCACTGCGCGACCGATGCAGATCACACCGATCGTTGCGAGCAGCGACGACTGCCATGCATTGGTGCCGCTCGTCGTGAAGACCAAGAAGGGCACCATCGCGAACGACACTGCGGGAAAGAATGAGGCGAGGGAGAGCGACACCAGCGCGGTGGGGCTGAGACGGCCGGTGTCTTCGGCGGAGGTCTCGTCGGCGGTGGCAGCAGTTGCGGAGGAATCGGCGATACCGGCGCCCATCGACTTCGATGGGGGATTGGTAGCGGACATGTCTCGAGATCCGATCTGTGAATTGAGGCCGGCGTCGATGGGCGTGTGATGCCGGCCCTTCGGCTCTTTTTCCGAAGCCCGGAATTCGGTGATGAGCGCCATAGTGTTGATCAGATATGGCGTGCGTCTCACTATGGACTCCGGGTTGCGGCGGGGCTACGTCAACTCTCAGCCCGCGTCCGGCGCTTGTGGTGCACATTGCACAGTTGGGCTCCTTCGTTG
This sequence comes from Rhodococcus opacus B4, assembly GCF_000010805.1. Classification (NCBI taxonomy): domain Bacteria; kingdom Bacillati; phylum Actinomycetota; class Actinomycetes; order Mycobacteriales; family Nocardiaceae; genus Rhodococcus; species Rhodococcus opacus. The sequence goes on along the minus strand of NC_012522.1, from coordinate 84,026 downwards.
CCTGCGATAGATCCATTGACCTGGCGTTTCATTCATTCTTGTGCGAATTGCACCGGGGCGTCCGGTAACACGATGCATTGCGGTATGGCGTCCGACACGGCTCGAGGGCCAATGTGGTGAACCACGCAGAAAGCGACTGGTTCATTTAACGCAGGAGAGGACGACATGAGCATTCCGGTAGACGACGCGGATCGCTACGACGTGGTCATCATCGGCGGCGGCATCTCCGGAATCGGAGCAGCCGCCTACATCACACGGGAGTTTCCCAAGAAGAAGGTTGCTCTGCTCGAGGCCCGTGACTCCGTCGGCGGAACGTGGGACCTCTTCCGCTACCCGGGAATTCGTTCGGACTCCGATCTGCACACATTCGCGTACGAGTTCAAGAGTTGGCGTCACGAGACTGCAATCGCGCCGACCCGGTCGTGCTGGGCGAGCGGGTGGCGGACACGGCGAGCACCGCGACAGCGATTCCCGTCAACGCGACCTCGGACCCGTCGGGCGGCCCGCTGGCGCGATCGTCGTGATTGTTCGTCACCGCCCACTTCTCTTTCCGGATCCGAGAGACGAATCTCCGCCGCTAATGACTCCAATGTATGTACTTTAGAAAATTCGCAACTAATACTTGTGCTGTCGGATTCTGGTTGGGTGGGCCCCGTCAGCCCGCGGTCTCGCCCACCAAGGCGGGAGGTGCGGGAAGGTCCTCGAGCACCTCGGCCTGCCCGGCGACCACCCCCGTCAAAATCCCGCGCGCGACGCGTAGCAGCTCGGCGATGCGGGGGGACGTCAGCGCGTAGGACACCGACAGGCCCTCGCGGCGGGCGGTGACCAGGCCTGCGCGTCGGAGGATCGACAGCTGCTGGGACAGGTTCGCCGGCTCGATGCCCACCTCGGGCAACATCTCGGAGACGGCGTGTTCGCGTTCGCTGAGAAGCTCGAGGACTCGGATGCGTGCTGGGTGCCCCAACGTTTTGAAGAAGTCCGCCTTCATCTGATACAGCGGTTGGCGCGAGTTCGCGGCCATGGCTCCTCCTGTCGTCCGGGTCGATCACGGTGCCGGCGAGATGTGTTTGGCCACTCGATGCGGCGCCGGGCCTGCTGCCTCGCCTGCAACCTACAGCGCCTGCAGATTGTGTTACTTGCGTATCTTAGCAAGTTGCTGGGGTTCGCGTTGCAGGGCCCGTTGTCACCCCGATCACGCCGACCGACTGCCCGCGCAGCGAGTAAGAACCCCCGACAACAGGATTACGAGGCACGTGCAGCCCGACGCGATCGGTGTTCGCGGTCGCCACGTGCTGCACCACCGGTGGCTCGACGAGGATGTACTGCCGGTACACGGAAAGGATTCCGTCACTCGTCGGGTTCGCACCACTGGTGACTGGGCAGGAACCGTGATCGCATGGTCAGGAGAAAACCTATCGTCAACACGAAGACGGAGGCGACGATCTTCCACCATAACGGCTGATCGGACACGACGGCCCCGACAGTCCAGCAGAGGACGCCGGCCAGGGCCAGGCCCATCGAGACCTTGTGTGTGCCGGGGTGAGCGGACGGGTTCAATCCCCGGATCAAGCCGTCGCCCAGTCCTCCGATGCCGATGAGGCTGAGTCCGGCGAAGTACAGCGCGGTGCTCACTGTGGATCCTCCGATCGTGCGGCGCAGCCCACTTACGGCATCGCCGGGTCAGGCTGCGCCACCCTGCCGCGCCGGTAGCCCCGGCCCGCGCTATCCGCCGGTGGTGAGTGATGTGGTGGTGTCGGATCCGACGGAAGTCGTCGTTCTGGGGAGTCAGTCGCCGGGCTCACCGATGTCTCCCACCGTCCCCTGAAGATGTATTCGGCCATCGGACAGCTTGTAGGTGACGCCCGCGATGGCGCAGGTACCGACCTCGATGCGTCCGGCGATGATACGTGAGCGCTGCGCAAGAAGTTCGCCGGTCTCCACCACGTGACGGACTTCGAGTTCGTCTGCGGTGCAGAGCCCTTCGCGACGTCCCGTCATCACTGACGGTGCCACGCGTTCGACGACGGTGCGAATGAATCCGTCCGGCACCGCGCCGTTGTCGAGCGCGTCGAGCGTCGCCTTCACGGCGCCGCAGCCGTCGTGGCCGAGCACGATGATGAGCGGAACGTTCACGATTTCGACGGCGTACTCGATCGAGCCGAGAACGGCGTCGTCGAGGACGTGGCCTGCGGTGCGCACGACGAACACGTCACCGAGACCCTGATCGAAGATGATTTCGGCGGCCACTCGCGAGTCTCCGCATCCGAACAACATGGCGGTGGGGTGCTGCCCGTCGGAGAGCGCCGCGCGGTCCGCGATCCCCTGGTTGGGATGCAGTGGGGTTCCGTTGACGAATCGCTCGTTTCCCTGCCGCAGGACCCTCCATGCGGACGCGGGGGTCGTAGGGTGCGGAGAATCTGTGTGCACTGAGGCCTCATTTCGTTTCGACCGCGCTGGGTACTCGTGTCGCCGCGCCGGGCCCGGATCGGGCCGAAGCTCGAACATCACTGACGAGGCCACGGCTCGGGGTGGTCCAGTACCCACCAAGCTACCCAAGTTCTTGCAGCATGCAAGGCTTAGCTTCTGCAATACTTGAGCTATGCGCAAACGCGGCGGTGACGACGAGTCGGTGAGCACGAGTCCCGAGGATCTGCGAGCATTCGAAGTCGCCACCCGAGATCTCGTGGGTGTGGCGCTGCGCAGCATCGAGGGCGGCGACGTCGACGTCACGTTGCCGCAGCTGAGGCTGCTGATGGTGCTCAGCGAGGAGGGCACAGTGAGTTCGAGTCAGGCGGCGCGAGCACTGGATGTTGCCGCATCGACGGTCACCCGCCTCGCGGATCGCCTCCTCGCCTCCGGGCACCTCAGGCGAGGCGCGGATCGATCGAATCGCAGCGTCGTCACCCTGGAATCGACGGCGCGGGGGCGCGCCGTCGTCGAGCAGGTGAATGCTCGACGGCAAGGGGAGTTACGTCGCATCCTCGACCAACTCGACCCCACCGAGCGGTCCGATTGTGCGGCCACCCTGCGTCGCATACACGAGTGCCTCGACGGAACGTCGACCCCACCCGCGCTCAGCTCGCTTTTGCGGTGAACTGCCCGCTCCTGTGGTCACCGGCTGGTGCGAACAGGTCACACGTGCGTTCCGATGGCGCATCGAGCACGACCACCGGGAACTGAAACCCGTTCTCGGACTGGACCATTACGATGAGCCCTCCTGGCTCGGCGGACACCACCACGCCGCCCTGGTCACCGCCGCCCACCTCTTCCTCGCCACCCTGCGATTGACTCACCCAAATTCGGTTCGGCAGAACCGGCCCGCTACGCCACCCGCCGCGAACGTCCACGCGCACTGATTCGTTGGGTCGGTACCTGCCGACTGTGCCACCACACCGCTTGGCGCAGCCCTACTAGGGGAGCGGGTGGGGTACGGGCCCGATCTCGATCGTCGACGACGTTGCCGCCAGGCCGATCCGGGCCCATTCCACGGTCACCATGAGCGACACCGGCGCCGGGATTCCGTCTATCCAGTACCGCGGCGTAGTGCGGAAGTCGATCAACCGCGTCGTTCCGGTCGACAGGATCGGGGCCTGGTACGGGTCGGCCTCTCCTGTGAGATCCCCGGCGCGCACATGCGTTCGGAGGAACGACCACCGCGGCGACGGATCCCCGGGATCGGTCAGCGGTCGTGTTTCATAGCGTGCCTGCTGGGCCGCGTGCCCGTAAGCGGTGAGGGCAAGACGCAGTTCCACCCCGGCCGGGTAGCGAAGAAGGTCGATGAGTTCGACGGTGATCCCGAGGCCCGCGGCGAGAACGGAACGCCCGTGAACAATACCCACCCCGCGCCATGAGGGTGGGGGTGCGGCCGGCCAGCGTCTTCGCATACTCGTCATACTTCCACTGAGACAGAACCTCGACGTGAGAATCCCATCGGAGGAGGGCTTTTCGCGTCCCACGGCACGCAAACGACGTTGGCATCCGTGCCGTGGTGTGCACGACAATTGTATCAAGCAACACCTGTACCGGGCGGTCTCACCTGTGTGCTCGGTAGTGTGAGTGGGCCGGAACGACAGTGCCTCTCAGCTATGCGACTGGTGGTGGCAGGGGGGAGTGGCACTGGAGGGGGCACCACCAGCACCAGGCGGTGGGTCATCCTGGGGATGTCGAACTTTGGGTTCCACCCTCTTCGGTGAGGCCGTCGGTAATCCGCCGAACTACCCGCGGACAGGAAACGGCACTGACCCCACCGTCTTGCGATCCTGCGAGCACGGGTCCCATTCACTCAGCGGTACGGACGCTTCTGCGCCGCGGAGTCGTGTATCACCAGGTCAATGGTGGAACAGATGACCGCGCCGCGACGCGCACGACTTCCGAGCGCAGGCGGAACTTCGCGTCCGTTGGACAACGTTTCGTGGGTGGCTCGACGGGCTGCTGTCGCACGCGTTGTCCACGAGGGCACTGGGTGCTGTCACCCTGACCGCCCGTTGTCGAGGATCACTGTGGCGGTGGCAGGGTGGACGGAAAGATGTGTGCCACCCCCGGGTCTCACTCAGCCGTGTCGCACCCGGTCGCTGTCGCCGGTGCGGCGCGGCCGCACAGACTTGTCTCCTCGGTGGTGTAGTGCTCCGCCTTCGGACTCCCAGCGGTGTTGGGCGCGCAGTGCCAGCCGGCGATCCTCGGCCTCGCGTGCACCGATCGCCAGCAGTTCGTCGGCGGTGGAGACGTCGCGCGGACTCGCCGCCGTCATTATGGTCGCGTAGGCGAAGACCGGGTCGGTGTACGGAGGGACCACCAGCAGGACCAGCCGTCCGAACTTCTCGCCGGTGATCGCCAGTGTATTGCTCGACTGGTCGCTGGAGTGTCGTAGGTCCACCGTGTTGCCTGCGTGGTCGATACGCGACGGTGCTGGCGCCCAGCCGTTCTCGTCGTAGATGATCCGGTCGATGTGGCCCAGCCGCCGCGAGAGGGCCGTGAGTAGGGCCGGAAGTTCATCGGTGAGGTGAGTCGATCGTGGCCACCAGGCGCCCTGTACGAATCCGCGGGACTGGACGGGCTTGAGCCGCAATCGCAGACCTCGACTGGTTGAGGGTGTCGCCTTCGAGGCATCCACATGCAAGGTTGGTGTGGACATGAGTGGCCTCCCGCCTGTTGATGATTGGTGAAACGGTTGTCGTGGGATTTACGGATTGGGGTTTCGTCGGCATGCTGTGGGTGCAGTGCTGGGTCCTACGCGAGTGTTGCCCTGCAACACTGCGTCAGTGAGATGTGTGGTGTTTCGGCAGACATCCACACCACCTGCCGGCGGATTTCGCACGAGCGGCCCGGCGGTCGAGTTGTGGGGTTTCCCGCAACGGTTCTGTGAGCGATCGCCATGATCGTGGTCGGTGGCCTCGAGGCTCAGTGGACCGTCGGAGTCCACCACCGACTTCAGGCCGGCAACTTCGTTGTGCAGCCGCTCCATCTTCCTGTCGAGTCGGTGTGCGACGTCGGCGGCCTCGGTCAACTCCTGCAACAGTCGGCGAGGTACGGAGCGCTTGTACTTGTAGTAGATCTTGTGCTCGAGGCTGGCCCAGAAGTCCATGGCGATTGTCCGGATTTGCAGCTCGACGGGTACCTGGACAACTCGGTCGCTCAAGAACACCGGGATCTCGATTGCCATATGCAAACTTTTGTAGCCATTGGATTTCGGCTTCGCGATGTAGTCTTCGACCTCGAGCACCGTGACATCGGGCTGACCGCCGATAAGGTCCGCAACGCGGTAGGTGTCCGAGATGAGACCGCAGGTGATGCGGACTCCGGCGATATCGCGGATGTTCTGACGAATGTGGGAGACCGTGAGCGGGCAGCGCAGGCGCTGCGCTTTGGCCATGATGCTGTCGGGGGATTTCACCCGTGCTGAGACGTGCTCGATCGGGCAGTGTCGATCCAGATGGGTGAAACCCTTTCGCAGGATGTGCACTTTGGTGGTCATCGTCGAGATTGCGCATTGGTAGGGCAACACGAACTGGGTGAATTCGGGACCGAAGAGCTCGACCTGCGTCGTCATCGGTATGTCGGGATCGCAGATGGTGTCGACCGTCATCTCCTACCTCTGCTGTTGTGAAGCGGTTAGTATTTAACGGAAGCATATCCTTTAAATTGGTGGAATGAAAGGTGACGAGGTGGACGAGGCAAGCGATGCCCGGGGGCCGCGGCGAAATTTCCTGCCGCGCAACCGGCAACGGGAACGTGTTCTTCGGATGGTGCGTGAGCACGAGGGTGCGGTGGACGCCGTCGAACTGGCATCACAGATCGGTGTGCACGTGACGACGGTGCGGTTCCATCTGGACGCGCTGTGTGACGACGGTGCGATCACACGTACCCGGATGAACCGGCCGGGCGCGGGCCGGCCCCGTACCGGCTATCTGGCGATCGAGGAACGCGTGGACTACCGGACTCTCGCCGACGTCCTCGCGATGGAGTTGGGCCAGACGGTGCAGACGCGGGCTCGCCGCGCGGAGCATGCCGGGCACGAATGGGCCACGCGGATGGCGGCTTCTCGCAGCGCAGGCACCGGTGACGGCGGGCACACCCCGGAGTCGGATGCCGGTGATGCGCTCGATCATGCGGCGGCGCGCACCACGAATGCTTTCGCGCGGATGGGGTTCGGCCCCGAGCTGGTCTCGGCGCCGGACCCGTCGACACCGCCGTCGGCGGACAGCGGCGGCCCCGCGGGCGAACGTGAACGGATCATTCGCCTGCACGCCTGCCCGGTACGGGATCTGGCCCGGTCGCATCCCGAGGTGGTGTGCGGAGTGCATCGGGGGTTGCTGCAGGGTCTGCTGAACACGTCAACGACCGAGGGAAACCGAAAGCCGCATCAACCGGCCCTCTCTGCTCACCTTGAGCCGTTCGTCGAACCCGAACTGTGCGTGGCCAGGCTGGTGGCGGGGTGAGTCAGGTTGCCCGAAACGCGGCGCTGCTGGTGCCAGGGTCTGGGTCGAGGTGAGGGGGCGATGCCGTGATGATTGTGGCGATCGTTCTCCGGAACGCTCTGCGACAAGTTGCTTTGAGAGTGACTCGTGTTGCTTTGAGAGTGACTCGTGGATGATGTTCGACCTCGAAATCTGTCGGCCCCGAGTTTCTTTCGACAGGCATCCGGTGATGTGAGGCACTCGTGCCCGCCCGAGCCACACTGTGCACCACCCCTACCGATGCGGCCCGCGCGCGAATCTGCACAGATGGTCCCCGCGCCGGCCGCCGTGTGCCGACAGCGGTGATCTTGGTGTACGGGCGGGGGATTGTTACGACGCCGCCTCGTCGACGCTGTACCCGGAGAGGTCGGGGACGGTCCAATTCTCACCGTGTTTCTCGAGCGGGATGGTCGCCACAACGATGTCCGGATCCAGCGGCACCGCTCCCATGATCCGCGGAACCCACCGACCGGGCGTATCCGACGGTCCCGCCCTCTCGTCCCAGCGAACGTCGACGCCGGCATCGCGGAGTGCGTCCTGGTCGATCACAATCACCGCCAGGGGAAGATTGACGTCACCGTAGACGGTGGCGAGGACGTGCTCGAGTTGCTCCGCGGTCGCGGCGTGGATGAATCCGATCTGATCGAGTGTGTGGGCGCGGGTGGACGCTTCGTATTCTCCGAACCGTGCGGCGCCTTCCCAGTCGTCGGCGAGGGCTATGTGAAAGAGATGTTCGCTCATCGTGATGTCCTTGTGGAGGAATGTCCGTGGGAATGCAGGTGTCGGGCGCCGCCCCACGCCCGGGTCGACGGGGGTTTCGTGCGTGCCGGTGTTCAGGCCGAGGAACGTCGACGGCCGAAGTCGGCGGCGCGTGCGGAGGTGAGCGCGCTGCGCGTGACCGCTTCGCGCTGGGCGGCTGCTTCGTACAGTTGATGCGACAGGTCTGCCAGGGCGCGGGCAGCGGCCATGTCGTCGCTGACCTCCGGGACGTCGGTATGGTGCGGGTTGCGCCGTGCGAGTCCCGTTCCCACGAATGCGGCCCGGCCGCTGGTCCGCAGACGGGCCCTCGCTCGTGTCTGGGCCCCGGTCTCCGCCGATTTGTGTTCGTCGATGACGATATTCACCGACCATGTCTTCTCGTTCACGGTTGAAGCACTTCCTTTCGTATTCTGCGCCGCGGACCATCCGAGTCGACGCTGGCTACCCCGGGGGGCTTGTCTGCGGCCACTGTCTGGTCTGTTCGGCGCGGAGTGTGGTGGTCTTCCGGGAGATCCGTGGCCTCACCGTGCACCCGGCGATGAGACGCCGTTCCGTCATCGAGGTCACCTCCGGGGGAGCGATCAGATGGGTGGTCATCGCGGACCCGATGGGGTTCTCGGGTGGTGAGGGCATCGAGTTCGGCGGAGTCGGTGCCGGTCAGGTTGCGGTGCATCGCCCGGGCGATCCTGGTGGCGTGGACTGTGGCGTGTGCGGCGCTCGGACCGTGAAACATCTGCCCGACCGTGGTGGACCAGAGGGTGAGCCATCGGAGGAAGTGCCATGCCTCGAATCGATGCCGGGTGTGGACGCTCCGGTGCACCCGCCCGGCGCTGCCCTGATAGAGGCGGGCCCCGAACAGGACGGTCTCCCAGAAGTCGCACATGATCGGCAGGCGTGATTCGAGCCCGCTCTCCCGGATCTCGGCGAACGGGACGGCGAGGAGGTCATCGACGAGCACGCGCCCATAGAACCGGCGGAGCACGTCCTCGATGTCGGTGCGAGTGGCCAGATCCGTGCGCGTAGGTTCGCCTGGTGTCAGTGAAGGCATGAGGCCACCGCCCGAAACAGCTGGAAGATCAACGCGATCAGCAATGCGACCTTCGCCACCTCCAGTCCGATGTACACCAGGTGTATCCTCGATCGTGGCAGGTGCTCTCCGGCGAGGATCCGGTCCGATCGTTTACTCAGGGGCGGACGCACCACCGCGATCTGCACCACCAGCACCACCGTGACCAGCGCGAGCACCGTCAACGCGGTTGCGCCCGGTGGCGCGGCGACGCACGACGCCAACAACGCCAGTGCCAGAACCAGTTCCACCGCATTGAGCGCGAGGAAGACCTTCCGGCCGATCCCGAGCCCGATGGCCAGGGTCACGCCCGGGGCCCGAAATTTGATCGGCGCCTCGAGAAACGAAATCGCCACCACCATCCCGAGCCAGAAGACCGGCAGGATCAACTGCGTGTAGCGCGCCACCTCAGTCATGGGCCACCCACCTCAGTCATGGGCCATCCACCTCGCGAGGACGGTTCGGGTTCGGGTTCGGGTTCGCCGGACGGTCTCCGGTGGACGGGTGCAGCGGTGCCCGTGTGGTGGGGCTGGTCGCCGCCGAGGACGACGACCGTGCATGCTTGTCGGCCGCATCGGCTACGCGACACCGCAGGAAACTATAAGAACGATCGACGGTGTCACTCATCGCCGGCCCGCCTCTCGCTCGGGCCCGGAGACGGTGCCCGCGGTGACCGCGACCGACTTGGGCCGTCGACCGACGTACGTTTCGGCGCGCATCCGTTTCACCATGTGGGGATAGTGCAACTCGAACGCGGGACGCTCGGAACGGATTCGGGGCAGCTCGGTGAAGTTGTGCCGCGGCGGGGGACAACTGGTGGCCCACTCGAGCGAGTTCCCGTAACCCCACGGGTCATCGACCGTGACCACCTGACCGTACCGGTAGGACTTGAAGACATTCCACACGAACGGCAACACGGACCCGCCGAGGACGAACGAGCCGATCGTCGAGACCGTGTTGAGGGTGGTGAACCCGTCGGAGGGGAGGTAGTCGGCGTAGCGGCGGGGCATGCCCTCGGCGCCGAGCCAGTGCTGGACCAGGAAGGTGGTGTGAAAGCCGATGAACGTGGTCCAGAAGTGCCATCTGCCGAGGCGTTCATCCATCAGCCGTCCGGTCATCTTCGGGAACCAGAAGTAGATGCCGGCGTAGGTGGCGAACACGATGGTGCCGAACAGCACGTAGTGGAAATGGGCGACGAGGAAATAGGAGTCGGTGACGTGGAAGTCCAGCGGCGGGCTCGCGAGCAACACGCCGGACAGTCCACCGAACAGGAAGGTCACCAGGAAACCGATCGAGAACAGCATCGGGGTTTCGAAGGTGAGTTGCCCTTTCCACATGGTGCCGATCCAGTTGAAGAACTTCACCCCGGTGGGCACCGCGATGAAGAAGCTCATCAGCGAGAAGAACGGCAGCAGAACGGCGCCGGTGGCGAACATGTGGTGCGCCCACACCGCGGTGGACAGTGCGGCGATGGCGATGGTCGCGTAGACCAGGCCGGTGTACCCGAAGAGCGGCTTGCGGCTGAAGACCGGGAAGATCTCCGAGACGATGCCGAAGAACGGGATCGCGACGATGTACACCTCGGGGTGACCGAAGAACCAGAACAGGTGCTGCCAGAGCAGGGCACCGCCGGTGGCCGGATCGAACAGGTGCGCCCCGAGGTGCCGGTCCACGAGCAGGCCCAACAGTGCCGCGGCCAGAATCGGGAAGGCGATCAGCACCAGGATCATGGTGATGAAGATGTTCCAGGTGAAGATCGGCATCCGGAACATCGTCATCCCCGGCGCCCGCAGGCAGATGACGGTGGTGATCATGTTGACGCCGCCGAGGATGGTGCCCACACCGGCCAACGCCAGTCCCGTGATCCACACGTCGGCGCCCACCCCCGGCGAATGCACCGCGCTGGTCAGGGGGGAATACCCGGTCCAGCCGAAGTCCGCCGCCCCTCCCGGGGTGAGGAACCCGGACACGGTGATGATCGCGCCGAACAGGTACAACCAGTAGCTCAGCGCGTTCAGCCGGGGGAACGCCACGTCGGGGGCGCCGATCTGCAGCGGCAGAATGTAGTTCGCGAAACCGAACACGATCGGCGTCGCGTACAGCAACAGCATGATGGTGCCGTGCATGGTGAACAGCTGGTTGTACTGCTCGTTGGACAGGAACTGCAGACCGGGGACCGCGAGTTCGGTGCGGATCAGCAGGGCCATCAACCCGCCGACCATGAAGAACACGAACGAGGTGACCATGTACATCAGACCCAGCATCTTCGGGTCGGTGGTGGTGGCGGCCTTGTAGAGGAACGACCCCTTGATCCCGCGCCGTGCCGGGAACGGCCGGACAGGAACGACTTCCACGGTGAGGGGAGTCACGACGCACCGCCGCCGCAGGGGGACGCCCCGCCGGTAGCGGCGGGGCCCGAAGGCGGATACCCACTCACCAATTCGGTGTCGGCGGCGAGCGGACCGAGCTTGCCCGCCCCGCCCGGCATCCCCAGCGCCGCACTCGCACCGGGGAGCGGGCTGTGGAAGAACCGGGCGTTGTCGTCGGTAAACGCGACCCACCGGGCGGGCAGGTCGTCCTCGTAGAAGATGGCCTCCACCGGGCACACCGGCTCGCATGCGCCGCAGTCGATACATTCGTCGGGGTGGATGTACAGCGACCGGCCGCCCTCGTAGATGCAGTCCACCGGGCATTCCTCGACGCAGGCCCGGTCCAGCACATCGATGCACGGCTCTGCGATCACATAGGTCATGGCCACCTCCGGGAAGCTAAACCCTTTTTTTGAGGAATCCCTTCCTCTAAAGTCATACAGTATGGCGATACAAAAGGGAACCGGCGCGGAGCGCGCCGGGACGCACGCGGTGTTGGCCTCGCGCAGACGGGTCCAGCTGCTGGACGCTTTACGGGCCAGTCCGACGCCGATGGCCATCGGGGAACTGGCGGCACTGTGCGAGCTGCACGTGACCACGGTTCGCTTTCACCTCGATGCGTTGACCAGCGCCGGATTGGTCTCGGCCGAACCCGAGCGGAATCCGGCGCGCGGCCGCCCGCGTCGGCTCTACCGGGCGCTGGCCCCCCTCGAACCGGGCCACGCCGATTCCGGGTACCAACGGCTGGCTCGTGTGCTGGCGGCGCACTGGGCGAGCTCCGAGGACGACCCCGTGGCCCGGGCGGAGGCGGCCGGCCGGGCGTGGGCACGCGACGACCTCACCGAGACCCCCGGGTCCCCCCGATCGATCGAGGACGCCGCTAGCACCCTCACCACCCTGTTCGCGGAGATGGGATTCGACCCCGAGCTCGAGGCGTCAGAAGACGAGATGCGAATCCGGTTGCATGCCTGCCCGTTCGAGTCGGTCGCCCGGCAGAGCCCGAACGTCGTGTGCGCACTGCATCTCGGACTGATGCGCGGCGTCCTCGACCGGCTCGGCGCACCGGAATCCGACAATCGGCTGATCCCGTGGGAAACACCCCGGACCTGCGTCGCCCACCTGGCGCGACGCTAGCCCGCCCGGGATGCCCGGGCTGACCTCGATCGCGCACCGGGGGCGGTGTGGTCTCCGGTGGGCGGAGGTGGTGAGGCGATGTTGCTGTCCGTGGGACACGGCCGGCTCGGTCGGGAAGAACTGACGACACTGCTGAACCGCGCCGGTGTCGACGCGGTGGTCGACATTCGCCGGTATCCCGGCAGTCGCCGCAATCGCGATGTCGGCAGCGAGATGATGACGCACTGGTTACCGGACGCCGGAATCGGCTATCGCTGGGAGTCGCGACTGGGCGGTCGCCGCCGCCTGTCGCCCGGCGAGCCGCGTGAGGACCCCTGGTGGCAGGTCGATCAGTTCGCCGCCTATGCCGCCCACACCCGCACCACCGAGTTCGCCGTGGCGCTGACCGAGTTGCTGGATCGGGCGGCGCGGCAGCGAACGGCGATGATGTGCAGTGAGAGCGTGTGGTGGCGGTGCCACCGCCGGCTCGTCGCCGACGTCGCAGTCCTGCGGCGCGGGGTGAGCGTCGAGCACCTCATGCACGACGGCCGGCGCACCCCGCACCTCCCGGCGGAGGGCGCCCGGGTGCGGGCCGACGGCCAGGTGGTCTGGGACCGCCACCGGGCGCGGTCCTGATCGGCAGGCACCGGTGGCCCGCACTCGGGCCCGACGTCCGCTTCGGCTCGGCGCCGGGGCCGAGACCGCAACGCGGAGCGGCGAAGCACTCGGCGTGCCGCCCCGCCGAAGCGGTGACGGGCCGCGGGTCGTCTACCCGCCCGGTCAGGCGTGAACGCCGGCGAGAGCGAAGAATTCCTGGCGCGAACGAGGATCATCGCGCAACGCTCCCAACAGAGCGGAGGTGACGGTGGCCGATCCCACCGATTGCACCCCGCGCAGCGTCATGCAACTGTGCTCGGCCTCGATGACCACCCCGACACCCCGAGGATGCAGATGTTCGTCGAGCCAGCCCGCGATCTGCTTGGTGAGCCGTTCCTGAACTTGAGGCCGGCAGGCGAAATGCTCTGCCACGCGGGCGAGCTTGGACAATCCGATGATGCGGTCGCCGGGCAGATACCCGATGTGGACGGTACCGGCGAACGGCAGCAGATGATGCTCGCACACCGATCGCAGCGGGACGTTGCGGACCAGGACGAGCTCGTCGTAGTCCTCGTCGTTGGGGAAGGTGGTCAGATCGAAGGCGCGGGGGGTGAACAGTTCGGCGTAGCCGTGGGCCATGCGCCGGGGCGTCTCGCGCAGGCTTTCCGAGTCCAGGTCGATCCCGAGTGCGTCCAGGAACGCCGCTGCCGCCTCTTCGGCCGCAGCCAGGTCTCGTCCTGGTGCCTGGTGGAGAACGTGGAGTGTCGCGGTCGACGGCATGCCGGGGTCCTTCCGCAGTGTGTGGTGTGGCGTCCACCCGGCGAAGCGCAGTGGCCGCGGTGGGTGGACGACATGATGAGGGTGCCAGCCTCGCGCGCCCCGCAACGACGGGACGCGCGTCGGTGGCGGCTAGGCGGCACTCAGTTTCGGGGCGAGTGCGGTGCGCCGGTGCCAGGCCGGGTCGTACACGTAGGCCAACCGGCCGAGGGTGAGGGCGGCGAGCATCAGTCCGAAGTCACGCAGTGCAACGTCGTAGAAGCCGGGGTAGCTCAGCAGGTTGATGACGATTCCAGCGAGCCAGGCGGCGACGATGTAGGCCGCATATCGTGGTTTGATCGCGACGGCGATGCCGACGACGATTTCGATCACTCCGACGACCAGCATGGTTTGGTGCGCGCTGAACGGGCTGAGGTCGACGATCCACGGCGCCAGGTAGTCCTCCCAGGTGGTGAGCACGTTCGTGAACTTGTCGATGCCCATGACGATCGGGAGCACGGTGAATCCGATCCGCAGCAACAGGAACGCGCCGTAGGCGGGGTCACTGCGAGCGCGTTGCAGGGCCGTTCCGGGTGTGGGTGCGGTCGCCGACGAGTCAGGCGTGGGAGTAGTCATCAGAAACCCCTTTGTAAAAGTAATAGGAATTATTTTTAGAATCGTCCCTCCACACCTATTTGTCAATACTTTTTGGTGTTACAGTCGGGGTATGTCCACTCCGCGATCCGCTGCGCCGGCGGTTCTGGCGGCGTTGAGCAACCTGGATGATCCGTTGCGGCGCAGGCTGTATGACTACGTGACCGAAAGCGGCGCACCGGTCTCGCGGGAGCAGGCGGCCGCCGCCGTCGACGTCGGCCGGACCCTCGCGGCCTATCACCTCGACAAGCTGGCCGATGCCGACCTGGTGACGGTCAGTTACCAGCGGCCGGCCGGTCGCGGCGGACCCGGCGCCGGCCGCCCCGCGAAGCTCTACACCCGGGCCACGACGGAAATGACCGTCAGCGTGCCGCCCCGGGACTACGAGCTGCTCGCCCGGTTGCTCGTCACCTCGGTCGAACAGGACACCAGCGGAACCGTGCGGGCGGCGGTGAACGAGGCCGCACTCGACGCCGGCAAGCGGGCCGCCGCCGACACCGGGGGAGATCTTCTGGCGGCGCTCCGCGGCTGCGGATACCTGCCCCAGGTCGGCGACGACGGCCGCATCGACCTACGCAACTGCCCCTTCCACCATGTCGCCCGAGACCACCTGGACGTGGTGTGCGGGTTGAACTTACGCCTCGTCCAGGGCGTGATCGCCGGGAGCGCCGGACACGACGCGCACGCAGAACTGGACCCGCGGCCGGACCGATGCTGTGTCGTCGTCCACCACGCAGCGTCCGCCCATGCGCACTCGCCCCCGCCCCCGGGTCCCGCCCGCCCCTGACGGACACGAACCGGCATGAGGCGAGGCGCCGGATCGGCTCGCACGTCGATCGAAGGACCCGCGCAACCGACCACCGGCATCACGGCGCATCGCTGACCGCGACGCTCGTGCCAGGAAGCGCTCGTCGCGCATCACACCGCGAACCACCGGGACCGCATCAGGAAACCCCGCCGTTGGGGCCCTGACGCTCACCGTTCGTCATCTTCTTTTCGGTGACACCGTGGGCCAGGGCGGTCCGCATCGCTCAAAGCCATATCTGTGTAAGGGATTACATCCCATGGGTGTCTATCGAATCCTCTGGTGGGTGGTGACCGTGCCGCTGGGGTTGGTCGGCTTCGCGGTCGCGATCTTCACCGTCCACCCCGACGTCCTCGTGTCCGCGGCGTTCGCCGCTGCAGTGACCGGCGGCGGCCTGCCCGCGATGGTGGCCGACAGGTCCGCCGCCACGCCGCGTTCGTGGCTGCCGGCCGCCGCACTCCACGCCGCCACCGCGGGCGCGGCCCTGATCTGTGTTGTGGGCCTGATCGCACTGTCCGGCGCGGCGGCCGTGCCGCTGGTGCTCGTGCTGACGGTCACCGCCGGGCCGGTGGCGCGGCGGCTCCGACGCTGGCCGCCGTTGGCGCAGTTACTCTCCCCGCAGCCGGCGGCTCTGAGTGATCCGGACGAGGCGAGCGCTCCGGGGTCCCTGCCGACGCCGCCGAGCTGTGCGGAATTGTCCGATGATGCGCTGTGCCGCGGCTGGCGCACCAGTTTCGCGGAGCTGCAGAACGCCACGTCGGTCACCGACCGGCTGCAACTGGCCCGGATCCGCCGGCAATACCTCGACGAGATCGAGCGCCGCGATCCCCAGGGATTCGCGGCGTGGTTCACCTCCGGCGCCCGGGCGGGCAGCGATCCGTCGAAGTTTCTCGCCCCACGAGAACAACCCCCTACCGACCGGCAGTGACACGGCGTGCACGCGGGCAGAGCGCTGAGCGAAGTCGGCGTGAATGAGACGCCCGAACGACGAAAGGCACGATGATGACCAGATTCCCACCCGCACCGGTAGGGGCAACGGTGAGCCGGTTGCATCGCCTGTACCGTGAGCAGGGGCAAAGCCCGTGGTTGGACAACCTCACCCGCCCCTACCTGCGCGATGGCACCCTCGCCGAGTTCGTGGCCGCCGGAATACGAGGGGTGACGGCCAACCCCACCATCTTCGCGCGCGCCATCGCCGGCTCCGATGCCTACGACGCACAGTTCGCGGCACTCATCGCCCAGGGACGCGCGGTCGAGGACGCCTATTGGGAGCTCGCCGCGGCCGATGTCGTCGACGCAGCCGCGGTACTGCGGCCCGTCTACGACACCTCGGGCGGCACCGATGGGTTCGTCTCGATCGAGGTCGCCCCGGAACTGGCCCGGGACACCGACGCCACCATCGCCGCGGCCGGGCGACTGCACGAACGGATCGCCCGACCGAACGTGTTCGTGAAGATCCCCGCGACCGCGGAGGGAATACCGGCGATCGCGGACATGATCGGCAAGGGCGTCAGCATCAACATCACCTTGATCTTCTCCCTCGCCCGCTACGAACAGGTGATCGAGGCGTACCTGCAAGGTCTGGAAGCGCGTGCGGCACGGGGCGCGGATCTGGCCGCGGTGCGCAGTGTCGCATCATTCTTCGTCAGCCGCGTCGACACCGAGGTCGATAAACGTCTCGAGCACAGCGGCGACCCCGAGGCCCCGGCGTTGCGGGGTCGGGCGGCGATCGCCCAAGCACGCCTCGCCTACCGGATCTTCCAGGACCGCTTCACCGGAACGCGGTGGGAGACACTCGCCGCCCGCGGCGCCCGGGTGCAACGGCCACTGTGGGCATCGACCTCGACCAAGAACCCCGACTACCCGGACACCCGCTACGTCGACAGTCTCATCGGCCCGGACACCGTCAACACGCTGCCCGAGGCCACCATCACGGCATTCGAGGATCACGGCACCCTCACCCGCTCCATCGACACCGTCCCCGCCGGCGCGGCCGCCGTCCTGGACGAGCTCGCCGCGGCGGGCATCGACATGGACGACGTCGGCCGCACCCTCGAAGACCAGGGTGTCGCCGCCTTTCACCAGTCGTTCGCCGATCTGCTCACCGAACTCCGTGCCAAAGCCCACCAGCTGGCGCAACGATGACCTCCTGGCCGGCCGACCCGACCCGAACGGGCGCGCGATACGGACGGTGTGCGGTGAACAGGACACCGCGACCTGAGCCACAGCGCGCATGAAATCGGTCCTCACACCTGAAACACCTCGCATCAGAAGGACATGACATGGCCACTGCAGAGCAGACATTCGTCATCGTGGGCGCCGGACTGGCCGGCGCAAAGGCCGCTGAGGCGCTGCGCACCGGCGGGTTCGACGGAAGGATCGTTCTCATCGGCGACGAGACCGACCGCCCCTACGACCGACCCCCACTGTCGAAGTCCTACCTCCAAGGCACCACCGAGCGGCAGAAGATCTACATTCACCCGGCCGGGTGGTACACCGAACACGACATCGAGTTGCGTGTGGGGACCCCGGTCACCGCCCTCGACACAGCCGAACACGAGGTGGTCATCGACGGCGTGGAGCGGCTCGGATACGACAAGGTGCTGTTGACCACCGGTTCGTCGCCCCGCCGGCTGCAGGTGCCCGGCGCCGATCTGGGCGGGGTGCACTACCTGCGCCGGGTCACCGACTGCGAAACACTGAAGGCCGCGTTCGCCGCGGCGGACCGGGTCGCGATCGTCGGGGCGGGGTGGATCGGTTTGGAGACCGCGGCCGCCGCCCGAGCGGCGGGCTGCGACGTCACGGTGGTGGGGAGGTCGAAATTGCCGTTGCTGGCGGTGCTCGGCGCCGAGGTCGCCGAAACCTACGCCGCCCTGCACCGCGACCACGGTGTGGAGTTGCGACTGAACTCCGGGGTGCGCGAGATCGCCGGTAAGGACAACCAGGCCACCGGAATCCGCCTCACCGATGGCACCGTGATCGAAGCGGACACGATCGTCGTGGGGGTGGGCATCGTGCCCAACACCGCACTGGCCGAGACGGCCGGGCTGGCGGTCGACAACGGGATCGTCGTCGACGAACACCTGGCCACGACCGACCCCGACGTGTACGCCGCCGGGGACGTCGCCAACACCTATTACCCGCTACTGGGAACTCATCTGCGCCTCGAGCACTGGTCGGCCGCCCTCAACCAGGGACCGGTGGCGGCGGCGAACATGAGCGGCCGGGTCACCGCCTATGACCAGGTGCCCTACTTCTTCTCCGATCAGTACGACAGCGGGATGGAGTATTCCGGCTACGCCCCGCACGGTAGTTACGACTCGGTGGTGTTCCGCGGCGACGTCGCCGCCGGCGAGTTCATCGCCTTCTGGATGCGGGACGGGCGGGTGCTGGCCGGCATGAACGTCAACACCTGGGGTGTCACCGACGCCATCGAGGCGCTGGTGCGCTCCGGTGAGCGGGTCGACCCGGCGAAACTGGCCGACCCGGACGAGCTCTTGAGATACCTGGCCGATCCGGTGCCCGGTGGTGCGCGGTGACACTCACGCCCCAGCAGCAGGCACGGACGCGAACACCCGAGACACCGCCCCCGTCTCGGTGGTGGTGGTGTCGACGGCCCTGCTCGAACTCGTCCGAACTTCCTGGATTCACCGACGGCGCTTGCGGTTCGGCCGGACCTGATCGATCGGGTGCGCTGTCGCCGCAACGGCGGGTGGGCGCCTCGTCCGTGCACACGCGCCGGGAGGGATTCCCATGATCCGTTGGCTGGTCATCGCGGGCGCCTGGGTGCTGGGGGTGGCGTCGCTGCTGCTGATCTTCCTCGTGTCGAGCTGGTGGCTGCTCGTCACGGTGATCGCGGCGGCGATCGCGATGGTCGGCACCTGGGACCTGCTGCAGCGCAGGCACAGTGTGCTGCGGAACTATCCGGTGATCGGCCACGCCCGGTTCCTGCTCGAGCGGATACGCCCCGAGATCCAGCAATACTTCATCGAACGATCCACGGACGGAACACCGTTCGACCGCGACACCCGCACCACGGTGTACGAACGCGCCAAGGGCACCAAGGACGTGGAACCCTTCGGAACCGAACGGGACGTCACCGCCACCGGATACGAGTTCGTCACCCACTCGTTGCGCGCGCATACCGCCTCCGATGACACACCACATGTCCGGATCGGCGGTCCGCAGTGCACCATGGGGTACGACATCGCCTTGTACAACGTCTCGGCGATGAGCTTCGGATCCCTGTCGGGCAACGCCATCGAGGCGCTCAACGGGGGCGCGGCCCGCGGCGGGTTCGCCCACGACACCGGCGAGGGCGGTATCAGTCCTTACCACCTCGCGCATGGCGGCGACCTGATCTGGGAGATCGGATCCGGCTACTTCGGCTGCCGCGACCCCGATGGGCACTTCGATCCCGGCGAGTTCGCCGCCAAGGCCGCCCTGCCTCAGGTGAAATGCATCTCCATCAAGCTCTCCCAGGGGGCGAAACCCGGGCTCGGGGGAGTGCTCCCCGCCGCGAAAGTCAGCCCCGAGATCGCCCGAACCCGAGGGGTGCCGGTCGGGCAGACCGTGATCTCGCCGCCATCCCACAGCGCCTTCTGCACCCCGCTCGAGCTCATCGACTTCATCACCACACTTCGTGCATTGTCCGGCGGAAAACCCATCGGCTTCAAACTCTGCGTCGGTTCCCGCACGGAATTCCTCGCCATCTGCAAGGCCATGCTCGAGACCGGCATCACCCCGGACTTCATCATCGTCGACGGCTCCGAGGGCGGAACCGGGGCTGCCCCGCTCGAATTCGAGGACCACGTCGGGATGCCGCTCACCGAGGGCCTGATGCTGGTGCACAACGCGCTGGTGGGCACCGGGCTGCGGGACCGGATCAAGATCGGCGCCTCCGGCAAGGTCGCCAACGGAATCGACATCATCAAACGCCTGATCCAGGGAGCGGACTTCACCCTCGCCGCCCGCGCGATGATGTTCGCGGTCGGCTGCATCCAGGCCCAACGCTGCCACACCAACCGGTGCCCCGTCGGTGTCACCACCCAAGACGCCCGCCGGGCCCGCGCACTCCACGTGCCGGACAAGACGACCCGGGTATACAACCTCCAGAGATCCACCGTCGCGAGCGCCCAACAAATCCTGGCATCGATGGGGCTGGACGACTTCTGCGACCTCGATCCGTCGATGCTCAACCGGCGCATCCAGGGGCACCGCACGATGACCTACGCGGACCTACACGAGTGGCTGCAGCCCGGTGACCTGCTCACGGAGGACCCCCCGACGAGTTGGCTCCGCGACTGGACGAACGCCGACTCGTCAAGGTTTTGAGGCATCGCCGGGGTCTGTGGTGTTCGCCCGAGCACCCCCCAGACGGACCACTACACACCACGGTTGCGGCAACTCGTCGAGGACTCCCACAGACAATCGACCAGCAATTTTTTTCACCAACCGGCAATTGATGGGGACGGAGACGAGCGGGCAATCGACCGATCAGATCATCGGTCGCGGACCCGGGGGTCGACGAAGGACGCGAAGTCACGGGTCCTGAGGAGGGTCGTCCCAGATGGGTAACTCGAGGGTGGGTCCGAGGCGCAGCAGTTCGTCGCGGTGCATCGCACTCAGGCGTGCCAGGATCAGCTGCCCGTGCTCGGTCAATTCCACCCGTACCGCCCGCGCGTCGGACGGGTGCGGCGCGCGCTCCACGAGACCGTGCTTCTGAGCCCGGTCGACCAGCTCCACCACGCTGTGATGACGCAGCTGCAGGCGGTCGGCCAGTTCTCGCATGGTGGCCCATTCACGGCCGGGAAATCCCTTGAGTGCGAGCAGCAACTGGTAGTGCTGCGGGGTGAGGCCATGGTCACGGACCGTGTCCTCACTGAAGCGCAGATAGCGGCGGATACCGAAGCGGAAACGTGCCAGTGCCTCGAAATCCCGCTTCGTCAACGGCTCCGACTCCACGTGCTCGTCTGCAGTCACGGCAACGCGCCCCTTCAGTCGTCAGAACCGCCGCACTATATATCGCCATACGATACACCGGGTATGCTCTGACAATCATCACGCCTCAACGGGGCATTGCCCGAAATCGTGCGACGAGCCCTTGGAGACAGCCCCGACGTCGATGCCACGGCGACGAGTGCGTAACACCCCGCCGTGCGATCGGACGGCGACTCGGCAATGTCGACAAGTATCGCCGATTGGCGGTCGTGATTCCGGCGCAGACGATTTCCGATTCCCCAGAAGGACGCCACATGAGCTCATCATGTATCAGCACCGGCACTCCCACGCGCAGCGGAGCGATGAGCGTGGGTGGAAGTTTCCGCAACGAAAGCATCGAAGATTCGTTCGGGTGCAATTGCGACAGGATCGCCGTGGCCGAAAAGGGTCGTCGGGACGTTGTGAACCGTCGACGCGTCTCGAAATAGGGTCTGGGACAATTCTGTTGCGTGAGGGTCGTTCACCCGCGGAGCCACAGGGGCCGGCGGGCACGTGTAGCCTTGTGGGTGCCGAGGGCCCGAACATGCGCGGTCAAGCCATGTCGTCCTCGGCGCCCGACCCGGCCCGATGTCACAGGGCCGAGAACTGGAGCGCCGCCATGGCGTCGAACGCGACCTATGTGTCGAACCCTGAACGGGCACTGGAATCAACGCCGTCCTGCACGGCATGTCCGCACAGCCCGGATTCCCACGAT
Source organism: Rhodococcus opacus B4 (assembly GCF_000010805.1). NCBI lineage: Bacteria > Bacillati > Actinomycetota > Actinomycetes > Mycobacteriales > Nocardiaceae > Rhodococcus > Rhodococcus opacus. Next base: position 62,260 of record NC_012522.1, on the reverse strand, counting down.
GCGCTCGGTATTCGGTTTTGCGCCGCGACCTCGGACCGAAACCTCGACCGAAACTGCATCTGCGCCGGCGAACAGGCGACTGGACAGCACTACTCCCGGTACTGAACGAGAAGTTCAACTCGAAAAGCCAACCCAGGCATATCCGCCGATTCTCGACGAGTACTACCGCAACCCCTCTTCGCGCGGTGCGGGACCGGCACCCACGCGGCGACGTCACCGACCGCACCAATCGGTGACCGTCGCTAGAAAAAGGGATAGCGGCGGTACCACCACCTTTCCTGGCGCGCAATCACCTTCGCGTCCGGCAGCGGCCGGGCTTCCCGCGGTGCCGGATATCGACCGTGATTTTCGCGAAGTTCGCGCATACGGATCGAGCCACGCGACCGGATCTGTGCGCGACCGGATATGTGGTTCAGCGCGAACGTCTTCGCGCACGAAAAAGGGTCCACTACCGAACCACCGGCGAGGAGCGCAGTCAACCGGGTGGACGACGCCGCGCCTTCCGCGCTGCAAGCGAAACGTTTTTATCGTGATACGATATAAAAAGTGGTCGTCCCGGCACCAAGACCTCGCCGGGGGAGTCCGGGAGGTGCGCTGTGCTCAGCGACGATGAACGAAATGCTTTGTGCGAGATCGAACAACGGCTTCTCGCAAGCAGCCCGACGCTGCTCCGAGTGTTTCACGGCGTCACGCCGCGCCCACCATACGATCGCAGTGTGCGGACCCGACTGAGAGTGCTGGTGCTCGCGGTGACGCTCGGTGTGTGTGCACTGCGAGGTCCCCGCATTTTCAACGAAGCCGAGATCACCGTCCGGAAGAGTGCACCGACGCCACGAACAACACGGGCGGTGCCCACCATCAACCGTCTGGCCGTCGGTGGTTCCCATTCTGCGAGCGCGATTCCGGTCAACACCGACACCGTCCGAATCCTCGATCCATCGACCGCATCCGGTGCTGTGCTCATACCATGGCCGCCCCGCGGGGCGCCGGCACCGCAATGATTGGCGGACTCGGAAAGCCAACGCGCCGCACCTGATCGGACGCCTCCGCGAATCGAGGCGCTGCCCCGAGCAGCTAAGCGCGGAGACGTGACGTAACTTCATCGATTGGCAGCAAGCCCGTGGTGACCGGGTATCGGTAGAGGCCACGGGCGGATAGGAGAACACCATGATTCTCTATGCGGTGGCCGTCATAGTCGGTCTCGGCCTACTCGGCCTGAGCTCGAGCATTCGCGTCGTCACACAGTTCGAACGCGGCGTCGTGTTTCGGTTCGGGCGCGTCCAGCCCGCCGTCCGCGGACCGGGCCTGATGTTGCTGATCCCGATCGCCGACCGGCTCGAGAAGGTGAACATGCAGATCATCACGATGCCGGTGCCCGCCCAGGACGGCATCACCCGCGACAACGTGACCGTCCGGGTGGATGCGGTCGTCTACTTCAACGTCGCCGACCCGGTGCGAGTGGCAGTGGACGTGCAGGACTACGTCTCCGCGATCGGTCAGGTCGCACAGACGTCGCTGCGGTCGATCATCGGCAAGAGCGAACTCGACGACCTACTGTCCAACAGGGAGGGCCTCAACCAGGGCTTGGAGCTGATGATCGACAGCCCCGCGCTGGGGTGGGGTGTGCAGATCGACCGGGTGGAAATCAAGGATGTGGTCCTCCCCGATTCGATGAAGCGGTCGATGTCGCGCCAGGCCGAGGCCGAACGTGAACGGCGGGCCCGCATCATCACCGCCGACGGCGAACTGCAAGCCTCCGCGAAACTGGCCCAGGCCGCCGAGACCATGACGGAACATCCCGCAGCGCTGCAACTGCGGCTCCTGCAAACCGTCGTGGAAGTCGCGGCCGAGAAGAACTCGACCCTCGTGCTGCCGTTCCCGGTCGAGTTGCTCCGCTTTCTGGAACGAGCGACACCGCACACCGCCCATGCTCCGACGCGAACAGCCGAACCTACAACCACAACCACTCCGGCCAACGTAAACGACGAACCGTCGACCCGGCACACACAACACACGCCCGTCGACGCCCGCGGATTCGCCCTCGAACAATCACGATTCGGATAGGACCAATAGACCCCTCAGGCTCCAGGGCGGTGACCGCCGGTTCCGTTCGGGGGTGCTGGGTGGCAGGTGGTGTCGGGAGCTGTGTTTCATCCCGACACCACGGTGACCTCTGTTGCGGCGAGACTCGCGGCAGGGGGCAGGACCGTCACCCTGTGCCGTCCGGTTCCAGGATGTCGCCCTACGGGCCTGGGGGTCTGATTGCCCGCACTGACCTGCGACCGACCCGCCACTGCCCCGTGGACCACGGCCCCGTTCTGACCGCGGCCGGACGGCACGGCTCGATGTGCGGGCCGGAGGTTCATGGATGCGATGAGAGTTCAGCCCGACCTATGGGGATGTCAGAACTGATTCGAGATCCACTCGCGCAAGACCACGGCTTGGTTGTGCTCGAGGTCCTTCGCCGAATACAGCAGCACCACAGTCCCGTTCCGCGCCGCCTCGACGATCGGCTGGGCGGCAGTGCGATTGGTATCAAGTTCTTGAAGATAGCGTGTGCGGAACTCCGGAAACCGATCCGCCTGGTGGCCGAACCAGGTCCGCAGTTCCGTACTGGGCGCCACCTCCTTGATCCAGGCGTCGCAGTCGAGGTCCGCTTTCGCGATGCCCCGTGGCCAGAGTCGATCTACCAAGAAGGTTGGCGATGTCTTCTTGGTGCCGCGAGCGTCATAGGCTCGCACCAACTCGATCGGGCCCATAGATCGATCATGACACGAAATGACGGTGCCCACAACGAATGACAAACCCGCGGTGCACTGTGGCGGTGAAGATCGCGGACACCGCGCCGGCAACCGTGTCGTGGTGGCGGCGGGCGCCTTCGCCGGCCACGCCACGATGTCCATCGGGATGCTCGTGCACGAACTGTCGGTGCTCGTGGCCATCGTCAACCCGATGCGCCTGTTCGTCGGAGGGGTATCGGCTCCGCACATCACGCGGCGCCCCCGGCGCGCGAGAGGGTCCGAACCGGGTTTTCCGATCCGACGATCGAACCGCTGAGCTAGCCTGTGGACAATCCGAGACGAGCTCCCCGAAAACGTAATTGACGAGGTTGGAGTCGATAACCATGTCTGTCCCCATGAACAGCGAGGGCCCGGGTTCCGTAGCGCTACCGCCGGTCCCCGAAGGCGCCGTGATGGTCACGTTGAAGATTCGCCGTTTCAGCCCCGAGGACCCGGGCAAGGCCGGATGGGCGAGCTTCGAGGTTCCGTGCCTGCCCACCGATCGGTTGCTCAACCTGCTCACCTACGTCAAGGGGTATCTCGACGGGACCCTGACCTTCCGCCGCTCGTGCGCGCACGGCGTGTGCGGATCGGATGCAATGGTCATCAACGGAGTCAACCGGCTCGCGTGCAAGGTGCTCATGCGCGACATACTGCACAAAGACGGTAAGAACACCACCGTCACGATCGCACCCCTCAAGGGACTCCCGGTCGAGAAGGATCTCGTCGTCGACATGGAGCCGTTCTTCTCGGCGTACCGCCAGATCAAACCGTTCCTGATGACATCCGGTCAGGAGCCCACCCGCGAGCGGATCCAGTCCCAGGCCGATCGTGCCCGGTACGACGACACCACCAAGTGCATCCTGTGCGCGTGCTGCACCGAGTCGTGCCCGGTGTATTGGGCGGACGGTAGCTATTTCGGGCCGGCCGCCATCGTCAACGCCCATCGCTTCATTTTCGACAGCCGCGACGAAGGCGCCGGGGAGCGGATGGACATTCTCAACGGCATCGACGGCGTCTGGCGATGCCGCACCACGTTCAATTGCACCGACGCTTGTCCGCGCGGAATCAAGGTGACGCAAGCGATCACCGAAGTCAAACGCACGTTGCTGTTCAACCGCAAGGCAGTAGTGCGGTAGCCGCACGAGTTCTGCACCATCGCCAGGCCTTTAGCGGGTTCGTGAGGCCCTGGAGTGGCGGGAACGAAAAGGCGTCACCCTGTTGCTCGGGCCCGCGGCGCGGTGACCCGCTCGGCCAGGGTTGCTGGCCGGCGGTCGCTGCCCCGGTGGGTATGGCGAGCCGCTCAGGTGACGAGGAGCTGTCGCAGCACATATTGCAGTATCCCGCCGTGGCGGAAGTATCCCGCCTCCGCGGGGGTATCGATCCGCACGGTGGCGCGGAATTCCTGTACTTGACCATGGTGGTGGGCTCGGACGGTGACCTCGGTAGGGAAGTCCGCGCCCGGGTCGCCGCCTTCGAGTCCGGTGATCGAGTATTCCTCTTCACCGGTCAGGCCGAGGCTTTCGCGGGTGTGACCGGGCGGGAATTGCAGGGGCAGTACCCCCATGCCGATCAGGTTGGAGCGGTGGATGCGCTCGAACGACGTCGCGAGGACCGCTTTGACCCCGAGGAGCAGTGTTCCCTTGGCCGCCCAGTCGCGCGAGGACCCAGATCCGTACTCGGCGCCGGCGAGGATGATCAGCGCAGTGCCCTCGGCGGCGTAGGCGTTCGCGGCGTGGAAGATGCTCATCTCCTGCCCGTCGGGGAGGTGGCGGGTGACGCCGCCCTCCGTGCCCGGGGCCAGCAGATTCCGCAGGCGAATGTTGGCGAAGGTGCCGCGGATCATCACCTCGTGGTTGCCGCGACGGGATCCGTAGGAGTTGAAGTCGGGCGGTTCGACGCCATGCTCGCGCAGGTAGATACCGGCCGGGCTGCCGCGGCGGATCGTGCCCGCGGGTGAGATGTGGTCGGTGGTCACCGAATCCCCCAACATGACCAACACCCGGGCGCCGGTGATGTCGGAGATCGGTTGCGGTTCGGGCTGTATGCCGTCGAAGTACGGTGGCCGCCGCACATAGGTGGAGTCCTCGTGCCATTCGAATATCTCACCGGAGGCGACATCGAGGCCGCGCCAGTTGTCGTCGCCGGCGAACACATTCGAGTAGCCGTCGGTGAACATCTGTGACTGCAGGCATTCGTCGATGACTGCCTTGACCTCCTCGGTGCTCGGCCAGATGTCGCGCAAATACACCGGCCGCCCGTCCGACCCGGTCCCGATCGGATCATGCAGCACATCGGCGAGCATGGTCCCGGCGAGTGCGTAGGTGATGACCAGCGGCGGGGAGGTGAGGAAGTTCATCTTGCACTCGGCGTGGATACGGCCCTCGAAGTTACGGTTCCCGGACAGCACCGCGCAGGCGGTCAGATCGTGTCCGGTGACCGCGTCGCTGACCTGGGAGATCAGCGGACCGGAATTACCGATGCAGGTGGTACAGCCATAGCCAACGAGTCCGAAGCCCAGCCGTTCCAGATAGGGGGTCAGCCCGGCCCGATCGTAGTAGTCGGTGACCACCCGCGATCCCGGGGCCAGCGACGTCTTCACCCACGGTTTACGAGTCAGGCCCGCCTGCACGGCCTTCTTCGCCAGCAGGCCCGCGCCGATCATCACCGACGGGTTCGAGGTGTTGGTGCACGAGGTAATCGCGGCGATGACCACATGCCCGTGATCGACACTGTGCACCTCGCCGTCGAGGACCACCTCCACCGGGTCGGAGGGCCATACATGGCTCTTCCCGCACCGGCACGGCGCCGCCGGCCCATCCGATGCGCGGTCGTGGTCGACCGCGATCGGATCGCTGGCGGGGAACGACTCGCCGGACGCCTCGTCGAGGCCGGCATCCAGCGCAGTCGGCAATGGTTGGCCCGCCAGCAACGACCCAACGGCGTGCGGCGCACTGGCCAGCGGGATGCGGTCCTGGGGTCGTTTCGGGCCCGCGATGGACGGCTCGACGGTGGCGAGGTCGAGCTCGACGGTGTGACTGTAGGCCGGTTCTTGATCGGGGTCGTGCCACATTCCTTGTTCTTTGGCATAAGCCTCGACGAGTCGGACCTGCTGCTCGGGTCGCCCGGTCAGACGCAGATAGTTGAGGGTCTCGTCGTCGATGGGGAAGATGGCACAGGTCGAACCGTATTCGGGACTCATGTTTCCCAGGGTCGCCCGGTTGGCCAACGGGACGTTGGCGACACCAGGGCCGTAGAACTCCACGAATTTGCCGACGACCCCGGTCTTGCGGAGCAACTCGGCGATCGTGAGGACGAGGTCGGTGGCGGTGGTGCCCTCGGGTAGGGCGCCGGTGAGTTTGAGCCCGAGGACCTGCGGCAGGAGCATGCTCATCGGCTGGCCGAGCATGGCCGCCTCCGCCTCGATCCCGCCGACTCCCCAACCGAGCACGCCGAGGCCGTTGATCATCGGGGTGTGCGAGTCGGTGCCCACGAGAGTGTCCGGGTAGGCGAGAGGGCCGTCCGGTGTTTCCTGTGTGAACACCACGCGGGCCAGGTATTCGAGGTTGACCTGATGGCAGATTCCGGTATCGGGTGGCACGACCAGAAAATCGTCGAAGGCTTGCTGCGCCCACCGCAACAGTTGGTAGCGCTCCTTGTTGCGGGAGAACTCGAGGTCGGCGTTGACCCGGTAGGCGTCGGGCCGGCCGAAGACGTCCGCGATCACCGAGTGATCGATGACCAATTCGGTGGGAATGAGCGGGTTGATCTTTCGCGGGTCGCCGCCCAGCGCCGTCATCGCATCCCGCATCGCCACCAGGTCGACCACACACGGCACGCCGGTGAAGTCCTGCATAAGCACCCGGGCTGGGGTGAATTGGATTTCGGTGTGGCCGGGATTGCGCGGTGACCACGAGGCCAGGGCCGAGACCTGCCCGGCGGTGACCAGGCGGCCGTCCTCGTTGCGGAGCAAATTTTCCAACAGCACCTTCATACTGTAGGGAAGCTGCACGTCGGTCTCGATCGCATCCAGCCGGTAAATACCGTACGTCTGGTCTGCGACTGTCAGTGTGGAGCGCGCGCCGAAACTGTTGCCGCTCACGGTTCGGGCTCCCCTGTAGAGGTGTGGCCACTATGGTTCATCGCGTTCAGGGCCAGCGTGGAGTGCGCGAACGCACCACCGGCCCGCATTTCCGCCGCGACCCAGATGGCTTCCATGATTTCCTCCGGTTCGGCGCCCTTGCGGCGGGCCAGTTTGGTGTGCCCGGTGATGCAGTACGGGCACTGCGTCACATGGGCGACCGCGACCGCGATGAGCTGTTTCGTCTTCTCCGGCAGCGCACCGTCGGCGAAGACGGCGCGACTGAAATTCTCGAAGGCGTCGTGAATCCCGGGTGCGAGCGCCTTGCGACGTTCCGAAATCTCCGTCGTGGTGGGCTGATACAGCGACTCGGGCATACAGCTGTCCTCCTGTTTCAGCGTTGCCAGCCGTAGCACAGACACCGCAGCAGCAGCGCGGACCTTGCCTGCCACCATAGCCCGTCCGCATCAAATTGCCAGGGCCGAAGGTCCCCACCTCAACGACCGATCCGATCCCCAACGGTGCAGACGCAGTGGGTGATCGGCACGGCACTTGGGCCGATTGATCATCGACCCGATACGCTTGCCGCACTGCGCGGCGACATGGTGGCGGAGAACAATATTGGATGCGTGCGTTCCGATCCGCGCGACGAGACCAACCCACCCCGTGAGCGGTACGGTGAAGATAACGGACCGTCCGGGCGTAGGAGATGAAAATGTGCGCTGCCAAGGTTGCCTCGTCGGTGATGCAAGTGGCCGAGCTGGATCGGTCGGTGAAGTACTACTGCGACGTCTTCGGCTGCCGTGTCGCGGTGCGCGAGCCCGATGCAGCACTCCTTCTGACGCCGGACAACTTTCAGATCTACATGTATGCGAAGAAGGGGGCATCGACCCGTCGCGGGGTAAGCGTCATCGGCGTGCACTACGTCATGTGGGCCGCCGACACCGAGGACGAGTTGGAGCGGATCACCGAGCGGCTACACGCATATGACGCGACCACGTACACGCAGACGGTCGGCGGGGTGACGTTCGTGGATGGTTGCGACCCGGACGGCATCCGTGTCATCGTCGCCTACCCGGGCCCCGAGCAGCTACCGCGGGAGCTGATCGCGCAACGATTCCGCGGGTGACCACCGGCGTCGGTGCATCTGCCACGCCGGCGAGGAGGGCGTCTTTTGATCGAATGCGACCGCGCCGCCGTCTGGCTATTTCAGACGACGAGTAACGCACAACGGATCGCAGGCGCCGAGGTTGTGACCGCTCGAGGACACCGCCGAGTACAAGATGGGGTCATCGGCCCTTCATGAGGTACCGTGCACGGTTCGGTCAATTCCGCCGGACGATGCCCGATCGGCGTGTCCTGACGCTGGCGTGGATCAGCACCTACTAGTCGTGGATTTCGCCAATCACGGGGTGCCATTTGCTGATGAGAACCTTTGATACGAGGTTTGCCTGAGCGAATGGATCGTGCGTGAACAGACGTGTGACGGTGTCTTCGTCGGCAGCGTCGACGATGAACTGGACGCCGGTATGGTCGGCGAGGGGATCCGATGACAGCACCACTTTGCGGCGGACCAATTCGGCGAGCCACGCATGGTGGTCGGTTCGGTGATCATCACGACCGGAGGATGTTTCGGGGCTGTAGGTGTATTCGACGACGAACACGGGCATGCTCTTCTCGTTCTCTCGTAAGCCGATCTATTCAGTGTGCAACCCCGCTCGATTCCATACCCGTCCTTTCGCGCGATTCGTTATGACGGTTCATCAGGAGTGGGGGTCAGGTACGCCAGGCAGAGCGACGGCTCGACGAACGGCTCGAGCCGATCGGCCGCGAGCGGTGCCCGCACCTCGGCCAGCGCCCCGCGGATCAAGCCCAGGTGCAGCGAACACACCACGTCCCGGTGCCGCTCGGCTACCTCCCGGAACGGGCAGTGCCGCAACGGGATCACCGGTCGAGTGAGGTCGTCGACCACGCCCGGGGCGAAGCCGGACTCGGCCAGCACCGTCGACAACCGGCGGACCCCGTCGGCGGCGTCCACCCGCTGCGACGGGGCCGGCCGCTCCGCGAGGTAGCGGCCCCACGCCTCCCCGGCCGTCTCGGCGGCCTGGCCGGGTTCCGGCAGAGTGTCGCCGATAAGGCCGGTCAGCATCTCCGCCAGCAACCGATAGCTGCGCCGGCCGGTGGACGCATCCGAGGTGGTAGCGGCATAGACCATCCGGGGCCGACCCGGACGGCGGCGGTCCTCGGCTCGGCGCTCGGCCAGGCCCGTGTCGACCAATCCGTCCAGATGGAACCGGGCCGTATTCGGATGCAGGTCGACCCGTTCGGCGATGTCCTGTACGCCCATCGGTTCCGCCGCGACGCACAGCAGCTCCAGCACCCGGTTCCGGGTCTCGCCGAGCGCGGTCGCCGGCGTGGGGTCGGTCAACGTCTGCTCGCTCATGCCTCACTACTTTAGCCGAGACTGTTAGTAGAAACCATCCGTATCGACGAAGGATGCAGCGCGCGGTCGATCATCGGATCGTGCCAGGCCAAGCACCACTAGTGATGCTAGTCACACGCGTTTCACCTTACGCCGGACCACGAGTTTGCACTATTCTAATAGTAAATAATAGTTGTATGAGGTAAGTGCTAGCTTGCTCTCCTCGTCGCAGAGAGAGGACCTCGTCGTGAGCGCACCATTCGACATCACCGACACCATCATCGGCTCCGGTGCTCGGGCCGGTTCGGGCATTCGAGATGACGCTCACCGTCTGCTCCGCGAGTGTCGAGCGAAAGCCGCACTGGTGACCGAGTTGTCACTCGATGGCCCACTGTCGGCGAAGACGTACGCCGGGGTGAATCTCCCCGCCGCCCGCCGTCGACGGCATCCGGCCGCCAGCGAACCGCCGTGGGGCCGTGACGAGGTCGAGGCACTGCCGTCTGGTTCGGCGCTGCTCGTGGTCACCCGGGGGCCGAACCGCGGTGAGTGGTTCCTGCTCGATCAGCCGGTCACCACGATCGGTCGCCACATCGACAGCGACATCTACCTCGACGACACGACCGTCGGCCGTCGCCACGCCCAGATCCGGTGCGACAACGACACATTTCGGGTGACCGATGTCGGCAGTCTCAATGGCACCTACCGCAACCGGGCACCGGTCGACACTGCACTGCTCGCCGACGGTGACGAGATCAAAATCGGAAAATTCCGGCTCGCGTTCCTCATCACACCGCCTTCAGCGGCAACAGATCAATGACCCTGACCGAGTGAGTGATACGGCTTTCCCCGTCGCCGTGATCGCCCCGCAAGCTATGTCGTGGTGTCCTCGACCAGCACGAGGCACCGGAAGTCGATAGCCGGCTCATCCGGTGGGAAACTGCTCACACTTGCGTTGCCCGACCAGCGGGCCGGAGTTTTCGGTGCAGGTGGTGCGGCTGTAGCCGACGAGTCCATAGCGCCAGCTGCCGGTACGCAACCGGAGCGCGTCCAAGCCTTCCGCGGGCCGTAGGTCTCAACCTGCGAGCCACAGACGCCGCCGTGCCACTGCCTTCATCTTCTGCACAATCTCCGGTCGGAGCGGAGTTGGAGGGTTCGGGTGCAGCTGCGCGTTCAGGCAGCGGAAGAACTCGCCGGTATCCATACCGAGAACAGCGACTATCTCCGCCGCCGGGCCGCCGCGATGCGGGAACCAGTGAAGCGCGAAGGTCATCATCCGATTCACATTTTCCGTGTTTCCGGTCATCGTATTTCCTTTCCCTCACCGCTACCCGGCCCGAGTCGATGGCGGAGCGCCCCTATTCCAGTGGGTCGTCGCAATGGACTCCGTCGACGTGGTCGAGGACCGATAGTTGCGTCATCAGTTCGCTCAAGTTCGTGGTTCCATACAGTTCGAGTTCGACTTCGACGCCGCTGGCGAGTGGCATCGCAGTGTCCAGATTGTCGCGCAGACGGGTGAGAACGCCGCCGGCGCCGGCGTCGGCATCGGGGTGTCGGGTGGCGAAGCCCTGAACGGCGAGCCCGTGCTCCGTGCAAGCGGAGATGATGCGCCGGAGTGCGCCGGTGCCGTCGGCGTACCGCACGCGTAGCAGGTGCTGGCTGGACTTGCCGAGCCGGCTGTAACGGACGACGACCGGATACGCGAAGGCGATGACGAAGTGGCAGCCGGTGACGAACATCGCCGGAAGGATCAGCCCGGCACCGGATGCGGTCCCGATTGCGGCGGTGAGCCAGATCGACGCCGCGGTGGTCAGTCCGCGGACCTTGTTGCGGCGGACGAAGACCAGTCCGGCGCCGATGAAACCGATTCCGGAGACGATTTGGCCGGCCACCCGCGAGGGGTCGAGCGTGACCAGGCCTTCGGTGAGGACGTCGCTGAACCCATACTTGCTGACGATCATGAACAATGCAGCCCCGAGACCGACGAGGGTATGGGTACGCATCCCGGCGGACTTCTGCCGCAACTGCCGCTCCATGCCCACCGCCGTGGACAGCACCACGGCCACCGACAACACAGCCAGCATCTGCCACCAGGACGGGTACGAGGTCACTAGCATCGCGCGGATAATCCTTTGACGATAGAAGAAGAACGGCGCGAGCGTCGCGCTGGAACATGACGGTCCGCAAGCGTGGGGCCGGTGTTCTGAAGGTCGGGTCTATTTTGGTGCTGGACGGAATGTCGGACTTGCCATCACCAACAGTGAGTTGGAAGGCTCGCCGACGGAAAGATCGTTGGCCTCGAGGCACTCTCGGAACGTGGGCGTCATGCCGCGGCGACTCGGAACGGTGCGCCACACCTGCGTCTCGAACGGGAAGATCGACTCCAGCCGTCGGCGTTCGAGGTCCCTGACCGGCGTCACGACGGGCGAGGCATGCGGCGGCGCGACCGGTGTCGGTTTCAGTGGTGTCCTGGAGGGGCGACGACGTGAGACAACCTCGAGTAAGGCGACAGCGCCGATCGCGGCGGCAACCGCCACGGTGAACCCCCAGCGCTGCAAGTCCACCGGCGATGCCGCGACGGCCGCGTGGAGCGAGGTCACGAACAGCGCACCGGCGGCCGCAACCGACACGAGCGTGGACCGCCGTTCTCGGGCGGAGGCGACCGCGTGAGGCAGCAGACTGCTTTCAGCACTGTCACACAGCTTACCGAGTTCGGTATGCAGAAACGCGATCTCGTCGGCGGTGCGGTGCACCAGCGTTGATCGAAGGTGTGTCGATTCGATCCGTGGCGGGAGGCGGTGATCATCGGCGGGGTGTGCTTGCAGAAGCCGTGTCTCGATCATCCGTGTGCGGGCCGCCGCGATGTCGCCGAGGCCCGCGAGGGCGCCACCCTCGCTCAGTTGGCGGCGGTTGCGCAGGAGCGACAGGACGCGTCGGTGGTCCGCCGAGTGCTGTGCGCGCAGGGCGACCCAGCCGATGAGGCAGTAGAGCATCTCACGGGTGCCCCGATCGACATATTGGCGACCGATAACGGGGGCGCCGACGTCGACGGCGAGGGCTCGGGCGTCCTCGCGAATCGCGATCCCCGATCCGAGACGAGACGCCCTGTCGATCAGCGGGACCCGGTGCCAGCGCAAGAGTCCACGGTAGGAGCGGGACGCGGCCCCGCCGCAGGGTGAGGTGCCCGGTTCATCGACCAGTCGCCGTACAGTATCGACCCCGTCCGTGTGGACCTCGATGATCAGGCCCTCGAGGGTGTCCGAATCAGTCCGGTGAGGGCCGTGGATTGTCAGGCTGCGCAGCGGCCGGTAGACCGCGGAGCTGGGCAGTCGGGTGTTCAGCCGCGGGAAGACGTCCATCGGGCTCGCATCAGGCGTCAACCCGAAGGGGCGGAGGAATGCTTCGATGGCGGCCCAGAATTCGGGGCTACCGCCGCCGCGGAGCGGATCATGGTGCCGGTCGATCAGGCTGCCGGCGCGGTCGGGGGTGAGTTCCTCGCAGGCCAGCACCAGTCCGTTGCCGGGCACCTCCCACAGTGACAGGCACGTGGCCGGCGGGCCGACGTAGGGGCGACGCCGACCGTCAGGTGCGCGCTGTCCATCGAGTGCGAGGCCGAAGGTAACCGGGGGACTCCTGCGGTCGACGATGTGCCGGAACGCCAGCAACTGTGCTTGGGGTCCATCGTCTCCGGTGGCGGTGGGGGCGCTGATGCGGGCAGGCAGGAACGGTTCGACCTCGTCGACCGCGGGTACCGGGACCGGGTCGGCGCTTTCGACGATATCCAACGGCAGCAGGATGACGCGCAACATTGCCCGGCCTCTCTTCGACGACAGCGAAGCCGGGGCCGGCCGGCGGGTGACGAGTCCAGGACGATTCATTTTTTGTTCCATCAATTCTCGACACATCCGGCACTCCTGCACCGACCAATAGGTCGGCAGGGGAGACGGTCATCTCACCGGATGTTGTGTGCGTGCCCCTGGCTCGCTCACCCTGCTCTCGTTGGGAACACGCCCGTCCCGGCCCCTCCGCGGCCGGGACGGGCGTGTCAGAGGCCGGAAGTTGGCCCCCCGATCGGGTGGTCACACGCGGGGCGGACCAATAAGACTGCGGTGTGCTTCCTTCGAACTCGGCAGGGTTTTGTGAGCCTCGTTCGCCGCTGTAGGAAATTGGAAGAGAGTGCAGTCGATGATATTTCCAGGTTCCGAGCCGTTCTCTTCCGAATCTGGTACGTCTGATGTGGGCGCGGGTCAGGGCTGTGGGCCGAGTTCGCGGGGCAATATCATCGATGTTCAGGCAGCGAAGAGGGTGTCGGGGTGCGGTGTTGACGCCAGTGTCGCTTCAGCTCTTCCTCTTTCGGGTGAGTTGAGTGGACTCGAGCGCCTTCTCTCGCTTCTCCGCCCGGCGCTCCTTGAGGGCGCGTGCGGACTGTTTTGAACTCTTGACGGCGGACTTGTCAGCCATTGTCGGTCCTTTCCGAATCGGCAACCGCGAACTGACCTTGACCATACCCAACAAAAGAAACAAGTCCAGTTCAGCGGCCGATCAGAGGCGGTTGGTAAGGGCTTCATGACGACGGGGTCGTCGGCGGACTGTTCCCCGATCCGAAATTCTCCCCGACGCCAGCTGCGCCCGGTGCGGTCGTCGTGCCGTTGTCCGTCGGGAGTTTCCGAGGTGCAAGGCGCGCAGGAAATTTCACGGAACTTGCGAACTTCTTGCCGATGGCTATGGTGCAGGGCAGCGTTAGTGGCATCTAGTTGGAGGACTGAAATGTGAGTGCAGCTACCGATCGTCAGTGGGCGGTTCGTGACGCTGTTCTGCGTTGGCTTCTTGCGAAGACAACGGAGGGTTATCGCAGCCCGATTCTGGACGCGGATGCCATCGGAGCAGAGGTCGGGTGGGTGGCTTCGCCGCTCACCCGCGACGAAGTGGTCGACGCCTCGATGTTCCTGTTCAAGGAGAACTATGTGACAGGCGTGCCGGTGATGGGTATCGGGATTCCACGACCGATGCTGACTGTCGCGGGACGTCGGGTGGCCAAGGCCGGAAAACCGCTGAGGTACAAGGTCGACGCTCACGAGGCGAAGGTGCGCCGGCATCTGGGCGGAACCGCTGGCAGAGACATCCGCGACGACGACGGCGGCAGTGAAGTGAAAGAGAGAATGGCTCGACCGGTCACTCGACGATGAGTACGTGAGCCGGGTTGAGCGCGGAACCGCTAGCGGTCCGCGCCATCGTCTGGGCACACCACCCCGCACCGACGCGGTCACCAGTCCGGTCGCGTCCCACAAGGTAGGTGTCGCGCGTACGCGTACTGCGTCGCGAAGCCTCGACCCACCTTGGTCGACTATCTTTTAGTTTGCGATCGGTACGGTCTGGCCCTTATGTCGGCGCCGGCTGGCCAGGGTGAATCACCGAAAAAGTCGGAACGATAGCAGGATTCACTTTAGGTCCTATTCGACTCGAGGTGCTCCGGATATTGGAGCGTGGACGCTGGAAGGATCGGCCGAGGTGCGCAGAGCGACTTACAGTTTCGCCGGCCATCGCCGTTCGCGTGGTTCGGCGATGGGCACGTTGTTCGCTGATGAGGGTGTAACGGTCGACGACGGTTTCGCGGCCTTCTCGTGGGGTGACTGCATGCCCGCCGATGATCTGACCGATGGCACTCGGAGCCAACCAGCTACTTCTAGACGAAGGCAGGAATCGACGTCCATCATGAGTGTGACACCCGACCACAGGACATCGTCGACCCTCGCCGGTGCCCGGTCGATCAGTACCCCGGAGATCAAGGCCCGACTCGCCGGATGTGCGGTGACGACGACCCCGACCTTCCTTCGCCCTCGTTGCTGACCCCGCCGGGCTGCGAGCGAACTGAGCTCCACCACATCACGATCCGCACCGGCAGCAACATTCTGCCCCCCGAGAAGGACCTGTCCCGTGAACCTCAATGTCGCCCTGCTCTTGCTTGTTCTCGCCGGCGGAATCGGTGGCACCGCCGCCGTCCAGGCCGCGTGGCGCCGTGCCGCCGACCGCGGCCGGCGGCACGGCGTTCCACGTCAACGGCTGATCAAACGTTCTCGGAGCCCGGTCCAACGGGGTCAAGAGGACATGCGTGTGAGCGATCATGCGATGGGGTGGGTCTGGTACGGGCGCTCCCGCGGATCCCGTGCCGGCGCATTTGAAGTGCAAACGTGCCGCCGGGTGCGTGCGGTCCCGGACAGATGCCATGCCGACCTCGTCGATCCATAGCACTGAAAATCTCGCCACGATGGCGAACACCGCCTGCGCGGAGAGTGCCCGCGGTGCCGAAGGGGCCCTGCGCGACGTCGAGGTGCACCTCCAGGTTTGATCCCCGGAGACGTCGTCTGTGACAACGATATCGCGGGTGCCAGCGTCCGAAGTTGCCGCGGTGGCCAGTTGCCGACGACCGTTTGATCACTACCCCTGCGCCAGTCCGCACGTGGGTCTCCCGGATACGGCTGCGTAGGGGCGCGTCTCGTGTGGCGCCAGGACAGGCTGCAGCTGTGAGTGGCGGTGATGGAGACCAGGACGTTGAGATCGCTCGGGTCCTCCTCTTGTTTGCGGCCCGATCGCTACGGAGGCGAGCACGAGATCACCGGAGTGTTCCCGTCCGGGATGCACCCGACGAGGATCTCGATTGCCGTTGTTCCGATCGCCCTGCCGAACTTGCGTTTGATAGCTGCCCGCACCGTCGAGGCTGATGCACCCTGGTGCGCGCGGTACACCTGGTCTACGCCCCGCTGGATGTTCGCCGCTACGGTGGGCACCAAATCTGGCGCATACCCGATGTCTATGCGCACCGCAACCTCGACCCTCGTGTATCACCGCACGCTCACCTCGAGAGTATAAGAGACGCAGGATGACTCAGCACTATCCTACACTTTTGCCGAAGATTGTGGTGCATGTCGTTGTGGCTGGGATCTGTGGGCCGGAGGCTGAATTCAGCAGATCAGGCGCACTCATTCCGGTTCCTTGCTCGGGTCGAGAGCTTCCCGATCGACCAGGCGAGGGTGCATCGCACTGCTCTGAGCGGGTGCCGCGCCGGAGTCCGACCACTGCGACGAACACTTCACATCGATCGGCACCGCGCCGCCAAGGAATGCAACCGATCGATCGGTAGGGGCGTCAGCTATTGCCGCGGCCTGAGGGTTCATCGGATTTACTCCTGCACAACCAGAGTCATCCGCACCTTCGCCGAAGTGAACCGCTCGTAGACGCCAGGCGTGTCGGTGTCGTGCCACTCGGCTACGCCCGACGTGCGTGGTCCGCGACACAAGACCGAGCGCCCCATCAACGGTCTCATCCACGACACCTGCCTTCGCCTAGGTAAGGCCTAGGTAAAGGCCTGTGTTCTCCGGATGTCCGTTCCTGGAGACTGGAGTGACAGACCCAGACCAGGCGGAGTCAACAGTGTGACGCGAGACCTCGCCCCCGCGCCGACCTCACCTGTCCCGCTGTACGGGCCGATGTAGCGAAAGGACCCTCATGCCGACCGACACCTCCGCAGTACCCGGACGAGGACATTCGCCGCAGCCTGCGGACGCGCAGTTGCTGTCCGCCGCGGCGGCGGTCCTGGCCGAGCAACGCGCCTGTAGCGATGACGCCGGCTTCGATGCTCTCCTCGATGTGGCCCGCCGGAACCATGTCAGCGCCACCACCGCAGCTGTCCGTGTCCTGTCGTGGCCGTCTGCGGATCGCGGTGGCGGTGAGAAGCAGCATCCCGGTGCCACAGTGCTGCCGCGCCGCGACGCCGACGGTGTCAATGGATAGGAATCCGCCATTGCCGATCTTGAGGGAGCCGTTCCCGGCGGCGGTCACCGCTGATTCCGGTGAATGGCTGGCGTGCCGCGGCGCCGAACTGTCGGTGTTCCTTCTCCCCCGACGGTGAACGGCGCGGCGCTCCGGATCGGTGTGAAGCGCGGGCCCGGCAGATTTGTCAGGTGTGCCCCGGGCTGGTGCGGTGTCGCGATCACGCGCTGACCTCGGGTGAATCCTACGGCGTGTGGGGTGGCATGACCGAGTCGGACCGACGAAAGCACACCAACCGTTCCCGCCGAGGTGAGCGTCGACCGCTCGGGTCCTTCCAGGAGCGACCTGTGGGTGCTGCATCGGGAGTACGCGGGGCCACGTTCACCGGTTCGTATGGCGGTGCGTACACCGGTGGGGCGTCGAGGGGTCGCCCCACCGCCCGGTGACACCCCACGCCGACCTGGACCGGGGCGGATTCGCACCGTCGGACGCTTCGGCGAGGCAAAGAAGCACGGGGGCATGCGCTTCACGTACCGTCGACAGAGCCGAACGGGTACCGCAGGCTGCACCTGATCGTGCGGATTCCGGTGTCCCGTCGAGTGCAGACGGGTTCGTCGAAATCCAGATCCGGAGACCCTTGCGATGAGTTTCTGGGCGAGTTTCGTGCACAGGTCTCTTGCGAGCGAAGACCGCGGACACCGTCCCGGTTGACCAGAACTCCACCGGCAGTCTCCACCACGCGGTACCACCGCGCATGATGTACTGGATGCCATCCAATATCAACGGCAGCACTACTTCTCGGGTCACCTCCCGCGACCTGCCGAGCCACTGGTGCAGGAATCGCGAGTCGAGTGGCCCACTCTGCGTCGGTGACCGACGACGAGTACTCCGCGCAACCATGTCCCCGGGCACAACGAAATCGACGATGATGACATTGGGCTCCCGTTGGGTCGGTGATCTGGTGATCACCGACCCAATCAGGAGCCGATTCTCGGAGGCACAGGCGTGCCATATCGGGTTCTCAAACACCCTCTGGCGCAGCCGCTGGAATCGTCCGCATCCGATCATGGGGCGGCATGGACCGGCGTCGCATTCGGGCTTCGCGTGCTGGAGCTGCTGGGCATCCAAACGCGTTCGTTACGGCACTGAGCCTGAGGCGACCGGTGCCGATCGTTGGTCGCGGCCGCCTCCTCGTTCGCGCGGTGGACGGAGCTATCCGACGAGCACCTGTCCGAGCCGAGGGCGCTGGGCAGATGGTTGTGTGCTCTGGGCCTGCCACCTCCAGTGCAGTTGCTCGAGTCGGGCGGTGATGCCGATCAGCAGGTCCTGGGTGACCGGGTCCGCCTTCTCGGTGGACTCGATGGAAGCCCGCAACCGTGCGATGACGGCGGCCAGGTTCGCGGCGATCGTCTCGACCACCTCGCCGTCGGATGTCCACCCTTCGGCGAATCCCGTGGTACCCGCGTCCGCGGCGACGGTGGCCGCGCGGCCGTCGGGGCTGACGCCGATTGCGGTGGCCCGTTCGGCCGCCTCATCGGTGAATTTGCGTGCGACGGTGGCCAGCTCGTCGAGGGCGGGGTGTATCGCCAGGAAGTGGGGTCCGATGACGTTCCAGTGGGCCTGTTTGGCGATCAGGCTCAGGTCGATCAGGTCGACGACGGTGCCCTGCAGTGCCTTGCCGGCGATCCGTTGCTGCTCGGTGTCGAGGGTGGTGGTGATGGGGGTGGGGGTCATGGTTGCTCCTGTCGTTTCTTGGGTCGGTGTCGGGGTCCTTGCGATGGTCGAGACCGACCGAGGTCGTCCCGATCGTGCTGTCGGCATGGTGGGTGACCGTGTCGGTGTGATCGGTACCCACGCGTGCTGCGGGATGTCCGGGCGCTCTGCGATCTCAGGCAATGTCTGCGAGAGGCAGAGCCGTGTTCTCCTCAGCCTCGCTGAGCTGGTGTGCGAAAACTGAACCGGCGTTTTCGGGCGGGGTGCCGTGATCGGTCTCGGGGGCGAACATCACCTCGAGGTGGGCCTTGATCTGGCGGGTGCTCATCGATCCGCCGTGGGCGAAGGATCTGTGGATTGCGGCGGCGGGCGTGCGTGATCGATACATTCCTTGTTCTCTCTTTCTCGGCCTCCGGGCCGCTCGGCGCGGGGTGGGCCGTGCGTGCGGCGCAGCGTCACGGCAGGAGCCGCGACCAAAGTGCTTTCGGCCACAGCCAGGTCGGCCGTGGCCGCGGGCGGATCACTCAGCGTCGGGGCGATGCCGAAGCACCCTCATCGCGCACTGAGTTGCCGCGGTGCAGTGATCACCGCGGCGCGCTGTGGTCAATGAGGTTATGCCTCATCGACCACCGCCTATTCTCCAGCGGCAATGGACACCATGCGGGTGCCCGGTACGGTCTTGCTCAACGCGATCGCGATGCGGCGTTCGGATTCGTCTGCGAACGGGCCTGCGAGGGTGACGCAGCCCTCCTCGACCGTCACGTGCCAGCGTCCGTCCCCGGTGTAGTCGTCGAGGCGGCGTTGCGCGCCCACGGCGATCGTCTCGTCCGGTTTGAGCATCAGCCGCACCACGTCACTGCGGCTGAGGATGCCCACTACCCGACCGTCGATATCCACGACCGGCAGACTGCGTAGTCCCTGGTGAAGTAGCATCTTGCTCACATCGGCCACATATTGATACATCGGCGCAGCAACGGCGGGTGCAGTCATCACCTCGCCCACCGTCTCCGAGGACGCGGTACCGGCCCGCAACACGTCTCCGCTGTTCAACATCCCAACCAGCCGGTCGTGGTCGTCGACCACCGGCACCGCCGCGAACCCGTACTCGGCCAGTAGCACTGCGGCCGTGCGCATACTGTCGGATTGGCGCACCACTCGAACCGGTCGCTGCATCACGTTCAACACTCGCATCGTCACCACTCGTTTCCGTCGATCCCACACCCGGCACTAAAGTGCGCCGGAAGTTGACCCCCCGATAGGTCTCACGCGGATGCGGACCAATGACTTTCGCCGTACTTCCAGACAATTCTTCAGCGCTCCGTGTCCTTTTCCGATTCTGTATATGAGCGGAAAGAAGGAAGCCCGGCGAGGTCCTCACCCCAAGTAGCTGGAACCCGAAATTGCTAGTCCGTGATGGGGCGAGTCGGCTTTCTTGGCCGAGCTTCGGGTGCGACATTCGCACCCTCAGGCAGTGAAGAGGATGGCGGGGGAGGTGGCGATGCTCCAGGATGACGTCAGCTCTTACGCTTTCGAATGAACTGAGTCGATTCGAGGGCCTTCGCTCTCTTCTCCGCCCGGCGCTCCTTGAGGGCACGTGCGGACTGTTTTGAACTCTTGACGGCGGACTTGTCAGCCATTGTCGGTCCTTTCCGAATCGGCAACCGCGAACTGACCTCGACCATACCCAAGAAAAGAAATAAGTCCAGTTCAGCGGCATTTTTGAGGGAGCGGCACGTCTACCGTGTCACGTGCAAAGGGCCGGTTCGGAGTGCGTCGACGGTGACGGCGGGATCGGCCAGAACGTCGTCACCGGTCTGTTCCCGCGCGAGATGCCCTGCGCCTCAATGATGCCCGTAGCATCGTCTTGCAGTATCAACCGGGTGTGTTCTGAAATCCTAAGACGCGCAGAATAGTTCGATGCTTGCCTATTCTTTGCCGACGGCTATGGTGCAATCAGGAATCAACGGTATCGACGGCATCTACTGGAGGACTGAAATGTGAGTGCAGCTACCGATCGTCAGTGGGCGGTTCGTGACGCTGTCCTGCGTTGGCTTCTTGCCAAGACAACGGAGGGTTATCGCAGCCCGATCCTGGACGCGGATGCCATCGGGGAAGAAGTCGGATGGGCAGCGTCGCCGCTCAGCGACGACGAGGTGTACGACGCCTCGAACTATCTCTTCAAGGAAGGCTATGTGACAGGCATGCCGGTGAAGGATGTCGGAATTCCTCGACCGATGCTGACTCTTGTCGGACGTCGTGTGGCCAAGACAGGCAACCCCCTGCGGTCCAAGGCTAACGCTCGCGACGCTAAGCCGCGCCGGCGCCCGGGGACTTTCGCAGAGGCATCCGTGACGACAGCGGGCACAGCGAAGTAGTGAGGGCTCCGCCCATCATTCGACTACGCCACGGGGTCAGTCAAGCCCGTCGAAGCATTTCCGACCGTCACCACACCCGAAGGGAGGTTTGACATGTACACCAACGTGGCACTGCTGCTGGGGTTGCTCGCCGGAGGAATCGGCGGCACCGCGGCCCTGCAAGCACTTCTGAGACGGCCCGGCAGGCCGAACCATTGGGCACCCTCGGTAGTCCAGTTGGGCCATGTTTCCTAATGGCTTGAGCCACTCGGCGATGCTCGCAAGGAGGAATCCGGCTGGGTAAGTGAGGGCGAGTTTGTCGTAGCAGGTGGCCACCGCGCGCCACTGTGTCAGCCTTGTTGAAAGCCCATTCGACCATGATGCTCGGTTTCGGTGATGACGGATGTCGCCGTTGAGGCGTCGTTGCAGTATCGCCGCCGCCGGGTCGGCTGTGGAGTGCGGTGGTGTGGCCGAAGGTGGGCAATACCAGATGGCCGCGGTCCTCGATGGTGTCGCGGCGGGCGATGGTGCAATCGGAGATGTCGCCGTCCGCGGTGCCGCGACGGCCAAGGTCGGCAAGATGGCGGCGGTGTCGAGATCGACCGGCGCTGGGAGGGGAGCGCGGCCCGGGCGATGGCGTTGCTATCGCCCGAGCGAGTTCGAGCACCGTGTCGAGTAGATGACACGGTTCCGGGCCTATCCCGCTCTGCGACAGTGCCTGGGGCGTTGATGGGGGTGTCCGGGGGTGTCCACCGTTCGACCAGCGTGACTGCGCTGCACGCGATCACGGTTTCGTGACGCTGGCCTCGCCGGAACGTGCGCGGGGTAGTCGGGCGATCGCGGTGGCGGCGATGGCCAGCGCGGCGGCCGTCAGCGCGGCGATGGCGGCGGGCTGTGAGGTGAATCCGTCGCCGGTGGTCCGCGCGACGGCGATCCATACGAGGCCCCAGACGATGGCTGCTGTGACGGTGAAGCGTCCGTGACCGGCGACGGCGAGGACGACGGCGACCAGGGCGACTGCGGTAAGGACGAGCACGGCCCAGGTATCGGCGCCGAGAGCGAACGGATCGATCTCGGCGGCGGCCAGGGCGGCGGCGATGTTGGCGACCACCGCGACGCAGACCCAGCCGAGGTATACGAACGCGGTGGCGTCGACGACGATCGCCTCGGCACGACTGGACGGCTTCGTGTTGGTCAGGATGTGAAACACGACGACCAGCACCGCGAGTAACGCGAGAATGGTCAAAACGCTGAGCCACAGTTGTTCGAACTGCACGCAGGCTATCCATGCGGCGTTGAGGATCATCGCCGCGGCGAGCCACCACCCGGCGCGGCGTTGCCGAGGATCGGTGCGGTGCGCGGGCAGTGCCTGCCAGATCGCGAGCGCGAGGAACCCGAGGTAGATCAGGGTCCAGATGGAGAACGCGGGCCCGCCGGGGGCCACTGCGGTGGCGTCGGCGGCGAGGGCGCCGTCGGCGACCTGGGAGATCGGGGTTCCCACCAGCGCCCCCGAGCCGATGATCGAACCCACGACCGCCGCCACCGCGGAGAGGATCACGACGAGCACACGGGCACCGTCGTGAGGGGATGATTCGATCGTTCCGCTCATGGTCACTCCTTTGCGGGAGAAAGTCCGTTGTCGAGGATAGGAACTTCAGGAGCGCCGTCTGCCGGTTTACGGAGACACGTTCGCAGGTTCTGAGGGCGGAGCCGTGACGGGCGGTACCGGTTTCGCCGCGCACGCGTTCGTCACGTGCGCGAGCAGGTAGAGCGGTGGTGGTTGTGGTGCCGGAGCGGGTGTGGCGTCGCGGTGGCGGGCCGGGACGCGGGTGCGTCGGGTGTGGCGGGTGCGCTCGGTTTCGGACATGCCACCCCAGATGCCGTAGGTCTCGGTGGTGGTGAGGGCGTGGGCGCGGCACTGTGCGAGTACGGGGCAGTCCTGGCAGATCTGTTTGGCGGCGCGCTCACGCCGGGCGCGGACGTTGCCGCGTTCACCGTCGGGGGAGAAGAACAGGTTGGTGTCGGTGCCGCGGCAGGACGCGCGGTGTGGCCAGTCCCGGTCGGGGGAGTGGTGGAAATGATCAGGCACAGCGGGGTGGGTCGCTTTCGGAGTGGTGCGGTGGGCCGATCCGTCGGTAAGGGCGGAGCGTGCGTGGCTGGCGGGCCTGGGCTTGTTGCCGCGGTGTGCCAGGCGGATCGGTGTGGGTTGGCGTGGCCTCCCGGGAAACAACCACGGTTGTAGCTTCTTCATCCGAAGGTGTTGTGCGACATGACCCCTCGACACATCGCGGTGTCACTTCTGATGCCCGGGAGGCGGCAGTCGGGTAGCGGCAGTGACAGACCTGGGTCCGGGACTGTGATCGGTACGACACCACGTCCGCAGGGCGTGTCGGTGCATTTGATGCCTGGGCTCGACATCGGTGGGACCGGGGCAACCCGGATGATCCACACTCTGTCACCTCTAAAGAGGTGGTAAAGGGTGTGCTATTGATGGTAGCGACACGGCGAACGATACCGAAGGGTATCGCTTGAAAGTAACTGGCATCACATCCGCCGTCCCGTCCTCTAGCGTCGTCGGCGACCGGCGTGGGCGCCTGATCCGCTACGATTCCCGCCAACCGTGTCATCGACGAACCGTGGCGCACCGCGGTCACTGATGCCCTCTTCGCCCGCGTCACACTCCTCTCACGGACGGGGATGAACCCGGCGGACAACCCTCCGCCGCTGGCGTCGCGACTGCATCGCGCTGAGGACCTGCTACCACTGGCCGCCACCACGCCAGCGGCCGAGAGCGACACCGCGCGACGCAAGAAACTGATGTTCGCGCCCGGGCTCAGCCACGACGCTCTCGCCCGCCGCCGAACGGTCCGGATCGACCCGACCACCAAGACGCCCGCCGGCGATACCCAGATCGTGCACCTCAGCCCCTCCCACGCCGAACCCGAGTAGGGGAGAGCGGAGCATCGGTCAACATGAAATTGACCTGGGGAAATGACACGTCCCCCATTTCGTGTCACGTCGAGAAGGGGACTTCATGAGCATCGAAAGCTGGCTGGCACTGGGGATCCTGGCGGTCGCGGGCGTAGGGGCCGCCCGTCTCGTTCTCTCCCGCAAGTGGCGGCACACCGCGCCCGAACGCAGAGTCCAGTACGTGCCGAGCGGGGACGCCTCCAACGAGGAGGCGCCACACTTTTCGCAGCATTCACAGATTCAAGAACAACGAATTGCCAAAGGGGGGGAGAGGCTTGTGAGCACGGCGGGCCGTGATCGTGGATTCCGGTGTCAGAGGCGAGGAGGAGGCTATGGCTATGACGGGCACCAATGAGGACACACCAATGACTCGGCGGCCTGCACGTCGGATCTCAGTGCTCCAGGCCATCACTGAAGGCATTCCGACGTCGTCACGGTGGGGACGCGTGGATGTCACCCCGCTGCAGATCGCGCAGCAGCAGCGGTCCATCCGGGCAACGCTCTCGATCTACCCGCCAGGCGTGACGTCGCGCGAGCGAACCTTGATGCATCTGCGCAAGCTCGGAACGACCTGGGTGGGACTCCTCGGATACCTGGCGGTCCTCGTCGTCGCTGGCATTGTCCTCGGGGTTCTCGGAGCTGCGATGGCAATTGCCGTGCTCATCGCGCTCTGGGCCGGCATCGCCCTGGCCACTTCCGGCGTCAACAAGGACACGCGATGCCTCCGCATCTACGCGCGGCCAGGAAGTGTAGGAGGGGAGATGGCCCGGCTGGAGGAGATTGCAACCGAACTCGATGCCCTCGACACGGCGAACCTTGATCCTGTGTCGTACGAAGCGGAATGGGGCCGCATCTATCGGCAGCTCGCATGATGACGAGGTGGGTCACCAGCGGTTCAGGAGCGCTACCCTTCCGCCACGACCGGCGTCCGTCTGGTCGCCGACGCGATGAAGTGACGAACGCAGAAATGCTTCTCGCTCGGCCCGGCCAGTTTTCTCCTCGGGGCCCTGGTGGGAGTTGTGATTGCCGGTAGCGTGATGCGAGTGGGCACACGTGAGCTGGGGTCGTGGACAGCGCACCTCGCCGACACCGCGATGGCCCGTCTGGACGAACGCCTGCCCTGATCCACCGCGGTCCCTCCAGACCGGGAGCGTCCGATGAGCGGAGCTGGGAATCGGCTGATCACGCCGATGCTGGCCACACCGGGTGAACCACCGGTGGAAATGGACGGGTGGGCAGCCGAAATGAAGTACGACGGCTTCCGCCTATTAGCTGGGGTCGGTGGCGCGCATCCGGTGCTGTGGACCCGCAACCTCAACGTTGTCACTTCCTCCTACCCGGAGGTGACCGAGGCGCTGACCGAGGCATTCGGTGGTCACGGGCGCATCGTCTTCGACGGTGAAATCGTCGCCCTCACGCAAGGTCGGCCTTCGTTCGCACGCCTGCAGAAGCGGGCGAACACCCTGCGCCCGACCACCACCCTGCGTCGGCAGGTACCGGTCACCTTCCTGCCGTTCGACGTGCTTTACCGGACTAGCGAACTCGGACACCCGCGACTTGTGTGGTTGTTGCTCCGCGACGCCCATTTTCGATGCGCATCGGCTGACTCTGGTTTGTTGGACGTCGACTGGCGCGTCCCCGGAGTCAACGGGTAGGGCTTTGGGCGCGCCCCCTCGGGTATGAACTCGCCTGCGACCGCTTCCGGTGTATCCCACCCGGTAGCTGGGTACAGCTGCACGACGGGGCAGCGGCGAGGCCATCAAGGAAGGGGGCGGGCGGGTGTGGGGTAAGCGCGACGGCTTCGTTGTCCATGACCGTGCGCCTTTCAATGCGGAACCGTCCCGGTCGGCACTTGCCGAGGGCGCGATCACCGCGATCGATACCTTCTACAGCCGCAATCACGGGCCCGTCCCGGACATCGAACGGCGGGAGTGGCGGCTGGTGGTCACGGGCCTGGTCGGGCAGGACCTGACCCTGACCTTCGACGAGCTGACCAGCCGATTCATCCCACGCAGTGTCGTGGCGACACTGCAGTGCGCCGGTAACGGCGGGCCGGTCTCGCCGAGGTCCGGGAAATCCCCGGCGAGGATCCGTGGGGTCCGTGTGCGACCTCGACCGCGGAGTGGCGGGGTGTTCGGCTGTGCGATGTGCTGGATGCGGCGGGCGCCCATACCGGTGACGACCTGCATGTGGCGTTCACCGCCCCGGATGTCTCCTCTCTGGCCGACCCGCCGCAGCCGTACGGCAGCTCGATCCCGGCGGCGAAGGCGCGGTCGGATGAGGTGCTGCTGGCGTGGGAGATGAACTCCGCACCGTTACCGCGGGTGCACGGCGGTCCGGTCCGGGTGGTGGTGCCCGGCTATATCGGTGCCCGCAGCGGCAAATGGGTCACCGGGATCACCGTGCAGCCGCACCCGTCGGACAACTACTTCCAGGCCACCGCCTACCGGATCCTGCCGCCCGACGCCGACCCGGACACCGCCGGCCCCGGGGACGGGATCTCGCTGTCTTCGGTCGCGTTGAACTGCGACATCCTCGAACCCGACGACGGTGCCACCGTGCCGGCCGGGCCGCTGACAGTGCGGGGTTATGCGTTCGCCGGCGACGACCGCGGCGTCGCCCGGGTCGATGTGTCTCTCGATGGTGGCCGCACGTGGTGTCAGGCGGACCTCGAGCCGGAGCAGAGCCCGTGGTCGTGGCGGCTGTGGTCGCTGTGCGCCACCGTTGCCGGTCCGGTGACGATCACCGCCCGGGCCTGGGACACCACCGGTGCCATGCAACCCGAATCTGCTGCGGCACTGTGGAATCCGAAGGGTTACGCCAACAATTCCTGGGCGCGGGTGCACCTGCACGCGAACTGACGTGGGCCTGCGCGGTGCGGTCGACACTTGCGCCCGGGTATACCCCCTGGGGTACGGTGGGGAAGTCCTCGGAGATACCCCCTCGGGTATGAAGGAGTTGGAGATGCGTGAGGTAGACCTCGATGAATTCGCCGTGCGCTGGGCCGACGGCGTTCCGGTCGTGGATGTGCGCGAGCGGTGGGAGTACGTCGACGGACACGTTCCGGGGGCGTTGCTGATGCCGCTCGGGCAACTCGCCGCCCGCACCGCGGAGATTCCCGCGGGGGAGGTCGTCTACGTGATCTGCGCGTCCGGCAACCGCAGCCGCGAGGGGGCCCGGATCGTCGAGGCCGCCGGCCGCGGCGCGGTCTCGGTCGCCGGGGGCACCTCCGGCTGGGCCGCCCACGGCCGGCCCCTCGACAGGGGCGACGGATCCTGAGCCCGTCACCTGCAGCAGACCCGCCGCCCGGACTGACCAGCACCTTCCCTCCGACATCACCTCGAGGAGCATTCGTATGACCCGCAGTACGGCATTGGGCGGCGACGCCCCGCCCGCCGACACGATCACCGCCGGTGGTGTCCTCGGCCGGATGGGCGCGGCCATGGCCGGGCACGCGAAATGGGTGTTCGGCATCTGGTTGATCCTGCTGGTCGTGCTCGGCGCCGCGGCGCCGTCGGTGTTCAGCTCCCTGGCCGGCGCCGGGTGGCAGGCCAACGGCTCCGAATCGGTGCAGGTCCGCGAACTCGCGCAGCAGCACTTCGGCGGCAACTCCTCCGCCGCCGTGCAGGTGGTGGTGCACTCGGACACCCAAACCATCGACGGCCCACAGATGCAACAGACGCTCGGCGAGGTCGGGGCCGTCTTCGCGGGCGACCCCCGGTTCGGCGCGGTGATCGCACCGCAGCCGGGGATGTCGATCAGCCCGGACGGGCACACCGGCATCCTGATCGCCGGCGCGAACGCGAGCACCGACGAGATGGTCAAGGCCGTCGACGACCACAAAGCCGCGCTGACCGCGCTGACCGGGGACGGGATCGAGGTGTACCCGACCGGGGCGTCCGCGCTGTGGAGCGATTTCAACAAGGCCAACCACGACGCGATGATTCAGGCCGAATTGTTCTCCTGGCCGGTGACGTTGGCGATCATGGTGCTCGCGTTCGGCTCGCTGGTCGCCGCTGGACTGCCCCTGCTGCTGACCCTGGCCGGGCTCGTCGCTTCGGCCGGTGGGCTGGTGTTGCTCAACGAGATCACCCCGATCTCGGTGTGGGCGATGAACTTCGCGATGATGTTCGCCCTCGCCCTCGGTATCGACTATGCACTGTTCATCGTCGCCCGGTTCCGGGACGCACTGACGAACGGCGGTGGCCCGCGAGCGGCGGTGGCCGAAACGATGGACACCGCGGGTAAGGCCGTGGTGCTGTCCGGAATCACGGTGCTGGTCAGCTTGTCTGCGGTGCTCCTGGTTCCCGCGCCGGCGGTGCGGACGATGGCGGTCGGGATCATGCTGGCGGTGTTCTTCGTGCTGGTGGCGTCGATGACGCTGCTGCCCGCGGTGCTGGGCGCACTCGGCGGCCGAGTCAACGCCGGGTCCCTGCCCTACGCCAAGCGGCAACAGCACCGTTCGCCGCGGTTCGCCGCCTGGGGTGAGCTGCTGCACCGACACCCGTGGCCGTTCGCGATCGGTTCCCTGCTGGTGCTGATCGCCCTGGCGGCCCCGGTGCTCGGGCTGAAGGTGGCGATGCCCTCGATCGAGGTCGTCCCCACCGATGCCCCGGTCCGCCAGGGCTACGAACTCGTCCAGGCCCAGATGGGTGAGGGCGCACCGGGGATGCTGCAGATCATCGGCCCCGCCGGCGAGGGCACCGATGCCGCCGCGGCGGCCGCGGCGACGGACGGCATCGCCATGGTCACCCCGCCGCAGCCTGCACCCGATGGCAGCGACTATGTGATGCTCCAAGCCATGCCGACCGTCGACCCTTCCGACGGGCAGATGGGCACGATTGTCGACGCCCTGCGCGCCGGCCTGCCCGACGGCGCGGTGGTCGGCGGGGCTCCGGCGGAGAACCTGGATCTGCAGCAGGCGCTGAACGACTACCTTCCGCTGATCGTCGGCATCATCCTGATTCTGGGGTTCGTGCTGTTGCTGGTGGCGTTGCAGGCCCCGTTGATCGCGGTCCTCGGCACGGTGGTCAGCCTGCTCTCGACCGCCGCCGCGTTCGGGGTCGCGAAGCTGATCTTCCAGGACGGTCACGGTGCGAGCCTGCTCGGTTTCACCCCGCAGGGCTTCCTGGACGGGTGGGGGCCGGTGTTCTTCTTCGCGATGATCTTCGCGATCGCCATGGACTACACCGTGTTCCTGCTGGCCACGGCGAAGGAGCACTATGAACGGTCGGGGGATCCGAAGGTCGCGCACGTCGACGGTCTGGCGCATTCGGGTCGGGTGATCTTCGCTGCGGCCGCGGTGATGGTGGCGGTGTTCTTCACCTTCGCCCTCGCGGATCCGTTGCCGCCGAAGGAGATGGGCATCATCCTCGGTGTCGCGGTGCTGCTCGATGCGGTGCTGATCCGGTTGGTGCTGCTGCCGGTGCTGTTGCGGTTGACCGGGCACGCCGCGTGGTGGTCACCGGCCTGGCTGCGCAAGGTCCTGCCGAACATCAGCTTCTCGCACTAAAGCGCCGGTGCGGGGTGGGCCGGCGCAGTCGGGCAACCCCCGAGACGATACCCCCGGGGGTACAGTGATAGGAGGTCTAGGAAAGGAAACCGCCATGGTCGGCGACGAAGACAGCATCGCATTGGTACTCAACCGGCTCCGCCGCGCCCACGGGCAGCTCGCCGGCGTGATTTCGATGATCGAGCAGGGCCGCGACTGCAAGGACGTCGTCACCCAGCTCGCCGCGGTCTCCCGCGCCCTGGACAAGGCCGGGTTCAAGATCGTCGCCACCGGCCTGCGCGAATGCCTGACCGGGGAAGCCCCGGAAGGCAAGGAGCCGATGACCGAGGCCGAGCTCGAGAAACTGTTCCTCGCGCTCGCCTGAGACACCCGTGCAGATCCACCGACCGGAGAGGCAACCATGACCGACGCACTGCACGCCCCCCGATGGACGATCGAGCGGGTGGTCCCGTTGCTGGCCGGCACGGTGGTGCTCGCGAGTCTGGCGCTGACACTGGTGTTCTCGTCGGGGTGGCTGCTGCTCACCGGGTTCGTCGGCGCCAACCTGCTGCTGTTCGGCGCGGTGGGATGGTGCCCGGCGAGCCTGCTGCTCCGGCGCCTCGGTGTGCCGCGCCGCACCGCGTCGTGTCCCGCCCCCGCGGGGCGCTGACCGGCGCCGACCGCCACCGCTCACCCCTAGTACTCGACGGAAAGGCAGAACACGCTCATGACACTCGCACTGTCGACCACCCTGCACACCTCGTTCGCCGACGCGGTGGACCGCACCCGCAAGGCCCTGGCCGATCAGGGTTTCGGTGTGCTCACCGAGATCGACATGAAGGCCACCCTGAAGGCGAAGCTGGGTGAGGACATGGAGGACTACCTGATCCTCGGTGCCTGCAATCCGCCGCTCGCGCACCGCGCGGTCACCGTGGACCGGCAGATCGGGCTGCTGCTGCCGTGCAACGTCGTCGTCCGCGCCGACCCGAATAATCCGGGTGCGGTGCTGATCGATGCGATGAACCCGCAGGTGATGGTCCAGGTGGCCGACCAACCCGGACTCGGCGGCGTCGCCGACGACGCCACCGCCGCATTGCAGGCCGCCATCGACTCCTTGGGCGCGGGCGCAGCGAAGGACTGACACCGCACCTGCCCATTCCCGTTGACGGAAAGGAGGATCGGTGACTCTGACCGTCGCGCTCGCCCTCGGAGCGATCATCGGCGTGCTGCTCGGACTCCTCGGCGGCGGCGGATCAATTCTGGCGGTCCCGGCCCTGGTCTTCGGCCTCGGACTGGGCCTCGAGGAGGCCATCCCGATCTCCCTGATCGTCATCGGTGTCGCCTCCCTCGTCGGAGCCATCCCGAAAATTCGGGAACACCAGGTGAATTGGCGCATGGCCGGGGTATTCGCCGCCTGCGGCATTCCCGCCACCTTCGCCGGCAGCGCGGTCGGGCGCCTGCTGCCGCAACCGGTGGTCATGATCGGTTTCGCCGCGGTGATGATCGTCGCCGGGATCCGGATGCTGATGGATCGTGGTGACACCGGCACCGCCTGCGAGGTCGGGGACTCGGGGATCGACTGGCGCCGCTGCGCCCCCCGATCCATCCCCGCCGCGGCCCTGGTGGGCTTTCTGACCGGCCTGTTCGGTGTCGGCGGCGGCTTCCTGATCATCCCCGCACTGGTGCTGATGCTCGGCCTCGAGATGCCGGTCGCGATCGGCACCTCCCTGGTCATCATCGTCGCGAACTCCGCGGCCGGTCTCATCTCACACCTGAGCGGCGCGAGCATCGACTGGGCGATCACCGCCGCGTTCGCCGGCACCGCGATCGCCGGGTCCCTGATCGCCAGTCATTTCGGCACCAGGGTCGACACCGACCGGCTGCAACGGTGGTTCGCTTATCTCGTCTTCGTCGTCGCCGCATATGTGCTGGTCGACACGATCCTTCTCCGCTGACGAGGGCGGGAGCCGACCACCACACCGTTTCACCTATGCCCTCCCGGGTATGCGAACACCAGAGAACATGTGAGGAAGGTACGAGAAATGGACGTGTCGATCATCGAGACCTCGAGCCTGGGCGATCGCAGCTACCTGATCAGCGACGGCGCCGTCGGCGTCGTCGTCGACCCGCAACGCGACATCGACCGGGTACTGGCCCTGGCCCGCGACCGCGGCGTGCGGATCACCCACGTCCTCGAAACCCACATCCACAACGACTACGTCACCGGCGGCCTCGAACTCTCCCGCACCACCGGCGCCGAGTACGTCGTCCCCACCGGTGACGACGTCGGCTATCAGCGGCGAGCCGTGTCCGACGGTGACCTCATCGACGCCGGCCCGATCCTCCTGCAGGTCCTGCACACCCCCGGCCACACCCACCACCACGTCAGCTACGTGCTGCGGGAGACCACCGGCGGCATCCGCGGCGTCTTCACCGGCGGATCGATGCTCTTCGGCACCACCGGCCGCACCGACCTCCTCGGCAAGGAGCACACCGAGGAACTGACCCACGCCCAGTACCACTCGGTGCGCCGCCTCGCCGACGAGCTGCCCCCGGACACCGAGGTGTACCCCACCCACGGGTTCGGCAGCTTCTGCGCCGCCACCCCCGCCACCGGGGACTCCTCCACCGTCGGCGAACAGAGCAAGACCAACCCGGCGCTGACCCGGGACGAGCAGAGCTACGTCGACGAACTCCTCGCCGGCCTCGCCGACTACCCCGCCTACTACGCCCACATGGGCGTGCTCAACACCGAAGGGCCGCCCCCGGTCGATTTGTCACTGCCCAAACCCGTCGACCCGGACGAGCTGCGCCGCCGCATCGAGGACGGCGAATGGGTGGTGGACCTGCGCGAGCGCACCGCCTTCGCCGCCGGCCACCTCGGCGGGACCCTCGGCTTCGAACTGTCGGACTCGTTCGTCACCTACCTCGGCTGGCTCTACACCTGGGGTGCACCTTTGACCCTGATCGGCGACAACGAAGACCAGGTCGCCGACGCCCGCCGCGAACTGGTCCGCATCGGCATCGACGACCTCGACGGCGCCGCGGTCGGCGAAATCCACACCCTCGTCGCCGGCACCGCACTGCGGTCCTACCGGGTAGCCGACTTCGCCGCCCTCTCAGAGGCGCTGCGCGAGAAGGACATCACCGTCCTCGACGTCCGGCAACGCAACGAATACGACGACAGCCACATCGACGGGGCGATCAACATTCCACTCCACGAACTCGCCGACCGACAGAGCACCCTCCCCAACCGCGAGATCTGGGTGCACTGCGCCTCCGGCTACCGCGCCTCCGTCGCCGCCTCGATGATCGACCGACCCGACCGCACCACCGTGCTGATCAACGACGAATTCGACAACGCAAACGACACCGACCTCACCAGCACCACCTAGCCGCCCGAACACCCCCGGGCGGGAACGTCTCCACCCATCGCCCGGGCACCGCCAGCAAGCGCCGACCCAAAGGATGAACGACATGGTCGCACCCCAACGTGAGACGACCGCCATCCCCGCCCGGGGAATCGGGTTGCCCGGCATCATCCTCGGCATCGGACTCGGCGGCTTCGTCGACGGGATCCTGCTGCACCAACTGCTGCAATGGCACCACATGCTCACCAGCACCGACACCGACAACGTCGGAATCGACACCTACCCGGCCGACACCGTGCACGGACTCGAGATCAACACCGTCTGGGACGGGCTGTTCCACACCTTCACCTGGCTGGCGGTCCTCATCGGCCTCGGGCTGCTGTACTCCCGCGTCACGCACTCGCACGGCCGGAT
Source organism: Rhodococcus opacus B4 (assembly GCF_000010805.1). NCBI lineage: Bacteria > Bacillati > Actinomycetota > Actinomycetes > Mycobacteriales > Nocardiaceae > Rhodococcus > Rhodococcus opacus. The sequence continues at coordinate 28,900 of NC_012522.1, read as the reverse complement.
CTGGGCGTCGCGGGTCCTCTGGGGATGGGTGCTGGTCGGCTGGGGCCTGTTCAACCTCGTCGAAGGCGTGATCGACCATCACCTCCTCGGCATCCACCACGTCCGCGGCGGCGACCACCAACTCTGGTGGGACCTCGGCTTCCTCGCCCTCGGGGCCGTCCTCGTCGCCGGCGGATGGCTGCTGCAACACAGCGCCGCACCGGCGCAACCGAGTGCGGACACCACCGCCCCGCGATGATCTCCGCACACGACGCGCACACCACCGGCACCCTCGGGTCGGGCACCGTCGTGGCCCTGCTCCTGATCGCCGCCGTGGCCGCCGGCTATCTCGTCCTCGCTGTGCGGCGGCGCCGCGAGGCCCGCGGCTGGAGCATCTGGCGGAGCGCCAGCTTTCTCACCGGCATCGCCCTGCTCGCGCTGGCCGTCACCCCAACCCTGTCCCCGTACCCGGTCGGCGACTTCCGCGGCCACATGCACCAACACCTGCTGCTGGGAATGTACGCACCACTCGGGTTGGTCCTCGGCGCACCGATCACCCTGCTGCTGCGTTCGATTCCACCGAGACACGGCCGCCCGATCGGCCGGGTGCTGCGGTCACGCCCGGCACATTTGCTCGCCCACCCCGTCGTGGCCCTGACCCTCTCCGTCGGCGGACTCGCCGCCCTGTACTTCACCCCGCTCTACACCGCGACCACCACCGACGAGGCCTTGCACCTGCTCGTGCACACCCATTTCCTGCTGGCCGGCTACCTGTTCGCCTGGGTCATCGCCGGCCCGGACCCCGCCCCCCACCGCCCGTCGGTCCCGGTCCGGCTGGTGGTGCTCGGTGTCGCGATCGCCGGACATGCCGTGATCTCCCAACTGATGTACGCCGGGCTCTTCGTCCAGATCCCCGTCCCACCCGACCAGCGTCAGGGAGCCGGGGAGCTGATGTACTACGGAGGCGACGTCGCCGAACTACTCCTCGCCGTCGCGCTGCTGCTCACCTGGCGGCCCGACCGTCATCGCCCAGCGCGCCCGACAGACCAGATCTCCGCGCCTACCGCAGCGACATGATCGTCCAGACGGATCACCCGACGCGGATCGCGCCGCGCCTCGCGCCTCGCGCCTCGCGCCTCGCGCCTCGCGCCTCGCGCCTCGCGCCTCGCGCCTCGCGCCTCGACAATCTCGCCCATTCTCGGCGCGATTTACGTCGAACTCGTACGAGTTCGACGTGCCGGATGACCGAGAATCGACGAACTCGCACGCTTTTGGCGCCTGGGGACACGGTGATGCTGCACCCGCAAGGGGTCTCGAAGTTCAAAATCAAAATTCTCTCCATCGATGAGGACGGCCATGCACTCATCGAGTCCTTGCTCGCCAGTCCGGGCACCTATCCGTTCAGCGTCCAGACGAAGTTTCTGGTCCCGGCCGATTCCTAGCAGTCAGCGGTCTCGTCCCGGCTGCGCTTCATCGACGCCCGCGGGATGCGTGGTCCGGGCACGAGAGGCCCGGTGCAACGGTCCATCCCGCTGCGGTGAGCCATCGTTCGACCGGCTTGGTCAGGTCGCAGTGCCGCGCCTCTTCTGCGAGCGCGCCGGCGAGGATGGGTCCGTCGCCACAAATGCTGCAGGCGATATCGAATGCCGGTTGCCCTGGTTCGCAGTGCCGACAGTGGTGTCGACTGATCAGCGTTCCACGGTGTTGGGGATCAGGATGAAGCCAGGTCACCGCGAGGTCGGCGCGTTGATGCGCTGCCTCGGCGCGAGTGGTGGGTTCGTGCCCGCACGTCGGGCAGATGCGAGAGGACCGAACAGGTGGCGTGGGCTCGGACGGCGCTGCATGTGGAGGTCGACGAGCCTTCTTGTCCAGATGCCCATACACCGTGGTCCGCGGCACTTTCAGCATGTCCGCGATCTGGACGACGGTGTGATCGCCTGCGTCGTACAGACGTTGGGCGAGTTCAATCTGGTCCGGGCTGAGCTTCGAAGGACGGCCACCCTTCCGGCCGCGGGCGCGGGCGGCGGCCAGTCCGTCACGGGTATTGGCGACGATCAGCTCGCGCTGGAACTCGGCCAGGACCGACAGCGTCCCGAACATGGCGCGGCCCTCTGCGGTGGCGGTATCGATGCCCTGCTCGAGGACCTTCAGACCGATGCCGCGCTCGCGCAGGTCGGCGCCGAGAGTGATCAGGTGCAACATCGACCGACCGAGCCGGTCCAGCCGCGTGATCACCAGGACGTCGTCCCCGCGGAGCCGCTGCAGCACCAGATCGAGTTGGGGACGTGAGGCCTTCGCCCCGCCCGCGTGGTCGATGTGGATGTTCTCGGCTGCCACGCCGGCGCGGCGCGGCGCATCGACCTGGTGGTCGGGGTGCTGGTCTGCGGTGGAGACCCGTGGCGTGGCCGATCATCATGTGTCGACAACACCCCGGCTGGGGTTTTTTGACATAGTTTCTCGGCACGGGCTGCCGACGCCCTTTCCGGGCGATTTTTGCATTTAGTAGCGGTTGACGGATAACCAACGATTCTCGACAGAATTGACCGTCACCCGGTGAAGCGATCCTGGTGAGTAGCATCGGAGTGGTAGTGCAGTGGCGGAGGGGCTCGCCATCCAACTGCGGAGTGATTCCGCCAACGGTCCCTACCTTCGCACGACGCATGCGCAAAGGTAGGTGCCCGCCATGACCCTCCATCGACACATCCCACGTTTTCTATGCACCCCGAAGCGGGTGGCGCTGGCCGGGGATTGGCACGCCAACACCGACTACGCAGTGGAAGCCATCGCGCACGCCCGCAGGCGCAACGCCGATGTGGTGATTCATCTCGGTGACTTCGGGTTCAACTTCAAGCCCGACTATCTGAACGCGCTCGACCGCGCGCTCGCCCAGCATCATCTGGTGCTCGGATTCGTCGACGGCAACCACGAGAACTTCGACTGGCTGCTGGCCCAGCCCGTCGCCGCGGACGGGTTGCGGTACCTGCGGCAGCGGATCGTGCACCTGCCGCGGGGCCTGAGGTGGCGGTGGGGGAACACCCGGTGTCTGGCCGTCGGTGGTGCGCATTCGATCGACACTTTCCTGCGGACGCCGCAGGTGACGTGGTGGCCGCAGGAGGAGATCACCGCTGAGCAGGCCCGCAGCATCACCGACGGCGGTCAGGGTGTGGATGCGATGTTCTGCCACGACTGCCCGGCGGGGATCGCGGTTCCCGGGATGGAGCGGGACCGATACGGGTTCCCTGCCGAGGCGGTCGCCGCCTCCGAACACCACCGTCAGGTGTTGCGCGGAATCGTCGACGGTGTGCAGCCGATCCGGTTGTGGCACGGTCATTTCCACCACCGCTATCAGGCGGTCCTCGACGGCGACGGATACCGGGCCGTGATCGACGGACTCGGCCGGGACAAGGACCCGATCGACAACAACATGGTCGTGGTGAACCTGGCTGCCCTCGGCAACCATCAGGCGGCCTCCCGCGACGGGCAGATCCGACCCGAACACGCAATCCTGTACCCCGAGGAGGAGGGCGAGCCCCCGACCCTGTCCGCCGTGCCCGGATGAGCCCAGAGGGCTGAACCGGGTCACCGGACCGCCGGGGCGGGATCGACTCACCCCCGCGAACGGTCAGGGCGGTTTCTGGTCATAGAGGTCGCGACGTGCCAGGCGCCGTCGGTAGGTGAGTTTGGTTCCGGCAGGCGGTGCGGTGCCCGATGTCGGTGAGAGTGGGATCCAGTGGGCCAGCAGGGCCTCGGTTGACCGCGTCGTGGGAGACCAGAACCGCCGGCCAGGTGTCGGCTCAGGTTATGCTCGTGGCGGCGATGGATCTCCGCCGAGACCGCCCTGCGAAGGGGTTGTCTGAACCGCCCCGGGCTGATGGCTCCTTTCCCTTTTGTGGAAGGAGTCTGCCCGTGGACGGTCGCCGCGACCCGAATCCCACCCTGCCGGTCGATCCCGACACCGCGCCTCGCACCCCGGGCCCGCTGCACGTGCGCCCGGCCGCGATCGCCGCGGTCGGTGCCGGCGGGCTGATCGGCGCCCCGCTGCGCTACCAGTTCGGGGTGTGGTTTCCCCAGGCCGCGGGTGGCTGGCCGGTGACCACGTTCGCGATCAACATAGTCGGGGCGTTCCTGCTCGGGCTTCTGCTCGAGGCACTGACCCGCCTCGGCCCGGACGACCGGTGGCGCCAACGCGTGCGCCTGGGGGTGGGCACCGGGGTCCTCGGCTCGTTCACCACCTACAGCACCCTCGCCGTCGACACCGATCTGCTGTTGCGTAGCCACCAGTGGTGGGAGGCCGGCAGCTACGCGGCCGGCACCGTGCTGGTGGGTTTGGTGGCCACCACCGCCGGGATCGCGGTCGGTGCGCAACTTCGGTCGCGGCGCACGGAGGCCGAGCGATGGTGATGTTGTGGATCGCCTGCGCAGGCAGTGCCGGGGCGATCGCCCGGTTCGTGATCGACGGGGCGATCAAACACCGGAAGGCGTCGGAATTCCCCTGGGCGACGGCGACGATCAACGTGACCGGGTCGCTGCTCCTCGGGTTCGTCACCGGCCTGATCCTCTTCCACGGTGTTCCGCGGGAAATTCAGCTGATTGTGGGTGTGGGCTTCTGCGGCGGGTACACCACCTTCAGCACCGCGAGTTTCGAGACCGTGCGGCTGATTCAACGCCAGAAATACGCCGCCGGGATCGCGAACGCGGTCGGCACCCTGACGGTGACTGTCATCGCCGGCGGTGCCGGTCTCGCTCTGGCTTCGGTGTGAGGAGAAGAGCAATGACCAAGAAGGAAAATCACCACGCCACCCGGGACAATCTGCGGGACTGGCGCACCCCGCTGCGCGTGGACGGACCCACCGCCCCGCAACCCGCGGTGTGCCATCTGGTCGTCGGCTTTGACCGGCATCCCGCCAGCCACGCCGCCCTGACCTACGCGATGGACCTCGCCGGCCGACTCGATGCTTTTCTGCACGTCGCCCACATCGTCGACGTCGACGACATGCCGGTCGAACCCGACCGCGACGACTGGGAACAACGCTTCGCCGACGCCGTCGAAGCCGAGCGCACCGAGGCCTGCACCATGCTGGCCACCCTGCCCGGGAACTGGACCTACTACTCGCGGGAAGGAAACCCGGCACAGCTGCTGACCACGATCGCCGAAGCCAACGACGCCCTGATGATCATCATCGGCACCTCCCGCGGCGGTGTGATGTCCCTGTTCGAGCGGTTCCTCGGCGAATCGGTGTCCTCGAAACTGGTCCACCACGCCCGCCGCCCCGTCCTGCTCGTCCCTGTTGCGGGGTGAGAGCGGTGCGTGGCCGACATCGACGATGGGGGACGCCGTGGGGTGACGGTCAGTGGTGCCGCCACACCTTGACCGCCGATGCCAGCAACAGCAACATCAGCAGCGGGATCAGCACGGTCTCCGGCACCACCCCGAGCAACAAGCCGCCGATCACGGTTCCGATGATCGACCCGAGGGACATCGCGATCACGAAGCGCCCGTTCGCCTTCAGCACGCCGAAGCTCCGATCTCGGCTGTAGCGGGCAAAGGCCACCAGCATCGTCGGCAAGGACACCGCCAACGACAAACTCCCGGCGATCTTGATGTCCACCCCGTAGAGAAGCACGATCGTCGGGATGAGGAGTTCACCGCCCGCCACACCCATCAACGCCGCGACGACCCCGATGCCGAATCCGGCGATCAACCCGGCGATCGTCCGGGAGAGCGGGCCGAGGTCGAGTGTGCCGAGTTCACCGAAGTGGCTCGCCCCCAACGCGATCGCGATCACCACCAGCAGCACGGCCAGAACCTTGTAGAGCGTGGCCGACCGCATTTTCGTCGCCCAGGTCGCCCCCACCCAGGCGCCGACGAGACTGCCGCACAGCAGGTTGACCACGACAGACCAGTGCGGGACCAGGTCGGCATACGGAACCGACATGAGCCTGGCCGGGAGCGCGGTGAGGACCACAATCAGGCTCATCGCCTTGTTCACGATCACGGCTTGCAAGGCGACGAAACCGAACAATCCGATCAACACCGGCAACCGGAACTCGGCACCGCCGAGACCGATCATGCCGCCGAGCACACCGATCGAGGCCCCGGTGGACACCGCCCATGGCAGCGACCTACGCGCCGACGATATGCCGGCGCCGACCGAGTCCCTGGCAGGTGAGCTCATCGCACTGCGCACCGGCGCCGACGGTTTCTCATCCGCCCAACGTACTGCGAGACCAACAGGTCGCCGGAACGAGATGACCGTGTGCCCGCCCGTATCGCCAACCGTCGACACCGACCGGCCTCCGGCCGAGCCAATTCGCACTCTACCCTCCCGTTAGGGTAGAGTCTCGGTGTTTCGGTGCTGCCGACGCAGTCTTTCTGCGTGGGCCGGTCGTGAGCAGTGGTGCTTCGGCTGTGGTTGCCGCTCGATCCTTTGTGACGCCGGTCGGGCGTCGATGTCTAGGCATCCGTGTGTGCGTCGGGTGCGAACGGAGCTTTTTGATGCCAGTACAACTCGATTTGCCGCCCGAGGACGTCTCGGTCCGGGCCGCCCTGCGGTCACCACGCCGGTTGAAGACCGAGATTCTTGCTGGTGTGGTGGTCGCACTGGCGCTGATCCCGGAGGCGATCTCGTTCTCGATCATCGCCGGGGTCGATCCGCGTGTCGGGTTGTTCGCCTCGTTCACGATGGCGGTGACCATCGCGATCGTCGGTGGTCGTCCCGCGATGATCTCCGCGGCCACCGGGGCGATCGCCCTGGTCGTGGCCCCGCTCTCACGCGAATACGGGTTGGACTACCTGATCGCCGCCGTCCTGTTGGCCGGGGTGCTGCAGATCGTCCTGAGTCTGCTCGGGGTGGCGAAACTGATGCGGTTCGTCCCGCGCAGTGTGATGGTCGGCTTCGTCAACGCCCTGGCGATCTTGATCTTCACCGCCCAGTTGCCGCACCTGATCGACGTCCCCGTCCTGGTGTACCCGATGGTCGCGGTCGGGCTGCTGATCATGGTGCTGCTGCCGAAGGTCACCACCGTGGTGCCGGCGCCGCTGGTGGCGATCGTGCTGCTCACCGCGGCGACCGTGCTCTTCGCGCTCAACGTCCCGAACGTCGGCGACGAGGGCGAACTCCCCTCGAGCCTGCCGTCCTGGCTGATCCCGGACGTGCCGTTCACCATGGACACCCTCTCGATCATCGCCCCCTACGCGTTGGCGATGGCACTGGTCGGGCTGCTCGAATCGTTGATGACCGCCAAGCTGGTCGACGACATCACCGACACCCACTCGGACAAGACCCGCGAGGGCTGGGGACAGGGCATCGCGAACCTGGTCACCGGCCTGTTCGGCGGTATGGGCGGCTGCGCGATGATCGGCCAGACCATGATCAACGTCAAGGTCTCCGGGGCCCGCACCCGCATCTCCACCTTCCTGGCCGGGGTGTTCCTGCTGATCCTCGTCGTCGGCCTCGGCGACGTGGTCGCGTTGATCCCGATGGCCGCCCTCGTCGCGGTGATGATCATGGTCTCGGTCGGCACCATGGACTGGCACTCCATCGCCCCGAAGACGTTGCGGCGCATGCCCCGCAGCGAAACCACCGTCATGCTCGCGACCGTCGCGGTCACCGTCGCCACCCACAACCTCGCCTATGGGGTGATCGTCGGCGTGATCACCGCGATGGTGCTCTTCGCCCGCCGGGTCGCGCATCTGACCGAGGTCGTCGATATCGCCCACCCCGACGAGAACACCCGCGTTTACGCCGTCCGCGGCGAACTGTTCTTCGCCTCCAGCAACGACCTGATCTACCAGTTCGACTACGTCGGAGACCCGGAAAACGTGGTCATCGACCTGTCCGACTCGCACATCTGGGACGCCTCCACCGTCGCGACCCTCGACGCGATCACCACCAAATACGCTGCCAAGGGCAAGACCGTCACCATCGTCGGTTTGAACGCGGCCTCCTCCGAGCGGCACGTGCGCCTGAGCGGGCAGATGGGCGCCGGTCACTGACATCATGGTCCGGAAAGCAGGGACAGGCGGAGGAGTGACGAGATGACAGGTCGCGTCGAGGTGTCGACGGATCGGCACATGCAGATCGGTGAGGTCGCCGAACGCACCGAACTGTCGATCAAAACCATCCGCCACTACGACGAGGTCGGCCTGGTCACCCCGTCCGAACGCAGCGCCGGCGGCTTCCGGCTCTACACCGACGCCGACGTCCAGCGGCTGCTGGTGATCCGGCGGATGAAACCGCTGGGCTTCACCCTCGACGAGATGCGCCAGCTCCTCGACTCCCTCGACATCCTCGACACCACCGGATCCGGTCACGACCGAGTCGCGGCGCAGGCGTTCGTGACCGACTGCCACACCCGGGCGGAGGAGAGCTGCCGCAAACTGCGCAAACAGGTCGCCTACGCCGAGGAGCTGACCGCGCTGCTCGCCGACCACGCCGCCGGCGAGACAGCCGCCGCGGCAGTGGTCGACGAGCCCTGAGTTTCAGAGGGTTCCGAGACCGTCGATGCCGCACGCCGCGGTACGGGACTGCGCCCGTAGAATGATGATCGTGCAGCTCAAGTATGCGACCGCCCGGAGCGGGTCGGATGCTGCGCTCGCGCACTCGGATGTGTCGGCGGCCGTGGGCACCCCGGGCACGTTCCACGAGCCGTCGATGGTGTTCTTCGAGGAGAACCTGCGCCCGGGCGGCACCAACGGATACACCACCTCGTGGGGAACGAACGCGCACGGCAAACTCGCCGGCTGCCCACCCTCAGCTCACTGACCCGTCCACACACCACACGCGCCGATCACCGATCGACGTGTGCTGCACCGCACCCGTGTCGTGGATCTCTCGCCTGCCCTCGTGCGAACCGCCCCGTGCCGCGGGTCGTTGTCTGCGCACTCACCCTGAGAGGTGGGTGCGCCCAGCCGAAAGTCAGTGATGAACGCACCCTTGTCCCGTCTGCCGTTGCTCTCCCGCGGGTCCTGGCCGGAGACCGCGCGAGTCGCGGAAATTCTCCGCAAGGAAACCGTCGGCGGTGTCCTGTTGCTGATCGCCGCGGCCGCCGCCCTGATCTGGGCCAACACCCCCTGGTCGGACGCCTATCACTCGCTGCGCGAGGTGACGGTCGGCCCGCCCAGCCTGCACCTGAATCTGACCCTGGGCACCTGGGCCGCCGACGGGTTGCTGGCGATCTTCTTCTTCGTCGTCGGTCTCGAACTCAAACGCGAATTCGTCGCCGGCGACCTGCGTGATCCGCGCCGGGCCGCGCTGCCGGTGATGGCCGCGATCGGCGGCATGATCGCCCCGGCCCTGATCTTCGTCGCGATCAACCTCGGCACCGGCGGCGGCGCGTTGAACGGGTGGGCGATCCCCACCGCCACCGACATCGCGTTCGCGGTCGCGATCCTGGCCGTCATCGGCACGCACCTGCCGGCCGCGCTGCGCACATTCCTGCTTACCCTCGCCGTCGTCGACGACCTCCTCGCGGTCACGGTCATCGCGATCTTCTATACCGACGATCTCGACTTCACCTACCTCGGTTTGGCGCTGATTCCTTTGGCGGCGTTCGGTTTCGCGGTTCAGAAACGGATCCGGTCGTTCTGGATTCTGCTGCCGTTGGCGGCGGCGACGTGGTGGCTGGTGCACGAATCCGGGGTGCACGCCACCATCGCCGGAGTGTTGCTCGGGTTCACCGTCCCGGTGGTGCGCAGCGCCGCCGCCGGCGGGCCCGACGCCGGCCCAGGTTTGGCCGAACACTTCGAACACCGCATCCGGCCGCTGTCCGCGGGGTTCGCGGTGCCGGTCTTCGCGTTCTTCGCCGCCGGGGTCACCATCGGCGGCCTGGACGGATTCGTCGACACCCTCGGCGACCGGGTCGCCCTCGGGATCGTCGCCGGCCTGGTCATCGGCAAGGTCGTGGGCATCACCGGGATGAGCGTGCTGATCGCGAAATTCACCCGAGCCGAGCTCGACGAGGATCTGAGCTGGCTGGACGTGATCGCGGTGGCCATGCTCGGCGGCATCGGATTCACCGTCTCGCTGCTCATCGGGGAACTCGCCTTCGCCGGAGACGTCCTGCGCAGCGATCACGTCAAGATCGGGGTGCTCACCGGCACCCTCACCGCCGCCCTGCTCGCCGCGATCCTGCTGCGGCTACGGAATCGGGCCTACCGTCGCATCGCCGACCGCGAAACCGCCGACATGAACCACGACGGCATCCCCGACATCTATCAGTAGCCCGTGCCGCGCCGCTGTGCGGTGGCCTCGCCTGTGCGGAATTCGTCCATGAACGCATGCACGCCGAGCAGGCTCTCCCCACGCGCGCGACACCCTCTGGCTCAAACCCGCGTTCGGAGCGCGCTTCGTCGAGGATGGGCAGTCAGCCGCCCCAAAGTGGTGGGATCGGCACCACCACCGTGGGGTCAGTTCACCGGCATCGTCTGCGCAGCTCCGACCATCGCCGTGAGCGCATCGACCCCGACCGGGTCGGTGGCCAGTTTCGGCACCACCGAGAACCGGGGGTGCGCTGCGGTGACGGCGCCGATCTCCTCGAGTTCGGTCGCGGCCCGTTGCCGCAGCAACGGCGACGTCGGTGCCGCGGCGGCGAGGGAGTTGTTGACCACCCACGCCCACGGCGCAATCCCGGCGCGCTGCAGGTCGGTCTGCAGGCCTTCGGCCTCGAGGCGGGGGGTGGTTTCGGCGAGGGTGACCAGCAGAACCTTCGTCTCCTGCGGGTTCTGCAACCGCATCAACGGGGTGGTGAAATTCGAGTTGTCACCCATCTGCCGGGCGATCTCCCGGTGGTAGGACCCGGTGGCGTCGAGCAGGAGCAGGGTGTGGCCGGTGGGGGCGGTGTCGACGACCACGAACTTCCTCCGTGATTCGTGGATGATCCGGGAGAACGCCTGGAAGACGGCGACCTCCTCGGTGCACGGGGAGGCCAGGTCCTCGGCGAGGGTGGCGCGGCCTTGCTCGTCGAGGGCGGCGCCCTTGGTGGCCAGCACCCGCTGCCGGTACGCGTCGGTGGCCTCGGCGGGGTCGATCCGCGACACGGTCAGGCCCGCGAGGTTTCCGTCGAGGGTGTCGGTCAGATGCGCAGCCGGGTCGGTGGTGGTCAGGTGCACCTGGTGGCCACGCTGGGCGAGGGCGACAGCAATTGCGGCGGCGAGGGTGGTCTTGCCGACCCCACCCTTGCCCATACACATGATCAGGCCGTGCCCGTCGTCGGCGAGTTCGTCGACCAGAGCGGACAGCGGTGCCTCCGGCACCGCGGGGGCGGGCGCCGAGTCCGGCTGCGGGGTGTCGGGGTTCGTGGTGAACAGGCCCTCGAGTGCGCTGATGCCGACCATGTTGGTGGCCTTGAGCTCGACCAGGTCGAGCGGCAGCCCGGCCAGTTCGGTGGGCAGGTCGGCGAGCGCGGCCTGCTCCCGCTGGTGAATGGCGGCGGCCAACTCGTCCCCACCGGTGGGGGTGGGCAGGACACCGTTGATCACCACATGTTGACGGGTGAGACCGATGTCGGCGAGTTCGGTGTGGGTGCGGGCGATCTCGGCGAGCGGGGACCGCTGCGCCCGGGCGACCAGCACCAGCCGGGTGCGCTGCGGGTCGGCGAGGGCGGCGACGGCGCCCTCGTAGATGCTGCGCTGCTTGTCGAGCCCGGACATCGGGCCCAGGCAGGACGCGTCGCCCTTGCCCTCGTTCAGGAAGTCGGTCCACGACCCGGGCAGTTGCAGCAGCCGGATGGTGTGCCCGGTGGGGGCGGTGTCGAAGAGCACGTGATCGAAGTCTGCAAGGGTGTCGTGGTCGGTGAGCAGGGCGGTGAACTCGTTGAACGAGGCGATCTCGGTGGTGCACGACCCGGACAGTTGCTCGGTGATCGACGCCAGTTCCTTCTCCGGTAACAGCCCGCGGACGGGTCCGATGATGCGTTCCCGGTAGGCGTCGGCGGCCTGCTCGGGGTCGATCTCCAAGGCCGACAGGCCCGGAACGGTGAGGACTTCGGTGACGGTGTTGCCGATGGTCAGCCCGAAGACCTGCCCGACGTTGGAGGCCGGGTCGGTGCTCACCAGCAGCACCCGCTTGCCCGCGCGGGCAAGCGTGATGGCGGTGGCGCAGGCGATCGAGGTCTTCCCGACCCCGCCCTTACCGGTGAAGAACAGGAAGCGGGGCGGGGCGAGAAGAAACTTCATGAGCGGTTCAAAGCCTTTCAGCAGCAGCTGGTGCTGCCGGTGTCGGTGGGGGCGCAGCAGGACCCGGCGTCGGTGGTGTCGGTGAGCCCGAGCGTGGAGATCCCGGCCGGTGCGCCTGCGTACGGGGTGTCGGTGCCGATGCCGGCCCACTTGGCGAGCTGGGCGCGGTCGGGGTAGCGGCCGGTCTGCGCGGTCACCCCGTCCACCAGCACCAGCGGCAGGCCCTCGGATCCGGCGACCTGAAGGAACCCCTTGACGGGTTCGCGCTCGGCGAACGCGAGGGGTTCGCTGGCCAGGTTGAACCGGGCGATGTCCCCGCCCTGGGAGCGGACCCAGTCCATGTCGGCGGAGAAGGTGACCAGCGCCTGGTCGACGTCGTCGCCGCAGACGCCGGTGTTGCAGCACAGGGCGGGTTCGAAAATTTCGATGGTGCTCATGGTGTTCTCCTCGGCCGATCTCAGGACTGGTGGGTGGTGCGGAGTTGGGCGGCGAGCTGATTCACGCGGGCGGTGATGTCGTCGCGGACCAGCCGCATCCGCTCGATCCCGTCGATGCCGCGCTCGGACGGCTCAATGGTGTCCCAGTTCTCGAACCGGGTGCCGTCCACCGGGTCGACGCGGGCCTCGCGGCCCAGGGTGACCACCAGATCGACGTCGCGGACCAGTTGCGGGTCGATCAGCTTCGGGGTCTCCCCGGTGATGTCGACACCCACCTCGAGCAGAGATTCGGCGGAGAGGGCGTTGACGGCGGTGCCGGGTTTGGTGCCGGCCGAATACACCTCGACGGTGTCACGGGCGGCCTTGCGCATCAGTCCGGCGGCCATCTGGGACTTGCCGCCGTTCTTCACGCACACGAACAACACGGAGGGTGTGCTCATCGTCTCGTCTCCGTCTCTCAGGCGGTGGCGGGGACGAGTTCGGCGATCAGCGCCTGCACCTTGGCCTTGATCTCGTCACGGATCGGGCGGACCGCGTCGACGCCCTGACCGGCCGGATCCTCGAGGACCCAGTCCCGGTAGCTTGTGCCGGGGAAGACCGGGCAGGTGTCACCGCAGCCCATGGTGATGACCACGTCGGAGGCCTGTACCGCGTCGACGGTGAGAATCTTCGGGGACTCGGCGCTGATGTCGATGCCGAGTTCTGCCATCGCCTCGACGGCGGCCGGGTTCACCTGATCGGCTGGGGCGGATCCGGCGGAGCGGACCTCGATCTGATCACCGGCGAGGTGGGTGAGGAATCCGGCGGCCATCTGGGAGCGGCCGGCGTTATGGACGCAGACGAACAACACGCTCGGGGTGGTGGACATGAACGGAGGTCCTTTCGGGGGAACGTGAACAGAACGTCGGTGGGCCCGGCCGGTTCGGTCAGGCGGGGACGGTGGTGAGCTCGCGCAGCAGCTGTCGCACCCGGGTGTCGAGATCGTCGCGGATCACCCGCACCGCCTCGAGGGGTTGGCCTTCGGGGTCGTCGAGGGCCCAGTCCAGGTATCGCTTACCGGGGTAGACCGCGCAGGCGTCGCCGCAGCCCATCGAGACCACCACGTCCGCGGCGGCGACGACGTCGTCGGTCAGCGGCTTGGGGTACTCGGCGCCCAGGTCCAGACCGAGTTCGGTCATCGCCTCGGCCACGGTCGGGTTGATCGCGTGGATCGGTGCCGAGCCGGCGGAACGAACATGCACCCGCCCCTGCGCGTGGTGATCGAGCAGGGCGGCGGCCATCTGGGAGCGGCCGGCGTTGTGGACACAGACGAACAGCACCTCCGGCACATCCTTCGGTGCCGCACCGCGGGATTGGGCCAGGGCGGTGAGCCGGTCGGCGGCGAACCGGCCCGCCAAGGTGGTCAGGTGCGTGTGCACCCTCGCGGTCCGGCGCAGCGCGGTGTAGGACTCGAAGACGTACCGCTCCACCGTCTGCGGGGAGAACACCCCGGTGTACTTGGCGGCCAGATCCTCCGCGGTGCGGGACAGGACCGCCTGCGGCATCAACAGTTCCGGCTGCGCCCGATGGACCTGGGAGCGCAGTTCCTCATCGAGCGGGTTCTCGGACATCAGGACTCCTTCGTCACAGATGCGGATGCGGGGGTGTCGGTGAAACCAGCGGAATGGGTGAACCGTGTGCGCAGCGCCAGGGACACGTAGACCAGCCCGACGAGGACGGGGACCTCGATCAGCGGTCCGACGACACCGGCCAGGGCCTGCCCGGAAGTGGCGCCGTAGGTGGCGATGGCGACGGCGATGGCGAGTTCGAAGTTGTTGCCCGCGGCGGTGAACGCCAGGGTGGTGGTGCGCTCATACCCGAGGCCCATGGTCGCGCCGAGGGCGTAGCCGCCGCCCCACATGATCGCGAAGTACGCCAGCAGCGGGACCGCGATCCGGACGACGTCCCACGGCTGGGAGGTGATCCGGTCGCCCTGCAGGGCGAAGAGGATCACGATCGTGAACAGCAGGCCGTACAGCGCCCAGGGCCCGATCTTCGGGATGAACTTGGTTTCGTACCAGGTGCGGCCCTTGGCTTTTTCGCCGAAGCGGCGGGTGAGGTAGCCGGCGAGCAGGGGGATGCCCAGGAAGATGAGCACCGACTTCGCGATCTGCCACGGGGAGGTGTCGATGGTGGTCTGCTCGAGGCCGAGCCAGCCGGGCAGCACGGACAGGTAGAACCAGCCGAGGACGGCGAACATGATCACCTGGAACACCGAGTTGATCGCGACCAGCACGGCGGCGGCCTCGCGGTCACCGCAGGCGAGGTCGTTCCAGATGATGACCATGGCGATGCAGCGGGCCAGGCCGACGATGATCAGCCCGGTGCGGTACTCGGGCAGATCCGGCAGCAGCAGCCAGGCCAGGGCGAACATCAGGGCGGGTCCGAGCACCCAGTTCAGCACCAATGATCCGATGAGCAGTTTGCGGTCGCCGGTGACGGTGTCGAGTCGGTCGTAGCGGACCTTGGCGAGCACCGGGTACATCATGATCAGCAGGCCGAGGGCGATCGGCAACGAGATGCCGTCGATCTCGACGGCGCTCAGGGCGTCCCCGAGCCCGGGAATCATCCGGCCGAGGAGCAGTCCGCCGACCATGGCGACGCCGATCCACACCGGCAGGAACCGGTCGAGGGTGGAGAGTTTGCCGACGACGGCGGGGTGATCGGTGGTGGTTTCCTCGCTCATGCCGGAACCTCCGTGGAGGTGCAGGTCTCGGACGGGACGACCGGTCCGCTCTCGGTCAGCAGCACAGCGGACAGCTGCTGCAGCGCCGACGGGATCACCCAGTAGTACACCCAGGTGCCGCGACGCTCGCAGTCCAGCAGGCCGGCGGCGCGCAGCACCTTCAGGTGATGGGAGATCGTCGGCTGGGATAGGTCGATCGTGGCGGAGATGTCGCACACGCAGGCCTCGCCGCCGGCATGGGAGGCGATCAGCGACAGCAGGCGAAGGCGGACCGGGTCACCGAGCGCCTTGAACATCCGGGCGAGATCCCCGGCCCAGTCCTCGGTCAGGGGTTCGCGTGCCAGGGGTGAGCAGCAGGCACCGCTCTCCGACACCTCTTGTTTCGACATACGTCGATATTGACAGAGGTCGAATCAGGAGGCAAACGAACATCGGTGAACGCCCCCATGCGAGGTCGACGTCAGACGTGTGCGGACTTGACTCGGTAGTGGGGTACGGGGTTGAGAATGGCGGCATGCGTAGCAGTGAGGTCGCCGCCCGCACCGGGGTGAATGTGCAGACGCTGCGGTACTACGAGCGCCGCGGCCTGTTGACGCCGCCGCCGCGGTCGCCGGCCGGGTATCGGGCGTATCCGGCCGACGCCGTGGCGGTGGTCCGATTCGTCAAACGGGCTCAGGGGCACGGGTTCAGCCTCGACGAGATCGAGGACCTGTTGCATCTGGCCGAGGGCGGACCGGATGACTGCAATACGGCGCGGGAACTCGCCGAGGCCAAGCTCGCTCAGCTGGCCGAGAAGATCGCCGACCTGCAACGCATGCAGCGGTCCCTCTCCGATCTCGTCGCCACGTGCGAGCGGCCACGCACCGACCGGTGCTGCCCGCTGCTGCACACCCTGCACACCGAAGGAGATGACCGATGAGGCTGGAAATCCTGCAGGTTCCCGGTTGCCCCCACGTGGCGTTGCTCGAGCAACGGCTCGAGAATGTTCTGGCAGGACAGCAGTCCGAGGTGGAGATCTCGCATCGGGTGATCGATGACCCGGCGGTCGCCGCCGACGCCGGCATGACCGGCTCACCCACCCTGCTCGTCGACGGCGCGGACCCTTTTGCCGCGCCCGGGCTGGTGCCGAGTGTGTCCTGCCGGCTCTATCCCGCCGAGGGTGGCGGGGTCGGAGGCGCCCCGTCGGTGGCGGCGTTGCGGCAGGCGCTGCACGCGGCGGCGGCCGACACGGCGGACGAGCCCGCCGACGGCCGGGGCGGCTGCTGCTCAGCGGGTACTGCGGCGGAATCGCCGCTGGCCGGATTGGGTGGATGGCGCGATGCGGCGCGGCCGCGGACTCCGGCCGAGCGGGCGATCCATTACGCGATTCTGCGGGCGTTCGCCGACCGCGGAGCGCCACCCGAGCACGCCGAACTGGACTCGGTGGCAGCCGAATTCGGTGAGCCAGGTCGGCGGGTCCTGGCCCGGTTGCACACTGCGGACGTGATCCGGCTCGATCCGGCCGGGCGGATCGCCTCGGCCTATCCGTTCTCCACCTCGCCGACCCCGCACCGGGTGCGCATCGGGGGCGGGGCGGGCGTGTACGCGATGTGCGCTGTGGATGCGCTGGGGATGTCCGCGATGCTCGCCGCCGAGGTGGTGATCGAATCGGCCGACCCGGTCACCGGTGAGCACATCACCGTGACCGTGCACGGTGAGAGCGCGGTGGCGACCCCGGCCACCGTGGTGGTGTTCGTCGGCGCAGACGCCGGGCACGGCCCCTCCGCGGACACGTGCTGCACCACCTTGAACTTCTTCACCGACCGCGGCACCGCCCGGTCGGGGGCCGACGAGCACCCGCAGGTCGGCGGCATCGTCGTCGACCTCGCCGACGCCACCCGGCTCGGGGCGACAATCTTCGGCGGCGCGCTCACCACCTGATGGCGGGGTGCCGGTGTGCTCAGCCGAGGGTGAGCTGGTCGCGGTGGAAGTCGAAGTGCTTACCCGGATATCGATACACCTGCTCGGCGGTCATGACCTCGTCGAAGAACGGATCCCACCGCACCGGGAACGCCATGCTGCGCCGCAGGTTCGTCTCAGACTCCTTGGCCAGGGAGCGCTGCAGCTTGGCGATGACGCGGTCGCAGTGCCGGCCCATCCGGCGGCGGTCGAACACGGTGGCCGCCGCGCACGAGCCGAGGTAGTTGATCTGGTGGAACACCGGGGTGGTCGCGTCCAATGCCCGCGCGAAGCCGCGGCCGACCCGGTCGGGCAGCCGGGAGAAGACCCGGACCAGCACCAACAGTCGGCGCACCACCATGTAGCCGAACACCATGTGGAACAGCAGCTGTTCGTTGGTCCAGCGGGTGCCGTTCGAGCGGCGCTCGAAATCCGCCGCCGTGGCGTGATCGAGGAGCTCGTGCAGTGTCCGCCGGGCCCGGTCGAGGTCGGCCGCGATCTCGGCCCGGTCCACCGGCTGTTTCTCGGGCATGGGCGAACCTCCCTACCGACCGTCGTGGCCCACCCTCCGAGGCTCATTGTCCGCCCATTGGGTGAAGCCGAGCCAGCGGCGGCGGAAGTGCAGGTCCGGCTCAGGCCGGTGCCGGAGAGGTATCCGTGGCCGCGGGCAGCAGGCGCGGCACCAGGCGGACGTAGACGACCATGCCGACGACCTCGACCAGGGTCTGGGTGACCACGACGACCGCGGCGACCGCCAGCTGGTCGGGCAGTGCCAGAGCCAGCGGGAGCACGACCAGGGAGTTGCGGGTGGCTCCGCTGAACACCACCGCCCGCCCGGACGGCGGGTCCAACCGAAACAGCCGGGCGACCAGCATTCCCGCGAACGCCATCACCACCAGGAACACCACGTAGAAGGGCACCACCGCGGCCACATCGGCGACCCGGCCCTCGAGCTTGGGCACCTGGGAGGCAACCACCACCAGCAGGGTGGCGGCCATCAGCGGCACCATCAGCGAGGTCGCCGCCTCCGATGTCCTCCGCCCGGATTCCGCACGCGACGCCCAGAACTGGGTGGCCCACGCCAGCGCGAGGGGGATGACGATCAGGACGATGAACGCGGTGACGAACGGGCCGACCTCGACGATGTCGGACAGGTCCGAACCCAGGAACAGCACGAGAAACACCGGGAGCAGCAGCATCTGGGTGAGCAGCAGCAGCGGGGTCGCGGCGAGCAGGCGGCGGCTACTGCCGCCCGCCAGCCCGGAGAAGACGATCACGTAGTCCACACACGGGCACAGCAACACCAGCAGCACCCCGATCCGCACGGCCTGATCGGCGGGGAGGAAGGTGAACATCGCGGCGACAACGAGCGGAACGACCACGAAGTTGACCGCCAGGATGGCCGTCAGGAACCGGCCGTCGCGCAGGGACCGCAGCAGTTCGGCGACCGGCACCTGCAGGAACGTCACAAACAGCAGCGCACCGAGGACCGGGTTGATCGCGTGCTCGAGACCGGGTCCCGCTGCCGGTGCGGCCCAGCCGATCCCGGCGCCGGCGACCATCGCCGCGAGGTAGATCGCCACCTGGTGATGTTCCATTCGTGCGACCACACCCTGCGGCTGCGTCACTGCCTCGTCTCCCTCATCGGTTCGGTTTCCGCACCCGCGCTCGCTTCCGCCCGGGTGCCGTCATTGTCGCCCACCCGGTTCGGCGACCGGTCATCGTGGCTCGGGTGCGGTCCGCTCCTCCAGGGCGCCGGGAATTGTGGGCATCGGCAGATCCGCGGCCGGCGCGGGCGGGCAGGACGCGGGTGCGGAGCGTCGACGACGGAGCGTCCAGCCCAGTGCGACTGCGGCGACGAGCGCCACCACGGCCAGGGCAGGCACCCACAGCGCCCCGAGCGCGAACGCCGCTGTCAGTCCGCCCAGGACCGACAGGATCGGTCCCGCGCAGCACACCGCGCACGCCCCGACCGCGGCGCCGCCCACCCCGACTGCCTTCCACCGCGCGGCCCCGGGTCGGCCGGTCGCCGTCATGCCCGCACTCCGAACAACTCGGTCACCAGCGGCTCGGCCGCCCCGGGGGCGCGCACACTCAACACCAGGGCATCGGGAGTCAGCTGCATCGTGAAGTCGAAGAACGCGCAGCAGCCCTGCTCGGCCGCGGCGAGGCGCGCCACGTCGGCGACCAGGTCCGGGTCGGCGGGGAACCGCAGCCGGAGCCCGCCGTCGATGTCCTCACGGCCTGTCGCCGAGTCCAGCACCTGCCGCCACTGCTGGATCCGCTCGCCCTGCTCGTCACCGCCCAGGGTGCAGGCCACCGGCATCTCCGGTCTGCCGTCGCTCTTCGGTACCGGGTCGGGTCGGGTCCGGGTGAAGGCGACCGCGACCGGTGCCGCCGGGGCGGTGGAAAGGCAGCCGCAGTCGGGTCCGCAGGCCCCCGCCGGCGGCGGCTGCGACAGTTCGGTGCGGACCCGGGTCAGGTGCGCCGAGAACGCGGAGAGTTCGGCGATCCGGCGGTCCGCATCGGTGATGCGGTCGGTGATCATCGGCAGCATCCGCTGCCGCACGTGCGCGCAGACCCCCTGTTCCCACACCTCGAGCAGCTCCCGGATTTCCTCGAGCGGCAGCCCGAGATGTTTCGCCGAGGAGATGAACTCCAACCGGTCCACCGCGGCGTCGTCGTAGACCCGGTAACCCGACGCGGTCCGCGCCGCGGGCAACAGGCCCGCGGTCTCGTAGAACCGCAGGGTCGTGGCCGGCACCGCGGAGAGCTCCGCGAGCTGGGAAATCCTGTACGTGCTCATGCCACCGACGGTAAACCTTCAACTCGACTCGAAGGTCAAGTCGAAAGATGCGTGAGACCGCCGGGTGCTCTCAGACTGTCAGGGCGCTGCGGCGTTCGAGGAAGACGGTGTCGCGCCAGATGCCGTCGAGTTGGGCGATGCGTTCGCGGACGCCGATGGTGCGGAATCCGGCGGAGTGGTGCAGGGCGATGCTGGCCCGGTTTTCCGGGAAGATCGAGGTCTGCAGCGTCCAGATACCTGCCTCGTCGGCGGCGATGACCTGGGTGCGCAGCAGGGCCTTGCCGACGCCGCGCCCGCGCATCCCGTCGGCGACGTAGATCGAGTTCTCGGCGACACCCTGGTAGCAGTCCCGCCCGGAGGTCGGGGTCAGCGCCGCCCAGCCGACCACGACGTCGTCGATCTCGGCGACCCACCGATGCCTGGGCAGCCACTGCGCGTCCAGGGTTTCCCGGGTGGGGACTTCGGTGGTGAAGGTGGCGGTGCGGGTGGCGATGCCCTCGCCGTAGATCCGGCGCACCGCCTCCCAGTCCTGCTCACGCATCGGGCGCACGGTCACGTCGTCGGGGAGGTCGTCCGGGCAGCACGGGCGCGGGGTGAGCACCCCCATCACCGCATCGGCGGCGTGCGGGAGGCCGGTGCAGCAGGACGGGTTGACCACGACGACGGTGCTGGTGCCGTTCTTTTCGGCGGTGACGAATCCGACGTCGGCGAGCTTGCGGACGTGGTGCGAGACGGTGGGCTGCCCGATTCCCAGGGCCTCGGCCAACTCACCGACGGTGATGCCCGCGGGATGGGAGGCGACCTGATGCAGCAGCCGGACTCGGGTCGGGTCGGCCAGGCAGGCGAACCACCCGGCGTAGGTGGCCGCATCGTCCGGCGCCAACGCATCCACGGAGTCCACCGCGGCGGTGCGGACGTCCGGCATGTCCAGGGAAGTCATGGGTTCACTATATCGATATACGTCGATGGTTGCATTCATCGACACATGTCGATACTCTCCCAACTTAGAGGATCGATGAACGTCGATGGAAGGATTTTCGAGATGAACACCTTGCCCGTAGTCGTCGTAGGGGCCGGACCGGTCGGCCTCGCCGCCGCCGCACAGCTGCGTGAACGAGGCCTGACGGCGCTGGTCTTCGAACGCGGGGAGAGCGCCGGTGCGGCGATCGCGGAGTGGAATCACGTGCGGCTGTTTTCCCGCTGGGGTGAACTGATCGACCCCGCCGCCCGCCGCCTGCTCGACGCAACCGGCTGGATTGCCCCGGACGACGACGCGTACCCGACCGGCCAGGACTGGACCCGCGACTACCTGGTCCCCTTGGCGAACGCGCTCGGCGACGACATCGTGCAGCTGAACACCGAGGTGGTCGGGGTGGCCCGCCGCGGCCGCGACCGGGTCGTCGACGCCGGCCGCGACACCGAACCACTGTCGGTGCACCTGCGCCGCGCCGACGGCACCGAGGACCGCATCACCGCCCAGGCTGTCATCGACGCCTCCGGAACCTGGACCACCCCCAACCCCCTCGGTGGGGAGGGCCTGCCCGCCCTCGGCGAGCGCGACGCCGTCGATGTCATCGAGTACCGGGTCCCGAACCTCGCCGACGAGGCAGTGCGAGCGAGGTATGCGGGCAAGCACATCGTGATCGCCGGCAGCGGGCACTCGGCGATGACCGCCATCGTCGCCTTGGCCGACTTGGAGAAGCAGACGCCGGGCACCCGAATCAGCTGGGTGCTGCGCCGCGGCGACGTCGGCTCCACCTTCGGCGGCGGCGACGACGACCAGCTGCCCGCCCGCGGCGCCCTCGGCCTGCGCGCCAAGGCGGCCCTGGACGCCGGACTGCTGACTGTGGTTCCCGGATTCCGCACCGCCACCATCGAACCCGCCGACGACGATGACCGGGTGGTGTTGGTCTCCGACACCGGTGCCCGCATCGACGACGTCGATCGGGTGGTGGTGCTCACCGGGTTCCGGCCCGATCTGTCCTGGTTGTCGGAGATCCGCCTCGGCCTCGACCCGGTGCTGCAGGCCCCGACCCAGTTGGCGCCGTTGATCGACCCGAACGTGCACTCCTGCGGCACCGTCTACCCACACGGCGTCGCCGAACTCTCGCATCCGGAGCCGAATGTGTTCCTGGCCGGGATGAAGAGCTACGGCCGCGCCCCGACGTTCCTGGCGATGACCGGCTACGAGCAGGTCCGCTCCATCGCCGCCACCCTCGACGGGGACCATGACGCGGCCGCCCGGGTCGAGCTCACGTTGCCCGAGACCGGGGTGTGTGGCGGGGCGGGGGTGTTCGACGATCCCGACACCCCCGCCGACGCCGTGGATGCCCCCGCTGGGTGCTGCCCCGCTCCGGACCTGGCACTGATCAGCCTCACCACTACCCGCGCGGGCGGATAAATCGGTGGCCGACACCAGTGCCCTGCCGCAGACCACTCCGACGCTCGATCGGGGTGGTCTGCGGCGGGTCCTGACGGTGCTGTGCCTGACCGAGATCACCAGCTGGGGCATCCTGTACTACGCGTTTCCGGTGCTGTCGGTGTCCATTTCGGCGGACACCGGGTGGTCGCTGCCGGTGATCGTGGCGGCGTTCTCCCTGTCCCAGCTTGCCGCCGCCCTGACCGGGATCCCGGTGGGGCGGATCATCGACCGGATCGGGCCGCGGGCGGTGATGACCGCCGGATCCGTCCTCGCCGTCCCGTCGCTGCTGGTCGTGGCGGCCGCCCCGAACCTGCCGATCTTCTACGCCGGCTGGATCGCCGCCGGGATCGCGATGGGCGCGGTGCTGTATCCGCCGGCGTTCGCAGCGCTGACCCGCTGGTACGGCGACGGCTACGTGAAGGCGCTGATGATCCTCACTCTGGCCGCGGGTTTGGCCAGCACCGTGTTCGCCCCGCTGACCGCGGCGTTGGTGGACCTGTACGACTGGCGGGCCACGTATCTCGCGCTCGCCGCCATCTTGGCGGTGGTCACCGTGCCCGGGCACCTGCTGGGTTTGCGGGGGCGGTGGCCGCACCCACTCGTCCCGACCGGGACGCATCCGGTCGATCACCGCGATGCCTCCCGCTCATGGGCGTTCCTCGCCCTCGTGATCGCACTGAGTTTGGGGGCGTTCGCCGCGTTCGCCGGGGTGTTCAACCTGGTGCCGCTGCTGATCGAGCAGGGCTTCTCCCCGTCCCTCGCGGCCCTGACGTTGGGGTTGGGTGGGGCCGGGCAGGTCCTCGGCCGCATCGGCTACCTGCCGCTCGCGGCGCGCACCACCGCCCGCACCCGGATCGTGATGATCCTCGCCGCGACCGCGGTCACCACCGCGCTGCTCGGGATCGTGTCCACGATGGTCGCGCTGATCGCGGTCGCCATCGGCGCCGGGCTGGTCCGCGGGATCTTCACCCTGATCCAGGCCACCGCGATCACCGACAGGTGGGGTGCCACCCATTACGGGCGCCTCAACGGGCTGATGTCCGCGCCGGTCGTCATCGTCATGGCCCTCGCCCCGTGGGCCGGGACCGCGTTGTCAGCGTGGACGGGCAGCTACGCCCACGCGTACCTGATCCTCGCCGGCGCAGCCGTGCTCGCCGCCATGGTGGCAACCGCGAGCATCCCCCGCGTGGGCGAAAGGGGCAGGGGCAGAAGGGTCCTCAACCCGGCACGCGAACTGCCCGAGGTGACTTGACTACTCGCCGTGATCCGCAGGTGGGTCGGCGACGTTGCGGAGCCCACGGCTGTGGTCAACCAGGTTCGGGCGTTTCGCAGCCGCTGTGGATTCACTCGCTTCGGCATTCTCGCCGGCGTGTGTTTCCTCGCAGATTTACTTCTCCCAGTATGCATCCGATCGTGCCCGCGGCACCCACAGAACGCTCATGCGATGTCCTCTCGGTGTGTAGGACGAGAGGAGATCGCTCCACCAGTCACGTATTTCGCGCGGGTGGGGGACTCTGTTGCCACCGTGCAGTGCCTCATCGGTGTCTTTCCTTTGTACGCCTCGGGGGTGAGGTCTGTCGCACCCAACTGGTCAGGTCGGCGACCCGCCCGGGGCGCTCGGATGCACGTCCATTGCCTTAATGGGATATGCGGGGTAGACCTGAGGTACGGATCCACGGCAGACCAAGGTCGAACCGGAAGAGAAGATTCCACCTCTCGGTCGTGGCACCCAGCACGAGTTGTAGGCACCGACGCAAAAAGCACGGCCCACTAACTGGGCTCAGCGCGGTGGGCCTGCGTCAGGACGAGGGGGTTCTCTGACGCCGAGGCCACATTTGACCCCGCGCAACCATGCAGCTTGGTAACCAGATGTTCGTGCTCGCGGGCGGCGCCCCTTCATCAAGGGCGCCGCCCGACGTATGTCTGGGGAACCTCCGCGTAGCTCCGCCGCCGTGCAGGTCACCTGCTTCGGTGTTGCGTCGACGCAATCACCGGCGACAGAATTGGGTGCCCGAGGCAGTAGCTGAGGGAAGTGGTTCGTGTAGGAGGTCTCCGGGGCGTAAGCACCCCTGTCGGCAGCCCTATCCAGCGGTTTCCAGCCTTGCGCGCCCACCCACCCACAACGAACGCTCCTCGCTTCGGCAGTGGGGCGTTCTGTGCTCGCAGCTGCGCGATCGCAGCAAAAGTGACCACCTCCGCCATGCGCCGAAAACCAATATTACGTCAACTAGTTATCTAAACTCCCTCTACCCCAGTGAGTTTCGAGTTTGATGGCGACCTTGGTGAACCAGCAGTCGAGACGGCTGTGGCCATTACTGGTCGTGGTCGGCTTCGAGTTGACGTTGTTCGACGAGTATCACAGCGCACAGCAGAAGATAGGCGCCGGGGATGATGAGGATGGCGGTGGTCAGGGCGACGATGATGGCTAGTATTTCCATGGCTGCTCCACGGGCAGGGGCTCGGCGAGGGGAGGGGCCCGGATCGGCGGCGATACCGGATGAAGGGCGTCTCTCACGGTAGACGCCTGCGGTGACGATCAGGGTAACCACCACGTGAACATGGTCGGGATCGGTCACAGCCACCCCACCGAGGGCGGACGCCGTCGTACTCACCCATGATGACGGACGCGGCATCGAGGCCTCCTGATCCGAGCGTTCCACCGCCCCTGGTCTGTCTACCAGTCCGCCCACGATGTGGCGGCGACTGGAAACGTCACGCCGGACCCGGACCCGGACCCGCCCAGAGTGTCCGCTCCAGCCCGAATTTACGGGGTGCGTCGCTTCAGGTCACTGATCGATCGAGGCTCTATTCGCTCGATCTGATTTGACTCCGATGACGCCAGTTTCGAGTCTTACGTTCCGGCCTGAGCGTGCGCGCGACGGGCAGCCTCTATCAGAGCTTCGGCGGCACGTTCGGCGCGCTTCGATTCGGTGCGGCTCGTCGGCATATCGGTGTAACCGGACCGCGTCTTGAGGCCGAGCAGCACGCTGAGGTGTTTCGCCGTGGTCGGGTCGACGGACCCGAGCACCGTGACGGCATCCTTGTGGTCCTCGCCCTGCGCATGCTTACCCAGTCGCGCGCAACAGATGACATCCGAGGCTGCGATGCCCGCGTGCACCCACAAGGTCACGACCGCATCGTCGACACCGTCCGGCTCGTCGGCGAAGTCGCGACCGATCTCGGCCAGGTGAAAGAACTGTTCGGCTTTTTTCAGCCGGCCTCGGCGGACCGCCTGGTCACACGGCCGCGTCCGCCCCATTACCGATTACCCCGACGCAGCAACCGGGTGAAACCGGCCCGTGAACCGGCCACCGTCAGCCCCTCCTTCACCACATCCCGCAGGACCGGCTCGTCCGTGCCGCGGCCGGCGATCTCGCTCTGCGCGAACTGCAGATCCCGCGCATCGTTGCCGGTCCATCTGGTCACTTCGGCCATCAGCTCCGCCACCTGTTCATCCCACTCCTCTTCTGCGACGTCGTCCGGCCGGACCAGGAAGATGTCGATGTCACTGTCGATCGTCATCGTTCCGCGCGCAGCCGAACCGAACACAGCGGCATACACCGGGGGAATCTCCCAGCCGGCCAACCGCGCCTCCAACCTGCGCAGGAACTCGCCAGACAAGTCGGCAAGACCCACGACATGAGGGAAGGCCAGGTGCTCACGATTGAGCTGGTACACGAACGCGTTTCCCACCCTCGAAGACAGCACCGTGCCCTGCTTGCTCAAGCGTTGCAACACCTTCCGTATCCCCTCCTCCGAATGGTGGTGCAGCACCCGGTGCAACTGGCCCGTCGTGAATGTCGCCTCAGATGCGGCCGCCAGCGCAGAGAGCACATCACCGTCAAGCGTGGGCGTCACTGTCTGCAGCGGCCGAATCAGATCCATAATTCCGTTCCCTCAAGGCCTCAAGGCTCACGCACTATTGTACGTCTACCCGTACTATAGTACGGGATAGGATCTCGTGGTTGCAGAAAGCGACCTTCGCGCATGCGCTCGTCGGACGGCGGGCGAACCTCGGGGGCGTGCCGATTTCTCACCACACCGCCCACCGTGCAGCCGAGTACTGACTCCAGTGCAGCCGACTCTCGAAACTGACAAGCTCCTCGATCAACACGATTGGTTTACAAAGTATTTGGTTCATGTCTGCCTGACTAGTCGCGCGGTCCCCGTTTCGATCCGGTCGTGTTCAGGTCAGCTATTCCTGGGACCGTTGCCGCGCACCTCGGCGATCGGGCGGATCACGCGCGCGAGGCGGCCTCGTGCTGCCCACTCCCGAGTGGTATCGCTGGTGATACCATGCCGGCGTGTCGAAGTAGACGAAATTCCTCGCGAGGATGCGCGCCAGTCCGCAGAGCGTGACCTACACCGAGCTGTTCAACTTCTGCTGCGACGTCTTCGGGGATCCACGTCAGAACGGCATTTCGCATGCGGTGTTCAAGACGCCGTGACCCGGGGACCCCCGGGTGAACATTCAGAAGAGCAAAGGTGGCAAGGCCAAGCCTTACCAGGTCGACCAGGTCCTCGCCGCTTACGACAAGGTCGTGAAGGAGGCAGACAATGGCTGACGGATCGCATTACACCTATCGGGTGACCTGGTCGGAACCGGACAGCGAGTTCGTCGGCATCGTCGCCGAATTCCCCTCGCTGTCCTGGCTCGCGGAAACCCAGAATGAGGCCCTCGACGGCATCGTCGCCGTCGTCCGCGACGTCCTCGAGGACATGGCGAGTACCGGCGAGCAGCCGCCCGTGCCGATCGCTGACCGCTCCTACAGCGGCATCTTTACCGTGCGGACCTCTCCGCGGGTGCACCGCACGCTGGCGGTCGAGGCCGAGGAGCAGGGTGTCTCGCTGAATCTGCTGGTCAACCAGAAACTCTCCGCTCCCGTCGGCGGCCGCACGGGAGCCGAAACGAAGGCGGGGTGAGGGTGCCGGAGGGTATGCCGAAGTGGACGTGGTTGCCGTAGAACAGGGTCTGGTCGGGCAGGGCGGCGCGGTGTAGTTCGGGGAAAGCTTCGGCGAGTGTGTCCGACAGAGGTCGGCGACGCGGAATTCGTAGCGCATGTGCACTCATTTCTCGACGGCCGTGACGTGGGTCGACCATGTCGATCTTCTGCGTCAACCTGCTATTCGGGTTGTTCGAGGGCGTCGGTGATGCGGTCGTGGACCGGAGGTTTCGAGGTTCTGGCCGGCGGTGTGGGCGGCGGCGTGGGCGCGGGTGTATTTGTCGTTGCTGAGTCGGATGGGGATGCGGTGGGCGGGGCCTGGGGTGGGCTGCTGGGCCAGTTCGCGTCTGAGGTGCTCATGCATCTCGCTGATGGGCAGGGATGCGAGGTCGGTGAGGATTTGAGTGCCGGTGGAGGCGGGGTCGTCGAGCAGGGCCAGGAGGAGGTGGTTGGTGCCGATCTTCTCGTGCCCGAGCAGGGTGGTCTGGCGCAGGCTGGCTTCGAGGACCTTCTTCGTCTTCGCCGGTGTTCGGGATGTGCCCTGCGGCAGGGGCGGAGCCTGCCGGTGCGCTGGCACCCTCGAGCTTGCTCTCGAGTGCCGGCGCGGTGACACCCCACGAGGTCAGCGCTGCCGCTCCGCGGCCGCCGGCCTCGAAGATCCCGACCAGCAGGTGTTCGGTGCCGACGCCAGTTCTGGTGGGTGGTGCGGGCGGCGCCGGCGGCGAGGACGACCACTTGACGGGCTTGATCGGAGAATCTCTCGAACACCATGACGCGCTCCCTCCCAGGCGTCGCCGCGAGCTACGCGAACTACTGCTGAATTCCCTGCTGCCCATTCTGGGCGGTGCGTAGGTGGTTAGGGGTGGGATCGATGCGACCTCGGCACCGGTGGGCGTAATAGTGCTGTGACCTGGTGTGATGGCATGCCCCCGGTTTGTGATGTGGGGGTCGCCGGCGACCTGTTCGGGGAGTGGCGGCGCCGGGGTTCCGGCGGGCGCGCGGGTGTCTGTTGCGTCCGGTTTTGAGTCGTTTTTGAAAGACGTTGATTTGCAACATGTTTCGGTAATTAGTTGGTGAGTAGGTCTTTACGTGTTTTGTGCACAAACCCCAGCTTGTAAGGTTCGGAAGTTGTTGTCGATCAATAGATTTGGATGATTTGAGGTTTTCGATGTTTTGGGTTGTGTGGGGGTGGGTGGTATGCTGTGGGTATGATATGGAGCGGCACAGGAAGGCGAGTGGGCGGCGGGTCGGGCGCACCACCCCGTCTCCCCAGCCTCGTTCGTCTGTGGGGGACCGGATCAAACGTGCCGATGAAAATATTTGGTGAGAGCCTAATCTCGGAAACTCAGAGGAGCGAAGCGACTCGATCGTCGGCAACGGGAGTGGACCCACTGCGAGCCGCGCAGCGGCTCCCTGGCGGGGAGCGCAGCGACTCGCCCCGTCTCCCGGCGCGGAGCGCCGGGAGCAGCGCCGCG